>DATMRC010000088.1:0-41354 GCA_035567075.1 Steroidobacteraceae bacterium
CTCGAGGATCAGGGCGACCATTCGATCGCGCAGTTGGCGATAGATGGGTTGGTTGTCGTTCCAGTTCGGGTCCATTTTCCGCTCGATGTGAGGTCCCCGTGTGTAGGGGATATATAGCACGCTAATCTACCAGAGCGCCTGTTAGGGTCCTTAGATCAATGCGTTCACTGCTTGATGACCGCCGTTGGCGAGCGAAATGGCCGCCGTGGGCTGCTGCAGCTGGGCATTGAACAAGTAGGCCATGCCACCCATGATCACGCTGTTGACCATCAGGGCAAGAGCGAGAGCGGCGAGTTTGGTGGAAGTTGAAGTGTTCATGATCGTCTCCTATCCAGTGTTTCGGTCTTCAGTTCATCACCGGGTGTTTCGGTGACTTGGTGATATAGTAATATACATCACCACTACATACAAGCACTTTATGAAAATATTTTTTGGCACGTAACTTCATGTTTGCTAAGACAATATTGTGGGATTGCGATAAAACCATGAATGATGTTTTCTTTTTTTTGCGGTTGCGCCACTCGCTAATCCGGTCAGCAACGATGATTGAGGGTTGCTGGCGGGTCGCGTGGGTCAAGCCGCTGCGGCATGTACTGCTTCTGGCCGTAATCGCAGCGACTCCCGCATTCGCCGCACCGGTTCTGATGATTTCAGTTGATGGACTGAAGCCGGAATATGTGTTCGAAGCAGATGCTCACGCGCTGAAGATTCCGTATCTGCGCAGTCTGTTGCGAGACGGCGCCTATGCCCGCGGCGTGATCGGCGTTTGGCCGACCGTTACATATCCCAATCACACGACGCTGCTGACCGGCGCAACGCCCGCCGAACATGGTATTTACAACAATCTGGAATTTGACCCGAAACGCAATTTCGCCGAAAGCTGGTATTGGTACGCGAGACAAATCCGCGTGCCCACGTTGTGGCGGGCCGCTCACGATGCCGGATTTTCCACCGCCAGCGTCGGCTGGCCGGTCAGCGTCGGCGCGACCGAGGTGGACTTCCTCATTCCCGAGTATTGGCGGATCTTCCGGCCGACCGCGGATCTTAATCCTTCCGATTCGCATCTCATTGCAGCGTTGTCACGTCCCGAAGGATTGTTGCAGGCGATGCAAGCGCGGCTGGGTCCCTACATGCAGGGAAACGATGTCAGTCCGAAAGGCGATGAGATCAAGGTGCGATTCGCGTTGGATGTGCTGCGCTCGCAAAAGCCTGTGTTCATGACTCTTCATTTGAGCTCACTCGACGAGGAACAGCACGCTCACGGTCCTTTCAGCCCGGAGGTCAATCAAGATCTCGAGGAGATCGATGGCTGGCTGGCGCAGCTCAACGCGGCGGCGCGCGCCAATGATCCTGCCGGCATCACCGTGGTCGTCTCGGACCACGGCTTCCTGACGCTCACGCATCGAGTGAATCTATTGCTGCCGTTTTTGCGCGCCGATCTCAGCCACAGCGGCGAGGCTTGGAAGGCGCAAGTTTGGGGCGCAGGCGGCGTAGCGGCCATCATGCTGCACGAGCCGGTCGATGAACGCAGCGTTGCGCGCGTGCGCGAATTGCTGCGCACTCTCGCGTCAGATGCGCGCAACGGCATCCTGCAAATTCTCGAGCGCGACGCGATCAAGCAAATAGGCGCATTCCCCGATGCATGGTTTCTGGTGGTGATGAAGTCCGGCTATTACGCGATCAGCGACCCGGCGGCGCCGTTGCTGAGCGAGGTGCAGAGATCCGCGGGTGGCCACGGATTCTCGCCCGAATTTCCGGAGATGCGCGCGTCATTCTTCGTGACGGGAACGGAGATTGCCCAACGTCGCGACCTCGGCGTCATCGATATGCGCCGGATCGCTCCCACCGTGGCGCAGCTGCTAAAGGTCAGGCTGCCGACCGCGACACTGCCGCCGCTGCCGGTCCGCCAATGACGGCCGCGGGTGATTTCGGCTACCATTCCTCGATTTTGCGCGGGAGCTCGTCATGAAGAAGCCAGTTACTGTCACCATCACGGGCGCCGCCGGGAACATCGGATATGCGCTTGCATTCCGGGTCGCATCCGGCCAAATGCTGGGGCCCGATCAACCGATCAACCTGAATCTGTTGGAGATCCCGGCGGCCAGCGCGGCAGTCCAGGGCGTGGTGATGGAACTGAACGACTGCGCATTCGCGCCGCTCAACAAGGTAACCGCCACATCCGATGCCAATGTGGGCTTCAAGGATTGCAATTTTGCGATGCTGGTCGGCGCCAGGCCGCGCGGTCCCGGCATGGAACGCAAGGATCTGCTGCTCGAGAACGCCAAGATTTTTTCCGCGCAAGGCAAGGCGCTGGAAGCTGTCGCGAGCCGCGACGTGCGCGTGCTGGTGGTGGGCAATCCAGCCAACACCAATTCGCTCATCGCGCAGCGCAACGCGCCGTCGCTCCCGGCGTCGCACTTCAGCGCGATGACCCGCTTGGATCACAATCGCGGGTTGGCGCAACTGCAGGAGAAAACCGGCGCTGCGTTGTCGGATGTGAAAAAAATAATCATCTGGGGAAATCACTCCGCAACCCAGTATCCGGATCTGCACCACGCCACCGTCGGCGGCAAACCCGCGCTGTCATTGGTCGATCAAAGCTGGTTCAAGGACAGCTATATTCCGACGGTGCAGCAGCGCGGCGCGGCCGTCATCAAGGCGCGCGGCAGTTCATCCGCCGCCTCGGCCGCGGCTGCGGCCCTGGATCACATTCATGATTGGATGCTCGGCACTCCGGCCGGCAACTGGGTGAGCATGGCGGTACCCTCGGACGGCAGCTACGGAATACCGGAAGGCGTTATCTATTCGTATCCGGTGACCTGCAAGAACGGCGAATACAGCGTCGTTCAAGGGCTCGCCATCAACGATTTCAGCCGCGATAAAATGCAGGCGACGTTGCGCGAATTGCTCGAGGAGCGCGACGGCGTAAAAGACTTGATCTGATTCAAAGGGGCGATCATGAATCACCTGTGGCCAAGCGTCGGCGCCGCAGTGGGCTGGCTGGCGCTGTTCGTGGGCGCCTTCATGATCCTCGCGTATCGCCGCGCCGGACGGGCCGCGAGTTCCTGCGTGCTGCTGCTGCTGTTCGCGGCCTACTGGGTTCTGGGCGCCGCGCCGGCCGCGTGGAAGATCGCGGTGTCCCTGCCATTCGCCGTCCTGCTGCTTTTGAACATCCGCGCGCTGCGCCTGCCGCTGGTGACACGGCCGTTCATGAGGAAGTACCGCAAGCTGCTGCCGGCCATGTCGGCCACCGAGCGCGAGGCATTGGACGCCGGCACGGTGTGGTGGGACGGAGAATTATTCACCGGCGATCCAAACTGGCAAAAGCTCATGTCGGCGCAAGCGCCCGCGCTCACCGCGGCCGAGCAGGCATTTCTCGACGGACCCTGCGAGGAATTGTGCGCAATGCTCGATGACTGGGACATCACCCATCGGCGCGCCGACATGCCCGCCGCGGTGTGGGCGTTCATCAAGTCGCGCGGCTTCTTTGCGATGATCATTCCGCGGCGCTACGGCGGCCTCGAGTTCTCCGCATATGCCCATTCGTGCGTGCTGATCAAGATCGCCTCGCGGTCCACCACCGCATCGTCGACCATCGCCGTGCCAAACTCGCTGGGCCCTGCGGAGCTGCTGCTGCACTACGGTACCGACGCGCAAAAGGCGCACTATCTGCCGCGCCTCGCGCGCGGTGACGATGTGCCCTGTTTCGCGCTCACCGGCCCGCGCGCGGGTTCGGACGCGGCGTCCATTCCCGACACCGGGCTAATCTGCAAAGGCCAATGGCAGGGCGCCGAGATCATCGGCATCAAACTCAACTTCTCCAAGCGCTACATCACGCTCGCGCCGGTCGCAACCATCATTGGATTGGCGTTCCGACTCTATGATCCGGATGGCCTGATGGGCGACAAAGTCGACCTGGGGATTACCTGCGCGCTGATTCCGCGCGACACTCCCGGCGTCACGATCGGCCGCCGCCACTTTCCGCTGAATGTGCCTTTTCAAAACGGCCCGATTCAGGGGCATGACGTGTTCGTAGCCCTGGACGCCATCATCGGCGGATTCGCCACAGCCGGCCAGGGCTGGCGCATGCTGGTGGAGCAGCTGTCGGTCGGCCGCTGTATTTCGCTGCCGTCCAGTGCCACCGGCGGCGCGCAGGCCGCAGTGTATGCGTCTGCCGCGTACGCGCGCATTCGCCGCCAATTCAACACGCCCATTGGCGGCTTCGAAGGCGTCGAGCAGGTGCTGGCACGCATGGCGGCGCGCACCTACATCATCGACGCCGCGCGCTCCGTCACCGCGGGCGCGATCGACGGCAGTGAAAGACCATCCGTGCCGTCCGCCATGCTCAAATATCACGCCACCGAAATCGGCCGCATGATCGCCAACGATGCGATGGACGTGCATGGCGGCAAAGGCATTTGCCTGGGGCCGAAAAATTATCTGGGGCGCGGATATCAGATCGTGCCGGTGGCGATCACGGTCGAAGGCGCCAACATCCTGACGCGCAGCCTGATCATATTCGGCCAGGGGGCGGTGCGCTGCCATCCCTTCGTATTGAAGGAAATGAATGCCGCCAGGAATCCGGATCGCGAGGCCGGCACGCGCGAATTCGATGCCGCGGTCCTGGGTCACGTCGGATTCGCAATTTCCAATGCGGTGCGCTCCCTCGTCCTCGGGCTGACGGCGGCGCGATTCACCGCGGTGCCGGGCGGCGCGACCATGCGCTATTTTCAGCACATCAACCGGTTCAGCGCTGCCTTCGCCCTGGCCACGGACGTGGCGATGCTGGCGCTCGGCGGCTATCTCAAGAAGAAGGAGACCCTGTCGGCGCGCCTCGGCGACGTATTGTCGGCGATGTATCTGGCCTCCATGGTGCTCAAGCATCACGAGAACCAAGGCCGTGAAACCGCGGACCTGCCGCTCGTCGAATGGGCCTGCCGGAGCCTGCTGTATCAGGCGCAGGAACAGCTGCACCTGTTTTTGCGCAATTTTCCGAACCGCTTCTTGGGTGGGTTCATGCGGCTGTTCATCTTTCCGCGCGGGCTGACCTACTTTCCGCCGAGCGATGGTTTGGGCCGCGAAATCGGCGCTCTCATCATGAATCCGACCGGAACAAGGGAGCGTTTGAGCGCCCACATCTATAAAACCCCGGGTTCGCAGAACCCATTGGCGCAGCTGCAGGAAGCACTGACACTTTGCATCGCGGCGGAGCCCTTGGAGAAGCGGGTGCGCGTGGATGGCGTCAAGACCGGCAGGGTCAGCGCGCTGGATCTGCCGGGACAAATCCGCCAGGCGCTGGATCTAGGCATCCTCAGCGAAGCGGAAGCTTCACTGCTTGTGGATTACGATGCCAAAGTCATGAATATTATCAACGTCGATGATTTCGCGCCGCATGAATTGGGTGTCGGCGCGCAGGAGCAGCGCTAAGATGCGTAACGCATCCGTCGCACCATGAAAGGAGAGCAGCATGATTCGTTCAGTTCTCGCGTTGGGTATTTGCTTGTTGGCAGCATTCGCAGTCGCTGCGGATCGCGTCGCGGCGCCGGCCGGTGCCGAGGTGTATTTCATCACGCCGCACGACGGCGCGACGCTGCACGGACCGGTCGGCGTGCGCTTCGGCTTGAAGGGCGCAGGTGTAGCGCCGGCGGGGGTCAAATTCGACAACACCGGGCATCATCATCTGCTGGTCGACACCGATTTCAGCGAACTTAAAATAGATGCGCCGCTGCCGGCGACCGATAAGATACTGCACTTCGGCAAGGGTCAAACCGAAACCGAGCTGAGCCTGGCGCCCGGCAAGCACACGCTGCAACTCGTGTTCGCGGATTACCTGCATACCTCATTCGATCCGCCGCTGGTTTCGAAGAAAATCACCGTCACCGTGAACTAGCGATGCACAGCGGCGACGCCGGGCGCGGCGACGCCCGAACGATACTGCATGTCGACATGGACGCGTTTTACGCATCCGTCGAGGAGCACGATCGTCCCGAACTCAAGGGTAAGCCGCTCATCGTCGGCGGCACCGGCGCGCGCGCCGTGGTCGCGGCCGCGAACTATGTGGTGCGCCGCTTCGGCGTGCGCTCGGCGATGCCGACGCGCGAAGCGCTGCGCCGCTGTCCCGATGCGGTGGTCGTGGCGCCGCGCATGGGCCGCTACCAAGAGATCTCGGCACGGGTTTTCGAGATTTTTCGCGAGTTCACGCCTCTGGTCGAAGGCCTATCTTTGGACGAGGCCTTTCTCGATGTCACGGCGAGCCAACGGCTTCTGGGAGACCCGGAATCGATCGGCGGCGAAATACGGCGCCGCATCGCGACCGAAACCGGGCTCACCGCGTCGGTGGGAATCGCGCCCAACAAGCTGCTGGCCAAAATCGCCTCGGATTTGCACAAGCCGGACGGAATGTGCCGCATCGACGAGTGCAACATGCGGGAGGTTCTGGACGCGTTGCCGATTCAGAAATTATTTGGCGTGGGACAAAAAACGCTGCCCGCGGTTCATGCCGCGGGCATCCGCACATTCGGCGACGTGCGCGCCGCCAGCGAGGCGGTGCTGTGGCAGGCCTTTGGCAAACACGGCAAAGCCATGCGCGACCGCGCCTGTGGTCGCGACGATCGGCCGGTGGTGCCGGATCGCGAAGAGAAGTCGATCAGCGCGGAGGAGACCTTTGCCGCGGATATATACACGCCGGCGGACTTGACGGCGCAGATCGTGCGCCTTTCCGATCGAACGGCCTCAAGGCTGCGTGCTCACGAACTTCTCGCCGGCAGGGTGAACGTCAAAATTCGCCGCGGCGATTTCACGACCTATACCCGGCAGCGGGCGCTCAAGCCGCCCACCCAGGACACGGCCATGGTATCGGCCGCCGCGCAGTCGCTGCTACTCGCCTGGGTGGCCGCCCAACCCGGTGCCGGCGTGCGACTGCTGGGTGTGGGCGTCAGCGAATTGCGCATCCTGCGGCAGACCGATCTCTTTTCCGCCGCACAGCCGGCCGCAGGTGAGAGGCTGGACTCGGCAGTGGACGGCATACGCGACCGTTTTGGGCAGGGCTTGTTGACCCGCGCCAGTTTGTTGCCCCGCAACACCGGCCACGGAAACTAAGCTGCCATTGGTATTATCCTAGCGCTCATGTACACCAGCTTCTTCGGTCTCAGCGAAAAGCCCTTCGCCATTACCCCGGACCCGCGCTATCTCTATTTGAGCGAGCGTCACGCCGAAGCACTGGCCCATCTCTTGTACGGCATCAACGAGTCAGGCGGCTTCATCCAGCTGACCGGGGAAGTGGGAACCGGAAAGACCACCGTCGTGCGCACGCTGCTGTCGCGCGTACCGCACCATGCCGACGTCGCCGTCATCTTGAATCCGCGCGTCACCCCCGTCGAATTCCTGCTGACCATCTGTGAAGAGCTGGGATTGAACCTCGGCGAGGCCGACCGCAGCAGCGTCAAGCAAATGGTCGATGCGCTGAACCGGAGATTGCTGGAAGCGCACGCGGAAGGCAGGCGCATCATTGTGCTGGTGGATGAGGCGCAGAATCTTTCCATCGAGGTGCTGGAACAGGTCCGACTGCTCACCAATCTGGAAACACCCACCCAGAAGCTGCTGCAGATCATCCTGATCGGTCAGCCGGAGCTTCGGGAATTGCTCGACCGCACCGACCTGCGTCAGCTGGCGCAGCGGATCACCGGCCGTTACCACCTCAAACCGCTGGCAGCCGAGGAAACCAAAGGCTATGTGCGCCATCGATTGCGCGTTGCCGGCGCCGCGCAGGAAATATTCGCGCCTGCGGCCTTGGCCGAGGTGCACCGCCTGTCCATGGGAATACCGCGCGTCATCAACGTGGTTTGCGACCGCGCCCTGCTCGGCGCCTATACCCAGGAAACGCGCAAAATAACCGCCGGCCTGGTGCGCCGTGCCGCGGGCGAGGTTTACGGCCGCCGGTTCAGCCCGAGGTGGCTGGGTTGGTCCGCAGGCTCCTTGGGCGCGGTGGCCCTCGCCGCAATTCTCGTTGGCGGCTGGCAGATGTGGCATCGCCAGGATTCCGCCCTGAGCATTCTCCGCCACGCAACCCAAGCGTCAGGCGCGCCTGCGGCGGCGCTCCCGCCCGTGGTGGCGCCCGCGGCACCCGTTCCTGCGGCGCCACCCGCTCCTGCAACGATTCCCGTCAAGGCCCTGCTCGAAGCCAATAGCGCCAACACCACCGATGCGGCCGCCTTCCGGCATTTGCTGTCGCTGTGGGGCACGGCGATGGCGGACGAGCGGGATCCCTGTGGACAGGCGGCAAGGGCCGGGCTTGCCTGCCTCGATCAACGCGGCTCCTGGGCTCAGGTCAGGACCTTGAATCGGCCCGCCATTTTGACGTTGACCGACGACAAGGGCCTGCGGCATCGCGTGGTGCTGTCAGGCCTCGATGATCGGTTTGCCACCTTGGACCTGGGCGATCACAACGAGCGGGTGTCCCTCGAGGATCTGTCGAGCGACTGGTTCGGAGAATTCACGGTTATCTGGAAGCCAAAGACGGCGCGCGCCCGGCAACTGTCGCTGGGCATGCAGGGCGAGGAAGTCCGTTGGCTCAGGCGCAGCCTCAACGCATTGCGAGGCGGCGCGTCGGATCCCGAACACGCCGACGTCTACGATGAAGAATTGGCGATCGCCGTACAGAACTTCCAGCGCGAACATCGCCTCAATGTCGATGGGATCGCGGGTGTGCAAACCCAAGTGGTGCTCGACACCGTTCTGGCCGAGCCGGGCTCGCCGGTGTTGCTCACCCAGACGCTGCGCGGCGGTTAGGAAAATGTCCTTCATTCTCGATGCACTGAAGAAATCCGAAATCGAACGGCAGCGTCAATCCGAGCCGGGCTTGATGGACGCCGGCATCCGGCGGCGGCGCGGCCGCCTGCCCGTCTGGGCGGTATTGCTCGGCTTGCTGCTCGCAATCAACATCGTGGTATTGCTGGTGATGTTGTTGAGAAACTCCGCCCCCACCGCGCGAGCGACGCCTGCGGCGCATGCAGCCGCCGCGGCCGCAGCGCAGCCCGGCGAGGCGCCGCACTTCAGTCCCTTGAATGCGCCGCCGGTGTATGCGCCGGAAATTCCGGTATCGGCCGCAGCCGGCTCTGCCGCGGCTGACAGCGCCCCGGCGGCACGGGCGCCCTTGTATGTTGCACCGCTGCGCGCGGCCGCGTCGCAGGCCGGTGCGCGGGCCTTGCATCGGCCCGATCCGGTGCTGACCGACGAGGATGCCGGCGCCGGCGCGTCCGCCAGCAACGACGAGGTGCTGCCGTCAATCAGCGAGCTCAGCCTGACGGGCGCGCAGACCCTGCCCGAACTGCACCTGGACGTGCATGTCTATGCGACCAAGCCGGGCGACCGCTTCGTGTACATCAACATGCGCAAGTACAAGGAAGGAGCCGTTTTGCAGGAAGGGCCTAAAATCGAGCTCATCCGGCGCGACGGCGTGGTCTTGAATTTCCAAGGTCTGCGTTTCATCCTGCCGCGCCAATCATGACGGCGGCGCAGCCAGCCGCTTGAGCGCGTCGCCGGAGATGCGGTGAATGATCCAGTCGGATTTCGCCTGCGCACCCAGCGCTTCGTAAAAATCGCGCGCCGGCCGGTTCCAGTCGAGTACCGCCCACTCGAATCGGCCGCAGTCGCGCTGCAATGCCAGCGCCGCCAGGTACCGCAGCAGCGCCTTGCCGATCGCCCGCCCGCGGTATGCGGGGCGTACGAAGAGATCTTCGAGGTAAAGGCCGTGCTTGCCGAGAAATGTTGAAAAATTGTGGAAGTACAGGGCGAAGCCTGCAGGCTCGCCGGCGATGCGGGCGATGACGGCCTCGGCGCTCGGCCGCGGCGCGAATAGTGCCTGGGCGACGGAGGCCTCGGTCGCAACCACTTCATGCCGGAGTTTTTCGTAGTCGGCGAGTTCGGTGATCAGCGCCAGCAGCAGAGGCACATCCGCAGGGAGAGCGGGCGCGATATCGATGGCAGTGGGTTCGGTCATGGATGTGGCTACCAGATGGGCGGGTTGGGCCCCTTCATGCGATGATAATCCCATGCGCAAGATCTTGACGCTGACCATGAGCGGTTTGGTGACCGTGCTGCCGCTGGCGCTGACGATCTATGTGATTTGGTGGCTGGTGAATACGGTCGAAGGATGGCTGCGCCGGGCGCTGCTCGCGGTGGGCATCATCAGTCCGCAACACTACTGGCCGGGCCTTGGGCTCATCGCCGGTTTCCTGCTGCTGCTCCTGGTCGGCAGCCTGGTAAATGCCTATGCCGGCAAGATCCTGCTCAGGTACTGGGACGATTTTTTGGGACGGATTCCGTTCGTGAAGACGCTGTACGGCGGATTTCGCGATGTCGTGAGTTTATTGCCGTCGGGCAGCGGCGAGAAGCGGGATTTGCAGCGCGTGGTGCTGGCGCGGTTCGCCGATGTGCATGCGATCGGATTCGTCACCCGCGAGGATGTGCCGACGGTGTTGCTGTCCCACGGCGGCCAGGACTGGGTGACGGTCTACTTTCCAATGAGTTATGCCTTTGGCGGCTATACCATTTATTTGCCGCGCGACCGACTGCAGCCGCTCGATATTTCGGTCGAGGACGCCATGCGCCTGGCGATCACCGCCGGCCTCACGAGCGGTAATCGCAGCCACATTTGATAATCAGGCAGGCTGTGGTGAAGGGCTGTTTCAGGGTACTTGCGCTTCTAGCGACGCAGTTCGCGCTGCTGTGGGCGAACTGCGCATTCGCGCTCGCCGCGGCGCCGGCAAGCGGTTCGCGGATGCCCGCCGGCGAGTACCAGGCATGGAGGGTGCTCGCGGCGAAAGCGCTCAGCGCGCATGAGGACGCAAACTCGCTGGCGACGGCGGCCGCGCTCAAGTTCGCGGGCCGCGCGGCCAAACCAAAGCCCGCGGCGGGCAATCCGGAGTCCTCGATCCCGGCGCTCGAATTGCTTGCTCGCGCCAGCGAAATGGCTCCGCAGAACGCCGGCATCGCCTGGCTGCACCTGCAGCTATGCGCGCAAACGCCCGCCTGCGACCGGCGCGATGTCGCCACGGTCATGCGCTGGGTGGATGCTGACAATGGCGCAGCCTGGATGCCGACGCTCGCCGTGGCGCAGAGAGACAAGGACACCGAGGAAGTCGACCGGGTTCTTGCCGATATGGCACAGGGGTCGCGCTTCGATCTTTATTCGAACGAGATCGTGGTGATGATGTTCGACGCCTTGAAAAGCTCGCGCCACGAATTGCCGGCTGAATATGCCGCATCGGATTGGGCCCGGCTCGTCGAAGTCAGCGGCATTGCGAGCGCGCAGATCATTCCGTCCTTCACGCCGCTGCAGGATGCCTGCCGGGAATCAGCGGCGCGCCGCGACGCCTGTCTCAAGCTGGCGAAGACCATGCAGAGGAGCGACACGGTCGCGGCGCAGATTGCGGGCTTCGGGATTGAAAGGCGCCTGCTGCCGCCGGACAGCAAGGAAGCCAGGGGCATCGCCCAGACCAGGCATCTCTTGGAATGGCGCGTGGCGGCGGCGGCGCAGTTCGATCTGCCGCTGATGCCGTGGACCAAGAATACGCGAGCGCGCACGCGGCTTGCGCAAATGCGCTTGCAGCCGCGCGAAGAGGACGTCTGCATAGCGATATTACGGGGACACAAGGTGAGTACCGAGCCGGCGGAGGATCACAAATGATCGACCTGTACTATTGGCCGACGCCCAACGGCCACAAGATAACGCTGTTCCTCGAAGAAACCGCCATGCCGTACAGGATAGTGCCCGTGAACATCGGCGCCGGCGATCAATTCAAGCCGGAGTTCTTGAGAATCTCGCCGAATAACCGCATGCCGGCAATCGTCGATCACACGCCGCGCGAGCGCGGCGCGCCGGTATCGGTGTTCGAATCCGGCGCCATTCTGCTGTACCTGGCGGACAAGAGCGAACAATTCATCGCCAACGATTTGCGCGGCCGGGCGGAGGTTTTGCAATGGCTGTTCTGGCAGGTTGGCGGACTTGGACCGATGGCGGGACAAAATCATCATTTTGCGAGATACGCGCCGGAAAAAATTCCCTACGCCATCGAGCGTTACGTCAAGGAAACAAATCGCTTGTACGGCGTATTGAACCAGCGGCTCGGGATCCAAGAATTTCTCGCCGGCGCGTATTCGATCGCGGACATGGCATGCTACCCATGGATCGTACCGCACGAGAATCAGGGTCAGAACCTCGATGATTTCCCGAACCTGAAGCGCTGGTTCGAAGCAATCAAGACGCGCCCCGCCACGCTTCGCGCTTATGCTTTGGCGTCCGGGATCGGCGGCAGTTCGACCATGACCGACGAGGCGAAAAAAATTCTGTTCGGCCAGACGGCGCAGTCCGTCAATCGCGTGAGGATGCCTTAGGGTGATTTCACGTCATGCGCCTTCAGCCACGCCAGGACGTATGCCACCTTGGCCATGAGCAGGCTGGGCCGGGCGGAAATATCGTGCGACGCGTTGGGAACGCGCACCAGGGCGGTATCGACCTTGCGCAGTTTCAGCGCCTGATAGAATTGTTCCGCCTCGCTGGACGGCGTGCGGTAGTCCACCTCGCCGGTCATCAGCATGGTCGGCGTATGCACGTTGCCGACATAGGCCAGGGGCGAGCGCCGCCAATAAGCCTGCATGTTCTCCCAGGGAAACTCCCCAAACCAGTATCGATAGAAGTAATTGGTCATATCGCCCGTGAGCACGAAGCTGGTCCAGTTGATGACCGGCTTTACGACGACGGCGGCGCGAAAGCGATCCGTATGACCGACGATCCACGCGGTGAGCACGCCGCCGCCGCTGCCGCCGGTGACAAACAGGCGTTGAGTATCGATGTAGCCGCGCCCGATCACGGCATCGACGCCCGACATCAGGTCATCGTAATCCTTGTCCGGATAGTCATGATGAATCTGATTGGCGAACTGCTCGCCGTAGCCGGTGCTGCCGCGCGGATTCATGTACAGCACGATGTAACCCGCGGCCGCGTACAGCTGAATTTCCGCGGCGAAGCTTCCCGCGTAACTGGCGAAGGGTCCGCCGTGGATTTCCAGCAGCAGCGGGTATTTCTTGGCCGGATCGAACAGCGGCGGTTTGACGATCCAGCCCTGCATGCGAAGATGATCCGCCGAGGAGTCGAACGCGATTTCTTCGACAGCGCTTAAGGTTCGCTGCTGAAGCAGAGTGCCGCTGAGCGCGGTCAGGGCCGAGATATCGCGCGACGACGTGCCGGTGGCAAGCGCGGGAGGGGCCGCTACACTCGCCTGGGTGTAAGCGAATCGCCCGCTGCTGGATGAGGAGAAGGAGCCGCCGGAGTAGGGCCGGGTCACATCGCTGCCGCCGAGGCCATCCGCCAGCACGCGCATCTTGCCCGCAAGGTCGATGGCGGCGATCTTCGCCAAGCCGTGATCGCCATACGAGAAGAACAGCTGCTTGCCGTCGCCGCTCCACCGCGGCGAGGAGACGTCGCGGTCCAGGGACGCGGTCAGCGAATGTGGATGGCTGCCGTCGCTGTCCATGACGTACAGCTGGACGGCCTGATAGCCGAGTTGTTTGTCGTCGAATCCCAGGTAGGCGATGTGCCTGCCGTCCGGAGAGGCCACCGGATGGCGATCCGGCCCGCGCCGGTCGGTAAGCGCGTGCAGGGAGTCGTCGGACAATTCGACGCGGTAAATCTCGCTATCCAGCGGGTCGAAGTCCGCGTCCGCCCGGCGATTTGCGCTGATGAGCACTGCGCTGCCATCGGCCGTGAACGAGGGCGGTCCCTCATGGTCGAAATCGCCGTGGGTCAGCTGCCGCGCCGCACCGCCGTCGGCTGCGACGATGAACAGCTGGCTGAATGCATTCGGCAGATAACCTTCGCCGTCGGCGCGGAACACCATCCGGTCGATCAATTTCGGCGGATCAGCCCAATGTACATTCTTCGGCGCTTCGGGCAGCTCCACTTTGAGCGGCTTGCGTTCCGCGGCAACGGGCATGGTGAAAGCCAGCCAGCGGCCATCCGGGGACCACTCGAGACCGCGCGGCGCTTCGGTGAAATTGCTGATGGCCGCGGTTGCGCCATTCGCGGTCCAATACATGAAGAGCTGGGTCGAGCCATCCGCGGCGTGTGCGAGATACGCGATGCGCGCGCCATCCGGCGACCAGCGCGGTGCGGTGCTCGACGGCGCGCTCGACAATGGGTGCTCGTTCTTGCCGTCGACGCCGACCAGCCAGATCGTACCGCGCGGCCGGTCGGTTTTGATGTCGAAACCCATGCGCACGTAGGCAATGCTGCGCCCATCGGGCGAAATTTCTGGATCCGCCACCCATTGAAGATCGAACACATCGAGCGGCTTCAGCGCCGGCTTCGGCGTCTGCGTCTGCGCAAATCCCGGCGCCATGACGCAGAAAGCCGCCGCGGCCGCCACCGCCGCCGCGTGAAACTTGAGCTTCGTCGAAATCCGCTTACGCATTAACTTTCCCTGCCGGCAACCCAGCAATAACGTTGATGTTCATCCACCATGCCCACGGCCTGCATGAAGGCGTAGCAAATCGTCGAGCCGACAAAGCGGAAGCCTTTCTGCTTCAGGTCTTTGCTCATAGCGTCGCTGTGCGCGGTCGATTGAGCGACGCTGCCCAGGTACAGCGGCCGGCGGCGCAATACCTTGCCGCCGGTGAACTGCCACAGGTAGTCGGCAAAGGATCCGCGGGACGAGCGGATCTGCAGGTATGCGGCGGCATTGCCGATGAACGCGTCGACCTTGAGGCGATTGCGGATGATCCCCGGATCTTGCAGCAGCCGGCGGCGGCGCGCGGCGCCGTAGCGGGCCATCTTTTCTGCATCGAAATCGTCGAAGGCTTTGCGATAGCTGTCGCGCTTGCGCAGCACGGTGAGCCAGCTCAAGCCGGCCTGCGCGCCTTCCAGGCACAGCATTTCGAAAAGCTTGCGGTCGTCGCGGACCGCCACCCCCCACTCGGTATCGTGATACGCGACGTACAGGGGATCGGCGGGACACCAAGCGCAGCGCAGCTTGCCATCGGCATGCCGCTGAGCCTTAAGTTTTCGACGGTCGACGCCGCTCGCCATCGATTGATTTCAATGCGCCTTGGCGGCCACCACCTCGATCTCGACCAAGGCCCCCGGGGCGGCGAGGGCGGCGACCTGAAAGGCGCTGCGCGATGGTTTGTTGGGCTGCTCGGCGGTGGCGAAGAATTGCTTGTATCCCGCCATCATGCCGGCGAAGTCCATCTTGTTGTCCTTCGCGGGATCGCCCACCAGAAATACCGTCATCTTCACGACATCACCCATTGTCAGCCCCAGCCTGGCAAGCGTCGCCTTGATCGAGTTCAACGCCCCAACCGTCTGGGTTTCGGTATCGCCGTAGGCGGCGACGCTGCCTTTCGGCGCATCCTTGTTGATCACCGGCGCGAGCGCGCCGCTCAGGAAATATGTGTCGACTCCGGCCTTCACCGTGACCGCCGAGGAGATCGGAAAGTCGTTGCCGTCGGGCAGAGGCAATCGCACGACCTTCGATGAGTCGGCGGCGTGTGCACTTGAGCCGGCTGCTGCAAACACCAAGACGGTCGCGGCGAGAACGAGCTTGCGCCCAGAATTCATGCTGAACATTGTGTCCCCTTTGTTTTGGTTAACCGTGCAATCGCACGGGATGACGTACTTTGTAGACCAATTCGATGCAATCCACGCCGCGAGTGCGGCGTGCGGTGCTGCGGATTTCATGCATGAGTTTCAGCAGCACGCGGGTATTCACATCCGCAGCCGCGCTCAATCGAGGATCAACCCCGAGATGCAGAACCGCGAAGCGTTCGTGCGCCGAGCGCACGAAAACGGCAACCCCCATCGGCCGGCCCTCATCGGAAACTGCGAACAGGGTCTGGACTCCCGCGATGTCGCCAACGCGAACGCGCAAGCCGCCGTCCTGCTCATAGATTTCGGGCACCCCATAGGTATCGATGGATTGTTGAATTCCCACCCTGACCCGATGCTGGTTTACGTTGAAAAACAGCAATTGCTCGAGCGCCGGGCGCTGCTCAACGGCCAATTTAGAGGTGATAGCGATTGACGCGCCCAATGATCCCCCGAGTACCTTCTGCGTGCGAATGAGCGACGGGTCACAGAACTGAATTGACGCAACGCAGCAGACATTGTCTGCTGCCCGAGACTCCGTATCGTATAGCGTCGCTCGTGGAATGACACTAGCCTGACCGGACGGCTCTCATGCTGCAGCGCGGCATCGCGCGCCCTCTGTCCCCTTGGGTTTTGTATGAAAGGAAATAATTGGTGCTAGCTTCCGACGAAGACGGTGATTCGCTGGAAGAGCTGAAATTCAGCCTGGCGAGCGACATTGTCGAACTCGTCGTATTGACCGCGGACCAGGTCTTCCTGCAAACCTTGCGCGACGCCGTGGGCGGCGCGCGACGCCTGTGGAACGTCCCGACGGGCGACAAGGTCAGCGACTTGCTGGTCGCAGGCCAGGTGGGGATCGTGGTGCTCGACCTGCAGGCGTTGAACGAGCCTGCGAGCGTCTTCGTCGGCGAGATCAAGCGCCAATTTCCCGACCTCGTGGTCATCTGTGCCGGCAACCGCGACGACGAAAGCTCGCTCGCGGCATTGATCAGCGCTGGCATCGTCTACCGATTCATTCACAAACCCATGTCCCCGGGCCGGGCCAAATTGTTCGCGGAAGCGGCCATCAAGAAGCACGACGAGCAGCGCCGGCGTGCGGCGGAATCCCCGCGGCGGGATCGGTCCGCCGGGTCGGGGCGCCCCTGGCTGATTGGCGGCGCCGTCGGGATTCTGGTTCTGATCGGTGTGGCGTGGCTGTCGCAGAGAGGCGCGCGCGACGATGGCGGGCCGCCGCCAAGCGCGGTGGACAATGCAGCCGCGGAGGCGCCGCTGCTGGCCCGCGCCGCGGCGGCGCTGGCGGCCAACCGGCTGACCGAGCCCAAGGGCGACAACGCGCTGGAACTCTACCAGCAAGTGCAGGCGCGCAATCCCGCCAACCTCCATGCGCGCAGCGGCCTTCAAGAGGTGCGCGAGCGGCTTCTGGCGAGAGCCGAGAATGCGCTGCTCGAGGAGCGATTGGATGAAGCGGCGGCGGCCATCGAAACGGCGCGCACCTCAGGTGTTGAAAGCAGCCGCCTTTCCTTTTTGTCCGCACAGCTTGCGAAGTCGCGCGAGCAGGTCAAAGCCGCGCAGGCGCGCGCTTCCGCTCCTCGCGTGCGCAGCCAGCCCGAGGCCGAGGTGGATCCGGTTGCCCGTCTGCTAAATCTCGCCGCGCAGTGCATGGTCGATGGCCGCTTGCTGGCCCCCAATCGCGACAACGCCCGCTTTTACCTGCAGCAGGCGTTGCGCCTGGACCCAAGCAATGCAGCCGGGCAGGAGTCACGACGGGTGCTCGCCGCGCGGCTGCTCGGCGACGCACGCAGCGCCGTCGTGCGCCGCGATTTTGCGCTTGCGGCCTCCTTGATTGAAGGCGCCGAGGGCATCGCCGTTGCGGCGGACATTGAATCTGCACAGCGCCTGCTGGGGAGTGCGCGCAAGCAAGTGGAGGTGGACGCACGTGCCCAGCTGCTGAAGAACGCCATCGAGCGCCTGCAGCAGGACCGGCTGATTGAACCGGCGAACGACAATGCCAAATACTACCTGCTCAACCTGCGCCAGCTGGATCCGGGCAGTCCCGGGCTTAGCTTAGCCATGCAGGACTTGGGCTCGCGCCTCATTGCCAAGGCGCGCCGGGCGCTGGCCCTCGAACAATTCGACGCGGCTGGCAGCTGGCTGGATGAGGCGGCGGCGATCGGCTTTTCTTCCGGCGAGGGCGACTCGGCGCAGCATGATCTGGACGCCGCGATCGCGAAACAGAAATTCCTTGCGAGCTTGACCCCGGCGAATCAACTGACGCTGCTCAAGTCGGTGCAGCCGGTTTATCCGACCAAGGCGGCGACGAGCCGGACCGAAGGTTGGGTCGAGCTGGATTTCACGGTTACCGAAACCGGCCAGGTGAAGAACGTGGTCGTGCACGCGGCGAGCGTTCCCGGGGTATTCGATGAGGCCGCAGTCAAGGCGGTATCGCAGTGGCGCTACAAGCCGGTATTGCGCGACCGCAGACCGGTGGCGGTGCGCACCGAACTTAGAATCCGCTTCGCATTGACCTAAGCCCAAGGGGCCGCCCGCGGCGGTCCGCGATCAGCCCGACGCCCTAGGCGCGGGTGTCGGCGGCAAGCTGCGCGACGTCGTTCTCCGACACCGCCCAGTTGCTGACCGTGGCTTCGTAGATGGCGAGTTCCTGCAGCAATTCCTCGAGCGGTTGTGCCTTGCCCATCGCAAAACCCTGGCCGTAGTCCACGCCCAGGTCCGCCATGCGTACGCGCAGCACGTCGGTTTCGACGTATTCGGCGATGGTTTCCATGCACATGACCTTCGCGAGCTGCGCAATGGCCTTGATCATTGATTCGGAACGCGCGTTGCTGATGGCATCGCGCACAAAGCTGCCGTCGATCTTGATGTAGTTGACCGACAGATCCTTGAGGTAGGCCAGCGAACTGACTCCGGTGCCGAAATCGTCGAGCGCAAACTGGCAACCCAGATCCTGCAGCGTGCGCATGAAAACCTGCGCCTTCTCCAAATTGCCGATCGTCGCCGTTTCGGTCAGTTCGAAGCACAGCACTGCCGGCGGCACGCCGCTCGCCTTGAGTTGCTCGACCACGAAACCGAGGAAGGTTTCATCCTGCAGGGATTGACCGGAGAGATTGATGGCGAAGCGCGCGAATTCCTCCCCGACCGCCGCGCTGTGCTCGCCGAGCAGTTCGCAGGCGCGGCGTACCACCCAGCGGTCCACGGTCGGCATCAGTTGGTAGCGCTCCGCCGAGGATAGAAACTTACCCGGCGGGATGATCTCGCCGCGATCCCCGAGCATGCGGATCAGCAGTTCAAAGCGGGGCCGTCCATAGTTGCCGCGCAGCGGCAGGATCGGCTGGGCATCGAGGCGGAAACTATCGTTGTCGAGTGCATCGCGCAGCTTGCCGATCACCAGGATGTCGGTATGGCGTCTGATGATGCTCTGGTCGGAATCCTGGAATATTTCGACGCGGTTGCGGCCGCGGTCCTTCGCCGCCTTGCAGGCGATTTCCGCCGTGGCCAGGGCGTGCGCGAGCGGATTGTCGGAACGGCCGATGGGCGCGACCCCGACGCACACGGACACCTCGAACGAGCCCTGGCCGGCTCGCGGCACGATGCTCTCGGCGGCGGCTCGAATCTGCTCGGCGACCACCGCGCCCACTTCCATGCTGGAGTTGGGGATGAGCGCCGCGAAACGGTCTCCGGAAATTCGCGCCGACAGCGCTTCCGCCGGCAGCGTCCGGGCCATGCGCTCGGCCACGCTGACGATGACGTCATCGCCGACGTGCATGCCGAAGGTTTCGTTGATGACATGCAGCCGGTCGATGTCCAGATACAGGATGATGTGCGAGTCGGCGCCGTCCCCGCCGAGCAGGCCGGTGGCCTGGCGCTCGAAGGCCTGGCGGGTCATGAGCCCGGTGCTGCTGTCGTATTGTGCCTGGATGATGACGGTCGATCTCTTCGCCAGCATTTCGGCGACCCGTGTTTGCTGCACGTCGAAATCCGGGGCGCTGGGCGGATTGAACAGCGCCAGCACGCCCATGACGCGCTCCGAGTGATGCCGGATCGGACACGCCAGAATCTTGTAGGGGGCCGCGACGTCGCTCGCCACCTTGGAAATGTGATTGATCACGATGGTGCGTTGCTGCAGCTGCATCCACGCCATCAGGTGATGCTGGGCGCGCGCCAATGCCTCCGGCGCCATGGGCTGGCCGCTGCGCGTCAGGGATACCGAGACATTTTTGTCCGGCACCCACAGCGCCGCCAGCGCACATCCCATGCGGTCAAGGCCGGTCTTCAATATCAGCGAAAATTCGTCCGCGTCGCTCACCGAGGCGGATTGATTGGAGGAGATCTCCATCATGAGCTCGAGATCCCGCTCCCTGATGCCGAGATCGCGCTCGCTCGAGCCCAGTTTTGCGCGCAGCGTCAATTCGCGCCGCAGGCACTCCAGCGCCGGCTGCACCAATTGCTGCACCTTGTGCAGCGGACGCGGCTCGATCTGGGTGCCCGATAACCTGGCTATCAGACTGACGACGCCCAGCACTTCGATGTGTTCGCCGCGCACGGCGAACGAGTAGATCACGCGGTCGGCGTCGATGGTCCGCGCGACACCGGGAAATTCCGTGGAATCCGCCAGGGCATTCGCAATGGCGTCGTTGATGATCTGCTGCTCATCCTCCAGATCCCAATCTTCCGAGGCCCAAACCAGGTTGGAATATCCGTCGTGCACGACGATGCCGCGCAGGCTCGGCATGAGCATGCGCAACAAGCGACCGTAGGGATCGAATGAGGCGTCCGCATCCAGGGTCTCGACGGCTTTGGAATTGAGGTCCAGCACTGAGGCCATCTTTAGGGATTTCTGCAGTTTGAGATCACAAATCAATGTGCTGGAAACGCTGCTGCGCAGCTTTGACGAGCGTCGCAGTTCGACTAAGACCCGGGCCTCCGGCGCTCAAGCTGGCTGCTTGATCGCTGCAAAATTGACAATAATTAACAGTTCTTGTGATGCAGATCGCGGTTCTAAGGCTTCGGCTTCGCAGCACCGCCCAGGAACTTCAGCAGATATCGGCCTCCCGGAATGCGCACCAGCAGGAACACGCGCCGCCAAAAACGCCGCGCGCCGGCGTCAAATTTCACCAGCGGCAGGGCGTCGTACATGGTCCTCAAGGGTTCATGCACGATCACGCCCGCGGCCCTCACCATCGCGGCCCGGCCTGCCGACTTGAAGGTCAACAGCGCAGTCTCCGCATCCCATTCGACGCAAAGATCCGCAACCGGCGCCACGCCAAAGGCGCGCGCGGCGCCGCGCTCCGCGCCCTGCACGAGCACATCGATCTCCTGCGGTATTGCGCCGCTCAAGTGCCACGCGCCAGCGCCGCGATCCTGTGGTAGAAATGTTCCGGAAAAATTGCGTCGCTTGTTCGCGCTCATTGCTTCATCCTACCGAAGGATATGCGCGACTGTTAGCACTGGAGACTCCACTTCTTGGACGCGTCGATAAATCTTCTCCCCGGACAGGCCTTGAGTCCGAGCGGCCGGCTGCGGCTCGACTACCGGGCCGTGGCAACGCTGGCGTTTCCCTTCATGGTGAACAGCGCCGTGCAGGCGCTCTTGAACGCCACGGATACCTGGTTCATAGGCCGCGTGTCGCCTGCCGCCACCGCCGCGATCGGCGCGGTGTACTGGCCCGTGCTGGTGTTCGTGCTGCTGTTCGGCGGAGTGGGGCTCGCGGTGCAGACGCTGGTGGCGCAGGCCTACGGCGCGCGCCGCTACGCGCGCGCATCGCAGGCGACCTGGACCGCGCTTTGGGCGTCGCTGTTCACCGTGCCCTTGTTTGCGGTGCTTAGCGTAAGCGGCGCCCGCATATTCGCGCCTTTCGGTATCGCCCCCGACACTTTGCGGCTGGCCGTGTCATTCTGGCAACCCCGCATGCTGGGCGCCCCGCTGGGAGTCGCGGTGTGGGCGGTGCTCGGCTTCTTCAACGGCATCGGGCGCCCGACCGTCACCCTCAGGATCGCGGCGAGCGTGGCCGTCATCAACGCGCTGTTGAATCAATTGTTCATGTTCAACCTGGGGATGGGCGTGCCGGGTTCCGCGTGGGCGACGAATGCGGCGCAGGCCCTCGGGGTTGCCGCGGGGCTGGTCTGGTTTCTGGGGCCTGCAACACGCAAGCGCTATTCCTCGCATCTGACGACGCGGCTGCATGCGCGGGCGCTGTGGCAACAATTGAAATTGGGATTCCCGATGGGTCTGCTGATTGCCGCGGATATTCTCGGCTTTGCGCTCTTTCAGCTGATGCAGGTACGCCTCGGAACCGTCGACGGCGCGTCCAGTCAGATCGTCATGATGCTCACTTCCTTTTGCTACATGCCCGCGGTGGGTATCGCGATGGCCGGAACCACGCTGGTCGGGCAGGCCATCGGCGCGCATCGCCGTGACTGGGCATTCAGAGTGGGCAATGGCATCGTATTGATGGCGACGCTGTATATGGCCGCGATCGGCATACTGCTCGCTGCGGCGGGGCCCTGGCTGCTGCCGTTTTTCACCAATCGCGCCGATCCCGATGCCGCACATGTGATTGCGCGAAGCTGCACGCTGTTATGGATTGCCGCCGGTTATCAGTTGTTCGACGGACTCAACATCAGCAGCAGCGCGTGTTTGCGCGGCGCCGGCGACGTGCGGCTCCCCGCAATAATGGTCCTGGCGCTGTCGTGGTTGGTGTTCGTGCCGATTGCGCACAGCCTGTCCTTCGCGCGGGGCTCTGGCTGGGTCGATTGGCTGCCGCAATTCGGGCTCGGTGCGGTCGGCGGCTGGTTTGCGGCCTTGATCTACATCTGCTGCCTGGGGCTGATGCTGTTTCTGCGCTGGTACTCGCGCGCCTGGCAGCGCATTGCACTGCCCTTGAACTGATGCGGCGCTCCACGGCCACGGTGCATCGCGTTCTGCTCGCAGCCTTGAGCTGCGCGCCCCTGTGTGCGTGGCCGGCCATCACGATCCCGGTCAGCGTCACCCAGGTGATGGCGATACAGCACCTGCCGCCGAGTGCGGTCAGCTTCGTGATCATGGATCCGGATTCGGATCGCGTGCTGATGAGTTTGAATTCCGATACGCCGCGCAGCCCCGCATCCACGATCAAAACGGTGACCACATTTGCGGCGCTGGACCTGCTGGGTCCCGCCTTTACCTGGCGAACCTCAGCGTGGATTCGCGGCACGGTGAACGCCGGTGTGCTCGATGGGGATTTGATCCTGCAGGGCGGCGGCGATCCCTACATCACGCTGGAACGCTGGTGGAGCTTCGTGCAGGCGCTGCGCGCCACCGGCTTAAAATCGATCCGGGGCGACATTGTCATCGACAACACCGCGTTTTCCCTGCCGCCGGAGGATCCCGGCGCCTTCGATGGGCAGCCGAATCGCTCCTACAACGTGTTGCCGGATGCGCTGATGGTGAATTTTCAGTCGGTCGAGTTCAAACTGGCTGCAAATGCGGAATCTCGCCGGGTGGAGATCATCGCCAGCCCGTCGCCCGGCAATCTGGCGATAGAAAATCACATCCGCTTCGTTCCAGGACGCTGCCTCCGCGGCGCCGACAGAGTGGATTTTCAAGTGGACTCCGCGCGCTGGGACAGGGTGGTGTTTTCCGGCGCCCTGTCGCCGCAGTGCGCGCAGCGAAGCTTTACGCGCGTGCTGCTGCAGCCGGCCACTTATGCCTTCGGCACCTTCGTCGAGTTGTGGCGTGATTCGGGCGGCGAATTTCTTGGTAAATTGCGCATCGCGCCCAAGCCCGACGACGCCAAGCCGCTGCTCGGCTTCGACTCGTTGAGCCTGGGCGAGATCGTGCGGCTCACCAATAAATTCAGCAACAATCTCATGGCGCGCCATCTGCTCCTGACGTTGGGAATCGAACGCTTCGGTGAGCCTGCGACCCTGGAGAAGGGCGGCGCCGCCGTGTCGGAGTGGGGTCGGGAGCACGGTTTTGACCTGCAAGGCCTCGACATCGACAACGGATCGGGCCTGTCGCGCAGCACCCACATTTCGGCGCGGCAGCTGGCGGTGATCTTAAGCGCCGCGTATCACAGCCGTTTCGCGCCCGAGTTCATGGCATCCCTGCCTCTCGGCGGCATGGACGGCACCTTGCGCTCGCGCATGAAGGGCAGCCCGGGAGGCTCCGTACGCTTGAAAACCGGGCACCTCGACGCCGTCAGCGGCGTCGCGGGCTACGTCACCGCCGCCAGCGGCAAAACCTATGTGCTCGCATCATTGGTGAATCACGTGCGCGCCGACGATGGCGCCGCCGAGCCCCTGCACGCCGCCTTGGTGACGTGGATGCAGCACAATCTCTAGGCGCGGGGCTGCTCCATGTCCCAGAGGGTTGCCGTCACGTCCTTGCGCAGCCACACGCCCACGCCTATGTAGCGGAAGGATTTCTGCAGGCGCCGCCGATACCATGCTCCCGGGCGCAGATGCACGTCGCGATCGGTGCGGCTGCGGTCGCAGTTGTCGCGCCAGTCCTCCGTGGTCAGCGCGGACACATACAGCGCTGAGCGCGTCAGCTTGGCGAAGTTTGCGATGGCGCGGGCGGCCTCCGGGTCGGGCAGGTACTGCAAAACGTCGTAGCAAATCATGAGATCAAACGGCTTCGACGGCGCGAAATCCATGACCGAACCCGCTATCCAACCAAAGCGTTTGCAAAGATACGGACTGGCTTCGAGGCCTGAATACCGCGCCCGCGGAAAAAATTCCGCCAACGGTTTGCGCAACAACCCCAAGCCGCAGCCGGCGTCGAGAATGCGCCGAACCGGAATCTGAACATGCCCGAGTATCGAGGCGATCACGGCGGCGCGGCTGCGCATTTCGCCGTTGGTGACCACGCGCGTCGCGGGGTCGAGATAGAACCTTCGAAAATAGGCCGCGCCGAAATTGTTCAGGGGCTTGTGCCGGTGTACCTTGGATGGTTTCTTCCGACGTACCGAGGCTGCACTCATGCTCAAGTTGATCTCGCGGGAAAAGTGGCTTAAGGCTATGGTAGCGATGGCGCTGATTTTCTGCCTCCCGGTATCCAGGCTATCCGCACAAGCATCGACCGCGCCCGCCGGGACACCGCCCAGCATCGAGGCGAAGACCTCGGGCATGCAGCGCATGCCGGGCTTCCTGCCGCTGTACTGGGATGCAAGGAGCGGCAAGCTGCACCTGGAAATCCCGCGCTTGAACGTCGATATGGCGTATTTCGAATCGCTGCCGTACGGCACCGGGTCCAACGATCTGGGTCTCGACCGCGGTCAGATTTCGCGGGCAAAACTGGTGCGATTCGAGCGTTTTGGGCCGCGGATCCTGCTGGTTCAGCCCAATGAGTATTTTCGCAGCTCCTCGCAAAATCCGGCGGAGCAGCTGGCGGTACGCCAATCGTTCCCGGAATCGGTTCTGGCCGGCTTTTCGGTGGAAGCGGAAAGTACCGGCACCACGCCGCAGGCGGGCGCGGTGTTGGTGGACGCCACTGAATTCTTTCTGCGCGACGCTCACGGAGTTTTGGACGCGCTGGTAAAACAAGGACCCTACAAGCTTGACGCCGCGCGCTCGAGCATCGTCATCGATGCCACACGGGTGTTTCCGAAGAATACCGAGGTCGAAGCAGTCCTGACGTTTGCCTCCGACGCGCCTCTGCAAGGTTCATTTGTCGCCCAGGTCACGCCCGACCCCCATGCCCTGACGGTGCACGAGCATCATTCCTTCCTGGAATTGCCGGGGCCAGGTTATGTGCCGCGCCGCTACGATCCGCGCGCCGGGTATTTTCAGTTTGAGTTCCGCGACTATGCCGCTGCGCTGTCGGCGCCGTTGGAGCAAAGGTTCATCCTGCGGCATCGCCTGATCAAGCAGGATCCGGCGTGCAGCAGCGCGTGCGCGCCGCTGAAGCCGATTCAATATTACGTGGATCGCGGTGCCCCCGAACCGATTCGCTCCGCCTTGGTCGAGGGAGCGGGCTGGTGGGATCAGGCATTCCAGGCTGCCGGTTGGGCGCCGGGGACTTTTCGGGTGGATGTTCTCCCGGAAGGCGCCGATCCCATGGATGCTCGATACAACATCATTCAATGGGTACATCGTTACACTCGTGGATGGTCGTACGGACCTTCGGTGGCGGATCCCCGCACCGGCGAGATCATCAAGGGCAATGTGACATTGGGATCGTTGCGCGGCCGGCAGGATTATCTGATCGCCGCGGCGCTGCTCTCGCCCTACGTGTCGGGCAGGGCCATAAATTCCGACAGCGACCCGATGCTGGCGATGGCGCTCGCACGCACGCGGCAACTGGCCGCGCATGAGACAGGCCATACGTTGGGTCTCGCCCACAATTTCGCAGCAAGCGCTTTTCCGCACGCGCCCGCCGAGTCGGTCTCCGTCATGGACTATCCGCACCCCTGGATAACGCTCGACAAGGACGGTGTCCCTGATCTTGCGTCAGCCTACGGCACCAATATCGGGGTGTGGGACAAGGTGGCGATCAATTACGGCTATCGGCAATTTTCCGTGCCGTCGAATGAGCCACTTGAACTCGATGCCATCTTGAGGGATGCCACCAAATCCGGGCTGGTCTACATTTCCGACGAGGATGCGCGCCCGGCCGGCAGCGCGCACCCGTTTGCGCATCTCTGGGACAATGGCCAGGACGCGGCGCAGGAACTTGTCCGAATCATGAAGATTCGCGCGGCGGCGTTGACCCGCTTCGGTGACAACGCCATTCCCATGGGCGCGCCGCTCTCGCAACTGCAAGACACGCTTGCGCCGCTTTATTTGATGCATCGTTATCAGACCGAGGCCGCCATCAAGGAAATCGGCGGTCTTGACTACCGGTACCAGTTGCGCGGCGACGGTCAACGGAATGCCGCCATCGTTGCTCCCGGCGAGCAGAGCAACGCGCTGCGCGCGGTGGCGATGACGCTGTCTCCCGCCGCGTTGACCCTGCCGGAACCCCTGCTCAAGCTGCTGCCGCCGCGCCCACCCGGTTTTCCGCGCACTGCGGAGTCCTTGCCATCCGCTACCGGGCCTACTTTCGACCCCATCGCTACCGCGGAATCCGCGGCTGATCTCACCCTGTCCCTGCTGTTCAATGCACAGCGGGCCGCGCGCATCGTTGAATACCATGCCCGCCTGGCAGGAACCCCCAGTCTGGAAGAAGTGATCGAGACTGCGCTCGCCGCCAGCCGGCCGGCGCGCACCCCAGCCTTGGCCGCCGCGCCTGGTCTCGCCGGGCCGGTGCAGTCCGCGATCTACGCGCGCACGGTGGAAGCCATTCTAACCTTGGCCTCCGATCCCAAGGCATCGCTCTCGGTGCGTGCGATCACGGGCGCTAAGCTCAACGACATCAAACGCCACGCCGACTCGAGTTCGCCGGTCGAGGCCTATCTCAATCATCGCATTCAGGAGTTTCAGAGCGATCCGAAAAAATTCGTTGCGGCAGCGCCCGTGGAAGCTCCGCCGGGGATGCCCATCGGCGATGAGCCGTGACGCTGACCGCGCTTGCGACTAAATTAAGGCTTGGAGCGTGGAGATACCCGTGCACAGACTATTTGCGTTGCTGACCTCATTCACCGTCATCGGCATTGCCGCGGCCGCCGCGCCGGACGCCGGCTGGCCCGCCTACGGCGGCGACGCGGGCGGTACCCGCTATTCGCCCCTGGCGGAGATCACGCCGTCCAATGTCGCGCAACTGCGCGTGGCCTGGACTTTCCGGACCGGTGAGTTGGGACAGGGCGTGAAGGACTGGAGCCGTTCGGCCTTCGAAGTCACTCCGATTCTCTACGACGGCACGCTGTATCTCACCACCAGCAGTACTGATGTCGTCGCGGTGAATGCCGGCGACGGAACTCTCCGCTGGCGCCACGACAGCCAGAGCCGCAAGGATTTGCACTACTCCGACGGCGTATCGCGCGGCGTGTCCCTGTGGGTGGACGAGGCGAGCGAAGCCAAGGCGATGTGTCATGCGCGCATTTATGCCCCGACGCTGGACGCCCGCTTGCTGGCGCTGGATGCGGCCACCGGCAAGCCTTGCGCCGACTTCGGCGAGCATGGCGCGGTGAATCTGCTCAATGATGTGCGCTCGCAGTTCAAGGAAGGCGACGAGTGGCGCAACTATCTTGTCACCTCGCCGCCCGCGATCCTGGACGGCAAGGTGATCGTCGGTTCCTCGATCGGCGACAATCGCGCGGTGCTCGAGGAACTCGGCAGCGTGCGGGCCTTCGATGCGAGGAGCGGCAAACTGGTTTGGAGCTGGGACCCCATTCCGCGTGATCCGGCGAATCCCGTGTTCAAGGAGTGGAGCGCTGAGCGGGTAGCCGCCGCCAGTGCCGCCAATGCCTGGGCACCGCTGTCGGTGGATGCCGCACGGCACCTGGTATTTGCACCCACGGGCTCTGCCAGCCCCGATTTCTTCGGGGGAATGAGGCCGGGAGATAACCGTTGGGCCAATTCCGTGGTGGCATTGGAGGGCGACACCGGCGCTCTCAAGTGGGGCCAGCAGTTGGTGCACCATGACCTCTGGGACTATGACGTGGGCTCGCAGCCCACGCTGGCGGACCTTGTGCACGATGGCAGACATGTGGCAGCGGTGATTCAAGCGACCAAGACCGGTTTTTTGTACACCTTCGACCGCGACAATGGTGCGCCCATTTTTCCCATCATCGAGAAGCCCGTGCCGCAGGACGCGGTGCCGGGCGAGCAGCCTTCGCCCACGCAACCTTACCCCGTCGCGCCGCCGGCACTGACTCGCCAGGCGCCGGTGGCCGCAGACGATGCCTGGGGCGTCGCGTGGTTCGATACCCGCGCCTGCCGCAAGCGCATTGCAGGCTATCGCTCCGAGGGCATGTTCCAGCCGCCGGCACTCAAGGACTCGCTGATGCAGCCGGGCAACGCTGGCGGCGCCAACTGGGGCGGCATCGCTTTCGACCCCAAACGCCAACTTGCCGTGGTCAACACCATGAATCTGCCGTTCGTGGTTGCGCTGATTCCGCGCGCCGAATTTATCAAGCAGCGAGAGTCGCAAGACTACAAGGACTTTGAATTCGCGCGTCAGGAAGGGACGCCATACGGCATGCGCCGCACGGCATTCAAGTCAGCTCTCGGCGTCCCCTGCGTGAAGCCGCCATGGGGCATGCTCACGGCGGTCGACATGGAGCATGGCACCATCAAGTGGCAGGTCCCGCTGGGCGACGCGCCGTACGTTCACCTGAACATCGGCATGCCGGCGATCGGCGGACCGATCGTCACCGCGAGCGGCATCACCTTCATCGCCGCCAGTCTCGACGGCCGGATGCGGGCCTTCGACAGCGACAGCGGCAAGCGCCTGTGGGAGGTCAAGCTGCCGGCCGGCGGACAGGCCACGCCCATGACGTATTCCATCGGCGGCCGGCAGTATGTGGTGATCGCCGCCGGCGGCTACAAGAGCGATACCCCGCGCGGCGATTACCTCGTCGCCTATTCGCTGCCCAGGTAACCTAGCCGTGAGCGCGGCGGCGGAGGCTCGCGGGTTGAGCGGCGCCCTTGGCGCGGGTCTCGTTGCTTCGAAAGTGGGCGATCAACTTCGTCAGGCCGATGGCTTGCGCGCTCAGCGCCTGAGCTGCGGCGGTGTCCTCTTCGACCAGCGCGGCGTTCTGCTGCGTCGTCGTGTCCATCAAAGTCACCGCTTTGTTCACCTGCTCGATCCCCGAGGCCTGCTCGCGGCTCGAGCTCGCGATCTCCGCCATGACATCGGTGACCTTCTTCACGCGCGTCACGATCTCATCGAGCACCTTGCCCGATTCATCCACCAGCCTGGTCCCCTCGTTCACCTTGCCGACCGAGTCGTGGATCAGCGTCTTGATCTCCTTGGCCGCCGCCGCGCTCCGCGATGCAAGGTTGCGCACCTCGGATGCCACTACCGCGAAACCGCGCCCCTGTTCGCCGGCGCGGGCGGCCTCCACCGCCGCGTTCAGCGCCAGCAGGTTTGTCTGAAAGGCGATTTCATCGATCACCCCGATGATGTCGGCGATCTTCTTGCTCGCCACGTTGATCTCGCTCATCGCGGCCACGGCCGAGCCTACGACGCGGCCGCCGCGCTCGGCCTGCTCGCGCGCCGCTTCCGCCAGCTGGCTGGCGTGCGCCGCATTATCCGCGTTGTTCTTGACGGCCGAGGTCATCTGTTCCATCGAGGAGGCCGTCTCTTCCAGGCTCGAGGCTTGTTCCTCGGTACGCCGGCTCAATTCGAGGTTGCCGCGGGAAATCTCCTCGGCACCCAGCTGAACCTCTTGTGAGGTCTTGGTCACACTGTCGACGACTTCCATCATGGACTGAATCATCGAATTGACCGATTCAGCGAGCGCTTTGAAGTGACCCGACTTGTCCACTACTTTTACTCGCGATGTAAGATCGCCCGCGACCGCGCGCTGCACGACCTGCATCGTTTCCGCCACCGTCGTTGCGACGCTGGCGATCAGTTCGTTGATGCTGCGCGTCAACAGCTCAAGGTTACCGGTCTTGCCGTTCAGACCGATGCGCCGGTCGCCCGCGCCGCGAAGCGCCGCCTGGATCACATCCTGGGATTCGTGCACCGCGCTATCAAAGGCCCGCCCCTCGAGGATGATGGGTGTGATTTCGCTCGCGAATTTGACCACCTTCCAGGGTCTGCCATCCCGTCCGATCAGCGGATTGAAACTGGCACGAACCCAGACTTCGCGGCCGTTTTTGCCCGCGCGCCTGAAGCGCCCCTGCTCGTATTGACCTGCGCGCATGTGCTCCCACAGAGACCTATATTCGGTTCCCTCGCGGTCTGCCGGATCGACGAACAGGGTGTACGAGTGCCCGAGAATCTCCGCCAGCGTGTAGCCGAACATCTTCAAATAGCCGTCGTTTGCCGCGAGCACCGTGCCATTCATGTCCAGCTCGATGACGGCCTGCGACTTGTTGATGGCCACATAAAGGGACTCGAGCTCACGCAGGCGCGCCGAGTTCCTTAGCCAAGGCAAGCGACTGAATGCCGTTTTGATAGCTGCCACGAGACGATCCTAGGATTTGACCTTAGGCTCGTATCATCGGCGCGGCGCGCCGGATCTTGAGCGTAGCGCGGATTATTCGACGGTGAGGCTCTTCGCGAGATTGCGCGGCTGATCGACATCCGTGCCCTTGAGCACCGCGACGTGATAGGCGAGCAGCTGCATCGGAACGGCAAACGCGATCGGCGCCTGCAACGCGGTGGCGTGTGCCGGCATCTTGATCACCGTGATGCCCTCTTCGCTGTCCATCCCGGATTCAGGATCGGCGAACACGAACAATTTTCCGCCGCGGGCCCGCACTTCGTGCAGATTCGACTTGAGCTTTTCGAGCAGTTCGTTGCTCGGAGCCACCGCGACCACGGGCATGTCCTCGTCGACCAGCGCCAACGGTCCGTGCTTCAGTTCCGCCGCTGCATAGCCTTCGGCATGAATGTAGGAGATCTCCTTGAGTTTCAGGGCGCCTTCCATCGCAATGGCCTGCAATGGTCCGCGACCGAGAAACAGCGCGTGCCTTTTGTCGGCGAAGACTTCCGCGAGTGCGCGGATGGTGTCATCGAGTTTCAAGGTGCGCTCCACGAGGCTGGGCAATTGCAGCAGCTGCGCGACCAGCGCGGCTTCCTCGCCCGCGTTGGGGCCGTTTTTTGCGAGCGCGATGCTCAGCATGGCGAGCGCGGTGAGCTGCGTGGTGAAGGCCTTGGTCGATGCAACTCCGATTTCGGGTCCGGCGCGGGTCAGCAGCACCAGATTCGATTCGCGAACCATCGAACTCTCGGCGACATTGCAAATGGTGAGCGCCGCCAAATACCCGGCGCGCCTCGCATTGCGCAGCGCGGCCAGCGTGTCCGCCGTCTCGCCGGACTGCGAAATGGTCACGAACAAGGTATCCGCGGTGATTACGGGATCTCGATACCGATACTCGCTCGCAATCTCGACCCGCGCCGGAATGCGGCACACCTGTTCGACGAGATAGCTCGCCACCAGGCCGGCGTGGAAGCTGGTGCCGCAGGCGGCAATGTGAACGGCCTTGACGCGCTTGAAGATGGCGGCCGCGCCGGGTCCAAAGGCGGCATTCAGCAATTTCCCGCCCGCGACCCGCTCCTCCAGCGTTTCGGCAATCGCCCGCGGCTGCTCGTGAATTTCCTTGAGCATGAAATGCCGATACGGCCCGCGTTCCGCGGCGTCGGCCGGCAGATCGCTTTCCCGCACCGCCCGCACCGCCGGCTTGCCTGCGGCGTCGTGAATTTTTATGGATTTGCGGCGCACCTCGGCAACATCGCCTTCCTCGAGGAACGTGAAGCGCCGCGTAACCGGCAGCAGCGCGGCGACATCCGAGGCTGCGAAGTTCTCGTTGAGCCCGAGTCCGATGACCGCCGGGCATCCTTCGCGCGCCATCACGATGCACTCGGGGTCCGCCTCGCACACCACCGCCAGCGCATACGCGCCATGCAATTCGGCCACGGTCTTGCGTACCGCCGCGAACAAATCGGAGGACGAACCCAGGTGATGATGGATGCGGTGCGCCACCACTTCGGTGTCGGTTTCCGAGGTGAAGCTGTACCCCAGATTTTTCAGCTCGGCACGCAGCGCCTCATGATTCTCGATGATGCCGTTGTGCACGATTGCCACGCCGCCGCGAGACATGTGCGGGTGCGCATTTTCCATGGTTGGCACGCCGTGCGTCGCCCAGCGGGTGTGGGCGATGCCGATGGATCCGCTGATCGGCTGCGCATCGAGGGCATCCTGCAGGACGTTGACCTTGCCGACGGTGCGCAATCGGGTGAGGTGTCCATGATCCATCACGGCCAGGCCGGCCGAATCGTAGCCACGGTATTCCAGCCGCCGCAAACCCTCCATGAGGATGGGTACTGCGTTGCGTTCCGCGACCACTCCGACGATGCCACACATGTTTTCGAGGCCTTCACAGCAAAAGGGTGCCTAGTGTGCCCGAGACAGCCCGGAAATCCACCGGCCAGAGGCCCAAAGGTTCTGTGTAGCATGTGATATTGTTTGCTAAATACTATTAGTAACTATATAGTATTAGCCCATGGACGATAGTAATGAGCGTAAGTTTCAAAAAGAGCTCAACGGGGGCCTGGTCGGCCTGGTGCTGCTTTCGGTTCTAGCCCAGTCGGGCGACGATCTGTATGGCTACGAAATAGCCAAGCGCCTGGCCAGCGCCAATGATGGCACCTCCATCTTCAAGGAAGGCACCATATATCCCGTGCTGCGGGCCCTGTCGGCGGGGAATATGCTGACCAGCCGCATTGTTCCTTCGTACTCCGGCCCGCCGCGCCGCTACTACCGCATCACCGAGTTGGGCCGCAGCGTGCTCGCCGAATGGACGCTGATTTGGCAGGGTACCCGCAGCTTCGTCGACCGCTTCATCGAAACAGAACAATCGAACACAGGACATTCGCCATGAACCGCACTGCGCCGCGCTCCATCGATCAGTATCTACGTCAGCTACGCGAAGAACTCGCCGGTGCGGACAGTGCGCTCATTCAAGATGCGCTGTACGACGCCGAGGAATACCTGCGTGCCGAGGTCGCCGCGCATCCCGACAAATCCGAATCCGATGTGCTCGAATTGATCGCTTCGACCTACGGCGCGCCGGACGAAGTGGCCAACGCCTATCGCGACACCGAGGTCAAGGTCAAAGCTGCGATGGCGACGCCGCGCAAAAAACCAAACACCGTGGCGGGCAAGTTTTTCGGCGTGTTCCTGGATCCCCGCGCCTATACCTCATTGTTCTTCATGCTGCTGTCGCTCGCCACCGGCATCATTTATTTCGTGTTCGCCGTAACGGGACTGTCCTTGTCCGCGGGCTTGGCGGTGCTCATCATCGGTGTACCGTTTTTCCTGATGTTCGTCGCGGTGAGCCGCGTCGTGTCGCTGGCGGAAGGACGCTTGATCGAAGCCATGACGGGCGAGCGCATGCCGCGCCGGCCGGTATACCAGGGCTACGCGACAGGGTTCTGGACCCGGATAGTCGACATGCTGAAGGATCGGCGCACCTGGACCACCATCGCATATTTCATTTTGATGCTGCCGATCGGCATCGCCTACTTCGTCACGGCGGTGGTGGGATTGTCCGTGAGCCTGGCATTCATACTCGCGCCGATCGTTGAAATTCTCCACCGCGCCGGCGTGGCCGGCTTCAGCGACGTGCAGATCGCCGCGCCCGCCGCCGCGGAATGGATCGTGGAGTCGGTATTCGTGCTGCCGCTGCTGATGCTGGTGGGAGTGCTGCTGCTGACCTCGACCATGCACCTGGCGCGCGGCGTCGGACGTCTGCATGCCTGGTTTGCCAAGACTCTGCTGGTCGCCCGAGCGGCGCCGGGCGCGCCGGCGTCCGTCGCGGAATCGGCGGCGCCACTCGCGGCTCACTAGCGGCGCTCTTCGTTCGCGCGGGATCGCTTGGACCGGCTTAAGGCGTGATCGATCCGCCAAGCGCCTGGAACAGCGCGGCGGTGTCGGCATAGCGAGCGGCGCGGGCTTGAATCAGCGCGATCACGGTCTGCTGGTAGGTTTGTTCGCTGACAATCAGGGCCAGATAGCTCACCGATCCTAACTCAAGCTGCTGCCGCGCCACGCCGAGGCTAAGGTAAGCTGCGGCGGCGGCGCGGCTTGCGGCATTCAGCGCGTCGGCGTCCGTATCGAGGGCGTGCATCGCATCGGCAACGTTCCCGAATGCAGTGAGCACCGCCGCCTTGTACATTGCCGCGGCTTGATCCAGCGCGGCGTCGGCAGCGCGCTTGCGATGCACCAGGGTGCCCCCGGCGAACAGCGTTTGCGTGGCGTTGGCGCCGACACTCCAGAAGCCGGTGCCGGCCTTGAACAAATCGCTCATGGCGGTGGCCGAGCTGCCGATGTCGCCGGTGATCGTGAATTGCGGCAGCATGTTGGCGATCGCGACCCCGACCTGCGCGGTGGCCGCATGTAGCTGCGCCTCCGCGGCGCGCACATCGGGCCGTCTCTCGACCAGCTGCGAGGGCACGCCCAGCGGCAGATCGATCGGCAGCACCAACTGATCCAGATCGATTGCCGGCGGCTTGAAATCGGCGGGCAGGTGCCCCGTCAATACCGCCAGCTGATCGCGTGTGGTCTGCAATTGCCGGCGCAGCGGCGGCAGCGTCGCTTCCAGCTGCGCCAGGGCCGCTTCCTGGGCGTAGACCTCGACTTCCGCGACCGCGCCCAGTTCCAGTTCGCGTTTGAGCACGGCCAGTGATTCTTTCTCGAGGGCTACCACGCGTTCGGTGGCGGAAATCTGCTGGCGAAATCCCGCTTCCTGGATGGCCGCGTTGACGACATTGTCCGTGAGCGTGAGGTAGGTTGCGTCGAGTTGGAAGCGGCTGGCTTCGGCCTGCGCCGCCAGTGATTCCACCTGCCTGCGGTTCGCGCCGAAGACATCGGGAACGTAGCTCACCGTGACCTGCGGAGTAAATAAATTGTAGAGCGCGGTCCCGGAAGCCAGATTCGGCGCCAGTACGCCGGTGGCGTTGAGATTGCGGCTGGCACTGAAACCGGCCTGCGCCGTCGGAAAAAAACTGCCGCGCTGTGCCGCGGTATTTTCACGCGCCTGACGCAGCGCTGCCTGGGCCGACAACACATCGGGGTTGGCGCGCAGCGCTTCGGTCACCAGCGCATTGAGTTCCGCGGAACCAAATAACGTCCACCAATTTCTCGGTACCTCCTGTTCCGCGAGGAATTTCTGCGCCGCGCCTCCCGGCCCCGGCGCCGCAGCGGTTTCCACCGGCGTTGCCTCGATTGTGTAGCGATCGACCTGCGGCGGCGCGGGCTTGTGAAAATTCGGCCCCACGCACGCAGCAAGGCCGAATCCAGCGCACCCCAACGCCACAGAGCAGGCGCGCATCATTGCACTTGCAGGGGGAGCGACCCAATTCCGCCTCATGTACCGCCCTCCCGCGGCAATTCCTGCGGCAGCTCCCGGGCATGGGAGAATCTCAATACCAGGACCGGCAGCACCAGCAGAATCAGCGCCGGCGCCAGCAGCATGCCGCCAACGACCACCAGCGCCAGCGGCCGCTGCACCTGCGAACCGATCCCCGTCGAAAACGCCGCCGGCAACAACCCCACGCAGGCCACGATGCAGGTCATCATGACCGGACGCAGCTGCGTGCGGCAGGTTTGCAGCATGGCGGCGGCGCGGTCCAGTCCGGACTCCAGGCTCAAGTGGTAGTACGACAGGATCAAAATGCCATCCATGGCGGCGATGCCGAATAACGCCACGAATCCTATCGCCGATGACACGCTGAACGGCGTGCCGGTGATGCGCAGGGAAAAAATACCGCCGAGCAGCGCCATGGGAATCACGCTCGCCGCCAGCAGCGCATCGCGCAGATTGCCGAAATTCAGGTACAGCAACAGGACGATCAGCGCCAATGACAGAGGTATGGCGACGCCAAGACGCGCCGCGGCCTCCTGCAAATTCCCGAACTCGCCCACCCACTCGAGGTAGTACCCGCCCGGCAATGTCACCTGCGACTCGACGGCGCGTTGCGCCTCGAGCACCGCGCCCCCGAGATCGCGGCCGCGCACGCTGAATTTGATCGGCACATAGCGCTGCTGCTGCTCGCGATAGATGAATGCAGCTCCGGATACCAAGCGCACCTCGGCCACATCCTCGAGCGGGATCTGGATCACGCCGTTACCCGTGCTGGCTGCGGCGGTTATCGGTATGCGCCGTATGGCATCCAAGTTCCGGCGAAACGGCGCCGCGAGCCGCACCATCATCGGAAAGTGGCGATCGCTGCTGCCCTCGTAAAGATCCCCGGCACTCTGCCCGCCGATTGCCGTCTGCACAACCGCATTGACATCGCCGGGAGCCAGTCCATAGCGCGCCGCGCGCACGCGATCGACGTCGATTTTGATGGTGGGCTGGCCGAGGGAGCGCAGCACCGCAAGATCGGTGATGCCGGGAATCTTGGCCAATACGGTGGCGATGCTGTCGGCGGTTTTCTCCAAGGTCTCCAGGTCATTGCCGTAGATCTTGACCGAATTCTCGCCTTTCACTCCCGACGCCGCCTCCTCCACATTATCCTGGATGTATTGGGAGAAATTGAAGTTCACGCCCGGAAACTCCTGTTCCAGGGCGTTGGTCATGTCTTCGGTAAGCTTGTCCTTGGTGATGCCCCGCGGCCAGCGGTCGAAGGGCTTCAGCGGCACGAAGAATTCGGCGTTGAAGAACCCGGTGGCGTCGGTCCCGTCATCCGGCCGGCCGTGCTGCGAGACCACCGATTGCACTTCGGAATACTTGGACATGAGCACCCGCATCCGATTCACATAGGCATCGCTGTCTTCGAGCGAGACCGACTGCGGAAAGGTCGCCCGCACCCACAAGTTGCCTTCTTCCAGCTTGGGAAGAAACTCCAGCCCCAGAGTGCGCACGGCGACGACGGCCAGTATGGCGATCAGCGCGAGTCCGGCAAACGTGATGATGCGATTGGCCAGCACGAATTCGAGGGCCGGCTCGTAGATCCGCCTCAAGACGCGCACCACCGGAGTTTCGCGCTCCGCCACCTTGTCCTGAAACAGCATCAGGCTCAGCGCCGGCGCGACGGTGAAGGTGGCGATCAGGCCGCCGGCGATGGCATACGCGTAGGTCTTGGCCATCGGGCCGAAAATATGCCCTTCGATTCCCGACAACGTAAAGAGCGGCACGAAGCCGGCGATGATGATGGCAGCGGCGAAGAAAATGGATTGGCTGACTTCGGCGGCGGCCATGGAAATCGTGGCGGTACGGCCGCGAAAGCCGCTGCGCACCCGCATGCGATGCAGGGTGCTGGGGCCCTGGCCAAGATGCGCCGCGTCCTGCGCAATGTGCCGGAAGATGTTCTCGACCATGATCACCGTGGCATCCACCACCAATCCAAAATCGATCGCGCCGACCGAGAGCAGATTCGCCGATTCTCCGCGCAGCACCATGAGTCCGATCGCGAACGACAATGCGAACGGTATGGTCATGGCGACGATCACGGCGCTGCGCACATTGCCGAGGAAGGCCCACTGCAGGATGAAGATCAGCAGGATGCCGGCGAGCATGTTGTGCAGCACCGTACGCGTCGTGACATGGATGAGATCGCTGCGATCGTAGATACGCTGGATGCTGACCCCGGGCGGCAGGATCCCCGAGCTGTTGATCTTGTCGACTTCCGCCTCCACCCGTTTGATGGTGGGAATGCTTTGCGCGCCGCGGCGCATCAACACGATGCCCTGCACGATGTCATCCACATTGTCGAATCCGGCGATCCCCAGCCGCGGCAGATTCCCGATGGTGACATCGGCAACATCGCCGAGCAGCACCGGGGCGCCCTGGTTGTTGGCGATCATCGTGCGGCGGATCTCGTCGGCCGAATGAATGAGGCCGACGCCGCGCACCACCGCGGATTGCGCGCCGAAATTCACGGTCTGGCCGCCGACATTGATATTCGCGTTGCCCAGCGCCTGCAGCACCTGCGGTATGGACAATCCGTAGCCGACCAGCTTGTGCTGGTCGATCGCGATGTCGTAAGTCTTGGTCTTTCCTCCCCAACCGGTCACGTCGATGACGCCCGGCACAGCCTTGAAGCGCCGTTCGAGCACCCAATCCTGCAGCGTCTTCAAATCCGTCACCGAATAATTGGGCGGTCCCACGACCCGATAGCGGAATATTTCCCCGATGGGGCTGGTGGGGGATATCTGCGGCTGCGCGCCGTTCGGCAGCGCGCCGAGCTGTGACAAGCGGTTGGTGACCCATTGCTCCGCCTGGGTGTAGGTGAAGTCGTAGGTAAACTGCACCTTGACGTCCGACAGGCCGAACAATGAAATCGTGCGGATGGCCTGCACGTTGGGAATGCCGGCCATCTGAATCTCGAGCGGAATCGTGATGTAGCGCTCGATTTCCTCGGCCGACTGCCCGGTACTTTGGGTGACGACGTCGACCAGCGGCGGCACCGGATCGGGATAGGCTTCGATGTTGAGCGACAGGAAGCTGGCGGCGCCGCCGATGAGCACCATCACCAATAGCACCACGATCAGCACGCGTTGCCGCAGCGCGAAGGTGACGATGGCGTTCATGACGAGGCGGCGACCGCCGCTTGATCGATGAACAATCCGCCCTTGGTCACGATGCGCTCGCCGGCCTTAAGTCCTTCGAGCACTTCCACGAGCCCTTCGTCGCTGCGGCCCGTGCGTATCGCCCTCAAGCTCAGCAAGCCGTCGCCGGCGACCACCCAGACGTGTGCCGCCGCTCCTTCATAGACCACCGCGGCCGCCGGCACGGCGGGGGACTCCGTCGCGCCGCTGGTGATGATGCGAAAGGTCGCAAACATCTCGGGCTTCAAGGCCAGATCGTGGTTGTCGATTTCGGCGCGCACCGGCAATCGATGGGTCACGGGGTCGACGACGGCCGCCACGTAGGTCACGCGCGCTTTGAAGATCCGCTTCGGATAGGCCAGCACGCGGACCTCGACCGGCTGACCCAGTTTGACGGCGCCTGAGTCGGCCTCCCGCACATTGGCGAGCAGCCAAACGCTGGTGGGATCCGCGATGGTGAAGACCGCTGTGCCGCCCGACTGCAGATACTGGCCCGGGCCCACCTGGCGATCCACCACCACGCCCGCAATGGGCGCGGTGATGGTCGCAACCGGATTCATGGCCTGCAAGGATTCCAGATTCGCGATATCGACTTCCGATTTGCCGAAGATCTTGAGGCGATTGCGCACCGCATTCAATGCCGTTTCCGCCGCCGCCAGGTCGGCCTGCGCCTGCTGCCAATCCTGCAGGCTGCCGCCCTTTGCGTCATAAAGCGCGTGCTTGCGGGTCTCGTTGATGCGCGCGAGCTTGACCTGTGCCGCGGCGACCTTCAGGTCATTCTGTGCCTGCACGAACTCGGATGCCTCCACGGTCGCGAGCGCTGCCCCGGCCTTCACCGTATCGCCCAGCCCGCCGATGACTCGCGTGACCCGGCCCGAATAGGGCGAGATGACCGGAGTCGCGCGATCGCCGTTGACCCCGATTTTGCCTTCGGTCAATTCCTCGCTGACGAATGCATGCGTCTGTACCGATTCCACCGTGAAGGTTTTCAGCTGCTGGGGGGTGGCGCGGAAGGTCCCCGGCGGCGAGGCAGCCGCGGCCGGGAGCTCATGCGGCCCAAAGACTTTGCCGCCCAACCACACCGCGAGCACGATGATCACGGCGCCCGCGGCGGCGATGCCCGCGGCGCGCCACTGGCGCGCGGCCGGCCAGGCGCGCCGGTCGATTGCATCCTGGCCTGCTGGACCCGGCGGCGGATCGGTCTGCGGTTCGCTCATTCCAAAAACTCCGAGCCGGGCAACATCACAGCATTATGCCGCGAGCGCGTGACTTAGAAGTGAATGATCGCATCCATGGCTATCATCGCCTGGGAGTGCTTGCCGCCATAAGGCGTGGCGCTCGGATTGTCGTAGGCTTCGGCATCGCGGGCGTGCTCGAAGCGAATCTCGGGGCGCAGTTCGATCACATCGCCCATCCAATGGGTATAGCTCAAATCGAACTCGTAATATCGAGTCTTGAATCCCGTGCGTTGGCCCTTGGCATCATCCAGGTAATCGGTACGCCAGGTGGCGATATCGCGCGGCCCGAATTGATAGTTGATGTAGTTGACGGCGGCCCACTCGTAGGAGTAGCAAAACACGACCGCGGGGTTGCACTGCGCGCCGTTCGGCGCCCCGACATTGACGTAGGAGTAGCGCTGTCCGATGAATGCCACGCCGGCCGGATTGTTGACATTCGGCGTATGACTCTCCCACATGTACCAGACCTCGGTGTCGGTATGCCAGTGCTCGTCGATCTTGTGGTACCAGGTGACGACCGCGTGCTGCAAATTGTTCCAGCGCCAGTTGCCGTCGTTGAGGCCGTTCATGCAGGGATAGATGTTGTCTTTCCCGGAATCGGAGATCCAGATGACGCACGCGGCCGGGGTCAGGTGGCGTTCGCTCCTTACCCAGGGCCCAATGTCGTTGCCTGCGGAGAGCTCCGTCTGGATCTGCCAATTCTTGTTGAGCTTGGTGGTGCTGACGACGCCGTTTTGCGTGTAGGGATCGACCGTGTAGAGCAGTGAATGGCTGTAGGTGAGATTATTGGGCGCGAGCTGCGCTTCGATATCCGGAATTGAAATGTAGCGGCCCACGCGCACATTCTCGCCGTCGAAGAAGTGCGGGAACCAGAAATCCATGTAGTACATGACGGGATCGAAGCCGTTGAATTTTTCGGCGTTGGTGTACTGGCTGCTGAATATGCCCTGGGAAAAAGTGTACTTGTAGTCAGTGCCGTATATTCCCGCGAAGCGAAATCCCCAGTCGATGTGGTCGAGCTGAACCTCATCGGGCGTGCGCTCGATGTACAGCGCCGCCTGATCGAGCTGCACGGTGTTGGGCTCGAACGAATAGGCCGCCGGAGAGTTGCCGCCGCTGCCGGTCGCGTAGTTGAACTTGGTATGCGACGTGCTGATGTTGCCGCCGGGCTCGATCCAACCGTAAATCGTAAAACGGCTGTCCTTGAGTTTTTGCCCGCCCGCGCCGCAGTACAGCGCATCCATGAGCGCGCTGTAGTACATGTTCTCAACGCCGATGGCCTCCGAGCCGCCGATATTCCACGTCGAGTACGGCCACGGCGGGTTGGACATGGGAATTTCAGCGCCACCGACGATTTTGCTGGGCGGCGCAT
>DATMRC010000089.1:0-26199 GCA_035567075.1 Steroidobacteraceae bacterium
CGGCGCACCCAATGCGGCCCGCGACCGTTTTCGTCCCGGCCCTTCGGCACCATGTCCAGATAATGATAGTGAGTATTCAAGGGCTCGTTGCCACGCGAGTAACACGAGTAGGTGTGAAATATATTGCCGCGCTTGTCCTTAACAAATACGCTGTGCCCCTCTCTTTCGGGATTCCCGGGGCTTTGCTTGGCGTAATTGAACACGGTCGTACCCTGGGCAATGGCCTCGGGCGTAAACGACACGTTGTAGTCGAAATTGAACTTAGTGTCGCCCGATGAGAACCAAGGGAACGTCCATCCCATCCGCTTCTGGTATGCAGCCAACTTCTTGTAAGGTGCGCGGGACACCGCGATCATTGTTACGTCGCGGTGCCTCAGATGCACATTGATGCCGTTGAAGCCGTCGGCTCGTAATGAACAATGGGGGCAACCAGCCTCGTTCTTGGAGGTAAACATAAAGTGATAGACAATCAGCTGACTGCAGCCATTAAAGAGATCGCTGAACGGCACCTCCCCGTTGGCGCCTTCGAATAGGTACGGCTTAGTGACTCTTACCCAAGGCAGGCTACGCCGATCCGCGCTCATCGCATCCTGCAGCCGCAGAAATTTCTTCTCCTTCACCAGAAGCTTCTGGCGCGCCTTGAGCCAATCCGCCTCCGATACGACCCTCTGCCTACTCGCCATGGTCTCCTCCTGGTACTTGTAAAATAAACCCAATTTCCGCCCGCGCAGTTTTCATTTCCAAGCGCTGCGTGAAAGTGGTGATGTAGGCGTTGGCGTTTGAATGGATCTCAAACTGACCCGCGAATGTGATGTTGTCGTCGAGGTACGTGCGCGCCTTTGCCATATCGCGGAGCAGCATGGGATCGCAAAACTGCTTGAGGATAGTTCCGTCACTCACGTCGTCATCCTTGTGTGTTTGTTGTCGAGGAACGGATTACGCCCAGGTGTTGAGGGGACGCCCTGTTTCTAGGAACGACTTTAGGCTAGATAGCACGCGCGGCCAGCCGTTGGTGATGTCTCGCCGCATTTGCGGGCTGAGTTCATCGTGCGTAACGGTCAAGCGCACCATCTCGCCAACAGTCTCGATATCTATGGCGACACGCGAACGCTTGGCCTTATCGGCTGCGGCGACGGCATCGCCCCAAGTCATCACCAGGCGCCTGTTCGGCACGCTTTCGAGCACCTCGCCCACCAGCCTTACGGTGCGTTTGCCGTCGTCCGCAACATGCTGCCACTTTGAACCCGGTTTCCAGTCCGACACGTTTTCGTGCCCCCAATATTGGCGCGTCAGCTCGCCTTTGAGCAGCGCATCCCAGACCTGCTGCGCCGTGGCGGCGATGTAAGTGACATACACAAATCTTTCGTCGTTCATGGTCAAGTCATTTCCTTTCGAGTTTTGTTTTGAAGTTATGTAACGCCGCGAGGCGCTCTTGCTCGAATTTGCGTAGCCAACGCTCGTAAATCTCGTGGATTGGAACTGGGTTGAAGTAGTGCAGCTTTTCCCGGCCCTGCCACTGGACAGAGATGAGATTGGCCGCTTCCAACAAGTCAAGGTGTTGGGTCACTGACTGCCGCGCCATGTCGAGTCGCGTGCACAGTTCGCTTAGCGTCTGCCCATTCTTGGCGTGCAGACTATCGATTAGCTGGCGGCGACTTGGGTCGGCGAGGGCCTTGAATATCTTGTCAATGTCCTTCGCGGCCATTTCCTAGTTGGAGCCCTATAAATGCAGGTTAATACCTGCATAAGAGCAGTATAGGCAGTCAACTACCTGCTTGTCAATCGGACTACGCGAGGGCGTGGAGTGCGGCTTCAGTAGTGGCTGCGCCGGCCGCCGCTTGATGCGCATGCCTAATGCGCATACAATATGCGCTTATAAATGGAGCATCCGATGTCCACCGCGCGGCGCAGTAAGAAGGCGGTCAATGTTTCTATTTCTGCGGATCTGCTGCAGGCCGCCCGCAACAGCGATATCAATCTGTCGGCAACGCTGGAGGCAGCCGTCGAGCATGAGTTGCGACAGCTTCGTAAACGCGAATGGCTAGAACAGAACGGGAATGCGATTCAAGCCTATAACCGCGACGTCGAAGAGCATGGCGCGTTCAGCGACGGTCTGCGTACTTTCTGATGCCGCAGTTTGCTCTGTATAGGAATCGCAATCCAGCGTCGCGAGCACGCTTCCCACTGCTGCTCGACATCCAGTCTGACTTGCTGGAAGTGTTGGCTACTCGCGTTGTCGTTCCGCTCGTTCCGGCCAGTGCAGCCCGGGCGCGCGCAATGCGGACGTTGACACCGATCCTGAAATTCGAGGGGAAGGAATTCCTGATGCTGACGCCGCAAGTTGCCGGTATCCCCGCGCGCGAGCTCGGTCCGGTTGCAGGAGATCTGGCATCTGACCGGGATAAGATAATCGCCGCGGTAGACTTCTTGCTATCAGGAATCTGACTCGAGAGTGGAGCGGGCGATGGGAATCGAACCCAAACGGACGGGCCTTCAAAGCCTATAAAACACCGCGGTTCGTAAAGCGTCGGCGGCTGCGTGCGATTGGCGTGCGAAATTTCCCGATATGAGGGACAACGTAGGACCACATGAGACTACTCATGGCGGCTGAATTGCGGCTTCGCACATCCCCCACACTTCTGTTCGGCACGTAGAAATCCCCACTATGCTAGTGACCAAATAGCGGTCGAGCACTGGCTCTTGCGTTAAGCTTGTCGCCGGTGCAGCAGCCTTTCCATGGACAGTCATTTACTCACTGAAGTGCTGATCGTTGGCGCGGGTCCTGTTGGGATGGCGCTGGCGATCGATCTTGCACAGCGCGGCATTGAGGTGACGGTCGTCGACTCACGCGCTCGCGGCGAGTTGTCCGGAGTAAAATGCAACCACGTCGCCGCGCGCACGATGGAGATTTTTCGTCGCCTTGGCCTTGTCCGCGCGGTCCGCGAGGCCGGTCTACCCGCCGCATATCCCCACGACGTTGTCTTCCGCACCACTGCGACCGGGATGGAGCTCTCGCGCATTCCGATTCCGTGCCGAGCCGACCGCTATACGGCGAAGGGCGGCCCCGACACCTGGTGGCCAACACCGGAGCCGCCGCATCGGATCAACCAAATCTACCTCGAACCGGTGCTTTACTCGCACGCGGCCGCGACGCCCCGATTACGCATCTTGAACCGCACGCGGGTCGCTGACTACGTCCAGAGTGAGACCCGTGTGCGGGCGAGCACTGAGAACCTCGATGCCGGTGGTGTCGGCGAGATCCTTTCGAGCTACCTCATTGGCTGTGATGGTGCCCACTCCGACGTGCGTCATTGTATGGGTGTCAAATTCAGTGGCGACGCGGTGATCATGCAAACGCAGTCCACCTATATTCGCGCGCCCCAATTGCTGGGTATGTTACCGAGTCCGGCGTGGTTGACCGTTTCCCTCAATCGGCGGTGCAGTGGCTACCTCTTTGCAATTGACGGTCGAGAGCGCTGGCTTGTCCATAACTGGCGACCGCCGAGCGAGGATTTAGCGCTTCTTGACCGCGATCACTGCATCCGACAGATCCTTGGCGTGGAGGCCGGTTTCAAATTCGACATTCTCGGCAAGGAGGACTGGACAGGCCGGCGCATGATTGCCGACAGGTTTCGCGACCGGCGCGTTCTCATCTGCGGTGACGCAGCGCACATTTGGGTACCGTTCGCTGGTTACGGGATGAATGCGGGAATCGCCGACGCCATGAATCTATCCTGGAAGTTGGCGGGCGTCATCAAGGGTTGGGCTGAGACCCGAATTCTGGACGCCTATGAACTCGAACGCCAACCGGTCACCGAACAGGTTTCGCGTTACGCGATGAACACGTCGCTCGCCCGGGAATCCCTTGGCAATGCGCTTCCTGAAAATCTGGAGGAGTCGAGCGCGGAGGGCGAAGCGATACGGGCCCGCGTTGGCAGAGATGCCTATGAAGTTAACGTCGGCCAGTTCTGTTGTGGCGGCCTCAATTTCGGTTATTTCTACGCCAACTCCCCGATCATCGCCTACGACGGCGAGGAGGCCCCCGCCTATACACTCTACAACTTCAGTCAGTCGACGGTCCCCGGATGCCGCGTGCCGCATCTGTGGCTGCGCGACGGGAGGTCGCTCTACGACGCGCTGGGACCCGAGTTCACGCTTCTGCGTTTTGATCCTGCCGTCGAGACACGCGGCCTCGTAGATGCGGCGGCACATCGTGGCGTACCTATGGTTGTCCTCGACGTGGACGGGAAAGAGGCTGCATCGCTCTATCCGCGCAAACTGGTACTCTCCCGTCCTGATCAGCACGTGGCCTGGCGTGGCGATGAGGTGCCGGACGATTGTATTGGCTTGATCGATCGCCTGCGCGGGGCATCCCTCACGGCGTAAATTTCGCGGTTCGCTACTAGAGTACTTTGCGGATGGGTTCTCTCCCAGCTGAGTGATCACGAAGCGCGGCGGGCGGTTCGTGATCCTCGGTCGGCCGCGGCGCATGAACCCCCCGGCATTTATGTCGAGCGTTCCGATGACGATAGTCTTCGAGCACACTGATCATCGCTCTTTTTCTTGCGAAGGGTGGGACCGGGCGAAGTCTATACTGGGGTTCGTGCGACGTGAGAGGTCGTGAAATGTGTTTCCCCCATCCCAATGAATGCTCGAGCTTCGGAAATACCTTTTTTTACTTCTCTCTAATCTGACCGTCGGCTTCGCGGCAGAGCTTTTAAGACTCAGAATGCCTGCAGGCAATGCGGCATCACAAAATGGCTCCATTACACGAATTTTCGATTTGACTCTTACTCGTGCCCCTGGAACTGTTCGCCAGCGGCGACCCGATAGTCAAGCCGGTTTTCGGGTGGAGGGATGGGACAGTAGACATACGGGTTCACAGAGCAGTACGGATTGAAAGCCTTATTGAAATCCACGGTCGTCGTTCCATCCTTCGGGAGTGGCGCATAGATGAACCGGCCGCCTCCATAAGTGTCCTGACCATTGGTCAGATCCGTAAACATGATGAATAAGTTGTCTCCGTCGATGAAGGATTTCAAGCGAATGCTCTGACCACCAAGCGTGAAGACGACATCTCCGGTAGACGTCATTGGCTGTTTCCATTCGATGTGCGTCAGTGGGATCCGCGTCTCCGCGGGCTTTTCATAAGGAACAAACTTCGCAGAAACGCGATAAGAGTCGTCGATGGGGTACCATTTGTTTCCCGTAAATTCAGCGACCGCTGGATTCCCTAAGTCATCGACGAACACATAAAGGCCATCAGCGTAAGGACGAACCCGAAACTCGATGCTCCCCACCCGAACCCGACCAACGCCGCTCTTCATGGAAAGGATCTGCGGTTTTGAGCTCGTATGACCGTCAATCGTCGCGTGAATGCCACGAGAAGGACTAAACGTGACGTCGTTTCCTTGTCTGATCAACTTGCCAATCGATTTAGCCGCGTGTAGCGGAGGCAATCGCATAGTGGACTTTGGATTGCTTCCAAGAGTCGAGGTACCGAGTGGGATCTCAAAGTTACCGATGCCGGTCAACCAGCGGCCATTACGCACATCAGCATCGAAGTTCTGACGCCATTGTAGAATCTCGGCGGTGTACGCCTCATCGGTGGCACTCGCTAGGTTGGCAACTAGCAGCAGCGTCACCCAGCCGAATCTGATGACATTCACAGCATTGGATCCTTCCAAAGTGCCGTAAGGTTCTATTACACATGATGATGGATGACTAAACGGATTGCACGCCCGAGAATGAGCACGGGTGCGTGGGCGAAATGCGGGTATTCGGTGATCCGGTTGGTCTGGATGCCCTGCTCAAGTACGCTGCACGCGCGCCGGCTGTGGCCAATGATTCAGCCTTCCGAGACCCGGGTACGAATGTCGGCTTTGCTGCGACCATTTCAGGCGTCCCACTGACCGGTCGTGGGCCGCATGGAGAACTTGGGAAGAGAGCGCTACGCGAGTGCGCCGCCTAGGACAACGTAGGCCAACGTGAGACAACGAAAAGTGGAGCGGGCGATGGGAATCGAACCCACGGCTCAAGCTTGGGAAGCTTGGGTATTACCATTATACGACGCCCGCAACGCCCGTGATTTTAGGCGCGTTCCACGAAGCGGGCAAATCGGCGATCCGGCCCGGGAACAACGTCGGGTCGAGTAAGCCAAAGCGCCTACAGTGAGGGACCGCAAAACTTGAGCCGGCATCAGGCCAGCGAGGTCTTGCGTCGACGCGCGATCAGCCCAAGTCCGCCGAGGCCGCTCAGCAACAGGAGTCCCGATGCGGGGAGGGGGACGGGATTCACGGCGACATTGAAGGTGACAAACGCGTTGTAGTCGTTGTTAGAGGCATCGGCCAGCTCGAGCTTGGGGGAAGTGGAAGTCCCGTTCGCCGAACCCAATGACACGCCGCATGTGCCGCTTGTTGCCGATATCTGGCATAGCAGGCCCGACACGAAGAGCGTGTTATGGAGCACGGATAGCGCGGGATTGTTGAATGTGACGCCGCTCGTGGTTCCGTTCACAGTTGATGTTACAAGCTCGGCGATGGTCTCGATGCCGCCGCTCGTTGCAACCGTGACAGGCACACCGGTCGCGGAGGATGTGCCCGCCGTCAATTCCTCTGTCCCGAAGAACACGGGCGCGGTCAGCGTCAGGCTGAAGCTGACCGTGTTCGGCGATCCGGAGGCTAGAGTGAGCGAAGGCAGTTTGTGCATTGCAGCATCTGCGTTGCTCAAACACTTGATATCCTACAAGTCTTTCCATCAATACGAGTCTTGGGGTTTCCCGCGACTGGGCGCAATGGGCGCATTCCCTGTAAACGCCTGCCAGACATAGACGTTGATGCGGTTGAGTCCAAAGGACAAATATGACGATGATGTCGACTCGAATCGCCCTAATTGCAGCCCTGATAGCTCTTGCCAACCCGACATGGGCTGGTATGCCCTACCCCAGTCGGCACATGCCGGCACCCAGCGACCTAGGGCCACTCGCGGCCCAGGATGAGGCGGGCAACATCACCGTCACGCTGGCCCTGAAATTGCGGCACGCCGAAGCCGCCGCGCAACTTCTCGAAGCGCTCGCCAATACGAAGAGCGCAAAATTTCATCAGTTTTTGACGCCCGCGCAATTCAAGGCCCAATTCGGCGCGGCTGACCAAGATGTTGCAGCGCTGTCTGCGCAACTCGCGGTCTATGGATTGAGCGCCGCGCGGGCGGGCGCGAGCGTGGTGAGCGTCAGCGGCAGCGCGGCGAATTTCGAGCGCGCGTTTCAGGTCAGTCTGCATCGCTACAGAGTCGCGGCGCATGGGCAGTCGGATTCTTTTGAATTCCGTGCGCCGGCCACGGCGGCGAAAATTCCCGCCGAGATGAGCGCCGTGGTCGCGGGCATTGTCGGCTTGAGCACCCGGCCGAACTTTTTCCCGCACCTCATGAAAAGTCCCGCCAACTTCGCCCATCAGTTGACCTCGCAGCATGCGTTCAACAATTCCAACCTGCTGAATCCGCCCGGCTTCCTGACCGTTGCCGATTTCTCCAAGTACTACGATGTGCTGCCGTTGGCCGCAAAAGGCGTTACGGGCGCGGGTCGCAGCATCGGCATCGTGACGCTGGCCAGCTTCACGGAGAGCGACGCCTATGCGTACTGGCGCGCAGTCGGCCTCAAGGTTGGCTTCCAGCGCATCACCGTCATCGACATCGACGGCGGCCCCGGCGCACCGAGCGATGCCTCCGGATCGGACGAGACGACGCTGGATGTGGAACAGTCCGGGGGCATCGCGCCGCGCGCAAAGATCCTGCTCTACCAAGCCCCCAATACCAATCAAGCGTTCCTCGATGCATTCGTTGCAGCCGTGGAGAGCAATGAAGCCGACTCGATCTCGACGAGTTGGGGACAATGGGAATGGCTGGACGATCTGGCCAATGGACCGGTGACCGACCCGTACGGCGGCGACACGGTGAGCTCCCTCAAGGCGCTGCACCTGGTTCTGCTTCAAGCGGCCCTGCAGGGTCAATCGGTGTTCGCCGCGGCGGGCGACGCCGGCGCTTACGACGCAAATGACGCCGCGCTGCCGCCCGCTTTCAGTCTGGCGCTGAGCGTCGACAACCCGGCGAGCGATTCCTACATCACCGCGGGAGGCGGTACGACGCTCGCCGGCACTCAGAGCTATCTTTTGCCAAATGAGACCTTCACCGTCAACATCCCGCACGAGCGGGTTTGGAGCTGGGATTATCTCGAGCCGTTGTGCGCCGATTTGGACCTCGATCCCATTGACTGCGGTATTTTCCCGGTGGGCGGCGGCGGCGGCGTGAGTTTCGAATTCGCGCTGCCATTTTACCAACTAGGCATTTCTGGAATTCAAAAAACACAGCCCAATCAATCGTTCATCAATGAAGACGCCGTTCCGCCTCAGACCTTGAAGAACATTCCCGCGTATTTTGCCGGCCGCAACGTCCCGGATGTCTCGTTCAATGCCGATCCGCAGACCGGCTACGTGCTTTTCTACACATCCGACCAGAGCGGCTATGGCGAAGACACATTCGCCGGCGGCACCAGTTTTGTCGCGCCGCAATTGAACGGCGTCATTGGATTGATCGGCGAGTATGTTCACGGCCGGGTGGGACTGCTCAACATTCCGCTCTACGAACTGGCGCATGCATCCGGCGCGTACGCGGACAAAGACGCACCGTTCAACGTCATCAAGTTTGGCAATAACGATTTCTATGTCGGGCGCGACGGCTACAGTCCTGCAGCCGGCATCGGTACCCTCGACGTGGCCAATTTCGCCGAGGCGTTGAAGAAGAACTACTAGCCCAGATCGCCCACCGGGGGAATTCCAAAAAGGCCCCCGTTGACGTAACCCGTGTGGAAGCCGGTAATCTGCTGGGTGGCCGGGTCACATATAAGAAGGTGAATTCATGGATCGCAGAAGCTTCCTTTCCACTGCCGGGGCCTTGTCTCTTGCGGCGGCTTCCGGCGAAGTTCGCGCTGCCGCCCGCAGCTTTGACCCGACGGAGCAATCCATTGCTTCCCTTCAGCGAGCGCTGGCGTCGGGTGTGCTCACGTCGGAAACACTGACCGCGGCCTATCTCGAGCGTATCGCTCGTTACGATCACCACGGACCCGAGTACCGGTCGGTTTTGGCCGTCAATCCAAACGCGATCCCGGCAGCGCGGTCGCTTGATTCAGAGCGAAAATCGGGAAAGTTACGCGGGCCTCTGCACGGAATCCCCATCATCGTCAAAGACAACATCGAGACGGGCGATCCCATCGCGACCACCGCGGGGTCTTTTGCACTCGCCAGGTCGCGGCGCCCTGCGGACGCGCCGCTGGTTTCCCGGCTGCGCGCCTCCGGCGCCATCCTGCTCGGGAAAGCGAACCTGAGCGAATGGGCAAATTTTCGCTCCACGCGTTCGTGCAGCGGCTGGAGCGGCGTGGGCGGCCAGACGCGTAACGCCTATGCCCGCGACCGCAACCCATCGGGTTCGAGCGCCGGATCGGGAGTGGCCGCCGCGGCAAGCTTTTGCGCCGCGGCCATCGGCACGGAAACCAATGGGTCGATCCTATCGCCCGCATCGGTGAACGGTCTGGTTGGCCTCAAACCCACGGTCGGAGTCGTCAGCGGCAGGGGCGTGGTTCCGATTTCCCCGCGACAGGATACCGCGGGTCCCATGTGCCGAACGGTTGCCGACGCGGCGGTCCTCGCGTCGGTGATTGCCGAGAAGCCACTAGGGTTCGGCGCGCATGGCACCGATATCGAGGCGTTCCGGCTGCGCGGCGTCCGCATAGGCGTCATGCCTGTACCGAAGTCGGCGCACCCGGACGCCAACCGCTTGTTGGCCGATGCGCGGGCCGTGTTGCAGCAGGAAGGCGCGGTGATCATCGATCTGAAATCGCCGGCCGCCTTCGATGAAATGGACGAACCGGAACAGGAAGCACTGCTGTACGAATTCAAGGCGGCAATCAATGTCTATCTGAGCACGCTCGATCCGTCGCAGGTTGATTGCAAGACGCTCGCCGACCTGATCGACTTCAATCGAACCCACGCGGACGACGAACTCATCGTGTTTGGCCAGGAACTCTTTGAAATGGCGCAGATGCGCGGACCCTTAAGCGATCCTGCCTACATCAAGGCGCTGGCGGCCCTGCAACGCACTGCGGATGCGGAGGGACTCGCGACACTTCTCGGTCAGCAAGGCGTGGAGGTGTTGCTTGCGCCCAGCAATGGGCCGGCGGCCTTGATCGACGCCGTGTGGGGTGACCGCCGCGGCGGCGGCTGGCCGCATATCGCGGGAGCTGCGGCAATCGCCGGCTACCCAAGCCTTACGGTGCCCGCCGGACTCATCAGCGGACTGCCGATGGGCATGACGCTGGTGACCAATCGAAATCAGGACGCTCTGTTGCTGCAAGTCGCGAGAGCCTACGAGCGCGTGGCCAATGCCCGCGTAGCGCCGCATCTTGAGATCTAAACGCGCACCTCGCGTGTCCAGCCGAATGGATCCGGCGCGCGCCGCTCTTGAATCGCCAGCAAGGCCTCACGCAGTTGCGCCGCCACCGCATCGATGCGTTGCGGAACGTATTCCTGATGGTCGCGATCGGCAAGCATCGCAATCGGACTGACGATGGCGGCGGTGCCGCAGGCGAGAATCTCGCTGCACTCGCCGCTGCGGATCTGCGCCAGCAACTCGTCGAGCGGCATGAGCCGTTCATGGACCTTGACTCCAAGATGCGGCGCGAGCTTGAGAAGCGCGTCGCGCGTGATGCCCGGAAGTATGGCGCCATCGAGCGCCGGCGTGTGCAGCTCCCCGCCCATCACGGCGAACAGATTCATCCCCGAGAGTTCCTGGATGAAGCGCTGTTCGCGCGCGTCGAGCCACAGCGCCACGTTGAGTCCGCGCGCGACGGCGGCGCTCGAGGCGCGCAGCGACGGTGCGTAATTCGCCGCGGCCTTGGCGGCGCCGACGCCGCCCGCGGCCGCCCGTACATCGTCGCGCTCAATGGCCACGCGCATCGGCGCGGAAGCATACGCTTCGACCGGATTGGCGATGACCATGAAGCGAAAGCACGAGGAGTTGCGCAACAAGTATCCCGCCTCGGTGCCGAACAGGCACGGCCGGAGATACAGAGCGCGTCCGGATTCCCGCGGAATGATGTCGCGGCAGGCTCCGACAACTGCCTCCAAGGCCTCGAAGAACAGCGTCTCCGGGACGGCGGGCATGGACAGGCGCTGCGCGGAGCGCTCCAGGCGCAGCCAATTCTCCCGCGGACGGAACAAGCTGGGCGTGGATGCGCCGACGCGGTAGGCTTTCAATCCCTCGAACACCAGTTCCGCGTATTGCAGCGCGCGCGCCCCCGGCAGGATCTCGATTGCCCCATAGGGGATAAGCGCACCGCGGCCCCAGACTCCCCCGGAGTACTGCGCGCTGAACATGACCGGCGCGTGCACGTCGCCGAAACCCAGGCGCTCAGGTAGCACGAATCTTCGCAGCGCCTCGCTCAATCCGGGCGCGACGTCGTAGGCCGGCACCTCAGCGGCGCAGGTAAGCGTCGGTGCCGTTCAACCAGTCCTGACGAGGCGGATTGAATACATCGACATCCAGCGTGTCCTCGAGCGCCAGCGCCCGATGCTCGAGGTTTGACGGGATGACCAGCACTTCGCCGGCGCGCACGGTCACCTCGCGATCGCCGTCGGGTCCCAGCCAAAATTGCAGCGCACCCTGCAGAATGTAAGTGATCTGCTCGTTCATATGGGAGTGCTGCGGAACATCATCGCCTTTCTGCAAATACACATGCGCGATCATCATGCCCTGCCCCGTGATCAAACGGCGCGAAATGCCGCCCCTTAGAGGCTCGGCCGGCAGATCGTCCCATCGATAGTGTTTGGCGCTCGTCGCTGCGGGTGTGCTCATGGAGAAATCCTCGTCTTCAGCGGAATTGTTCGTCGATCTGCAAATGCCCCGGCGGCTAGCCGACGGCTTCGATTTCCACCAGCAAATCCTCGCGGCAGACGTCGGCCTGCAGGTACAGAACCTGTGTTGCCGGGCTCAAGATCCGCGACAATGCGGCCTTGATGGTGGGAAGGTCGTCCGGTCTTCGCACATAAACCTTGAGATAAAGACCCGCCGCCGAGTATCGGCCGGAGCCGACGACGCGATTCGCTTCATCCAGCAGCGCGTCGATGTTGGCCATGGTTTCGCGGGTCTGTGCAGCCACATCGCCGCAGTGAATGGTTTCATGGCCGACGATGCTGGCCGTGCCGGAAATGAACAGCTTGGCGCGGAGCGGCTCGCCCCACACGCAGGCCCGCGAGAAAATCGGACTGTGCCTGCCGAACTTCGGCGGATAGTGATAGGCGCTGGTCTGCCGCGGATTCTCGATCATCTTCGGCGCAGTCCGCGCGGCCAGAAAATAGATCGAGATGGCGCTGCCGGCCGGCGAACCCAATGCACAAGCCGCGGGAACCGCGCCTCTGGTCGCGCGGCCTGAATTGCGGAATGCCCGCTGCCGCGCCGAATTGAAAAGCCGATAGCGCTCGTTGCCACCGGTTTCGCGATTGATTTCGGGAAGATAATTCCATACGCGGATCAAGTGCCGGTGTCCGGTACGGTTCTGGACATCAAAGATTTCCCGATAAGCGGTCTCGGTGGCGTGCAGCAGCGCCCGCGCCTCATCCGCATCGTCGGGTTCCGCAGCCATCACCGCGCCGAACAGCAGATCGTCGCAGTATCGATAGCGCACGCGACTCTGCCGCGTCTCGCCGGTGGAAAGAAGTACCCGGGCCCCGGCAACCTGCCAGACTTCGCACAGCTCGTTTGCGCCCAATGAGGGCGCCATGCACGCGGCAAGCGGAATCCGGACTGCGTCGATCGCCGGCAGCGCACCGAATCCCACCACACCCAGGACGCTCTGCCACCACGCGGGCGACTGCGAAGCCAACTGCTGCGGCGACAGGTAGTCGAGCCTGAGAATCGCCGCGCTTGCGGCAGTGGTGGCCGCTATGATGTTCATTGCAGGGCAGTCTATCTGCCTGCAAAGACTTGTGGTAGCAGCCGCGTTCTAGGCGACCGTACGCGTCAGAATGCGACGTAGGGACCGGTGCCCACAGTGGTCATGTTGCCTTCGATGGCCGTGGCAACGCGGCGCGAATAAAAGAATGCCAGGCCGAAATCAAAGCTTTGCGCAGTTGGATTGCTGCCCGCGAGCAGGGGGAAGGCGGCGTAATTGGCGGCAGCGGGATTGTTCAACATCGTCAACGCATTGCCCACGACGAATATCATGTTATTGGTCATCACGCCATTCTGGCCCTGGATGGTCACCGGCAAGGTGAGGTTGCTTGCGGGACAGTAGAAAGTCGTGAGACCCATGGTGGTGCAGAGCGCAATGCTGGCGTCCGTGAAATAAATCCCGTTCGAGCCGCTGTCGATGAAGCTTTGCGTCCAGTTGGTACCGTTGAAAACTATCGTCAACTCAGCGACATTATTGACGGTGAATACGGATTCCGTACCGGATGCATTGTTCGATTGCGTGTCGATGCCGAATGTCAGCGTGCCCGAAACCGTTGCCGCCCCCGCATTCCCTACGCTTGGCAATTGAATGATGGTGCCGTTGTTGTCCTTGGCGAACCTGGTCACAGGATTGGGCACTTGACTGCCGGCCGCCACGGTCGTGCCCGCGCAGGCGGTCGCCGTACAGGAATAGTAAGTGCCGGCCACTACTTGAGTCTCGCAAAGAGGGCAATCCAGCTCAAAGGGGCCAATCCCTAGAATGCCGTTGGCGCCAAAGGCCGCAACCGTATCTTCTGCGGGGCCCACGCTTGAACAATCCGCGGGCACGGTGGTGAAGCGGGAATCTCCGATGGCCTGAATGGGCACGGAAGCCGCCGTTTCGCCTCCCACCTTTATATCCGCCAATACCACGGGACCCCAGCTGTAGCCGTCGACGAATTGCGTACATTGCACCAGCGTATTGCCGTTCGATGCCAGCTGCAGCGGCAAATTCAGCGTGGTGTTCAACACCGGCGCCAGTATGCGCAGCCCGTAGGAGCCGGTGTCCACTTGAATGTGATCGATGGTCTGGCAGTTTGCGGCGCTGCCGGGGACGCACACGGTGACCGAGGTGTACAGCGTATTGGCCGAGGGATTCGTGGTCGGCAGCGGCCCTTCATCCACTATTACGTTGACCACGTTGTTCCCGGTCGGGGTCGGCGGAGCCGGAGGCGAATAATTGCCGCCGCCGCCCCCGCAGGAGAGCGCCGACAGGCACAGCGCAATTCCCAGTGCGTCGCGAAGCACGCTTGTTGCGCGCATTACTGCAATTCCCCCAGGTTGAAGCCGCTTGGCAGCGCCAAGGGCAGGTAGGCGCGCCCGTAGAAGGCCCGCATGTGACCCCGGGTCTGCACCACCAGATCGGGTTGTAGAATTTGCAGGTGCTTGTGATCCGAGTGATTGAGTCTTGCGCCCGCCACGAAGCTGTCGAAGTAACGGCCGAAGGTTTGGCGCAAATTCGGCATGAAGGGTCCATTCCATGCCACCGCGAACACATTGCCATCGAGCGACACGAACTCGCGCAGCAAGGTCCCCGAGGGCATTTGCAATTCGTGCACCCGGAAGTTTTCGCGCGGGGTTGTGGTTTTGATCGAACCCTGGAGCCGCGCCACGTCGTTCTGCACGGAGGCTTCCGGCTCACCCAAGGTGGCAAGCGCCACAGCAGGGCTCAAGGCGGCAATGAGCATCACGCTGCATAGCGCGCCGGCTTTGAGGCGATCGGATTGATACGTCGGCATGGATACCTTTGCCTATTGGAGGGGGGAGCTCATCATTTGGTTCAGCATCTTAAGTTTCTGTCGGGCATCGGCGACATCATTCCCTGAACGGCGGCTTGGCGCGGGCCTGACTTTGGTAGGCCAGCATCCAACCGGGGTATTCCGTCGGCAGTTGGCTCACCTCATCGAGCAGCTTGATTTCCGCTTCCTCAAGCTGGACTTTGGATGATGCAATATTGTCGCGCAATTGATCCATCGTTTTTGCGCCGATGATCACAGTTGTGACGAAGGATTTGCCCAAAATCCATGCCAGGGCAATCTGTGCCACCGAGATCTTTCGCCGCTCGGCCATCGCTCGCATGGCATCCACGCACTTGAAGGCCCGCACCTTGTCCACGAGCGGGAAATCGAAGGCGCCGCGGCGCGCTCCCGCCGGACCCTTGTCCTCGGCGCTGCTGAATTTGCCGCTGAGCAGTCCGCCCGCCAGCGGACTCCACACCATCAGGCCCAGGTTTTGGTCCTGGATCACACGCACCACTTCGCGCTCGAGATCGCGGCCGGCAATGGTGTAGTAGGCCTGCACACTGACGAATTTCGCCAGATTCAGGCGGTCCGAAACCCCCAAGGCCTTCATGATTTGCCATGCGGCCATGTTGCAAAGCCCGATGTAGCGCACTTTTCCTGAGCGCACCAGATCATTGAGCGCGGTCAAGGATTCCTCGAATGGCGTCAGGGGATCGAAGCCGTGAAGTTGATACAGGTCGATGTAGTCCAGCTGCAGGCGCTTCAGGCTGGCATCGACCTGGTTGAACAGATGATGGCGCGACTGCCCGCGGCCGTTCGGCGTCTCATCCATGGTGCCAGTGGCCTTCGTGGCCACAACCAGCTGCTCGCGCGCCAGGCCCAATGATTTCAATGCCCGCCCCAGCAGCATTTCCGACTTGCCCATGGAATACACATTGGCCGTGTCGATGAAGTTGATACCGGCGTCAACGGCGAACTTCACCTGCTCGTTGACAGCGTCCTGCTGCAGATTACCGATCGATTCCCAGATGCCCGCGGCGCCCCCGAAGGTCATCGTGCCCAAACAGAGTTCCGATACATACAAGCCGGTTTGGCCGAGCAAGCGATAGCGCATGGCGAGCTCCCGAAGTGAAAGCCGGATGGTCGGCGAAACTCCAAGCTTACAATGATTCCCGCGGCGAGGGCGGACGGGCGGGCGATCGATCAAATACACAGTTCTTGACACTGAACCAGCCGAACCGTGCAATGAATTGGCGCGGCTGTTGTCGCAACGATATTGCCAATCGGAGAAATCGTGAAAATACTGGCTTCAATGATCTTGGGTGCGGCGGTGTTAAGCGCAGCGGCATTCACCCTGCCCGGCTGCCGCGACATTCTCGGTGCCAAATATTCCGTCGGCGGCACCCTCACGGGCTTGGTCGGAAGGGGTCTCGTGCTCCAGGATGAATCCGGCAATGACTTGCAACTGGAATCAAATGGCGGGTTTGCATTCAGCGGCGGCCTCGAAAACGGCGCCGCCTACTCGGTCACGGTAAAAACCCAACCCGCGAACCCAACGCAGAGCTGCACCGTGCGCAATGGCTCGGGCACCATCGATCGGGCGAATATCGGCAACATCATTGTTGCCTGCACGCAAACGGGTCGCTTCGCGTTCGTGGCCAACCAGCTGTCGAACGACATCTCGGCCTTTGCGATCGATGCGGCAAACGGCGCTTTGCTGCCCGTCAACGGTTCGCCATTTGCCGCCACCGGCACGATGCCGACGGCGCTCGCCGTCGACCCGGATGGAGAATTCCTCTATGTGGCGAACAATGGCTCCGGCAGCGTCTCGGTGTTTTCCATAAACTCGGCGAGCGGTGCGTTGACCGCCGTCGGTCTGCCCACGGCCGCTGGAAGCGGTCCCGGTGCGATAACAATCGACCCGACGGATCACTATCTCTACGTGGCCAACCTCGTATCCGACAACGTCTCCGTCTATACCATCGAAAACGGGGTCTTGAGGCAAATTGCCGGCTCGCCGTTTCGCGTCGGCGCGGAGCCGGCGGCGCTGACAATCGATCCGAACGGCAATTTTCTCTACGTCGCGAATTTCAGCGGTGCCAATGTCGCGGTGTTCGCCATCGATCTAAGTACAGGCTCATTGAGCAACATTTCCGGATCGCCGTTCGGCGCCGGCAGTGGCCCGCTCTCCATTGCCATCGATCCCACGAACTCGTTCGCCTACGTTGCCGGCGAGGCGGCGGGCAGCATCACGGAATACTCCCTCAATGCATCGAGCGGCGCGTTGGCGGCCCTGTCAGGCTCGCCCATCTCGGTGGGATCGAACCCCGAGTCGCTCGCGGCCGATCCGGCCGGCAGATATGTGTACGCGGCCAATGTCGCCGCCAACGAGATTGCGAGTTATTCGATTACGCCGGCCAGCGGCATCTTGAGCCTGTTGTCCACTGTGGGCGCCGGCTCCTTGCCCATCAACCTCGCGGTCGATCCGTCCGGTCAGTTCGTGTATGCCGCGAACTACAACTCCCACAGCATTTCTGCCTATGTCGTCGATGCCGCGACCGGCGCCCTCGCAGCGGTGGGCGGTTCGCCGTTTGCAGCGGGCAGCCAGCCGCACGCGATCGCGATCGACTAGAAGTAAGGCACCGATACGCGTATCTTGCCCGCAAGAAAAATAGGGGTGGTCGATGCGCAATCGCGGTCTCATCCTCGCATTCGCGGGGATATTGCTGCTGCTGGCTGCCACGCTTTTGGCGTATCGTCCCCCGGCGCCCATCGGGCTTGCAGGCGCACCCAGCGCATTTTCCGCCGGTCGAGCGCAAGCCATCCTCAAAACTCTGGTGGCCGACGATGAGCCGCATCCCATCGGCAGCAGCGCCAATGCCAGAGTGCGCGATGCCATCGTTCGGGAGTTGACGGACTTAGGATACAAACCCGAACTGCAGAGCGGATGGGTGTGCAGCAAATGGGGGGAGTGCGGCATCCCCACCAACATAGTGGTTACACGAAACGGCGCCGCATATTCCGCGACCCCCGGCGCGACCGCGGCCGCGCCAACCAATGCGGTGTTGCTGGCCGCGCACTACGACTCCGTGCCCGCGGGTCCCGGCGCATCCGACGACGGCGTCGGCGTCGCCATTGTGCTCGAGATCGCACGGATTCTCGCCGCGGCGCCCGCCCCGCCCCGCCCCATCGTTCTGCTGCTGACCGACGGCGAGGAAGCCGGCCTGCTCGGTGCGCAATTGTTCGTTCGCGAGCATCCGCAGGCTATGCACATCAAAGCCGCGGTGAATCTCGACTCGCGCGGCGTCTCCGGTGCCAGTCTCATGTTCGAGACGGGAACCGCCAACGCATGGCTCATGCATCTGTATCAATCGGCAATCCGCGCACCGATCACCAATTCCCTGTACTACGTGGTGTACAAGTCGTTGCCGAACGATACGGATTTCACGGTATTCAAGGCCGCGTCGTATCAAGGATTCAATTTCGCCTTCATCGGTGACGTTGGCCACTACCATACTCCCCTCGATAGCTATGCCAATTTGAGCCTCGGCAGCATTCAGCATCAAGGCGACAACGCCTTGAGCGCGCTGCTCGCGCTGGCCAATGCAGACAGCCGCGATACGCCCGCCGCCGAATCGGTTTACTTCGACGTTTTCGCGCGGGCGCTGATGGCCTGGCCGGCACGCAGCGCACTGCCCGCAGCGATCGCGGCGCTCGGCCTGGTGCTCGCCGTGTGCGTGCTGTTGCTTCGCCGCCGCATGCTGGACGGGCGGCAGGCGCTGTGGGGCGCAACGGGCGCGGTCTTGAACCTCATTCTCGGCGCAATCCTCGCGGTGGCATGCATCGTGTTGTTGCGCATTCTCGGCAAGCTGCCGCCAACCGACGCGGCCCCATGGATTGCGCATCCGTTGCCGATGAGCATCGCCACGGCATTCATCGCTTTGTTCACGGCGGGCATCGTCAGCGCATGGCTTGCGCGCCGCGCCGGATTCTGGGGATTCTGGATGGGCGGCACTCTGCTCATCGCCCTGCTGTCCGTGATATTCAACGCGGTGAGCCCAGCCGCAAGTTTCGCGCCGCTGCTGGCGGGCCTCGCGGCGGTGCTGGGCGCGCTGCCCTGCGTGCTGAGCCTATTGCGTTCCCGGCCGCCATCTCAAGGAGCGACTGACTTTGCGGTTCTGCTGCCCTGCTTCGTCGTTTCTGCGGTTCTCGCGCCCATGTTGCTGCTGCTGTACGCGGCCTTGGGAACCTTGGCGTGGGTGATTACCTCGATTGCCCTGGGGTTGACCACAACCTTGCTGCTGCCGCTGCTGGCGGATGCGACTCGCCGCGATCGGCGGCTCGTGATCGGGGTGAGCGCGGTGGTGATCTTGAGCGGGGTGGCCGCCACGCTGCTGCTCCCCATTTATTCGCCTAAGTGGCCGCAGCGCCTCAACATCGAATATTGGTTCGATGCCGACCAGCGCCAGGCGCATTGGTGGGTGCAGCCCGCTTCGTTGCGCCTGCCGGCAACCCTGGGCGGCGCGGCAAAGTTCGATCCCGTCCCGAGGGCGCGTTACACGGGCAGTGCAGCACTGGGATTTAAGGCCGACGCGCCGACACTCAATTTGGGCACGCCGGAACTTACGCAACTCTCAGCGGCTGCGAGCGCCGCGGGCGCATCCTCGAGAATCCACTACCAGCTGCGCCTGCGATCGCCGCGTGGTGCGCCCGAAGCCTTCGTGATTTTTCCGGCAAGCGCCGATGTTCAGGAGATTGTCGCCGCCACGGCGTCGGGGCCGCAACATGCCAAGCTGCAGAAGTTGCACAGCGGCGCCACGCGCTTCGGGGTGGTCGGCCTTCCGCCGGCGGGGTTCGAGTTCGGGATTGATGCCGCCGCAATCGCGCCGGTGGTGCAGGTGTTCGACTTAAGCTATGGGCTGCCCGAGGCTGCCGGCGGTGCGAGGTTGCAGCAGGCCCGACCGCAGAATGCGACCAGCTCGCAGGAGGGAGACATCACGGTGGTGCAGCATACCGTTCTGTTGGTTCCTGCGGCTGGTCGCTGAAACAGCATGGGCTCAGCCTGACTTGTTGCTGGCCGCGTGCAGGGCGGCGAGCCGCTGATTGTGAATTTTGTCGACCGCGTTGGCGATGGCCTCTTTGCGGCACTTCAGCACCGCTTCATTCGGCAATCGCGAACCGGCCGGTTCAATCACGCAAACCTTTTCGGCGGCCATCTCGATCCGGCGATACAGGGATTGCACGCCGCTATCGGTCGCAAGACTGGCTGTTGGGAAACGAAGGGCGATGCTGTACACATCGTTGTCGGCTGGCGCGGCGACAGCTGCGCCCGCGGCTGCCACGGCCATTCCGCCGATCAGCAGCAATTTGCTGGCTAGACTAGTCATGAATCTCTCCTTTCAGGTATTGATCGACGACACGCATATGAGACGCCGCCGGACCCGCCCCAGTCAGCCGGCAGGCATCGAGTTCGTCCCGATTTGCGACGGTTTCGTCCCTCATGCGGCGCACCAAGCCGCAATTCGCGCCGACTTGCGGTAGGCTTATCCCATGGGCGGATTCGGCACGGCTGATTCTTCAACGCGGCGGTTTGCGGGGGGGCTGACGCGGCGTCAGTTCGTCGCCATTGTTTGTCTGTTCTGGGTGTACGTCACCGTATCGAATCTTCTGTACGGCTACAGCATGCGCACCGGCTTCGCTCGCGTGACCAATGTGGAAGTGTTCGCGTCCTGGGACCAGCGCCTGCTGCAGCACGTGTTCTTGCTGCCGATGGTGATGGTGTCCTTTTGGGCGTCGCTGAAGGTTCAATGGCGACCGCTCCTGATTGCGCTGCCGTTGCAGGTGATCTTGGGCGCGGTGTTCGCCGCTGCCGCGTACCCGGTCATGATTCTGTCGGAAGTGATCATGGGCGGAAGCGACATGCATGGCACCGCGATCTCGCATGTCATGGGCGCGTGGAGCGATCCCTGGTGGGCCACGCTGTGGCTCGCGAGCTTCGTGAGTTTTCTGCCGGCCTACGGCTTCGGCCTGGCCCTGGTGACGGGCCTGGCGCTCTACACCCGCTTTCGCGATTCCGAATTGCGCTTGGCGGCGCTGGAGCGCGAATGGAGCGCCGCGCGTCTGGCGGCGCTGCGCATGCAGCTCTCGCCGCATACTCTGTTCAATCTCCTGCACACGATCCGCGGACAAATCGAGTGGGATCCGAAAGCCGCACAGTCGATGGTGGTGCAGCTGGCGGATCTCCTGCGGCGTCTGCTCAATGCCGGCGAGCGCAATTTTTCGCGGCTGGCGGACGAAATACAGTTCGTGAGACTGTATCTGGAGCTGCAGCAGCAGCGGTTCACCGACCGCCTCAAGGTCGAGCTGCCGAATCCGGCTGAAATCCCCGCCGTATGGGTCCCCAGCCTGATTCTGCAGCCGCTGGTCGAGAACGCCGTGCTGCACGGCATGGCGGGCCATCAGGGCGCTGTGACGGTGAGCATTTCGATCGGCATCGTCGATGAATCGCTGATCATCAGGATCACCAACTCGATGGCCGCGAATCGCTCCGTCGGCGCGGAAGGTATTGGACTCAAAAACGTGCGTGAACGCATGGCCGTGCAATTCGAAGGCCGGGCCAGCCTCTCGGCTGCGGGCGTCGACAGCGAGTGGATCAGCGAGATAACCATGCCGGCGGTGCGCGAATCGCCGGCGGTAATCCTCGAGCCCCAGGCCGCCGGCAAACTGCAGACGACGACCCTGTTCGGAACATGATGGATGTGATCATCGTGGACGATGAGGCCGCCGGCCGGCGCACTTTGCGCGAGTACTGCGAGGCGGAGGATGACCTGCGTGTGGTGGGCGAATTCGCCGACGGCACCGCCGCGCTTGCCGCCATTCGGACGCAGCCGCCGCAGCTCCTGTTCCTCGACATCCAGATGGACCCCCTGAACGGCATCGATCTTGCGCGCGCGCTGGATCCGAAGGAGCTGCCGTCACTGGTATTCGTGACCGCCTATGACACCTATGCGCTGGAGGCATTCGAAGTCAGTGCCGTGGACTATCTGCTGAAGCCCTTCGATCAAGAGCGCTTTCGCAAGACCCTGGCGCGCGTGCGGCCGCGCCATTTGAACTCGAGCGTCGATGAACGGCAGACGCTGCTCGCCGGGTTGCTTGCGCAGCTCGAGCGCGGCGCCCGGACGCAGGCGGAGGAGCGACCGCGCCTGCTTGCGGAATTCGCCGGGCATTGGCATGTGCTCGATGCCTCGCAGGTGGAAATGATCGAGGCGGACCGCAACTACGTCGTCATACGCGTCGGCAAGGACAACTACCACGCGCGCAGCACGTTGCTGCAGGCCGAGGCGGCGCTGCGCTCGCAGCCCATGCTGCGGATCAGCCGCTCCTGTCTCGTCAACTTGAACTACGTGAGGGAAGTGAACCGCACTCTGCGCGGCGATTTCATTCTGGTGCTGGCGGGCGGCGCCACCGTGACCAGCAGCGAAGGATTCCGCGCCAAGGTCAAGGAGTACCTGACCACCTTGCGGATATCGTCGTAGCGGCGCCTCAGAGAAACTCGTCCGGCGCGAACGGCGTCAGGAGTTTCAGCCAAAGCCGCTGCGGAAAGGTGGTTTCCGGGTCCTTGTGCCAGGTCTTCACGGCCGGCGGCTCGCCGCTCGACCATTCGAGGCGATTGTCCTGACCCACCAATTGCAGCTTGTAGCTGCCGTCGGTGCTGATGTCGTCCAACAGGTTCGTGACCTGGCGGGCGATTTCCGTGCTGCTGATCACGAGTCCCAGTTCGCTGTTGATTCGATAGGACCGCTCGTCCATGTTCAGCGATCCGATGAACACGATTTTCTCATCGATCACCAGCGCCTTGGCGTGCAGGCTGGCGTTCGAGCCCCGGAAGGGATGAAAGCGCGGACGTTTCATGCCCAGTTTCGGGCGCAACTCGCGAAGATCCACACCCATCTTGAGCAATTCGACCCGGTAGCGCGAGTAACCGATGTGCACCAACGGCGAATCGGTGGTGGCCAGCGAATTGGTGAGGATCCGGATGTGCACGCCCCGGTCAATCAGCTTAGCTATCATCGCGATGCCATCCTTGCCGGGTACGAAATACGGGGAAATGATGATGAGCTCCTGATTGGCCGAACTCATCAACGCGGTGATGTCGTTCGCGATCGTGACCTCTTCGGCCGGAGAGGCTTCGCTGGCGATCTTTGCCGGCTGATCCGCAAGCACCGTGGCCGGCACCCAGTCCAGTTGAACCTGGTGCGCATCGAGCTCCTGCTCCAGCCAGTCGGCATTTCCCGCGGGTGCGCGCTCCACTACGGGCGGCGCCGCGGGCCCGGCATCCACCCCGTAGGCGATCGATTTGATCGGATAGGCAAACTTGCTGTTCCAGAATTCATCGAAGGACGCCGACAATTCCGGCACGATGGCTCCGGCCGCGACCACGTCCAGATCGATGAAATTGTTGTACTGATCGCGGGTGAAATATTGATCGCCGATATTGCGGCCGCCGGTGATGGCGAGCGCATTGTCAGCGACGAACAGCTTGTTGTGCATGCGATGATTGATGCGCCGCATGTCGGGCGCGGCGGCCAGAATGCGTGCCCAGGTCGAAAATCGTCCGTTCGGAAAGGGATTGAACACGCGCACCTCGATGTTGGCGTGTTGGCCCAGGTGCACGAACAGGCGATCCTGGCCCGCGGTATTCAAATCGTCGACCAGGATGCGCACCCGCACGCCTCGGTCCGCCGCCAGGCCGACATGGTGCAGCAGCAGCAGCGAGGACTGATCCTCATGGATGATGTAGTACTGGATGTCGAGCGTTTTTTCGGCGTGATCGGCGAGCGCGATCAGACTCGCCAGAGCCTCCTCGCCCGAGGACAGCAGCCTGATGCCGGAAAGATTCTTGCCGGCTTCATCGCGCTCGACGATGCGCCCCAGCGTGGTCGCGGTGGGATCCTGCAATGCCGTGGTGTGCGACTTTTCCACGTGCCGCGGCAATCCGGCGCAGCCGGATGCAAACAGAATGGCCGCGGCCAACAGCAGCTTGAGTACTTGGTAGCGCCGCGCAGCCGCGCCCCGTGATTTACTCAAGGAAGATTGCGTCGCTTCGGCGCGGCAGCAGGATTTGCGCATCGGCCCATGATATCAGGCACAATTTGCGGCCATGCTAAGACAACGCCGCATCCGCAGTTTCGTGCTTCGCGCCGGCCGCACGACGCCGGCGCAGGAGCGCGCGCTCAAGCTGCTGTGGCCCACCTACGGCATCGAGCTTCAGGAGGCGGCGCTCGATCTTGAAGCAATCTTCGGCCGCCGCGCGCCGCGCTGCCTCGAGATCGGTTTCGGCGCCGGCGAAGTGATCGGTGAGCTGGCCAGGAATAATCCGCACATCGACTACTTAGGCATCGAGGTACATAGATCGGGCATCGGCCGGCTGCTGCTGCACGCAGAGACCGAGGCGCTGAAGAACCTGCGCATCATTTGCAACGACGCGGCGGATGTCCTGCACCAACATGTTGCGGATGAATCCTTCGACGAGGTGCTGGTGTTCTTCCCGGATCCCTGGCACAAGAAACGCCATCACAAGCGCCGCTTGATCGACCCGCCGTTCATCGCCACAGTGGCCGCCAAGCTGCGCCGTGGCGGCATATTGCGCCTTGCCACCGATTGGCAGGACTACGCGGAGCAGATGTTGGCGGTGTGCAACGCGAGCCCGGTTATCAAATCGCTGAGCCCGGACCTCGCCTTCGTGGCGCGGCCCGATTTCCGGCCGGCCACGCGCTTCGAGCGGCGCGGCGAGCGCCTGGGTCACGGTGTGTGGGATCTGGCCTACACCAAGCCATAACCCGCGCGGCCGACGCCCGCGTGCGGATTTTTACGCGAGAGCAAAGCTGCCGCGAATTCCCTCCACGATGAACTGCACGGCGAGTGCGGCAAGGACCACGCCGGATAGACGGCTCATCACGTTGGCGCCGGTCACGCCGATGACCTTCATCAGCCGCGGCGTGGCGAGCATCAATATCCAGCAGACGGCCAGCACCAGTACCACCACGGCCAGGAAGCCCAGGAACTCCAGCGGCTTCCCCCACACCTCGCCGGAGGTCAACAAGATGGTGGCGAGAGCGCCCGGTCCTGCGATGAATGGAAAGGCGAGAGGAAATACCGAGATGTCCTCGCGCTTCATGGCTTCCTCGCGCTCCGGCGTGGTCGACTTGGTGCCCGAAGCGCGCGCAAATACCATTTCCAGCGAAATCAGGAACAACAGCGTTCCGCCCGCGATGCGGAACGAACTCAACGAAATCCCCATGACTGAGAGAAACCTCGCACCGCCGAACGCGAACAGGACGCAAATGGCGAGCGCAATGGCTGCCGCCTTGCCCGCCATTTTTCTCTTGTAGCGGGTGCTGGCTCCCTGAGTCAGGCCCGCGAACAGCGGCACCAATGAAATGGGCTCAACCACCACGAAAAACACGACAAAGAATTTTATGAGTTGTTCGACCATGTCATGTTGCTGCGCGCAAAATATACATATTGCGCGAATCACTCATTCGGAGTTGAATGGAGCGGAGCATAGCAGACGGAGACTGCGATGAAGGTAATCAAGCCGATCGTGGGCGAGTGGTATCGCGGCGGTACCAACGAGCTGTTTGAGGTGGTCGCAATCGACGCTCAAGACGAGACCATCGAAATTCAATACTTCGACGGCACCGTGGCGGAAATGGATTTCGATTCCTGGAACGAACAGCTGCTCGATGACATCATCGAGGCGGCGGATGCACCGGAGGATTGGTCCGGCGCCATCGATGTCGAGGCCGAAGACCTGGACCGCGAGTTCGAGGACAACGCCAGAACCTCCTGGTCCGACCCGCACGATCGCTCGCTGCGCCGCTAGACGATTTCCGCCGAATACACTTAGTGCTTGGCGTCCGCCACGTTGCGGGCCGCGAGGGCGTTCAACGGTGCGCGCAGAATCACCAGTAATATGATCCCGGGCATGGCGGTCAGGAAAGTAACCACGAAGAAATCCGCCCAGCCGATCTTCGATACGACGATGCCCGCGACATAGCCCATGACCCTGCTGGGAACGCTCGCCAGTGCCGACAGCAGCGCGTACTGGGTCGCGCTGAAATTAGCGCTGCACAACGACACCAGAAACGCGACGAATGCGGCCAGACCCATGCCACCGACACCCGTGTCCAAGGACGTCGCGAGAACCAGCAGCCATATTTTCTTACCCGCCAGCGCCAGCCACACATACAGCAGATTGGTCAATGCTTGGCCGATGCCGAAAATCAACATCGATTTGAAAGTGCCCCAGCGCATGTACACCCAGCCGCCGAAGGCTACGCCGATCATGCTGGACACGGTCATGTTCACTTTGCCGGCGATGCTGAGCTCGTCGAGCGAAAATCCCACACCCTTGATCATGAAC
>DATMRC010000090.1:0-21553 GCA_035567075.1 Steroidobacteraceae bacterium
ACCGAGAGCACCGCCCCAAACTGAGCGCCGCGGGTGTATCGTATGCGTGCTGACCCAAATTGCGCGACGAAAGCGGGACGTGAAAAAATGTCTGTACTGATCACGGGTTTGGTCCTCTTCCTCGGCGTCCACTCGATCGCCATATTCGCCCCGGGCATGCGCGAACGGGCCCGCAGCCGTTTGGGCGATGGTCCGTGGAAGGGTGTCTACAGCATTGTGTCGCTGCTCGGGTTCGTATTGATCATTTATGGATTTGGATTGGCGCGCCAATCGCCGGTCGTGCTCTACACGCCGCCGCCGTGGATGCGGCCTGTGACCGCTATTCTCATGCTGCCGGTGTTTCCGCTGTTGATTGCGGCGTATCTGCCGGGGCGCATCAAGACTGCAGCGAAACACCCGATGCTGGCCGCTGTCAAATTCTGGGCGCTCGCGCATTTGCTGGCCAACGGAATGTTGGCCGATGTGCTGCTGTTCGGCGGATTTTTGGCGTGGGCAGTGATGGATCGCATTTCCCTGAAGAAGCGGCCGCAGAATTTACGCACGGCACCGCCGGCGCGCTTCAATGACGCCATCGCGGTTATCGCCGGTCTGGTGCTGTACGTGATCTTCATCGGCTGGGCACACCTGCGGCTGTTCGGTGTCCCGCCGCTCGGCTGAACCTGCGAGCCGTCGGGAAACGGCGGCCGATTATTCACGCACCCGTCAAATCAGTTCGATCTCGATGAAGCGAAACTCGAAGTCATTGGCGTTGACGACATTGTGTGCGACGCCGGCGACGCGCGCATAGGACACACCGGCCTCGAGTCGAACCTCCCGTGTTCCGGCGGGTTCGTGCAATCGCAGTATTCCGCTCGTCAGCGGCACGACAACATAGTCATGGGCGTGCACGTGATGACCGGTTTCGGCTCCGGGAGCAAAACGCCATTCCGTGACGACCACCCGGTCGTTTTGGACTTGTACCAAAGGCGTGGCTTTCACGAAGGGTTACCTTTGCGGGGTATGTTCTCCCCTTGGCGATGCGCACAAGTACTGCTTTTCGTCGTCACATCGAATTGAACCGGTTTGTCGGTATGCGGAAATATCGCCATCGCAACGTAGTGTCCGGCCTCCGGTTCGGTCGGGCAGACCACAGGTCCGGTCACCGTGACGTGGACGCGGACTTCGTTGGGCATGTCGGTGATGGAATCGAATTTCACATCATACGGGCCATTTGTTTTGTAGCCCGCATTGGCGATGAGCAACGTGTACTGCTCGAAATCAACAATGGGCAAGTCCTCGGGCACCTCGCGCAGATTGTTCACCCAGGTAGTCCAATCCCGCCGAGATCGAATCACGGCGTTTGAGTGGCTATCCGACACATTCAAATTCGGCCGCACGGCCAGCACCCGGAATTCTATCTTCCCCTCTTGCGCCGCGGCGACCGCCGTTGCCAGCACTGAAATGAGCATGGAAATCCCCAGGCGCTTCAGCGTCTGCGGCTTGCGATTTTCCTGCGGCGCGGGTTGGATGACGTACATGGCGTTCTCTTTTTTGCAAGTTTGCACCCAAATGCGCAGAGCGGTCAAAACCGCAGCGCTCGCACGAGCGTCGCGTCATCGAACTCGCCGCGATAGAATTTCTTCAGAGCGTCGAGGAAGATTTTATTGTCGGCCGTGGCGTATGCGAACAGAGTCATGGATGAGTGGAACTTCAGATCATCGGGATGCCCTAGAATGTCCTCGATCGGGGACCGTTTCACTGCGCTGACCAGCCGCGTGCACTCGCGCAGGCGGGGCCCAAGCGTCGGGTGATCAAGATACGCCCGGGCCTCCGGCAGCGACGATATGGCGTACTTTCGCGCCATCGTGCTGCTTCCCAAGCCCTCGATCTGCGGGAAGATGTACCACATCCAATGGCTTTGCTTGCGACCGCCTTCCAGCTCCATCAAAACCAGGGTATAGGAGGCGCGCTGCGCATCGATGAAGCGCTGCAGATTGTAGGGATCCGGCGTCATATTGAACGATCATTCGCGAGCCGCAGCACGAACATGGGGCCGAAATTTCCGTGTTGAGTCCCGACTCGTTCGAAGCCGAGCTTTTCCAGCACGCGGCACGAATCAGCGTTGACCTCGTCAACGCTGGCGAGTATTTGCGTGAATCCCTGGCCGCGCGCACGGGCAATCGACGTCCGCGCCATCTCGGTTGCATATCCTAAGCCGGTGCAGCGTTCGAACAGCGCGTACACCAACTGCGGATCCGGATGGATCGACGGGATTTCCATGAATCCGCAAAAACCAACCAATTCATCGGTCGCGGCGTGAGTGACCAGCCAAAGCCCGACGCCACGCCGCGCGAATAAGCTTTGACTCTCCCGCACGCGCTCCTTGCTCCACTCCAGCGGGAACAGATTGCCGTCCATGAGATAACGGCGAACGTGCTTGTCCTGCACGAGGCTGTGGAAGCAATCGAGATTCTCGAGCTCCACGGTTGCGTATCGCAGCCGGTCGGAAAACATCCCGAGCAATCTAGCACTTGGCGATTCCGGCCGGTAGCGCGCAAATGCGCGGATCACAGGCCAAAACCCGCGGCGCCGATCACTCGAGAAGGGTTAAACTGCCGGGCTTTTCTTCATCGCGGGTGACTTTGTGTCCGAATCCGAAAGTGTGCTCATACGCCGTCCCCTCGACCTGCGAGCGGCGGCCCTGGTGATCACGCTGTGCATAATCTGGGGTTTTCAGCAGGTCGCGGTGAAGGGCGTGGCCGGGAATGCAGCGCCCGTCATGCAGCTCGCGATCCGTTTCGGTGGGGCGGCGATTTTCTTCGGCATGTGGGTTCTCTTCCGCGAAGGTCGACGTGCATTCACCGACGGCAGCCTGCCGAGCGGCTTGCTGTTGGGCCTGATGTTTTCGCTCGAATTCATCTTCGCCGGCGAAGCGCTTTCCCATACGACTGCCGCTCATTCGGTCGTATTTCTGTATACCGCGCCGATTTTTACGGCGCTGGGACTGCAATTTCTGCCCGAAGAGCGCTTGAGTCGACTGCAGTGGGCCGGCATTGCCATTGCGTTCATGGGAATCGTCGTCGCATTCTTTGGCTTCAGCAATCGCCCCGCCGTGGAGCTGCTCACCGGCGATCTGCTCGCGCTTCTCGGGGGCGTGAGTTGGGGACTAAGCAATGTGGTGTTACGGCGTGGCCGCGTCGGCGGCGCGGCGACGGCGAAGACGGTGCTTTATCAAGTCGCCACTGCAGCGATCGTCCTGGGCGTGTTTTCCGCGCTGACCGGCCAGACGCAAATCCAGCCGTCTACTGCAACGATCCTGTCGTTGGCTTTCCAGACCCTGATCGTCGCCATTTCGAGCTACCTCGTGTGGTTCTGGCTGCTGCGCCGTTATCTAACCTCGCGTCTGATGCTGCTGTCGTTGCTCACGCCGCTATTCGGGGTGATGTTTGGCGCTGCGTTGCTGGGAGAACCCGTCGACCTGCGATTTGCTCTGGGTGCGCTGCTGGTTTTGATGGGCGTTCTGCTCGTCAATCTGCAGCTTATTTTGAAGCGCTGACTCGCTTTCGTCGCAAATCACAGTACCCGACTCGGCGCGTCGGCGGCTACCGCGCAGCGAGCAGCTTCAGCGTCGCTGTTTCCATCTGCGACAGCTGTACGCGGTTGCGCTGCGGGGTGGTGTAAAGCGCCTGTAACATTGCTTTATCCCAGTCGGTCATCTCCGCGGGCGGCGGGATATTGGATGCTGCGAAGACCTTGAGAATGGTGGGCGCTTCACCCAGATCCTTATCCAGATTGATTTCCGCCAATCCGACCAGACCGATATAGTCCACCAATTGGCCAATGTTGAGTCTGCTCACCAGCGCGGGGTCGACGACCACGATTGCGGAGGTGATATTGCGCACCACGGTGCGCGTAATGCGGGACCCTAAAATCGATGGGCCCGTGAAGACCGGGTAGTCGATGGTTCCCGCTGCGGGGCCCATGCTCATACCCAAGAGACCGGTGAACAGATCATGGAACACGATCCCGCTGTCGCCGCCGATGATCGACGCGTTGTACCAGACGCGGACGGGGCGCGGGTTTTCGATGAACCGCTTGACAGGCGCCACGCCTTCCCGGGTGCTGAAAAGGCGCGGATATTGGTGCCACCACAGCTTCAAGAACTTGTCGGGGTACTTGGCCACGATCACGAATAAATTTGGCTTACAGGTCTCCGATCCCAGCGGCACGTGCGCGGACCTGGCAATTTGCGAAAGCCGGGTCAGGGCAAATTCGCCCGCTTCGCGACTCATGCCTGCGACCAGCGGACACACCGGGTGATCCCAGCGCAGCAGCGAATCATCGCCATAGGGCCGTGTGATGGCGGACGAGACGAAAGTATCGACTTCGTTTCGCAGTTGATCCTCCCGCGGCGCGGTTACGGTCACCGCCGGCGTATCGGCGCGCAGCGGCATCGCACTTAAGGCGAATGCCAGGCTCAGGCCTCCAAACCACGCTGTGCCAAGTGTTCCGAATGCTCGCCGGCCCATGTAATCTCCCGCAATTACCGACCACGTCAAAAGGTCACCAATAACGCTACGCGTCTCGATATACCTGGTCAATTGGCTGCGACCAACAGACAGATAATATGTGAACGATTTCTGCCGCCAAGAGTTCAAAATCTTTTGTCTGGCTGACCTTCCGGCCGTTATTGGCGCGCCTGGCCTGCCAAGGCGCGATTTCGGCCGTCATGGACTATTCCCCCGACACGGCCAGCTCCGCCGCAGCCAGATCCTCGAGCGCACAGCCCACGCTTTTGAACAAGGTGATCTCGCCGGGCTCTCGTCGACCAACGACGCTGCCGCGGGCGAGTTCGGAAAGCTCGCCGCGGATGTCCGCGGTCGAGATCAGCCCCGCTGCCACCGCGTGCACCAACTCGCCGCTTTCGGCGAGAGCGCCGGCGCGGGTATCGACATAGATGGCCGCACGCACCAGAGCCTCATCGTCGGCCTCCCGCATTTGCGGCGTGAATGAACCGATGAGATCAAGATGTTGACCGGGACGCAGCCATGCGCCGCGCAGCAAGGGTTCCGCGGCGAGCGTCGCGCAACTGATTATGTCGGCCCAGGCGACCGCGGACTCAAGATCAGCGACCGCTTCGATCTCATAGGGACGGCCTGCGAGGCTGCTTGCGACCGCGGTCGCGCGCTCGGGCCGCCGCCCCCAGATGCGCACGCGGCGAATCTGCCGAACTGCCGCATGGCTCTCGATCACATGCGGCGCGAGACTGCCGGTGCCGATCATCAAAAGCCGGGTCGCTTCGGGGCGGGCGAGATATCGTGCCGCGAGCGCCGAGGCCGCCGCGGTACGGCGCAGCGTCAGTTCGGTGCCGTCGAGTATCGCGCGCGGCGTTCCGGTGGCCGCATCGAACAACGTGTAGGTTGCCTGCACCGCCGGCTCGCCGCGGGTGGAGTTATTCGGAAATACCGTGACGAGCTTGACGCCGATGGCGGCGTTGGATTGCCACGCCGGCATGATCACTAAGGCAGCGGCGGGATTGCTCTGATCGCCGACGGCGTAGCTCTGTCGGGCCGGCATGTGAATATCCGCGCGAAAGGCGCGATCGAGCGCATCGATCAACGGTCCAGGGCTTAGCCGCGCCGCCAGTGCTTCAGCATCGAGAAACAACATGCGATCGATCTTCTCCGGCTAGATGACGTTGATTTCCCGCAGCGGCTGCCCGCGGGCGTAACGGGCATACGAGAAGGGCGCCACGTCAATAGTACGATACTCGCCGAAAGTGATCAGTTCAGCCAGCGCCCTGCCGACGCCGGGGGCGTGCTGCAGGCCGTGGCCGCTGAATCCGCAGGCCAGGATGAAATTCGGCACGGCTTCGCAAGGGCCGACGAAGGCATTTTGATCGAAGACGTTATAGTCGTAGTGGCCGACCCAAGCGCCGGTTGCCCGGGCTGCCTCAAACGCAGGTACCCGATGCGCCAAGGCCGGCCAGGCAACGTCCTCGAACAGACAATGATCGACCTCGAAGTCATCAGGCTCGACATTGGGATCGATGCGCGGGCTTGGGCCACAGAGGTATCTATCCCCATCGGGCCGGAACCACAGTCCGGTGGTATCCACGACCAGGGGGCAATTCCTGATTGCCGTCGGGCTGCTGAACACGAACACCGTGCGTTTGCGCGGATAGACGGGGACATCGATGCCCGCATGCGCCGCCAGGATGCGCGAACGGGTGCCCGCCGCATTTATGACCCAGCGACATCGAAGTGTGTCACCGCCGCCCAAGCGCACGCCCTCCACCATGCTCGAGCCCTTCATGATCAGGGAGTCGACCCGATCGCGCAGGTAGCGCACCCCGCGGCGTTCGCTCGACAGCCGCAGCGCCCGCAGCAGTGCATAGCCGTCGAACCAACCCTCGCCATGCCCCGTATCCGCGGCAGCCGCAAGATCCGCGACGTTCAGCCATGGATAGCGCGAGGCAAGGGCATTCGCATCGTAAACGTGAGCACTTACGCCGCAGCGGCGCTGAACCTCTATGTTCCGGGTCAATGCCGCAACGCCCGCGGCGCTGCTCAGCAGAAGATACGTGGATTCCTGAAGACCCACATCGCCGAGATCTCGGTGGCCGTTGACTCCCTGCGCGCGCAAAAACTCCATCCCGAACGCCGAGAGGGCGATGTTGAGGGGAGTCGAGAATTGTTGTCGGATCGAGCTCGCCGACCGAGCGCTTGCCGCAAACGCGTAAGTCGGATCCGGCTCGACAACGACGAGCGAACCGGCAAAAGCGGGTTGGCGGGAAAGAAAGTAGGCGATCGCCGAACCGATCGCCCCGCCGCCCGCGATCACGACATCCACGGTTTGCATAATGGTAGTTTACGCCGTAGTTTCATTACACTACGGCGATGCCCACACAGGCTTCGATTCCGGTCGTCGATATTGCAGCGCTGTTCGCCGGGCCGTCCGCGATGCGCGATGGCGCGGACCTCGCGATCATGCGGGCGGCGGAGCATACGGGATTTTTTGTCGCGCGCGGCTTACCCGAAGATATCCGGATCGACGCTGCCGCCCGCGCCGAGCTGCTGCGAGTATTTCAATTGCCGAGCAGCGAGACTCGCAAACTATGGCGGCGCAAGTTCGATCCCGCGCACCCCAATGTGTATCGAGGCTGGTTCCCCCTCCAGACCGGGCATCTGACCAGCAAAGAGGGCATCGACCTGGGCCCCGATGTGGCTTACGGCCCGGCGGTGTTGCGCTCGGGCGATCCGCTGTGCGAAGCGACCCCGTTGCCCGCGCCAGAGGCTCTGCCGGGTTGGCGTCAGTCGATCACCGCGTACTATCTTGCCATGGAGCGCGCGAGCGCGGCCTTGATGCGCAGCATCGCCCGCAGTTTGCATCTCCCCAGCGGCTACTTCGATGATTTCTTCAAGCACGGTCTGTCCACGCTGCGACTGATTCGCTATCCGGTGCGCAGCGATCTTCGCGAAGCCGAGCAGCGGCATGCCGATTTTTGGGTTACGAGCCATGGCGGCCGTGCATACATCATGGGAACACCGCACGTCGACTCCGGATTTCTCACGCTGCTGGCGCAGGATGAAATCGGCGGGCTGCAGGCCCATCATCTGAATGGACATTGGATCGATGTGCCGCCGATCGAGGGCACCCTGGCCGTCAATTTTGGCAAGGTTTTGGAACGTTGGTGTAATGGTCGCATCATGGCAACCGAACATCGGGTGATCGGATCCGGCCGCGAGCGAATGTCGATTCCTTTCTTCTACGAGGCGCGGGTGGACGCAAAGATCGAGCCGCTGCCCCTCAACGACGCGGATTCTTTCGAGCCGTTTCTATACGGCGATCACTTGTGGTCGACGACGACTCAGTTCGTGGAATTTCAAGGTATGGAAGGTTTGCGGATGCCGCGAGGATTGCCGCATTGATTGGCGGCGCGCGCCATGCCGAGCGGCGGCATTTTGCGCACCAGGGCAGTTTGCCGTCGTGCCCGCACCGCCCGCCGTGTCCCGGCTGCCCGCGGTTCGGTGAACGCGGCATCGCCCCGGCCGCGCGCAGCGCGCTCGACGAACTCACGCGCGCCCATGGCCTGCCGGAGATCGCGGTGGTTTCCGGGAAAACTGCCGGGTTTCGCCACCGTGCGCGTCTCGCCATCCGCGGCCGCCTGGGCTCGCCCAAGCTGGGGCTATTCGAGTTCGGCAGCCATCGTGTGGTGCATATCCCCAACTGCAGCGTCCAGCATCCCCTGATCAACCACGTGGCCGCAGTGGTGCGCCGGGCGCTGGTTGAGGCTCGAGTGTCCAGCTACTCGGACAAGGCGCATTTGGGCATTGCGCGCTATCTGCAGGTGGTGGTCGAGCGCAGTTCGCAAACCGCGCAGGTGGTGATTGTCGCCAACAGCGCCACCCCCGAGCCCCTGGCCGCGTGTTTAAGTTTGATCCGCGAGCGCCTGGGCTCCGATCTCAACAGCTTGTGGTTCAACGCCAACCTCGATCGGTCCAATACCATCCTCGGCCCTGATTTTCAAAACTGGTGCGGGCGAAACAGCGTGGTCGAACGCTTTGGCGGGGCCGCGGTGCATTACCCACCGGGCGCATTCGGGCAGAACAATCTCGACATTGCGCAGCGCCTGGTCGAACACGTGCGCGACCAAATCCCCAAGGGCGCGAGCGTCGCCGAATTTTATGCGGGTGTCGGCGCCATCGGCTTGTCGATCCTGGATTCGGTCCGCGAAATCCGCATGAATGAGGTCAATCGGCATGCGCTGCACGGACTTGATCTGGGGCTCGCTGATCTTAAGATTCAGGATCGGGCCAAAATAACGGTGATACCGGGCGCAGCGGGCGCGGCGTACACGGCGGCGTCCGGCGCACAGGTGGTGATCGCCGATCCCCCCCGCAAGGGCCTTGATCCGGAACTCACCGACTATTTGAGCGCGCATCCGCCCGAGCGTTTCCTTTACATCAGCTGCGGGCTCGATTCCTTCCTCGCCGATGCGGTTCGGCTGATCTCGCGCGGCACGCTGCGTCTCGCTGCGCTCAGCGCCTTCAATCTTCTGCCTTTCACCGAGCACGTCGAAACCGTCGCGCGCTTCGAGCGCCCCTGATGTGGGATCTGCCGACGCCATTTCTTGCCTCGGTCCCGGTGATTCCGGCGGATATTGACGCCTATGAACACGTCAACAATGCCGTCTACATGACCTGGTTCGACCGCGCCGCCTGGGAGCACTCCGCGGCGCTCGGCTTGCCGATCGAAAAATGCCTGCAGCTCGATCGAGGCATGGCGGTATTGCGCAGCGTGATTTCCTACCTTAAGCCCGCGGTGCTCGGCGACACGATTCGTGTTGCGACGTGGCTGCTGCCGGCCGACGGCAAATTGCGCGTGCGACGGCGGTTCCAGGTGCGGCGCGAAGAGGGCGGCGTTACGCTTGCCCGCGCCGAGATCGAATACGCCTGCATCGAGTTGTCTAGCGGGCGCCCGGTGCGCTGGCCGCCGGAGTTTCGCGAGCACTATGTAGCGCGCGACGAGGTGGTGCGCGCCAGCGGGACCCTGGCGCCTCTCTAGGCCGCTCCTCAAGACCGATAATTTCCCTGTCATATTCGGCGGCTAAATTGTGCGGCGTTTCCGGATAAATTCAGGGGACCGTCATGATCGACTACAAGTCTGGGCGCCCGGCGGCGCCGCGCACCTTGCTTCGTCTTGCTTTTCTCGCCGCACTGGCCGGCACGTCCGGCGATAGCCTTGCCGGCGATCGTTCTTGGTCCGACGAATCCGCCGATAGGCGATTTCGCCTCGAACATGATTCGCTGCTTATCAGCAGCAGCACCTACGATAGGACCCAGGGCGCGCTGGCTTCGTTGAATATCGGCTCACTGCTGCCCAACTCTGCAACCGCGACCACGACCGCGGTCGCCGGCAACAACTATGTGATGGTGTGGAGCAATGCTTCGGCCGACGGCAGCTTCGGCGCGACCTCGCCGATTGCGTTGACCGATGTGGATGCGCACAGCGGCCATGTGTTTCACACGTTGCATGTCCCCACCGAAGCGGTAGTGACCAGCTTCTCCTCCAAGTCGGAGCTCGGCCTGCATATCGCCAAGGACTGGCGCGGGTCTCACGTGATATTCGTGGGCTATGCGGGTCCGGGGGTCGGCGCCCTCGACGTATCGAACTCCGATGCCGTCGCCGGTCAGGACCCGACCAATCCCGTGACCTTCGCTTTCGGTTTGAATTATGCGTTCCACCGCACGATAGTTTCGATGGACGAGGATGGACATCTCGCCTACACGCCGACCATCAATTACGGCGGCAACAACGGCCGCTCGGCGCTGCTGGGCTCGAACGGGCTGTACTACTCGGTGGGCAATGCCAATAACGGCAATGCGGCGGCGTTCGGACCAAGCAACGGCACGAATCCCGACGTCACCGAGACCACCGGCCTAGAGGTGATTCGCCCGATCAATGCGCACTGGCCGAACGCGACGATTCCCGCGGGCAACTCCGCCGAGGTCGACCCTTTGCTGCAGTTCAAGTTCACCACCAAGGCCGACAAGCCGGGCAAGGATGACAATTACCGTGGTGTCACCGAGTATGGCGGCGCGCTTTATTTCACCAAAGGCAGCGGCAGCAACGGCGTGGACACGGTGTATAGCGTTGATTCGCTGCCGACGCTCGACAATGCGGCAAACACTGCAATCAACATCTTGCCGGGCTTCCCGACCGATTCGGCAAAGGCCAGCGGCGGGGACTTTACCCCCTTCGCAGTATTTTTCGCCAACGCGACTACGATGTACGTAACGGACGAGGGTTCGGGTAACTCGACCGACGCGGCGAGCCACGCGGGGCTTGAGAAGTGGAGTTTGGTTGACGGCGTGTGGCAACTCGATTACGTGCTTACCAAGGGACTGATCGGCGTCGTAGACACCAATCTCACCGGCTATGACGGGCAGTATCCCGATGTGACCACCGTAGGCCTGCGCAATCTGGCCGGAGTTGCGCATGGAGACGGCAAGGTGACGCTATGGGCCACCACTTCGACCTCGAGCGCATCCGGTGATCAGGGCGCCGATCCGAACAAAGTAGTGCGGATCACCGACGACCTGCAGGCTACGACTTTGTCGGGAAGAGTCGCCGAGGAAGCGTTCGAAACAGTCGCCGGACCGAGCTACGGCAAGGTGTATCGCGGCGTGGTTTACGCGGATTAACAATCTACGTGCGCCGCGCCGCGGCTGCTGCGGGCGTTCGGCGCCGCCTGGGGTGCGCGGCGGCGTCCAGGTCCGACAGTACGAAGGCCGCTGCCGTCTGAAATCGACGCGCATTGCCGTAAGACCGGGCCACCAGCATGGCGCCCTCGAGCGCCCCCAGCAGCACGCGTGCCCGCTCTTTCGCCGCTTCCTTGAACGAAAACGTTCCAGAGCGCAGCCCATCTTCGAGGACGGCGGTGAGCCAGTGTTCATTGGCGTCGAAAAACCTTGTCAACCCCGCCTGCATGGGCGCCGGCAGCGTCGCGTACTCGGCGGCGAGCATTCCGCACAGGCACATCCGCTCATTGCTCAACACGGAATCGTAGAGTCCGACATATTGCTTCAGCTTTTCCTGCGGAGAATTGGTCCGCCGGTCGATCGCATCGAGCGCTGTGCCGAACAAACCATGGTAACGCTCGATCAAGGAGCGCCCGAGTTCGGCCTTTGACGGAAAGTGGTAGTGCAGGCTCGCTTTTGTAACGCCCAATTCGGCAGCGATATCGGCATAGCTGAAACCGTTGTATCCCCGGGTCTGCGCGAGCCGTTCGGCCACATCGAGGATGGCCGTTGCGGCCGCCGTTGGTGCTGCGGTGCGGGATGGAAGCGCTTGCTGTCTCGACAATGTTTTCATGGCCACTTGATATTAACCTACTAGTAAGTAAACTACCAGCGCATGGGACGGGTTGCCCAGCCTCGAAGTCACAGGGTAATCCCGGCGTGAGAACAACGGTGTCCATAACGAAGGAGTGCCCACAATGCACAACCACGAACAGAAAACCGAGCACAAATCATTCAAGAATCCCGAAGAAGTGCGAAATTTCCCCAACGGCAAGGCCGAGATTCTAACGGTCGGCGGCGCCGAGGTCGGCCGCCTGGTATTCAAGCCCGGTTGGCGCTGGTCCAACGACGTGAAACCTCTCGCCAAGACGTCAAGCTGTGAGGCTCCGCATTTTCAGTACCACGTGTCGGGAAAACTTGCCATACGCATGGACGATGGCACCGAATTCGTCGCGGGCCCCGGCGATATCACATCGCTACCCAAGGGCCATGACGCATGGGTTGTCGGCGATGAACCGGTCGTGGTGGTCGACTGGTTCGGCGCCAGCAACTACGCCAAGCGAATCTAACTCGTCAATCAAGCGCGCATCGATTGCGCAACGACCAAGGAGGCCGCGATGGCCAGAAAGTATGTCGATTGCAGGCAAGTGCCCTCAGAGAGCAAGTGCACGGTGGCGATATCCGCCGACAGCGAAAAGGAACTGATCGAAGTGGCCGTGCAGCATGCGGTTAATGTTCACGGCCACCGGGACACGGCGGAGTTTCGCAAGATGCTGAAGCAAGCGATCAAGGAAGGCAGTCCGCCATCTTGAGCGCCGGGGTCAGCGCAGTTCCTTGAGGTAGGCGATGACGTCGGCACGCGCCTGCGCGTCGTCGATCTTGAAGAACATCTTGGTGCCCGGGACCAGCGCGCTGGGATTGGTGAGCCAGCGATCGAGCGTGGCTTCATCCCAGGTCAAACCCGAATTCTTCAGGGCCGCGGAGTAGTTGTAGTCCGCAAGGTTGCCTGCGGGCCGTCCGACCACGCCGCGATGCCTGGGACCCAAATCGTTGTCATCGATGGAGTGGCACGCCAGGCATCCTTGATACAGGGCCTTGCCATGGGCCGAATCGCCGGGCGTGACGCCCTCCGACGCCAGGCAGGTGCCCAAGATGGCGCCTGCCGCGGTGAGCGCGCATGCCAGGAAACCGTTAGTCAATGTGTTCCGCATCATCCTCGTCCTTAGGTTTTGCTACGGAACAAGACCTCCGCGACGTGAGTTTTATTCCCTCTCGAAGGTCATTCGACACGCAACTCTGAAGGTCCGGTCAAGGGTTCGGTGACTTTGCAGCGCTTGTTCTTACCCGGAGCATCGCAGGCAGCGAGACCAAGTACAGCGCCGCGCCGGCGACCCACACCAAGCCGGGAAAGGTCGTGCGATACGCAAAGTATGCCGCGCTGATCGCCAGCGGGCCGGCGATCGAGACCAGGCTGTTCAAACTGGCCAACACCCCTTGCAGCCGTCCCTGGTCTCGAGAGTCGACTTTACCGGTCATCATCGACTGCAATGCGGGCATACCTACGCCGCCGAGGCAAAACAACGGCATCAGCGCGAACGCCATCCAGCCTTTGGTGGCGAACGCGATTGCCACGGACGCCGTGGCATCGGTAATGACGCCGGTGAGCAGGGCAAAACGCTCGCCCCAGCGTTCCGCCATGGGCCCGGCGATGAATGCCTGGGCGATGGCATGCAGAAAGCCGAAACACGCTATCGAAATGCCGATCCAGAATGGCGACCAGGCAAATCGATCGGATCCGTATAACACCCAGATTGTGCCGCCCACCTGACCGATCAGCGCGAAGACCACGTAGATCAACAGCAGCGGCAACAATGGGCGAATCGAAAAAGCCCAGTGGAAGGGTATCAGTGGATTCAGAATTGACTGTTCGCCGGCCGGGTGGACGTGCCGTTGCGGTTCGCGCAGAACGAACAGGGTTACCAGAAACGTCACGCCGTTGAGGGCCGCCGCGGCCATGAAGGGTGCCCGTACCCAGATGCCCCCGAGAAGTCCGCCGATCACAGGCCCTGCAATGAAGCCCAGGCCTTGGAAGGCGTTGAGCTGACCAAATCGTCGCGCCCGCTGACCTTCGGATGAAACGTCGGCGATGTAAGCCGATGCCACCGCCAGGCTGGCGCCGGTGATGCCGGCAATGGCCCTGCCCACGAACAACAGCGCGAGTGACGGAGCCAGGGCCATGAACAGATAATCGATTGTCGCGCCGGCAAGTGAGAATAAGAGCACTGGGCGCCTGCCGATCCGGTCGCTCCAGGCACCCAAGATCGGCGAGAACATGAATTGCATCAGGGCATACAAACTCAAGAAGGCGCCGAAGCGCCAACCCAGATCCGAGGTGTGCGCGACCTCGCTCAGCAGGCGCGGAATGATGGGCAGGGTGAGTCCAATGCCGGCAAAGTCCAGAGCAACAATTGCCAGCACCACGCCAAGGCCCTGTCTCTTCGGCTCGGTCGCATCCGTCATCGCGGGATTCTAGCGTAGCTGCGCGCCCGCCCAGTGCACGCGGCGACTCTTTGACTACGCTGCCAACTCCTCGATGAGCGAGCGATAGTCGGAAAGTCCCGGGGTCTTCAATCCGGCCACCTTGCCTTGATCGTCCCACCGCCGCACGCGCACGGCTTCCAGATAAAACCGCTCGGCCTCGAACTTCGCCACTTCGTGCGCCGCCATGGGGCCGCCCTGCAGCTTCAGAGTAACCACGGAGGCAGGACTCAATCTGGCGAAATACTCGGGATCGACGCTCAACAGATAGCGTTTGGCCGGTACGTGCAGACGCACGGGTTCCGAAACTTCGGGGCCAAAGCGCTTCGCAAGCCAGATTCCGCCGACCCGCTCATGATGCGCATCCGCGGTCCAGTCGCTGATATCGCTCGGTACATCCTCGATGAGGTGTCCAATGTCATGCAGCAGCGCCGCCAGGATGAGGCCCGGCGGCGCGGCGTCGGCTTGCGCAAAATAGGCGGCCTGCAGGGCATGCTCGGTCATCGACACGCTCTCGCCGAAGTACTCGCTCGAGCCGTGCTTTTGAAAGATGGCGAGGATCTCTTCCGCGACGCTCATGATGGCAACTGCCCTGGGAATTCGCGGCGCAGCAGCGCAGCCTCGCTGTACACGCTGTCGCGGGTCAGGTAGCAGCCGCGCAAATGGCGCGGATGCCGACCCGACGAAAATGCCCTGCGGCCATGCAGGATGCGCTGATTGTCGAATACCACGAGGTCGGCATCGCGCAGCCTGCATTGCAACTGAAATCTCGCATTGCGCAGCAGGGCGGCGAAGCGCCGATATGCGCCGTAGAACGCGCGCGCGTCGCGTGCTGCCAGCTGCAGTGGTGCAATCGAGCGGTTGTTGTAATGCACGGCGTTGACTGCGCCGGCACAGGACAATTGAATCAGCGGTCTTTCGGCGTATAGCTCCGCGTCCTTGGAACGGTATCGAAAGGGCACAGGTGTCTGCGTCAGTATTGCGAAGGCCTGCGCGTCCGTTTCGCGCAGGTGTTCCGCGATGGCAAAGCCGTCGGCGAACAGGCTCTCGCCGCCGTCAGGAGAAGCGATCAATGCGTGCAATACCTGAAATCCCGGCACCGGTTCGCGATAGGGATTGTCGGTGTGCAGTCCCAGGCCAAGATCCGAATACGCAAGATTCTCCGGTTGGGCTACCGAGCGAACGTCGAACACCTGTCCGTAGTTTGTCTCGGCGACTCGACCTACCAGCGCCGCGGCATCCAAAATACCGTCTTCGCAGGGAGGCACATCGCTCAAGAACGCGATGCCGTCTTGTAACAGCCTCTCGAGCCAGGACGCGCGCGGCGCTCGCTCGTTCTTCGCCGCAGAGAACGCCGCCCACGCAAAGTCGCGCGCGGCGTTAAGACGTGCGCCCTCGAGCCACCGCCTGCGGGAAAATTCCGGCCGACGGTGCGGCGCCTGTGCAAGCAGCCATGGAAGTTCGAAGGACGATGCGAGGGGCTCGCCTTCCCATTCGATGGCAACCGCGCCGTTGCGGGCCGCTGCCGATCGAATCTTCGGATCCTCGGGCAAATCGGCGATGTCGATGAGGCGCTGTCCACTGTGGGAGTCCCGGTCTTCGCGCAAATTGTCGCGCAGCCAAATGCTCGCGTACTCGACCAAAGTCCCGTCGCTCCATTCGATGCACAACATGTCGGGATTCGACCAGAGGCGCTTCACCGCCGCGGCGCTGTTCATGGCAGATGTTTCCCGCGCGCCGCGGCTTTCGCGCCAAGCAGGTACAGGCAGCCGGCGCCGAAAGCGGCCAGGGCGCTGACGGCGGCCAGGGCCACGAACACACCCTGCCAGCCGAACGCCACCGAGACTCGAGCGATGCTGTCTCCTGCGACCACCGCGCCCAGATAGCCGACCCCGTCGATCATGCCCGATGAAACCGCGCCGGCCTGCTTGCCGCCAAAATCGAGCGCTATGGCGCCGCCGAGATACGAATATGGACCGAGCAGGCAGAAGGCGATGGTACCGATGGCGATCAGCGGCAGCAGCGGTCCGGTTGAACTGGACCGCATGGTCATCAGCACGAGCAGGGCGGCCGCAGTCGCACTTAAGCCCACAAACATGATCAACGACCTGCCGTTCACGCCGAGTCGGTCGCTGAGCCAGCCCGTCACCAGCACGGATACCGCGCCGACGCCGGGAAACACCGCGCTCATGCGCGCCGCATTGCTCATGCTGTAGCCCAAATAGTCGCGCAAATAGACCGGAGTCCAAAAATTGAAGCTCTCGCGAATTATCGTGCACCCCAGGGATAGCAGGCAAACCAGCAGGAATGCGCGGCTGCGCACCAAGGGCAGCAACAATTCACGCACCGATTGCGGTCGCGATTCCGAGGCCGCAAATAGATTGAGGGGATTGGGCTTCGCCTCGACGAACCCTGCATCCAGGCGCGACTCGCGAAGGAAAAAGAAATTGACGACCAGGAATAACGCGACCACCGCCGCGGCGAAGTAAAACAGGGTGCGCCAACCGAAGCCATGCTCGATCAGCATTCCCATCCACTGGCGCGCCGCCGCGTCGCCGACGAGGTAGCTGATGCTCAAGATGCCAATGATCATTCCGTAGGACGAAAAGTCGAACCACTTCGAAGAAACCTTGATCAGTCCCGCCCAGGAGATCGACTGCGTCAGGCGATTGCCGATCCACGCCAGGGTGAACAACGGCAGGCTCATGCCCGATGCGAACATCAGCGTGAACAGGGTTGCACCGCCCAGGCCGATGAGAAAATTGATCCGGCCGCCCCAGAAATCGCCCAATCCGGTCAAGAAGATTTTGCCGAGCGCGTACGCCAGAACGCCAAAAGATGCGATCGAACCCATGCGAATGATGGCATCGGCATGGCTGATCCCATGCTTGACCAGCTCTTCGACCAAGAGCGGAGTGGCCACCGACAGGTCGGCGCGGCAGAAGTACAGCGCGCCGTAGCCGCCAAACAGCAGCAGAACCACGATGCTCTGGCGCATCCGCAAAGCCCGGGTTCGCTCGCGGTCAACTGATGCAGCCGTGCCGGCCGCGCCTAGAATGGCTTCTGGCGCTTCCTTTATGTGCTTGGGCATCTCAGAATTGTACTCTCAAGGATCAACGGAATTATTGATGTGACAAGCGAAGTTGAAGAACGAATACATCGGACGCTGAAATCTCATTCGCTCGAACAGATCGAGAATGGCTACCGGCTGATACACCCGGCGACGGCCGGGGTCAGCATCCTGCGGCTGCTGCCGGCCAGCCAGGCGGGCGAGGCAGGGCAGGTCGTCGCAGTAGCCGAAATCATCGCGGAATACAATACGGCGGGACTTCCTGCGTTTCATGCGACCGGTGTGCAGAGACTCAACGCAATGGCGGTTCACGGCGCCTACCATCTCAGGAATGGCCGTTTGCGGCAGATAGCGCAATATACGATCTATGCCAATGAACCCTCGGCACATCTCGCGGCGCAGACCATTCTGAACGCGTTTGGCGCGCAGTTGCCGCTCGGGCGCTCCGTGGCATTGGCCACCACGTCCGCGGATGTTTTGGAGCAGCAGCGCTTGCATCATGCGATGCCGCGCCAATGGCTGCATCCGCTCGACGAGCCGTCGTTGCAAGCGGCGAGGACAATGTTTCAGGAACGCGGACTGGCGGCGTCGAACAACGCCATCGCTTTTTGGACCGAATTCCCGATGAGCGGCGATTGCCCATCGCGCTCGATAGATCCGAGCGCCGATACCGCCTTGCTGCAGGTCAATGTGGGAACTGCTCATCCCGTTGCCGGCGCGGGGTACCTCGCGACAATTTCGCTGCCGCTGACGGAAGCCCCTCCCAATGCCGCCGAGGTGTGTCGCCGACTCAACGCGCTGGAACTCAAGCAACCGGATTTTGTGCCGCGGCTCGGCGCATGGGGCCTTCACGGGGCGAACGATTTGCCTGGGTATAGTTGCTTCATACCCTGCGCACAGCCCTTCGAGGATTTGCACAAGACCATCATGTGGTGGTGTGTGCTGCGCGCCGGCTGGCTTCGGACACGCTTCTGGATTGCCAAAACAGGCTTTAATCTTCCGGCTCTGCTGAATGGGTGACGAAGTGAAGCTCTGGCACTGCAAGGGTTCGCGTTCGATTCGCCCGCTCTGGGCGCTGGAGGAACTGCACTTGCCGTATGAGCTCGAAACGCTGCGATTCCCGCCGCGTGTCGAACACAAGGAGTTTCTCGGCATCAACGTGCTCGGTACGGTGCCCTATTTCACCGATGGCGAAATTCGAATGACCGAGTCCTCGGCCATTTGCCTTTATCTGGTGGAGAAATATCGGCGCCATGAATTCGGGCTGCAGCCGCAACATCCGGAATATGCGGACTATTTGAACTGGCTGTTTCATAGCGATGCGACATTGACTTTTCCGCAGACGATTGTTCTGCGCTACAGTCGCCTGGAATCCGAACAGCACCGGCAACCACGCGTTGCATCGGACTATCGGCGCTGGTATTTGGCGCGACTGAGGTTGCTCGACTCCCACATCAAGACTCGGGAATTCCTCTGCGACAACCGCTTTACGATCGCCGACATCGCGATCGGTTTCGCGCTCTACCTGGGTGAATTTCTCAACATCAGCGACGAGTACACGCCCCAGGTTGGCGCCTACTTAAGCCGGTTGAAGGCGCGCCCGGCATTCATGCGCGCCATTGCCCTGGGATGACTGAGGCGGACGCCTGGTGAGTTGCGCGCGCGGAATTTCCGGCCGAGAATGTTGCTGGTTTCCCGCTGGTCGAGGCCAATGATGAACTTACGGCGCGGCGTTCGCAGCTTGCCGATGTTGGTCGCTGCCGTGATGGCGATGCCCGCGGGCAGCATGGCCGCCGCCGCGCCTGCGAAAGACGCGCTGCGTGGCACGTGCCCGGCCGGATACCAGGTCAAAGCGGGTCTCAACGTCGATTTTCCGAGCGACGGCAAAATGCGCGCGTTCGTGGTGAAACCACCCGCAAATTTGAGCAGGCCCGTGCCTGTCTGGGTGTCGTTGACCGGCTCGGTGGAGTCGACCAATGACAATTTGCATGTTGCGCGCAGCGGAGCGAACGCGCAGCTCGCAGACAATGGATTCATGGTCATCGGTCCGGTTCGCGACTGCGCAAACCAGGATGCGGATCTTCGCGCCGGGGTCTGCAACGGCCCGGGCATTGACGGCTGGAACTGGCGGCCATGGACTGAGGGGCGCGCGGGCAATGTGAGCGGAGATAAATTCAAGGGCGACGAGGAGCCGGATTCTCGATTCCTCATCGCCGTTGTGAAATGCGTGGCGACGCAGTATCCGCTGGACTCGCGCCGCCTGTTCATAGGCGGGATTTCATCGGGCGGCACCATGACCAATCGGGCGCTGACGTTCCGGTCGGACTTTTGGGCGGGCGGTTTGCCGATTTCGGGAGAGTGGTATGTGACCGAGGATGATGGCAGCGCGCTCTCTTTCGAGGCGGCGCGAGCCGCGGTCCAGGCGAAGCCGGGAAAAATCTTCCAAGGCCGGGTGGCGCCTTTCCCGCTGAAAACCAACCTCGACCCGATGATCGTGATCGTCGTATGGGGCGGGGACAACGACCTGTGGAAATGTTCCGGAGTTTTATGTGCCGACTACCGGCCGTCGACGCAGGCCGCTTCGAATTATTTCAGTTCCACTGCGAATGTAGTTGAAATCGCGTGCTCGAGCAGCCACGGCCACATGTGGCCTCAAATCAACACTCAGGCGTTCAATCTGTGGGCTTTGAACACGCTGGCTTCGCATCCCAAAGGCACTCCGGCATTGCAGTTCAAGCTGACGCCGCCGCCCGAGGGCTACAGCTGCAAATCCGGCCCATACACTGACCATTACTAGGATCGCAACGAAGACTGGTACTCTAATGCACGGGGACGCCACGCCAGCGGAGGGGACATGAATTTTACCGACTCTATAAAAACCTGTTTCAACAAATACGTGGATTTCGAAGGCTGCGCATCGCGGCCGGAATTTTGGTGGTGGGTGCTGTTTACGATCGTTGCGTCGGCGGCGCTTCGAACCATCAGCTGGAATCTGTCCGGCCTATTTTCACTGGCGACGTGTCTGCCAAGCATTGCGGTGACGGCGCGGCGACTGCACGATACCGATCGCAGTGGCTGGTTACAGCTTCTCTGGTTCATCCCCATCATCGGCTGGATTGTGCTGATCATTTGGTGCGCTGAGGCTGGGAAACCCAATCGATACGGCGGCTCGGCGCCGGGCCCCACTGCAGCCTGAGGCGTAGGATCGCGGATCACGAAACTCATGAGGAAGTAAGTATGTGTGAACATGACGATCTGGATGAATTTGCGCGGCGCTCGAGCGATGTGACGCGCAGGCAATTTGGCGCAATGGCATTGGGCGCCGGTTTGACCGCGGTATGGCCGAAGCTCGCCAATGCCGTGGAGACCAAGGGAGCGGACGTTGAAATAAAGACCCCGGACGGGACCTGCGACGCCTATTTCGTGCATCCGTCCAAGGGCAAATTTCCCGGCGTGCTCATCTGGCCGGATATCTTCGGATTGCGCCCTACTTTCAAGCAGATGGCCACAAGACTCGCCGAGTCCGGCTATTCAGTGCTTGTCATCAATCCCTTCTACCGCACCAAGAAAGCCCCGACCGCACCGGATCATCCGGATTTCAATGATCCTCCGACGCGTCAGGCGCTCATGACTCTCGCGGGTACCTTGAATCCCACGACTGCCGTGACCGATGCCAAGGCATTCGTGGCGTTTCTGGACAGCCAGCCCTCAGTGGACAAGAAGCGGAAGATGGGCACCACCGGATACTGCATGGGCGGGCCCTTTGTGCTGCGAACGGCTGCGACTTTCCCGGATCGTATTGGCGCGGGAGCGACGTTTCACGGCGGCGGTCTTGTTACCGACAAGCCGGAAAGTCCGCATCTCTTGATCCCGCAGATGAAGGCGCATTATTTGATTGCGATTGCCGAAAACGACGATATGCGGCAGCCGGAAGCCAAGAATGTGCTGCGCGATTCCTTTGCCACGGCGAAGTTGCCGGCGGAAATCGAGGTGTATGCAGGCACACTGCACGGGTGGTGTCCGCCCGACGCGCAAGTCTACAACCATGACCAGGCCGAGAAGGCCTGGAGCCGCATGTTGGTGCTGTTCAGCAGTTCGCTGGCTTAAAGCACGCCTCTCCGGAGCCCTCGCGGGCGAGTCGAATCCGAGAGACCGGTCGCGG
>DATMRC010000091.1:0-84870 GCA_035567075.1 Steroidobacteraceae bacterium
AATCTCGATCCCAAACTCTCACTTGTTCACGAATGAACAACTGGTCGTTTGGAACTCGAATCATCGAATTGCACCAAAGGCGCATCGACGCGAGTCCCTGCACAAGTTACCTGTTCAAATTTTTAAAGAATAACCCGGGGCAACAAAGGCCTCGGGCGAACTTCCAAGTATAGCGCGTTTTTGGACCCCGTCAATGAACGAAAAGTCTCGAAAAACGCGTTTTAGGTGGGAGGGCGCGCAGTATATCCGGGCGCGGGGGGGTGTCAACCGCTGCTCGCCATTCTCTGACTGGTCTCGCAGGGCCTGTGCAAAGGCTGGATTGCGGGCGGCTGCCTTAGAACCGGTGCAAAATGGCCGTTTTATGCCGCCGGCTGCGTTATCGGCCAATTTTGCGAGAGGGTTCTTTCTTAATGGGTCCATTCAAGGCTGATTTCCTGCGCAGCTTGAGCGAGCGCGGCTACATTCACCAGATAACCGATGCCGCGGGGCTCGATGCACAATCGAATTCGGGCGTGATTTCGGCCTATATCGGCTTCGACGCCACCGCCGACAGCCTGCATATCGGCAGCCTGGTGCAGATCATGCTGCTGCGCCGCCTGCAGCAGGCTGGACACCGCCCGATCGTGCTGATGGGCGGTGGCACGACCAAGATCGGCGATCCTTCGGGACGCGCGGAAACCCGGCAGCTGCTCACGGAGCAGCGGATCAACGCCAATATTGCCGCCATTCGCGAGACTTTCAGCCGCTTCTTGAGCTTTGAGGCCGGCCCCACCGGCGCGATCATGGCCAACAACGATGATTGGCTGGGCCAGTTGCAATACATTCCCTTTCTTCGCGATATCGGCCGGCACTTCACCATCAACCGCATGCTGACGATGGACAGCGTGCGGCTGCGCCTGGAGCGCGAGCAGCCGCTGACATTTCTCGAATTCAATTACATGATCCTGCAGGGCTACGATTTCGTGGAATTGTTCAAGCGCTACGGCTGCACGCTGCAAATGGGCGGCTCCGACCAGTGGGGCAATATTGTGCAGGGCGTGGAACTGGGAAGGCGCATCGCCGATGCGCAATTGTTCGGTCTGACCTCGCCGCTCATCACCACTTCATCCGGCGCCAAGATGGGAAAAACCGCGAGCGGCGCCGTGTGGCTCAATCCTGCGCGTCTTTCGCCGTACGACTACTGGCAGTTCTGGCGCAACACCGAGGACGGCGATGTCGGGCGGTTCCTGCGCATGTTCACGGACCTGCCGCTTCCGGAAATCGCCAGGCTCGAGGCGCTCAAGGACGCCGAGATCAATGTTGCGAAGCAAATTCTCGCCACCGAAGCGACGCGGCTATGTCACGGCGATGAGGCCGGACGCGAAGCCGCGGCCACCGCGTCGCGCGCATTTGCCGGAGCCGTGGCCGAAGGATTGCCGACCTTTACGCTGAAGGACGGCGCGCCGGTGCTCGTCATCGACGTGGCGATTGCGCTCGGATTGGCGAGTTCCAAAGGCGAGGGGCGTCGCTTGGTCGAGCAAGGCGGCGTGCGCCTCAACGATCAGCCGGTGCGCACCGCCACCGCGACCATCTCGGCAAAAGATCTGGATCCCAGCGGCACCGCGCGGCTGACCATTGGCAAAAAGCGCCACGCATTGATACGCGCCGGCTGAGGGACTGCGGGGCGGGTGTTACTGCGCGCCGGCCCGCAGCAGCGAGTCTACGATCTCCCGATTCCCGGCGGCGCGCGCCATTTGCAGCGGCCGGGCACCGGCGAGGTCCACTGCATTGGCGTCGGCCCCGTGGGCCAACAGCGCCTCGACCATCTCAACATGCCCGTTCAGGATCGCGAGCATCAATGCCGTGCGGCCGCTTCGATCGCGCGCATCGACATCGGACGTTGAACTGAGCAGGGCGTTTACGGCGGCCACATCCCCGGCGGCAGCGGCGCCGCGCAATGATTCTCCGCGCTCAAAGGGGGAAATCGCGGCGCGGGCAAGATTACGGCTTGGCTGTGCCGGGGCTGCCGCAATTGGCGCAGCGGCATCGGCGGCGGAAGCGCGCGTACCAGCCTGAGCTGCAGAGGGCGTTGCGGATGGCTGGACGGCGGGGCCCGCGGGCGGTGCGGCCGCGGCGCCGACAGTTGTCGAAGCGATGCCCTTCGCCTGACTCGCGACGTTGAACGGGTTTGCTGCCTGTCGAGTGGGCCCCTTCGGTTCGGCTGCGCCGGCCGCGATCTTGGGCTGCGCGCCGGCGGCACTCTCGGTTTTTTCACTGCGACCAACTGCTTCTGGCTGTGGTGCGGGCGCTGGCGCAGGCGCCGGCAAGGCTTCGGAAGTCGGCGGCAAGCCGGCTGCGCTTTGCGTAGGGTTGAATGGCGCACGCAATATGGGCAAGACCAGCAGGCCCGCAAAAGCGGCGGCAGCCAGCGTGCCGAAGATAGTATTTCTGCGGCGCGCGCCGAGCATCGCGGACCTCCGCCCTCGGGGTTGGCTGCGTGCATGTTCGGCCGCCATGCGGTTCGCATGGTCGAGAATGGCGCGGCGCACTGCTTCGCTGGGTCCACCATCCTCTCTAAGCCCAGTTTGGAAGCGCCGATCCATAGCATCGTCACCGTCGTCAGATGGAGGTTGATTCATGCGTACTCCTTGAGCAGTTCGCGCAGCTTCGATCGCGCATAGCGCAGGCGACTCTTGGTGGTTTCGAAAGCACTGCCGGTGATGCAGGCAATCTCATCGACCTTGAGATCGCCTTCGATCTGGAGCACAAACACCTCGCGTTGATCCGCCGGCAGCTGCCGCAGCGCATCCAACAACGCTGCCGCTTGTTCGCCGGCCACGGCTGCCGCATACGGCTCGCCGGCGCATGAAGCCGTGTTGCGGACGACCTCGGCGGCGTCAATCCCGAGCGCATCCAAACTTTCATGCGGATGGCGCGATCGAAACCAATCCACCATCCGGTTGTGCGCCAGGGTGAACAACCAGGTGGTGAACCGTGCGGTGGGTCGGTAGCGCGGTGCATCGCGGGCCACGCCGAACCACACCTCCTGCATCAACTCATTGGCGCACTCGCGATTGCCGACGTGGCGATTGAGATAGCGCCAAATCCGCATTTCGTGCCGCCGATACAGCACTTCGAATGCGGCGGCCTCGCCCCGAGCAAAGCGCGCCATCAACGACTCGTCACTATCCTCGACGGCCTTCATTCAAAACATTATCGCAGCTGTCGTCGGCTTCAGCCCGGGGGATCAGGAACGTAGGAGCGGCTGGCCACTCCGGGGAAGGCATTCGGCTCCGCGGGCACCCGGCCGCGCGGAGGCACTATCCCCATCGCCACCAGATTCTCCATGCTGTCATAGCGAATCCTTACGATTTCATTTGGTTCGGATTGCTGGCGCTCAAACTCGGTGTGCGTGACCCAGGAGCTCTCGCGCTGGCCATGTGCGGTACCGAGTTTTGGCTCGGGAGACTGGTTGGCCGGCCATGCAATGTTACCGGCGCTTTTCGCAAAGCTGTCTGCCGCGCGTGCAGTTGGCGCAGGTGGAGCGGCACTTGCGCTGCCGGCAGCCGCGTCGGCCGGGCGGTTCGAGTGCTCCTCGCGCGCGACTTCACCAGGGCGGGAAACCTCGGGCATGACTGCCGCCAGGCGCTCGCGAAACAGGGCGATGCCGATGATCCCCACATTTGCCGGCCGGCCGGTACGCTCGGCGTATGAATTAGGCGATGGCGTGAAGGCGAATGCGGCGACATCGGAATCGCTTTTGCGCCAGCCGGTGATTTGATAGGCCTCGCCGGCCCCGAAGACATAGCCGGTCTGACCCCATGACGCCGTGGCGCCGGATACCACATTGACGCCGTCAACCGAGGTTACCGCGAGGACGCGCTCGCCAAGACGATTACGAATCGAAATCGCGTATCGCGCCCCTGGAGAGCCGGCCACCCAGTATTCGCCGCGATAGTAGTGCGTGGAAAGAGCACAGCCACTGTCGCGGTCGATGATGGAAACTTCAGCCAGCTTGCCGACGGCATGCGCCTCGGCGCATACGCCCAGGGTGAATAAGACGGCGGACATTAAGAGTCGCTTCATTGTTGGCTCCGATGATGAACACCCAAACTGAAGCGTTGCGCCGTGCGAAATGGGGTTAACGTTCTCAAATAGAGACGCCATTCGATTGACCTACCTTAAGTCGGCGGCTAGCCTAGCCGTTTTGCTGGGACTTTTCTGGTGCATCGCAACAATTCTGAACCCTCGGATAATCCTTCACGAATCAAAGCGTTGATTGCTCGGTTGGCCGGTTGCGCCGCCCTGGTCGCGGCCGCGCTGATCTTATCGCCCCTCACCCACGATGCCGCGCCGCCCAGTGCGCGAACCGCGACGCCGGCGGCGGCGCTCGCCGCCGCGCCGGCCCCGGTGGTGCAGCAGGCCAGCATGGCGTCCATCGTCGAAGTGGTGATCGGCAGGAATGACACCCTTGACGCGGTGTTTCGCCGTCTCACTCTCAATCTGGGAGACCTAGCCACGATCCGTCACTTGCCGGGCATCCGCCAAAGCTTGGACTACTTGAAGCCGGGCGATGCCATCAAGGTCACGCACACGGCGGGGGACATCCAGGAACTCGTTCGCAAGGTGAGCGAGACCCAAACCCTCGATATCGTTCGCCAGGACGCAGGCTTCGAGGCGAAGCTGATCAACAACCCGGTGGAAACGCGCTTGCGCACCGCCACCGCCACCATTGATTCCTCCTTGTTTCAGGCCGCCGAGGCGGCCAACATCTCCGACCCGGTAGCGCTGAAACTCGCGAATGTTTTCGCCTGGGACATCGATTTCGTGCTCGACATCCGCGAGGGCGATCGATTCACCGCGGTGTACGAACAGATTTATCAGGACGGAAAATATCTTCGCGACGGCGAGGTGCTGGCCGCGGAATTCGTGAACAACGGCAAGGTGTATCGCGCCGTGCGATACGTGTCGGAGAGCGGCGGCGCCGGCTATTACACGCCGAGCGGCTTGGCAATGCGCAAGGCGTTCTTGCGGGCGCCGCTGGATTTCACGCGCGTCAGTTCGGCGTTCAATCCGCATCGCATGCATCCGATTTTGAATACCATCCGCGGGCACATGGGTACCGACTACGCGGCGCCAACCGGTACCCCGGTGCGCGCGGCGGGCGACGGCCATGTAAGTTTTGCGGGCTGGCGCGGCGGGTATGGCAATGCGTTGCTGCTTCAGCATGGCGGCAACATATCGACGCTCTACGGACATATGTCGCGCTTTGCAAAAAACATTCATGTCGGCACGCGCGTGCAGCAGGGCGACGTCATCGGCTTTGTGGGGATGACGGGGCTCGCCACCGGTCCTCACCTGCACTATGAGTACTTGATGAACGGCGTGCACCGGAATCCACAGACGGTGGGATTGCCCGGGGCAGAACCCCTGCATGCCGATGCCCTGCAAAAATTTCACGCCATGGCGGAACCGCTGCTTGCCAGCTTGTCGCCGCAGTCGGGTGGCGCGCCGATCGCTGCGGCGGCCAATGCCGCGGCGGTCCCGACCGCTCAAACCCCTGCACCTGCGACCCCAACCTCCGGCGAATTGCGCTCGAATCCTGCGGTCTACTGAAGTCCGACGCCGCTAAAACCTACGCCATGGGGTTTTATCTCGGCATGATCTCAGGTACCAGCATGGACGCCATCGATGCTGCGCTGGTCGATTTCGACGCGGCGCCGCTGCGCATCATCGCCACGGCTGCGGCCGAATTCGAGCCTGCATTGAAGCGCCGCATGCTGGCGCTGATCGAGTACGCCGACCACGTTGCGCTGGATGAGGTCGGCCAGGTCGACGTGGAGGTGGGACGTGCGTTCGCGCAATGCGCGTTGGCCCTGCTGAAGAGCGCCGGCGTCAGCCCCAGCCGGGTCACCGCCCTCGGCAGTCACGGCCAAACGCTGCGCCATCGTCCGGATTTGACGGCACCATTTACCTGGCAGATCGGCGATCCGAACACCATTGCGGAAATGACAGGCATCGGCGTGGTGGCGGACTTTCGCCGGCGCGATCTGGCGGCCGGCGGCCAGGGCGCCCCGCTGTTGCCGGTATTCCACGACCAGGTTTTTCGCAGTGCCGATGAGGATCGCGTGATTGCCAACCTGGGCGGCATCGCCAATATCACCATTCTGAAGCGCGGTGCCGCAGTCACGGGATTTGATACGGGTCCCGCCAACCGCCTCCTCGATGCCTGGATTTCGTCGAATCTTGGGCTTGCGTTCGATGCCGGCGGCGCTTGGGCCGCCACCGGCAAAATTGACGACGCCTTGCTGCGCGAAATGCTGGACGAACCCTACCTGAAGCTGCCGCCTCCCAAGAGCACCGGCCGGGAGTTGTTCAACTTGCCGTGGCTCAAGAGCAAAATCGGCCAGACCTCGGTGAGCGCACGCGACGTGCAAGCCACTTTGCAGCAGTACACCGCTGCCACGCTGGCTGCGGCAGTGCGGCAGCACGTGCCGGGCGCCGCTCTATATGTCTGCGGGGGCGGCGCGCACAACTCAGGGATGCTTAAGGCGCTTGCGGCTTTGACCGCGCCGAACCGGGTAGCGAGCACGGCCGCCTTGGGATTCAACCCGGACTATGTCGAGGCCATCGCCTTCGCCTGGTTTGCCAAACGGACCCTGGAAGGGCTGACCTCGAGCGCCGGCAGCGTGACGGGTGCCGGCGGCGCGCGAATCCTGGGCGGCGTGTATCGGTATGATTGAGTCAGCCTGGCTTATGCTTCATTGAACTGTCATTGATCGGACCGCACACTCGCAGACATGAACGACACTGACCTACAGGTACCGCAGCTGTACTTCAATCGTGAACTATCGTTCCTCGAGTTCAACCAGCGCGTGTTGGAGCAGGCCCGGGACAAAAGAATCCCGCTGCTCGAACGGGTGAAATTTCTGTGCATTTCGTGCGCCAATCTCGACGAGTTTTTCGAGATTCGCGTGGCCAGCCTCAAGGAGCTGCTGGAGGCCGGCGCGGTCCAAGCAGGAGCCGATGGCTTGTCGGTGTCGGAGCAGTTGCGGGCGATTCGCGTGCATGCCGTGCGCTTGGTGGATGAGCAATACCAACTGTTGAACGATGTGCTCATGCCGGAACTGGCGGCGAGCGGCGTGGTGTTCGTCGAGCCGGAAACCTGGACCGACGCGCAGGCCGCCTGGATTGCGGATTATTTCACCCGCGAGGTCGAACCGGTCTTGAGCCCGCTGGCATTGGATCCCGCGCGGCCTTTCCCGAAAATACTCAACAAGAGCTTGAATTTCGCGATCGTCGTCGAGGGCGAGGACGGATTCGGGCGCGATAGCGGTCTTGCCGTGGTGCAGGCGCCGCGTTCCCTGCCGCGCCTCATCAGGTTGCCCGACGAGCTCGGCAGCCGGCACTTCGTCTTCCTGGGCACCATCGTCGAGGCCTTCGTATCGAATCTCTTTGCCGGCATGCGCATGCGCGGCTGCTACCAATTTCGCGTCACCCGCAACAGCGACTTGTTCGTCGAACAGGAAGAAGTCGACGACCTGTTGCGTGCGGTCGAAGGCGAGCTCGCGTCGCGCCGCTACGGCGACGCGGTGCGTCTGGAAACGGCTTACGATTGTCCGGATGAGATCCTGACCTATCTGCTGGAACAATTCGGACTCACCTCGGAGGACCTGTACAAGGTATCCGGACCGGTGAATTTGAACCGCCTGCTGGCGGTGTACGACCTGGTGGATCGCGCCGAGCTGAAATATCCCGCGTTTGCGCCGAGCATTCCAGACCGATTGAAGGCCGGCGGTGATCTGTTCTCCACATTGCGGGCCACGGACGTGCTTTTGCATCACCCGTTCCAGGGCTTCGCACCGGTCACCGATTTCGTCAAGCAGGCGGCAAGCGATCCGCAGGTACTTGCCATCAAACAGACGCTGTACCGCGTCGGCAGCGATTCCATCATTGTCGCCGCGCTGGTCGACGCAGCGGCGGCAGGCAAGGACGTGACCGTCATCATCGAGCTGCGCGCGCGCTTCGACGAAGAAGCCAATATCGAACTCGCGACCAAGCTGCAGGAGGCCGGCGCGCACGTCATGTACGGCGTATTCGGCTTCAAGACACACGCCAAGCTGGTCATGGTGGTGCGGCGCGAGGAAAAGGGGCTGCGGCGCTACTGCCACCTGGGTACGGGCAACTATCACACCAAAACGGCGCGGCTTTACACGGACTATGGTCTGCTGACCGCCGATGAGTCCATCGGCGAGGACATTCACCAGATATTCCTGCAGCTGACCGGCCTCACCCAGGTGCCGAAACTGCGCAAGTTGCTGCATGCGCCCTTCAGCCTGCACCAGGCCATCATCGCGAAGATCGATCGCGAGGCCGAGCATGCCCGGGCGGGACGGCCGGCCCGCATCATCGCCAAACTCAACGCGCTTACCGAGCCCACCGTGATTCAGGCGCTGTATCGCGCCTCGCGCGCCGGCGTGCAAATCGATCTCATCATTCGCGGTGTATGTTGTCTGCGGCCCGGAGTTCGCGGCGTCTCCGATCGCATTCGAGTGCGCTCCATCGTCGGACGTTTCCTGGAACATTCCCGGGTTTACTGCTTCGAAAATTCCGGGGCGCGCGAAATCTACTGCGCCAGCGCCGACTGGATGGACCGCAATTTGTTCCGCCGCATCGAAGTGGCATTCCCGATCGAGTCGGAGGAAATGCAGGCACGCGTCGTTGACGATCTGAAGCTGTATCTGGAAGACGACGTGCAGGCGTGGGTTCTAAATGCCGACGGCCAATATGCGCGCGCGGCCGGCGAGGGCAAGGTGTCGGCGCAAGCGCGCTTGATGAGTCTGCACGGTGAGCGGGCGGCGCTCGCCGAGGTCTAGACGCGCAGCTCGCGACCTGCTGCAGGCCCATGCCGGCCAGCAGACCGCTCAAACCTGGACGATGCTGAGACGAAAGCCGGCGTCTTTCAGATACTGCTGTTCCTGCTGCAGATCTTCGAGCGTGAGCGGATGTTCCTTGATCCAGCGCGGTGGTAGCTCCAATGTCAGATTGCGCCCCTTGGCGCTCAAGCGCACCTCCGGCAGGGGTTGCGGGCTGCGCCCTCGATGCAGCAAAACCGCGAGGCGCAGCAGCACGATGAGAAACTCCGCAAGCCGGTCCCATGGCGGCAGCAAATCCTCGAGCGACTCGAAGGACAGCTGACGACGGTGGCCGCCCACCAACGCCGCCAATAGCTGCTGCTCTTCGCGCGGGAAGCCCGGCATGTCGGCGTTCTCGAGCAGGTAGGCGCTGTGGCGGTGATATTTGGAATGCGCGATATCGAGCCCGGTTTCGTGCAAGCGCGCCGCCCAGCGCAGCACCAGCTCCGCCAGCGGATCTTCCAACCCCCATTCGGATTCGACCTGTTCGAGCAGCGCCACCGCGGTCAATTCGACGCGCTCCGCCTGAGTGACGTCGATCTGATAGCGCTTTTCCATGGCGCGCACGCTGCGAACACGCGCATCTTCATTGGTGAAGCGGCCCATGAGATCGTAAAGCAGCCCTTCGCGCATCGCGCCCTCGGCCACCCGAACGCGATCGATGCCGAAGTTTTCGACCACTTCCAACAGGATCGCGAGGCCCGCCGGAAACACCGGCGCGCGCTCGGCGTCCACTTCGGGAAGATCAAGTTCATCTACATGGCCGGCCGCGATCACGCGCTCCGCCAACCCATTCAGGTTATCGAGCGTGATATGCGGCGCCTCGGGATTGAGACTGTGCAGGACATCGCCGATGACGCGCACGGTGCCGGAACTGCCGAATGCCTGCAGCCACCCGAGCTTGCGGTAGGCTTCCTGTATCGGCTCGAGTTCGAGCCTGACGGCGGTACGCGCCCGCTCCAGGCGCTTTGCCGATATCCTGCCGTCGTCGAAATAGCTGGCGCTCAAACCGACGCAGCCCACGGACAGGCTTTCGAGCAGCAACGGATCAAACCCCTGGCCGATCACGGCTTCAGTGGAGCCGCCGCCGATATCGATGACCAGGCGCTTGTCCGGACTCATCGGGCTGGTGTGCGCCACTCCCGAATAGATCAGACGCGCCTCTTCCAATCCCGAAATTATTTCAATCGGGTGACCCAGCGCAGCGCGGGCCCGTTCCAGAAACCAACGCTTGCGCCTGGCACGCCGCAGTGCATTGGTGCCCACCACGCGCACGCCGTCCGCACGCATGGCGCGCAACCGCTGGCCGAATCGCTCCAGGCAGCGCAACGCACGATCCGTCGCGGCATCGTCCAGACGGCCGCTGTCGCCCAGGCCCGCCGCCAAACGCACCATTTCGCGCAGCCGATCGAGGATGACGAGCTGGCCGTGCGAGTAACGCGCGACGACCATGTGAAAGCTGTTGGAGCCCAAATCGACGGCGGCCAGCACGTCGGGAACGACCCTACGGCGGCTCATCTACGCGGTCAACATTACTAAGCTGAGAATGAAGATCCGCAGCCGCAGGTGGTCTTCGCGTTCGGATTACGAATAACGAACTGCGCGCCCTGTAAATCCTCTTTGTAGTCGATTTCCGCGCCCATGAGATATTGCGCGCTCATCGGGTCGACCAACAATTGGACCCCGCGGTTTTCGACGCAGAAGTCGCCCTCTTCGATGTTCTCGTCGAAGGTGAATCCGTACTGAAAACCGGAACAGCCGCCGCCGGAAACGAACACCCGCAACTTCAGGCTGGGATTCGCCTCTTCGCGGATCAATTCGCCCACCTTGCCCGCTGCGGCATCGGTGAAAACCAGGACGTTCGGCGCGGCAGGCGCCGCGTCGTCGCCATTCATCGAATCAGAGGTGGTGCTCATGGGACTAGTTTACTCGGCAGCCGGCGGCCAATCAAAGATATGACCCCAAGTTTGCGACCTAGGTTCACCCGTTTGGGACTAATCCTTGGTCCGGTGGATCAATTTACCAAGTATTTGGGCGCCAACCGCCGTTTCAATGGTCGTGTACTGCACGCTGCCGAGAACCCGTGCTTTTGGCCCGAGTTCCACGCGGTCGCCCGCCTCGATGTCGCCCTTCACGATGCCATTTAACACAATGTTGGGGACGCTTACCGACCCCTCGATGCAGCCTTGCTCGCTCACCGACAACACGGCTCCCTCGCCCAATTCGCACTTGACGTTGCCGTTGATGTAGCCGTCGAGGTGAAATCCTCCGACAAATTCCACGTCGCCGTTGATCCGGGTCTTGGCGCCGATCAATGTGTCAATTTCCGCCGACTTACTCTTCTGTTTGAACATCTGCATCACCCTTGGCCGGAATATCGCCGTTCGCCTCGGTTTCCACGGACATCCCCTGCGCCTTCCAGACGAAGGCTTGACGGGCGCTGTGGCTCGAGTCTCTGGCGCTATGAATCTCGACTCCGACGCGCGTGGGCTCGAAACCCCGCGGCAAATCTATCGCTTCGTTGTACTCCTGAAAGTACTTGAAGGAGTATGCCAGGGAGACGCGGCGGTTGGGCGAGACTTGCGCATACGTCAGGCTGAGCGGCTTGCCCTGCAGCAGTCCATCGATGGTGATCGCCGCGTTGCCCGCGACCTCCTTATCCGGCTTGCCGGTCTGCATCAATACGAACTTGAGATGGAACTTTCCTGCGACCGTGTCGGGGATGATCTGCATCTGCTGCACTTTGACATGGATGAGCGACTCCGGTTGTACCAACCCGCGGTAGAAGGACAGATCCTGGTTCAGGCGCGCGATCTGACTCTGCATATCGCCGAGGCTGCGTTCCACCTGGGCGTAACCCTCGCGGTCGACACGACGCGCCGTTTCCGCGGCCTCCAGCTGACGGCGCTGATTGCCGTTCTCCGCTTCGAGCGCGCGAATGCGCGCGCTCGCGGCCAGTGCGCCGCGCACCGAATCGACCACGCGAAAACCCGCTTCGAAGCGACCGAGCTCGAATGCGGCGTAGAGGATCGCCACCGCCAACAGCACGGCCATGCTCCACAGCACCGCACGGCGCTTCGGCGCATACGACCGCACGACCAGTTTGCCGGACGATTCTGCCATATCGCTACTGTACCGTTCCCGTAAGGGTACGAGACATTACACGAAGCAACGCCGTTTACGACAGATCTTCACGCATCGCGCTGCGGTATGATCCCCAGGGCAAAAATCCAAGGGAATGCTCATGCTCTGGCTCAAGGCCCTGCACATCGCCGCGATGGTCACCTGGTTTGCGGGTTTGTTTTACCTGCCGCGGCTCTATGTCTACCATGCGGGCGCCACGGATGCGGTCAGCACCGCGCGCTTCGAAATCATGGAGCGGCGGCTGTTCGCCATCACCACCATCGGCGCATCGCTAACTATTATTTTTGGGCTTGCGATGATTGTCGAAACGCCGCTGTACCTGTCCTTCTCGTGGCTGCGGATCAAACTATTGCTGGTGCTGTTGTTGGTCGCGTACCACGGATACTGCTTCAAAATAATTCGAGATTTTGCGCAGCGGCGCAACTCGCGCAGCGCCCGCTGGTATCGCGTCTTCAATGAGCTGCCGACGCTGCTGCTGATAGGGATCGTGATTCTCGCCGTGGTCAAACCCTTCTGAGCTTAGGCTAGCCGCCATCGGTCATCCTCAGGTCGCCGCCTCGATTTCCGGCCACCACTCCGGATAAGGCGGCAGTCCGTCGGGAAACAGGTGCTTGCCGAGGGTCTGCAGCGCGCGCACGTAAACGCGCCGTTTGAAGTACACGACTTCGCGAACCGGCGTCCAATATTCGGCCCATCGCCAGCGATCGAACTCCGGTTGATCGGTGCAATCGAAGCGCAATTTCGATTCGTCCGCGGTGAGTTTCAGCAAAAACCAGCGCTGCTTCTGGCCGATGCAGCGGTCGCGCACGTATTGACGCGGCAGACGGTAGCGCAGCCAGCCCTGGGTCGATCCCAGCACTTCGACGTCAGCGGGATCCAGACCGATCTCCTCCTTCAGTTCGCGAAATAACGCGGCCTCGACCTGTTCGCCGCGATTGACGCCGCCCTGGGGGAACTGCCAACCGCGCCCGCCGACGCGCCCGCCCAGGAAAAGATCGCCGCCGCCGCGGCTCAACACGATGCCGACGTTGGCGCGAAAGCCGTCCCTGTCGATGTAGTCGCTGGCGGGCTGGATGGACATGGCGCTAGCCGGCTCCCACTTGTACGCGATTCCGGCCCAGCGTCTTTGCGCGATACAGCGCCGCATCGGCATCGGCGATCAGGCGGTCCGCCACGGCCTTCAAATCGGTTTCGTGGCGTCCGGGCGAGACAGAGGCAACTCCCACCGAGACCGTCAGGTTGCGCGTGATTTGCGAGTTGAGCGAAAACGGCATCGCTGCAATGACCTCGCGAATGCGCTCGGCCAGCGTCGCGGCATCCGCCGAAGTCGCGTCGGGCAGCAAGATCGCCAGTTCGTCGCCGCCAAAGCGCGCGGCTGTGTCCATGCTGCGAATTTGCGCCTCGATGCGCACCGCGACCTCCTTCAGCGCACTGTCGCCCGCCAGATGCCCATAGCCGTCATTGATGCTCTTGAACTTATCGATATCGATCATCAGGCATGCGATGGTGCCGCCGCGGCGCTGCGCCCGCGCCAGTTCTTCCTTTAGTCTTTGCTGCAGGTAGCGCCGATTGTGCCAGCCCGTCAAGAAGTCGGTAATGCCGGCGCGCAGCAGGCGCGCGCGATTGACCGAATTCTCGATGCACACCGCTGCGACCGCCCCCAAATGCCCCAGAAAATCCGTGCCGTGATGCCGCGTGAAGCGTGCCGCATCGCGGCTGCCGAAACACAGCGCGCCGGTTGCGCGATCCTTGCGCGGCAGCGGCACCAGAGCCGCGCTCTTGAGATTCGGCACTCCGGGAAACAGCAGGTGATGGTCGGCGCCGACGAAGGGCCCGAGCCATGGCTTGTGCAGCACGGCGAGTTGCGGAGCCAGACCGACCAGCGAGTCCACGAAGAATATCTGCTTGAATTCCTCCGGCCGGTCGCCGCCGGCGATCAACAGATGCCGCACCTCATGCTGGGGATCGAGCAGCACCACGCTGACTGCGTCCAGCGAATACGAGTCTTTCAGTCCGCTGACCATGGCGTGCAGCAGCTGCGCCAGGGTGTCGGCGCGCAGCAGCGTCAATTCGCGCGCCTGCGTGCGCTTCATGATGGTCTCATTGTTCGCCGCTTCGGCGGTCATTTCCGCGACACGCTTCTTGAGCTCTTCGTTCTCCTGCGCGATCTCATCCATTTGCGGCATCCTGTGAACCTCAATCTGCGCGCGCGGCCGCGCGCACGTCGAGGTAGGCCCGGCCGCGACGCATGATCGCAGTGAATTCCCGCAGATTCTTGGTTTTCACCGTTGCGATCAAGCCTTCCACCGCTTTTTGCAGAGCCAGCAGCGATTCGCCGCCGTAAGAGTTCGAATTCTGAATTTCGAAATAAAGATCGGGGCTCTCGGCTGCGACGCGGCTTGCCACGTCCAGTTGCGCATCGAAAGTCGTGCTGGATAGTCTCGCCAATCGCGGCGCGGCTTCGCCGCTGTCTGCAAGTGCAGTGAAGAACGCGATGTTGACCGCGTGCGACAAACCCAGCACGTAGGCGATCAGTCGATCATGCTCATCGAGACCCATCACCACCTGCTCGGCCATGGTGGGGGCGAACAGTTCCTGAGCCTGCTTAAGCGCGTCGGAGTTGCCCAGGTCGATGAAGATCACATGGCGTCCCGACAAAAGCTCGGTGTCCGGACCAAACATGGGATGCAACGAGGTCACCCGGCAACCGGCGTCGACCAGGGCATCGAGCCCGGCCCGCAGCGGCGTTTTCACCGAACCCAGATCAAAGATCAGACCGCGGGGCGAGCGCTGCGCCAGGATCTTGAGCAAATCCGCCGTGGCGGATAGCGGCGTGGCAAGCACGATCAGATCGAAATCCAGGGCATCAGCCGGCCAGTCGGCGACAATGTCAAATCCCGGCAGACCGCCCTGCGGATCCGAGATGGCCACGCGGAATCCCTGCGACGCGAGAAACTCGGCGAACCAGCTGCCCATCTTGCCGCGCCCGCCGATGACGAGCGCGCGTTTGCCGCTGCCCTGCCCCTGTGCGGCAACGCGCGCTTGCTCCTGCGTGGTGAGCGAGGATTGAATGAGCTGCCGCAGCAGCGATTCCGCGAGATCGGGCGGCACACCCAGGCGCTCGGCGGCCGTGCGGCCCCGCAGAATGACCTCGCGCTCCCGGCCGAAGTCCCGAATCGCCGTTCCAGTGGCCCGCTTGACCGCGGCCACTTGCTCGCTCAAGGACTGGCGGCGCGCAACCAACTCCAGAAGCTGGCCATCGAGTTCGGTCAGTGCGGTCCGCAATTCATCCAGATTCATCAAAGAATGCCCCATGTACGCGCCGGCGCGGCTACCATTCTCATATGAGCCGCAGCAAAAAGACATTTTGGGTGGAAACCTTGCCCGATCCGCTGCCGGGGAACCCCCTGGAAGTCGCTGCGCAATGGCTGAGTGAAGCCCGGCTCGATTCCAACCAGCCCAATCCCGATGCCATGGTGCTGGCCACCGTGGATGGCCGCGGCTATCCATCAGCGCGAGTCGTGCTGTGCAAGGGGATCATCCCGCAGCCGGGGTCAATTCTCTTTCACACCAACTACCGATCGCGCAAGGGCAGCGAACTTGAAGGAAATCCCCGGGCCGCGGTGGTGTTTCATTGGGACCATCGTCATCGTCAGGTGCGAGCAGAGGGCAGGGTCGAACGGCTGTCCAAGGACGAGAGCGATGCGTATTTTCGCACCCGAGCCTGGCAGAGCCGGCTGGGCGCCTGGGCGAGTCAGCAAAGCCAACCGGTGGAGTCGCGCGAGGCGCTGGCTGCCGCGGTGTTGCGTGAAGCGCGGCGCTTTGGAATTCCCTACGGAGGACCCGGTACGGCGGAGCCCGAAACCGTCTCCGTGGATGTGCCGCGCCCGCCCCATTGGGGCGGATATCGGCTATTGGCCGATGCCGTCGAGCTGTGGGTGGAGGGCGAATTTCGCATACATGACCGCGCGCGCTGGACTAGGGAATTGCCTGAACCGGGGAGCGGCGCCAACGGCGCACCCTGGGGGGTAACGCGCTTACAGCCCTAAGCCAAGGCCGCGAGGGCGTTCACCGGGAGTTTTGGGCCATTGGCCGAATAACGCATGATCTTGAGGCAGACCTGATTCAGCATGTGCCCGTCGAATCGATATCACGGAGCAAACATGGGCATCGCGCGGGGTTGGCCGATCATCCTCATCGCATCGGCGATTCTGCGACTCGGCACGAGCATCAAGGAATCTCGGCAGCGCGGCTGGGGGCTGCTGCTGCTCGGCGATTGGCTATTTGCCAATACAATGACAAATTGGGCCTATGCTGAGATCTCCGGGCCGATTATCCTGACGGGCCGCGATGAGTCAGTTCAGCGCTACCCCTACGCGAATATAGGTCACAATGCCACCTGAGACACCCCCCAAGATCACGCCGAGGTTCATCCTCGGCGTCTTCATCTTGCTGGTGGGAATTGCCCTGGCACTCGATCGGTTGGGCGTTGTGCAGGCGCATCATGCGATGCGTTTCTGGCCTGCCGTGCTTATCGTGTTTGGGCTGACGGTTCTGCAACGCGGACGGCACGGAGCGGTAACCGGTTTGCTGTTGATCATCGTCGGCAGCTGGCTGCTGCTCAACACGCTTGGAATCGTGAGCCTGCAGGTGTGGGAATTTCTCTGGCCGCTGATATTGGTGTTCATCGGCGCGCGGATAATAATGCGCAGCGGCCGCATGCGCGCGAGAACACCGAACGAGCCGCCGAATTTCGGCCAGGCCCCGGCCACCACCTCGCAACCCTTCAATCCCTCGCAACCGTACAATACTTCGCCGCCCTACAGTCCCGCGACGCCGGGCAATCCGGGCGCCGCCGCGAATGCGTCGGAACATGCGTCGGTGTTTTCCGTGCTCGGCAGCTGTAGGCGCCGCTGGGGCAAGTCTACGTTTCGCAGTGCCGAGGCGGTCTGCGTGATGGGCGGTTTTGAGCTGGACCTGCGGGAGGCGCTGATGGGCGCGGAAGGGTCGGCACAAATCGAGCTGTTGGTGATCATGGGCGGGCTGCACGTAATCGTTCCTCAGAACTGGACCGTGATCTCGAATGTGGTGCCCATTCTCGGCGGCATCGACGATAAGACACGCACCAACCCATCGGGCGCGACGCAACAGTTGATCCTGCGCGGAACCGTACTGATGGGCGGCGTTGAGATCGGCAATTGACTTAAGCCAATCAGGTAGGACTTCATGCATCCGATTCTCGCCAACGCGAGCAAACTGGGCATGTACCTGCTCGCCTATCTTCCCATCGGCATCGTCCTCGTCATCGGGCTGGGTCACCGTGATGCCTGGGGAACCGCGGCAGCCTTCTTTCTGCCCCTGACGATGCTGTATGCCTTCATAGGGCTGTCCGCGTACTACCTCTGCCTGGCTTTTCCCATCGACAGCGACCACCCGCTGTGGCGGGCCATGCCAGCGCACATGTGCGCGGCTGCGAGCGTCGGCGCGCTGTGCGTCGGCGCCGCGTGGTTGTGGGCCGCAGTGCTCGAGTCGCTCAACATCGGGCTGCAGCCTCAGGTGTTCGTGGAGCAACCGTGGGTGCTGTTCGTGGTCGGCGCCGTGCTGTTCTGGCTGGCCATCGCGCTGCACTACGTGATGATCGCATCCTCAGCCTCGCAGCGCTCGGAACAGCGCGCACTCGAGTCCGGGCTGCTGGCGCGCGAAGCCGAGCTCAAGGCGCTGCGCGCGCAAATCGATCCGCATTTCCTGTTCAACAGCCTCAACTCCATCAGCGCGCTGACCGGCAGCGATCCCTCAGCAGCGCGAAAAATGTGTCTGTTGCTGGCGGATTTCTTGCGCGACACGCTGCGGTTGGGCGCCACCCAGCGCATAAGCGTGAACGAGGAATTGAGCGTGGTGCAGCGCTATCTCGCCATCGAGCAGGTGCGGTTGGGCCCCCGGCTGACGGTGAATTGTACGGCGAGCGAACCAGCACGCGCCGGACTCGTTCCCGCATTGATCCTGCAGCCGCTGGTGGAAAACGCCGTGCTGCACGGCATCGCTCATCTGCTCGACGGCGGCACGGTTACAATAAACGCGGAATGCCGGAATGGAGCGCTGCAGATTCGCGTGAGCAATCCGAGCGATCAGGCCAGGCCGCGCCGCAAGCGCCCCGGCCTCGGTTTGCTGCTGGTGCGGCAGCGATTGCAATCCGAATACGGCACCGCAGGTCAGCTGCACATCCGCGATGAGCAGCATGAGTTCGTCGCCGACGTGAGCATACCGTTCGCGACAACGGAGGAGCCGTCGAATGAATGAGGCCAACCAGCTCACCGCCATCGTGGTCGACGACGAGGCGCACGCGCGCGCGCTGATTCGCGAATACCTCATGCAGCACGCCGACATCAAGGTGCTGGCGGAATGTTCCAACGGCTTCGAGGCCGTGAAGGCGGCCGGCGATTTGAAACCCGATCTCCTGTTCCTCGACATCCAAATGCCCAAGCTGGACGGATTTGAGGTGCTGGATCTGATCGGGCACGATGCGGCGAGCGTCATCTTTACGACGGCATACGATGAATATGCGCTGCGCGCGTTCAACGTGCATGCGGTGGACTATCTGCTCAAGCCGTTCGGCGCCGAGCGTTTCGACGAAGCACTGGAACTGGCTCGCATCCGGATCCGCACGCGCGATGCTCTGCCCATACGCGAATTGCTGGACACGCACCGCGAGGGCGCCGCAATCGATCGAGTACTGATCCGCGATCGCTCGAATGTGCATGTCATTCCGGTGGAACAGATCGACTATGTCGAAGCGCAGGATGACTATGTATCTATCCGCGCCGCCGGACGCAGCTATCTCAAGGAACAGACGCTTGGCGAACTCGAAGTGCAACTGGCGGGGAAGGGATTTCTGCGCATCCACCGCCGCTACATATTGAACGTGTCGCGATTGGCGAAGATCGAGCTGTCGGAAAAGGACAGCCGCATCGCGATTCTCAACGACAAGACCCAGCTGCCGATCAGCCGCTCCGGCTACTCGAAATTGCGCGGGCTGCTCTAAAGCTCCGGCCGTTTGCCGAGGGACTCGTTTCACCAGCCGACAGCGGCACCGTCCTTGCGAAAATCCGATCCGGCGCGGTAGTAGCCGGCCAGCGCGCCGTCCGCGCCCGCGACAAACATGATGACCTGCACGCCGCCCATTTCCTCGCCGCTCGCGGATTTTACGGTGTGCCCCATCGCGGCGAGCTTTGCTCCCACCAGATCATAGAGAGGCGTCTCCAGGCTGAGATCGTTCGCTATCTGGGAATGCCGAAACCGCGCCATGTCCGCCGACGCCTGGACATTGGCGCCAAGATCCAGCACGTCGACCAGCGTCTGCGCATGCCCCTGGGCCTGCATGTCGCCGCCCATCAACGTGACCGTCATCAGCGGCTTGCCGCCCTGCATGACGAAGCCCGCCGCCAGGGTATTGAAGGGCCTTTTGCGGGGTTCGATGACGTTGGCGCTGTTCGCGTCGAGCGTGAACAAGGCGCCGCGATTGTGCAGCAGAAACCCATATCCAGGCACCGTAATTCCCGATCCAAACCCGGAATAATTGCTGTTCACCCAGGACACCATGTTGCCCTCGCCATCCGCCGCGGACAGCACGATGGTGTCGCCCGGCAACGGAAAGTTTGCCGCCGCGCCAGGAACCGAAGCGCGCTGCGGATTCACCTTGCCGCACAACGAGGCCGCATAGGAGTCGGAGAGCAGTCGCGCGAGCGGCACGGGATGGAAATCAGGGTCCGCGTTGTACCTATAAAGATCGGCATATGCCAGCTTCTTGGCTTCCACGAACAAGTGCCAGTACTGCGGATTCGCGGGCCCCAACGAAGCCAGCGTCTGCCCCGGCGCCCAGCGCGGCACGCAGGCTTGCAGGATATTGAGGATTTCGTTCGCCGCCCAGGCCTGCGCGGGCGGCGGCAATTCGAGGATGTCAAAGCCATGATACTGGGTGCGGGCCGGTTCGACCCACTCGCCCTTGTAGTTCGCCAGATCCTCGAGGGTCATGCTGCCGCCCAGCGCCCGCGACTTGGCGACGATGGCTCGGGCGATTTCGCCCTTGTAAAACGCGTCGCTGCCCTGTTGCTGGAGCAGGCGCAAGGTGCGCGCGAATTCCGGATTCTTGAAGATTTGCCCGGCCCTCGGCGGTGCGCCGTTTGAGTACCAGGTCTTGATCGAATCGGGATCCGGCTCGGTACAGCATGCCTTGAGCGGCAGCGCGTTCGGTAAGTTCCAGTCATGGGCGATGCGTTCGGAAATCGGAAAGCCGTTTTGCGCGTACTGCGCCGCGGGCTCGAGAACTTCTGTGAATGTCAGCCTGCCGAAGCGTTTGAGCACCGCCTGCCAGCCCCATAGCGCTCCGGGCACCGTTACCGGCAGGATCCCGTAATGCGGCATGCCCGAACCCGGGCCCCAATTCGCTGGATCCCAGCGGTAGCCCAGATCATTGAATCGCTGCAGGGTCGCGCCCGTGGGAGCCGTGCCGCTGGCATTCAGCACGTAGACCTTTCGTTCCCTGGCGATGTAAATCACCGCGAATAGATCCCCGCCCATACCCACCATCATGGGTTCCATCACATTGAGCGCCGCGGCCATCGCCACGGCCGCGTCAATCGCATTGCCGCCATGCTGAAGAATCTGCAATCCGACCTGAGCAGCCAACGGCTGACTGGTCACGACCATTCCATGTTGGGCCATGACCTCGGAGCGGCTCTGGGCCGGCCATCCTTCGGCGCGGACGCCGCGCACCGCGCTACAAAATGGCGGCCGCGGTGAATGCTCGCAGGGCTGCATCTCGAGGGCTGCTTGAGCGGACAAGTTGCCGCGCCCGCAGGCGATGACAAGCAGCAGCGCGGCTCCAAATGCGTTGATCGTTTTCACCGCGGACCTCATTTTTCCTGCGATTTCCTCCGAGCGGCAACGCCGGGGCGATCTTTAAACTAGGATACTCTTTGCCAACTGCAGAGGTATCCCTCAAGAGGTGCGACCCGCGTGCTTTTTTTGCTGCGACTCAAGACTGTCCTGAAGGGCCTGATTCTGCCGCCGGCAGGTCCCTTGTTGGTGGCTGTGCTCGGTCTACTGCTGCTCAAGCGCCGGCCACTGATGGCGCGCACCCTGCTGATCCTGGGTTTGGGCTCGCTGTGGCTGTTGTCGACACCTGTCGTGGGCGACGTCTTGACGGGTTTTGCGGAACACTACCCGGCGCTGGATTGGCGGCGCGCCGCCGATGCGCAGGCAATTGTCATTCTGGGCGGCGGCGGACAGCGGACCTTCGCGCCGGAATACGCGGGTCCGGCCGCCGAACCCATGCTGCTGGAACGATTGAGTTATGGCGCCTTCGTGGCGCGCAACACCGGCCTGCCCGTTCTCGTCACGGGATTCAGGATCGAGGCGGGCGCGATGCAAGCCACGCTGCAGCGAAATTTCGCCATTGAGCCGCGCTGGGTCGACGACCAGGCGTATGACACATTTCAGAACGCGAGCAATTCGGCGCGGCTGCTGCGGGCGGACGGCATGCATCGCATCGTGCTGGTCACGCATGGCACGCACATGTGGCGCGCGGTGCACGAATTCACCGACGCCGGAATGGATGTCGTGCCGGCGCCCGTCGGAATCCTCGCGGCGCGCGATACCGGCATTCTTCGCTACCTGCCCAGCCCGGATACGCTGTCGCGATCGTCCAGGGCGATCAATGAGCTGTTGGGCGAGCCGCTACGCGCCATATTCGCCGCCACGCATATGCGCCGGCAGTAAATTCTGATCGTGCCGGAAGCAACTACCGATAGCGCCCCATCAACTTGTCCAACGCGGCGGCGCCGGGCGAGAGCTTCTCGAACGCAATGCTGTTGAGAGGCGCTTTCGCCGTGCGATTCAGATTGTGAAACTCGGTACTGTCGGTCTCATCGATGTGAATGAGTCCGGTCACGTATTCATTCTGCTTGAGCTTCTGTTCGATGTAGTTGTACGCAGCCGACCGGTCGGTCGGATCGTAATTCGGGTCGAGCTTGCGCAGGAATACCCGGCTGCCGTCATGCAGACTGACCGGGATCGACTCGCCTTCCGGGTAGCTGACGGAAATTTCCTCGGCCCGCGGCACGAAATCGGTCTCGACAGCCGCATGGTAGTGTTCACGGGTAAACCCGTAGCTTTTCGTCGAACCTTCGTGATCGTTGAAGGTAACGCAGGGCGAGAGCACGTCGATCAATGCGAAGCCGTTGTGGCGCATGCCGGCCTGGATCAGCGGCACCAGCTGCGCCTTGTCCCCGGAAAAGCTGCGCGCGACGAAGGTCGCCCCCAAGGTCAGCGCCAGCAGCACCGGATCGATCGGCGGCGAGGAATTGGTCTCACCGCGCTTCGCCTTGGTGCCGATGTCGGCGGATGCCGAAAACTGCCCCTTGGTCAGTCCATAGACGCCGTTGTTTTCGATCATATACAGCATGTTCACATTGCGGCGAATGATGTGAACCAATTGACCCACGCCGATCGACAGGGAATCGCCGTCTCCAGATACCCCGACATAAGTGAGTCCGCGATTGGCGGCGTTCGCGCCGCTTGCGATCGAGGCCATGCGGCCGTGGACCGAATTGAATCCATGCGCGCCGCTCACGAAATACGAGGTGGTTTTCGATGAGCAGCCGATGCCGGACAGCTTGACCAATTGTTCGGGCCGCAGCGCCAGGCCCCAGCAGGCTTCGACGATGGCGGCGGTCACCGAATCGTGGCCGCATCCGGCGCACAACGTCGACATGGTTCCTTCGTATTGCCGCCGCGTGAGCCCCAGAGAATTTGTCGGCAGCGACGGGTGCGCAACTTTGGGCTTGTTGATGTAGGACATTTGAGGACTCTTTGTCTTGAGGGCGTTGCCTAGCGCGGAACCGCGGTGAGCCGCGGGGATTCGGCGAGCTTGGCCCGGATGTAGTCGACGATGGGCTGGGCTGAAATCGGCAGTCCGCTGTAGCTCAGGATGGAGAACAGTTTTGATTTCTCCACCGCGGTCTCGAGCGTTACCAGGGATTTCAACTGGGCGTCGCGATTTTGTTCCACGACGAATATCGTCGAGTGCGACTTCAAGAACGCTTCCACGTCGCTGTTGAACGGGAAGCCCTTCACGCGCAGATAATCCACGTCGATCTTCTGGTGGCCAAGGACATCCAGCGCCTCGCGGATCGCGCCGTCGCAGCTGCCGATGCTCACGATGCCGACTGGGCTGCTGCCCTTGCCGATCATCGCGGGCTTGGGCACATACTTCGCGGCGGTCGCAAACTTCCGCCGCAAGCGGTCGAGCACCACCTGATACTCGGCGGAATCCTCGGTGTAGCCGCCGTACTGGTTGTGGCCCGAGCCGCGCGTGAAATACGCGCCCTTCGGGCTCGTCCCCGGCAGGGTGCGGTACGGAATTGCGTCATCGTCGCGGTCCAGATAGCGATAGAATTTTTCCAGACCATTGATCTCTTCCTTGGACAGGATCTTGCCCCGATCCGGCTTGAAGGCATCGTCCCATTTGAGATCAGGGCACATCCAATCGTTCATGCCGATATCGAGGTCCGACAGCACGAACACCGGCGTCTGCAGACGTTCGGCGAGATCGAAGGCCTGCACCGCCATGTAGAAGCATTCCTCGGGGTTCGCCGGGAACATCAGCACGTGGCGGGTATCGCCGTGCGAGGCGTACGCGCATAGCATGATGTCCGATTGCTGGGTGCGCGTCGGCATGCCGGTGGAGGGCCCGACGCGCTGCACGTCGAAAATGACGCACGGCACCTCGGCGTAATAAGCCAGCCCCACGAACTCATTCATCAACGAGATGCCCGGACCGCTGGTCGGCGTGAATGCCCGGGCGCCGTTCCACGACGCGCCGATCACCATGCCCACCGCGGCGAGTTCATCCTCGGCTTGCAGAACCGCGAAATTGCGCTCGCCGGTTTCGGCGTCGACGCGGTAGCGCTCGCAAAAGCCCTTGAACGCGTCCATCAGCGACGTCGAGGGCGTAATCGGATACCAGGCTCCGACCGTGGCGCCGGCGTAGACGCAGCCCAGGCCCGCGGCCGTGTTGCCGTCGATCATGATATGACCGCGCGTTTTGTCCATGTGCTCCACGTGCAGCGGCAGCGGCGAGGACAAATTCTCCTTCACGTAGTCGTATCCCAAACGCAGCGCCTTGGTGTTGGAGTCGAGCAACTTCGGCTTCTTGCCGTAGCTTTCGCTCAACAGACCGCTGATCACATCCAGGTCCACGTCGAGCAGCGCCGCCAGCACGCCGGCGTAGGCGATGTTTTTCAATAAAATCCGGTTGCGCGCGCCGTCGAATTTTTCGTTCACCAGCTTGGCGAGCGGGACCGGTATCACGTTGATGTCGCCGCGCTGCAGGAGCGCGCTGCGCGGCCAGGTCGAGTCATATATCAAATAGCCGCCCGAACGCAGCTCGCGGATGTCCTTCGAATAGGTCTCAGCGTTCATCGCCACCATGATATCGACGTGGCTTGTGCGCGCGGCGTAGCCGTCGCGGGTAACGCGAATCTCGTACCAGGTGGGCAGACCTTGAATATTCGACGGGAAGTAATTCTTGCCGGTAACCGGCACACCCATGCGAAAGATCGCCTTCATGATCAGCGAATTGGCGCTGGCAGAGCCGGTGCCGTTGACATTGGCGAACTTGATGACGAAGTCGTTCACACGACTGGCGTCGGCCGTCATGCTGGGCATGCGCGAACCTCCTCGTCCAACGCGAGCGGAATTTTGATTGTCGATTTCTGCATGTCCCACGCGGCTGTCGGACAGCGTTCCGCGCACAGTCCGCAATGCACGCACACATCTTCGTCCTTGACCATCACGCGCGCGGTTTGCGGCAACGGCGCGGACACGTACAGCGCCTGAGTCGGATTGGTCGCCGGCGCGGTCAAGCGGGCGCGCAACTCGGCCTCAGGGCCGTTCCCGGTAATGGTGAGACAGTCCACCGGGCAGATGTCGATGCAGGCATCGCACTCGATGCACAGTTTCGCCGCGAACACGGTTTGCATGTCGCAGTTCAAGCAGCGCTGCACCTCCAGTGCCGCCTCCTCGGCGGTAAAACCGAGTTCCACTTCGATATTGATCTTCTTGAATCGGTCGATGAGCCCCACGTGGGGCACCAGACGGCGCTCGACGCCGTTGTATTCGTTCTTATAGGCCCATTCGTGCATGCCCATCTTGCGGCTCGACAGCTTCACGCCGCGCGGCATGCGCTCCGTGATGTCCTCATCGTTGCAGAATTTGTGAATCGAGATCGCGGCCTGGTGACCGTGCTCCACCGCCCAAATGATGTTCTTGGGGCCGAAAGCCGCGTCGCCGCCGAAGAATACTTCCGCACGGGCCGACTGGTAGGTGATTGCGTTGACCTTGGGGACGCTCCATTTGTCGAATTCGATGCCGACGTTCTTCTCGATCCAGGGAAAGGCGTTCTCCTGCCCGATGGCGAGAATCACATCATCGCAAGGGAAAAACACGTCGCCGAGGGTGCGGGTGGCCTTGATCTCACCGTTCTCGATATCGTATTCCAGTTTTTCGAACATCATGCCGGTCAGGCTGCCGCCTTCGACGACGAACAACTTGGGCGCGTGATTGACGACGATTTCGACATTCTCGCCTTCGGCGTCCTCGAGTTCCCACTCGGACGCCTTGAAGAACTGGCGCGGCTTGCGCGCCATGACTTTCACCTCTTTGGCGCCGAGGCGCAGTGAACTGCGGCAGCAGTCCATGGCCGTATTGCCGACGCCGATGATCAACACGCGCTCGCCGACCTTATCGATGTGCCCGAATGCAACGGACTCCAGCCAGGTGATGCCGATGTGGATGCGATCGGTGTCGTGACGACCGGGCAATTCGAGTTCTTTGCCCTTGGGCGCGCCCGACCCGACGAACACCGCGTCGAACTCTTCGGAGTCGAGCAGCCGCTTCATGCTCTTGATCGGGGAATTCAGGCGCAGGTCGGCACCCATATTCACGATGTAAGCGATTTCTTCATCGAGTACGTTGGCCGGAAGTCTGAATGCGGGGATGTTGGTTCGCATCAAGCCGCCGGGCACGCCATATTGCTCGAAAATCGTGATTTCATATCCCAATGGCAGCAGGTCGTTGGCCACGGTCAGCGACGCCGGACCCGCGCCGATGCAGGCGATGCGCTTGCCGTTTTTTTCCTTGGGCGCCCTGGGCAGGAGCGCCGTTATATCGTCGCGGTGGTCCGCGGCGACGCGCTTCAGCCTGCAGATGGCCACCGGCTTCTCCTCGATGCGGCCGCGGCGGCAGGCAGGTTCACAGGGCCGATCGCACACCCGGCCCAGGATGCCGGGGAAGACGTTGGATTCGCGGTTCACCATGTAGGCCTCGGTGAACTCGCCTTGAGCGATCAGGCGGATGTACTCGGGAACGTCGGTGTGCGCCGGGCAGGCCCACTGGCAATCTACAACCCGATGAAAGTAATCAGGTTTGGAAGTATCTGTCGGCTCCATGTTTCCTCGTAATTCTAATCCCAACCAGCCAGTTGCGAAGTATAGCGGCCAGAGTTTGCAGCGGGCGTGACGCGGACCGCCCTATGAATATTGCCGCCGGGGTCTTGTTTAGATATAAGATATTGAAATATATCGATATTTACGCAGGCCTAGCCATCCTCATCCAGGGTCACAACGTCACGTGTCCACATTGTTGGGAATCCATCAATGTGACCCTCGATCTGTCGGTGCCGCAGCAATCCTACATCGAAGACTGCCCGGTCTGCTGTAAACCGATGATCGTGTCGTACAGCGCATCGAACGGCGAGGTCGACGAACTGCAAGTCGAAGCGTCCGATTGAAGCCGCACAGTAATCCCCCGCCTCGCACCGCATGGAAAAACCTGCGCATACTTTTCTTGCTGCTGGTGCTGCTGCTGGTCGCATTGACGACCTGGCAGGACCGCTACCGCAGCACCCGCTGGCGCGAGCCGCTATACGCCGCGATCTTTCCCATTGCAGCCGATGCCAGCCCGGTGACCTCACAGTATGTTGCGAGTCTTACCGTCGAGCGCTTCAAGCCCATAGACCGGTTCTTTGCGCGCGAGGCCGCCCGTTATCCCTTGCGCACCGGCGAACCGGTCAGGACCCGGCTGCGGCCCGAGTTGCGCGAGAGCCCGCCGCAACGCGCCCGTTCGCCAAACCCGATCGCGACGGCACTTTGGAGTCTCAAGCTTCGCTACTGGGCATGGCGGGTCAGCGGGCATGTCAACGAACCCGAAGACATCCGCATATTCGTGCTGTATCACGACCCCGCATTGACGCCCGCGGTACCGCATTCGTCAGGTCTGACGAAGGGACTCATCGGCGTTGTGTATGCCTTTGCGTCTCCGCACATGGATGGCGAGAACGATGTCGTCATCGCCCATGAATTGCTGCACACCCTTGGCGCGACGGATAAATACCAGGCGCTTGACGACGCGCCGCGTTTTCCCGAAGGCTTCGGGGACCCGCAACAGATACCGTTATTTCCGCAACGCTATGCAGAATTGATGGCGGGACGACGGATGCTGAGCGCCGATCGATGGCAGCAGGCGGAGAGCCTCGACGAAGTGGTGATTGGACCCGCAACCGCCCGGGAAATACGCTGGCTGCGTTAGCTCAATGCCGCGAGCAGCGGGCCATGCAGGTGTCCATTGCTGGCCAGCACCGTGGCGGTCTTGAGCGTGAGCGGCGCTCCGCTCAAATCCGTGAACCGGCCTCCGGCTTCGGTGACGATTGCAGCGCAAGCGGCGATGTCAAGAATGTTCACATCGGTTTCGATCACCGCGTCGATTTTTCCCGCTGCCAGCAGGTGGTAGTGCAGAAAATCGCCATAGCCGCGGATGCGGTTGACGCGCGCAATCAGCGCGCCGTAGCGCGCCCACGATGCACCGCTGGCAAGACTCTTCAGGTTGCCCGATGAAAGCGCGGCGCCCTCGATGGTCGATACCCGGCTGACGTTTATGGCTTTGCCGTTCAGGTACGCCCCGCGACCGCGCTCCGCAAAGCTCAGCTCGCCATATACCGGCGCGCTGGAGACACCCAGCACCAATTCGCCATTGCGCATCAAGGCGATCTGGGTGGAAAACATTGCGTACTCGCGCACAAATGCCTTGGTGCCGTCGATGGGATCCACCAGCCACAGGCTCTCGGCGTCGAGGTCGTGCGACCCCGTTTCTTCGCCATAAAAGCCGTGGGAGGGAAAGCGCGCCTGGATGATCTCGCGGATCGCCGTCTCACAGCGCACGTCGGCCTCGGTAACCGGTGATTTGTCCGCCTTGACGCGAACTTCGATATTGTGCTGGTACAACGACCGCGCGATGCTCGCCGCCTGCACGGCCGCATCGAGGGCCGCCTGAAGTTCAGCCGAATGTTTCATGGAGCGCCACCTTATCAAACGTTATGCTACCGTCGACAATCCAAGGAAGTCATCGATTCATGGGCAACCGGCTAAGTAAAATCTATACCCGCACGGGCGACGACGGCAGCACCGGCCTTGGCGATGGATCCCGGGTGGCAAAAGAGAGCCTGCGCGTCGAGGCTTATGGCAGCGTCGACGAAGCCAACAGCGCGATTGGCGTGGTGCTCGCCACTGCGGCGCTGCCGCCGGAAATCAAACGCTGTCTCACCGAAGTGCAACACGACCTTTTCGATCTCGGCGGAGAGTTGTGCATTCCCGGGCATTTGATGATCAGCGCGGCCCATGTGGAGCGGCTCGAGAAGGAGCTGGATGGCTTCAATGCCGCGCTGCCGCCGCTCAAGGACTTCATTCTGCCGGGCGGCGGTCCGGCGGCGGCGGCCTGTCACGTCGCGCGCACCGTCTGCCGCCGCGCGGAACGGCGCTGTTGGTCGCTGGCGCGCGCTGAACCGGTGGCCCCTGATGCACTCATTTATCTGAACCGGCTGTCGGATCTCCTGTTCGTGCTGGCCAGGGTGCTGGCCCGGGCCGCCGAGGGCGAGGTGATCTGGCGCCGGACCAAGGCGCAGTAGGATTTCACGCCACGCTGGCGGGGCGCTGATGATTCGAATGCAGCCACTCGGCGTGCCAGCGTTCCAGTTCCTCGATGGTGAGCGGGCGGCAAAACAAAAATCCCTGGACTTGATTCGCCTGCCGGGATTTCAGATAGTGCCATTGTGCCTCGGTTTCCACGCCCTCGGCCACCGTGGCCAGGCCCAAACTTTTTGCCATCGCGATGATGGCATCAACCAGCGGCGTGTTGCCGCCGCCCTTCGAGACAATGTCCCGTACGAACACCCGGTCGATCTTGAGAGTATCGATCGGGAAGTGCCGCAGGTAGGACAGGGAGCTATAGCCGGTGCCGAAATCGTCCAAGGCTGTGGCGACGCCCAAATCCTTCAGCGATTTGACCGCCTTGCTCACGACGGCGGAATATTCAATCAACGCTCCTTCGGTGAATTCCAATTCAATCATCCGCGGTTCAATCCCGGCGGCATCGATCGCGCGCGACACCCGCTCCACCAGGCTGCCGTCGCGAAACTGCACGCCTGAGACATTCACCGCGACCTGCCAGCCGGCATCCCCCGCGTCGCGCCAGCGGCGCGCTTGGGCGCAGGCCTCGCGCAGCACCCAGTCGCCGATCTCCACGATCAGGCCGCTCTGCTCGGCCAGCGGAATGAACTCGTCCGGCGATACAAACCCGCGTTGCGGATGCCACCATCGCAGCAACGCCTCCACGGCTTCGACGCGCATGCTGTCAATCGCCAATCGCGGTTGATAATTCAACGTGAACTCGCCGCGATCGAGCGCCTTGCGCAGATCGGCTTCCATCGACAGGTTCTTGGCCGCGCGGGTGCTGATCGATTTCTTGAAGAACTCCAATCGACCATTTCCGGTCTTCTTGCCGTGATGCATGGCGGCGTCGGCGTTCTTGATCAGTGCCCCGGCGTTCGGCGCATCGAGGGGGAACAGGCTGACTCCGATGGTCGCCGACAGCGGAATTTCCTGCTGTGCGAACACGAAGGGCCGGGCCAGGGCGAGCTGAACGCGGCGCGCCACCACCTGCGCGTTATCGGCGGTGGATATGCCCGGAAGCGCGAGGGCGAATTCGTCGCCGCCGGTACGCGCCACCCAGTCGTTGTTGTCGGTCGAATCCGCGCCGTCCAGCAGCGAGCGCTCGGTGTCGCGCAGACAGTGCTGCAGGCGGTGCGCGATTTCCTTGAGTAGGCTGTCGCCGACCGCCTGGCCCTGGGTATCGTTGATGCGCGAGAAATTATCGACGTCGATCATCAATACGCAGATTCCGCGCTGTCTGGGCGCGGCCCATGCCACCTGCTGTTCCAGGATCTGCAGCAGTCGCTGCCGGTTCGGCAGGGCGGTGAGCGGATCGTAATAAGCGAGGTATCGCACGCGCGCTTCGCTTTCGCGCAGCTGATCCTGGGTCTGCTTGGCGCGCACCAGAAATTTCACCCGTTCCGCCAGCAGCATCGGATTGATGCCCTTGGACGAGAAATCGGTGGCGCCCGCATTGTAGGCACTCTGCACCGATTCCATGTCGTCGAGACTGGTCTGCATCAGGATCGGCACGTGCTTGGAACTCTGCTGCGCCCGCAGTGCCCGGCAAACGTCGAAGCCGCTCATTCCCGGCATGACCACGTCGAGCACCACGCAATCGGCCGGATGCGCGTGAAACTCGCTCAGGGCGCTTTGGCCGTCGGCGGCGGTGGTGACGCGAAAGCCCGCCACTTCCAGAGCGCTCCCCACCAGCAATCTCGCGCCGGGATCGTCGTCGACCACCAGCACGGTCGCGGTGGTGTTGGCCTGATTATCGATTGCGTTCATCGGAACCTCTGTGCTATGCGGCATTCGTCGATCGCTCGCGCATCAGCGCGCTGCAAAACTCTTGATATTCCCTGCCGATTCTTTGTACCGCCGGAGCCGCCTTGCCGACGCCTCCTTCGCGCAGCAGCAGTTCGCATTCCTTGGTGAGGGTCGCGAGGCGGATGCCGCCGAGATTGGCGGTGCTGGACTTGAAGGTGTGCAGCGCGTCCTGGAGCGCCTCTGCATTGCCGTTCACCACCGCCGTCTCGATGGCGCTGATCAGCGGCGGCGAATGCTTCAGATACAATTCGATCATTGAATTGAGCAGCGTGGGGCGCGCCAGCGCGGTGATATTGCGCAGCACGGCGGCATCGATCAGCGGCAGGCGCGAACTGTCGCGCCGCTCCGACTCCGGAAGCACGTGCAGCGCAAGCCAGCGCTTCAGCAGTGCCGCCAATTGCTGCTGGGTGAATGGCTTGCTCAGGAAATCATCCATGCCGGCGGCAAGGCAGCGTTCACGGTCACCCTCCATGGTGTTGGCCGTCAATGCAATGACTGGCAGTCGCGCCCCGCCGGAATTCTGTTCGCGCCGCCGCAATTCGGCGGTGGCGGTCAGACCGTCCATCACCGGCATCTGGCAGTCCATGAGCACCGCGTCAAATGCGTCGTTGTTCATGGCCTGGAGGGCCAGCCAACCGTTTTCCGCCGTATGCGCGGTGCAGCCCAGGCTTTCCAGCATGCCAACCGCCACTTCTCGATTCACTGGATTGTCCTCGACCAGAAGAATTTTCGGCACGAAGGTGCGGGCGGCGGCGGTTGGCACCGCGCGTATGGCGCTGTCTTCCAGCGCCGAATCCGGTGCCGCGGTCATTGCCCGGGTCACGCAATTCAAGAGCTGCGAGCGGCGCAGCGGTTTGGTAAGAATCGCGGCGAACAATTGCACGCTGTCGGAGTTGGTCTCGTGGTTGTCGCGTACGGTGAGCATGATGAGGCGCATGGCCGCCAGGCGCGCATCTTCCCGGATGCGCTTCGCCAGGTTGATGCCGTCCATGTCCGGCATCTGATCGTCCAGCAGCGCGAAATCGAATCGAGCACCCTCCTCGGTGCGCAGCACCGCCAGCGCCTCGGCGCTGGACTTTGCAGGCACGACCTCGACTCCCCACGACTCCAAATGCTTGGCGAGGATTTTACGATTGCTGGCATTGTCGTCGACGATCAGCGCCCGTAATCCGACCAGGCGCATGCGCGGCAGGCGCGTAAACGTCGGCGTCGCTTCGACGATCGGCTCGAGCCGCACTTCAAACCAGAAAACCGAACCCTTGCCCACCTCGCTTTCGACGCCGATCCTGCCGCCCATCAACGTCGCCAATTCACGGCAGATGGCCAGGCCCAACCCGGTACCGCCGTACTTGCGGGTGGTGAACGAATCGGCCTGGCTGAATGCGTTGAAAATATCGGCCTGGGCTTCCGCCGAGATGCCGATCCCGGTGTCGATCACCTCGAAACGCAACAGGTTGTCGTCGCCGATGACCTTGACGCGCGCGATGACTTCGCCTGCACCGGTGAATTTGATGGCGTTGCCGACCAAATTGATCAGGATCTGGCGCAAGCGCATGGGATCGCTGCGCACTTTGGCTGGCACGTCGAGCTCGACGTCGCAAGCCAGCTCGAGGCCCTTGGCATGCGCGCGCGACGCGCAGATCTCGATCGCCTGCTCGACCGTTTCGCGCAAGCCGAATTCGATGCACTCCAGCTCCAGTTTGCCGGCCTCGACTTTCGAGAAGTCCAAAATGTCGTTGATGATCTGCAGCAGAGCTCCCGCGGAATGGGATATGGTTTGCGACAGATGCCGCTGGCGGGGGGTCAGTTCGGTCGCCTGCAGCAGCTCCGACATGCCCATCACGCCATTCATGGGCGTGCGGATTTCGTGGCTCATGCGCGCCAGAAACTCGCTCTTGGCGCTGCTGGCGCGCTCCGCCGCCTCCTTCGCCTGGGTGGCCTGGTCGATGACGAGCTGCAGTTCGCGGTTGGCGTTCCCCAAATTCTCGGTGCGCTCGGCGACCTGCTGTTCGAGGAACTGACGGTATTTTGCCAGGCGCGAATCGCGATGCCGGATCTGCGCGAGCATCTGGTTGAAGCCCTCGATGAGGGAACCGATCTCATCCGCGGAGCTGCGCTCGACGCGCAGCGTGTAATCCTCTTCGGTCGAGACCCGCTGCATGGTATGCGCCAGGTTGACGATGGGTCCGGATATCTGCTTCTGCAGGCGCGCCGAGAGCCAGTAGGACACCAGTATGGCGGCCGCGACGGCCGCGAGGGTGATCAGTGCATAGCCGCGCCAGTCCGGATACAGCGCGGCGAGGGGCACCAGCAGATGCACATATCCGAGCACGGCGCCGGCGCGCGTGGCGGGGACCGTGATTTGAAATTGTCCATGCACCAGAAACTGCGTGTTGTAGGGATCGAAGCGTTTATCCGAGGTGCGCTCCTCCAGCTGCACAACGTTGGCGGCCCGATCATAGGTGGCAAGTTTCTGGCCGTCGGCCAGGTAGACTTCCGCGACGTTCACCATGGGTTCGTCGCGCAGCGCATTCAGAGCGTTGATTGCTGCCGCGGTTTCGCCCAAGCGCAGCGCCTCGATGGCGCTGACCCCCGCCGCCCGCGCGATGCCGCCGGCGCGCTGCTGCAAATCGGCGCGCAGATGCAGCAAATTCGTGGCGATGTACATGATCATCGCAATGGCGAAGGCCGCCATCGCGGGAACCGTGATGACGATCCGCAGCTTGCGTTCAATCGGGAGGTCCGCGAACCAACGAGTCAACCGTCCTCCCCTTCACCGAAGGAAATGAATTAAAACCTCATCCTTAGATGTCGGCGTAGCGGCTGAAATCTGCTGCAAGCGAACGTGACCAGGTTCACGTTGTGCCCCATGAACGGGCGCCTGCAGATCGGGGGGTGCGCTAGTCCTTGGCGCAGGCGGCGGCTATCGCGGCGCGCGCCAGAGGCCAATCGAATGCCGGCCCGGGATCGGTTTTGCGGCCGGGCGCGATGTCACTGTGTCCGACCAGGCGGTCCGGCGACAGCTGAGGATACGCTTGACATAATGCCGCGACGATTTCCGCGAGCGCCTGGTATTGCGCAGCTTCGTACGGAACCGTATCGACCCCTTCGAGTTCCACGCCGATCGAGAAGTCATTGCAGGCATCGCGGCCTTTGTAGCTGGATTGACCCGCATGCCAGGCGCGATCGGTGAATCTGACGAACTGAGTCAGCCCGCCGTCGCGCGCCACGGCGAGATGCGAAGACACTCGCAGTGCGCCGATCTCCGCAAAATAGGGGTGCTCATCGAGAGGCAGGGAGTTGGTGAACAGCCTTTCAATCCACGGGCCGCCAAAATCGCCTGGCGGCAGGCTGATTCCGTGCACCACGATCAAGTCGGCCTCCACGCCGGGAGGACGCGCATCGTAGTTCGGCGAGGCCACATGTCTCACGCTCCGCATCAACCCTGTCTCAAGATCCACCTGCAAGCGCGCATCCCCCTCGAGTTTCCGATACCGCGGTTAGCATATGCGACAATTGCGCGCATATGAATGCCAGCCTCAAGCGCGGGCGCGCGATGCGGCTCACCCGCGTGTACGTTGACGGTGCCTTGACTCCAGGGAGCATTATCGACCTGCCGAGGGAGACCGGCGCGCACCTCTCGAAGGTGCTGCGCGTCCGCAGCGGCGATGAGCTCGTGCTGTTCAACGGCGACGGCCGGGAATTCATCGGCGCCATCGACGCGGTGCGCGGCTCGCGTGTTTCCGCATCGATCGGCGCTGCCCGCTCGATCGACCGGGAGTCGCCCTGCCGGCTGACGCTGGTGCAATGCATCCCGCGCGGCGATCGGATGGACTTCATCGTGCAAAAGGCGACTGAACTCGGTGTTGCGCGCATCGTACCGGTATTGAGTCAGCGCAGCGTGGTGCGGCTCGATGCGGCCCAGTCGGCATCGAAGCAGGCGCATTGGCGCGCCGTGGCGGTGAGCGCCTGCGAACAGTGCGGCCGCAATCGGCTGCCGACCGTCGAGGCTCCGCAACCGCTGCTCAACTACCTGGGCGCGCTGGCACCGCCCCAGCCTAAGCTCGGCGAGGCGGGCCTGGTCGCCGGTGGATCTCTGCGGCTGGTCATGGAGCCGGAAGGCGAACGAGGCAGTGGCAAAGCGCAGCCTATCGAGATCGATTCCCTGGGCGCCATCGGCGCCGCTGATATCGCCATTGGGCCCGAAGGCGGCTTCGCGCCCGAAGAGCTCGAGGCATTTCAACTGTCTGCGTTCGCCCGTGCGGGTCTCGGGCCCCGGGTACTGCGCACCGAAACCGCCGCGATTGCCGCCATCGTTATGTTGCAAGCGCGCTTCGGCGACATGTCGGCGGACAACGACCCGTCGCGAACCGCCGACGCTTGATCCGCTCGGCATTCCGGGTCTAATAGCCGGAGCGAAGTCGTTCGGCGGGATGCCATGAATCAACAATTTCGTATCGCGCTGGCCCCCCTGCTGCTGCTGATCGCCGGCTGTGGCGGTGGCGCTGGCGGCGCGGCAATGCAGACGTCGCTGCGCGCGCCGACGATCAGCGTGCAGCCCACCGCTCAGAACGTGCCGTTGGGGCAGACTGCGACATTTTCGGTGACGGCACTCGGTACCGCTCCCTTGAGCTACCAGTGGAATAAAAATTCGATGCCGATCGCCGGCGCCACGGCTTCGACCTATACCACGCCCAACACCCAAGCCGGGGACAACGGCAGTACGTTCCAGGTGGTGGTGAGCAACCAGGTCGGCAGCACGCCGAGCGCCTCGGCAAAGCTCACCGTCTCGAGCGGACCGCCGCCGGCGGGCATAGACGTGAGCACTTACAAGTACGATCTCAACCGCAGTGGCCTGAATCCTGCGGAATCGACGCTCACCCTTGCCAACGTCACATCCGCGACATTCGGATTGCTGCGGACCTTGAGCGTCGATGGCAGGGTTGACGCCCAGCCGCTGTATATGTCGCAGCTCAGCGTTACGGGCGCGGCACACAATGTGGTGTTCGCGGCCACCGAACACGATTCGGTGTACGCATTCGACGCCGATACCGGCGTAGTGCTTTGGCAGGTGTCCCTGCTGGGTGCCGGCGAGAGCACCAGCGGCACCCACAGCTGCGGCCAGATAACCCCTGAAATCGGGGTCACCTCGACTCCGGTCATCGATCGCAGTGCCGGCGCGCACGGCGCAATCTACCTGGTTGCGATGTCCGTAGATTCCAAGTCGGCCTATCATCAACGCCTGCACGCGCTTGATATCACCACCGGTGCCGAGCTTGCGGGCGGGCCCACCGAGATTTCCGGGTCGTATCCCACCTCCGGCGGATCGAGCAGTTTCAGTCCAGGGCAACACGCGGAACGGGCGGCGCTGCTGCTGTCGAATGGAACGATCTACACCAGCTTTACTTCGCATTGCGACGGCCAGCCCTACTCCGGCTGGATCATCGCGTTTGCGCAAAGCTCGCTGGCCATCAACGGCGTCCTCAATGTCGCGGCCAACAGCAGCGCCGGACCGGCCATATGGATGAGCGGCGGCGGACCGGGCGCCGACGCCGCCGGCAACGTCTATTTGTTGACTGCAAACGGCGCCTTCGAAACCACCATGGACGCCAATGGCTTTCCCAACCTCAAGGACTACGGCAATTCCTTTCTCAAGATCTCGAGCGCGAGCGCCGGCTTGAACGTCATGGATTACTTTGCCATGTCGAACGAGGTCGCTGAGTCGAACGCGGACCAGGATCTGGGATCCGGCGGCGAGATGCTGCTGCCGGATTTGACGGACTCCGGCAATAACGTGCGCCATCTCGTGGTCGGCGCCGGCAAGGACGGCAACATCTACCTCGTCGACCGCGACTCAATGGGCAAATTCAACCCCAACAGCAACAACATCTACCAGATGCTGAGCGGCGTTTTGCCGGGCGGCATCTGGTCGACACCGGCGTACTTCAACGGCACCGTGTACTACGGCGACGTGTCCGGCACCTTGAAGGCGTTCGCCATATCAAGTGCCAAGCTCGTAGCGACGCCGCAATCGCAGAGCACCACTCAGTTCACATTTCCCGGGACCGCGCCCAGCGTGTCCGCCAACGGCACGGCGAACGCCATCGTATGGGCCCACGAGAACACGAGTACCGGGGCGCTGCACGCCTATGATGCGTCCAATCTCGCCCACGAGATCTACAACAGCAACCAGGCGGCGGGAAATCGCGATCATTTCGGCGCCGGCAACAAATACATCACGCCGGTAGTGGCCGACGGCAAGGTTTTTGTCGGCACCACGAATTCGATCGCGGTTTTCGGCTTATTGCCCTGAGCCGCCGCTCACTGCATCACCGAGGTTTCCTCGGCGATCATTTGTTCGAGGCGCTGCAAATCCGGAATCAGCGGCGTCTCATTGACCATGCGCACCTGGCAGATGACGGGCGAGCGTTCCGGAAAACTGCGCGATGGATCGGGCCGTACCACATCGGCATTTACCCGCACCAACTGTGGAAATCCCTGGGTCAATATGCCGAAGTAGCCCGCCTGCAGCTGTGAGCTGGCGGCATGGAAAATCACAATTCGCGTCCGGCTCGATATGCTGGGCAGTGCTTGACCGAAAGCCCCTTCGAATGACACGACCGGCACATTGCGCCCGCTCCAACTCACGAGACCCGCGTACCATGGCGGCGCATTGGTCATCTCGGCCGGCGCTTGATAACCGATGACCTCGGCGACGCAGGCGCGCGGCACGATCAGTCTTTCCCCCGCCAGTGGCACCAGCAGGCTGTACAGCTCGTCGCGCAATTCGGTCATGTTTGTCTTATCGGGCGATGGCGCTGCGGCGATTGACCAGCGGCTCGATGGCGTCGAGCAGCTGGCTTTCTTGATATGGCTTGCCGAGGTAATCATCGACGCCGAGTTCGATGGCGCGAGCTCGATGCTTTTCACTTACCCTCGAGGTGATCATCACAATCGGAATCTGCTTGAGGCGCGGATCGTTGCGCACGTTGGCGGCGACCTCGTAGCCGTCCATGCGCGGCATTTCGATATCGAGCAGAATGATGTCCGGCTGGTGCTCTTGCAGCAGCGACATCGCATCGACACCGTCCTTGGCGGTCAATACCCGCATGCCGTTGCGTTCGAGCAGGCGCTGCGTCACGCGCCGCACGGTTATCGAATCGTCGACGACCAGCGCGAATGTGCGCCGGTCGCGATTGTCGAGAACCACGGTTTCAGTGGGTCGAGCGCGCCATTCCGAACGCACCAGGGAACCCATGTCCAGAATCAGAACGATGCGTCCGTCGCCCAAGATCGTGGCGCCGGCGATGCCGCGAATCGCCGATATTTGCGGGCCCAACGATTTGACGACGATTTCCCGGCTGCCGACCAGTTCATCGGTGACCAAGGCGGTGGAATGCTCGCCGGCGCGGATCAACACCACCGACATCGATACATCCGACTCCGGCAGCCGCGTGGGGCCCAATCCCACGAAAGCGCCGAGGTGTTGGAAGCGGTATTTCTGACCGCCGTATTCGAACAGCGGTGCGTCCTTCCCCAAATGCCGCGCAACGATATTTCTCGGCAGACGTACGACCCCTTCCACCGTTGCGAGCGGCAGCGCGTAGGATTCGTCCGCGACGCGCACGATCAGCGCCTGGCTGATCGCCAGGGTGAACGGCAGGCGAATGGTGAACCGCGATCCCTTGCCGTAGGTGGAATCGATGAACAGGCCGCCGCCGAGTTTCTTGACCTCGGTCGCCACCACATCCATCCCGACCCCGCGGCCTGCCGCCTGCGTGACGTGCCCGGCCGTGCTGAAACCAGGTTCCAGGATGAGCTGCACGGCCTCCTCATCGGTGAGTCGCGCATGAGCGTCGACCAGTCCAAGAGCGACGGCTTTCTCGCGGATCAATTTTACATTGATGCCGGCGCCGTCATCCGCAACCACGATGACGATTTCCGCGCCGTCGCGCTCCAAACTGATGGATATTCTGCCGACCTCGGGTTTGCCGAGGGCGGCGCGGCGCTCCGGGCTTTCGATGCCGTGCACCACGGAATTGCGCAGCATGTGCTCCAGCGGCGGCACCATGCGCTCGAGCATCTGCCGATCGAGCTCCGCGGCGGCGCCCTGCACGACCAGTTCCGCGCGCTTGGCGGTGTCGTTGGCCGCCTGGCGCACGAGGCGCGTCAGTCGCTGCACATGGCGCTGGAAGGGAACCATGCGCGTGCGCATCAGGCTGTTCTGCAGTTCGGTGATCACCCGCGCCTGCTGCGTCAGAAGATTTTGCGCCTCGCGCGTCAAGGTCTCGAGCAATCCTTGAATGCTCGCCACGTCGCCCGAGGTTTCGGCCAGCGCGCGCGAGTACTGCTGCAAAGAGGAATATCGGTCGAGTTCGAGCGGATCGAAATCGTCGCGCCGCGGCTCTTCATGCTGATGCCGGTTCAGCACCTGCGCCTCGGTCTCTATTTCAAGGCCGCGCAATTGTTCCTTCAAGCGCGTCACCGTGCGTGCCAACTCCGCCAGGTTGAAGTCGATCGAGTTGACCTGCTGGTCGAGACGCGAGCGGAATATGCTCACCTCACCGGCGTTGTTCAACATGACATCGAGCAGATCCGCGTCCACTCGCGCCATTTCCGCCCGTTCCACCGGCGCCGCCTCTCGCCCCGGCAATACCGGCGCGCTGCTCGCCTCGAGGTTCGACAGGCTGTCCTCGCTGGCGGCAACGGCGTCCGCCGCGACCGGCGCGATCGGCCGGGCGGGCGCGGCCGGCTGCACGACTCGCGGCGCGGTCGATGCCGCTGCTGCTGCTGCTGCGGCGGCCGGCGCGGCTGATGCGGGTGCCGGCGCGAGGGCCGCGGGCGGCGAATCTGCGGCACCCGGTTGCCGCACCAGGGCGCGGAGCTGTGCGCTCAGTTCGCGCGCTTCGCCCGGCAGCACCCCATTGCTCACGGCGTCGCGCATCCGCGCCAGCTCATCGAGGCTGGCCTGCATCACGGCATGGGCGCGATCGTCGCCGGCTACCGTGCCACTATCGATCTGAATGACCACGGTCTCGAGTTCATGGGAGAGGTCGCCCATCGCCCTGATGCCGGCCATTCGCGCTCCACCCTTGAGGGTGTGCAGGCGGCGCTGCAATTCGGCGACCGCCTGCTTGTCATCGCGCACGCGATTCCAGCCCGTCAGCGAAGCTTGTGCCGCCTCCAGCAGCTCGGTGGCCTCCTCGCTGTAGATGTTCGCGATCTCGCTGTCAAATTCTTCCGCGGGCGGCGGGCTCGGTTCGATGGCCGCAATTGCCGGCACGATCGCCGACGCGCTGGTGTCATTGGCAGCCCGCGCAATCTCGGAATCGACTTCGCTTTCCAGCCGGCGCAACCGCGCCAGCAGCGCGGGTTGATCGGCGAAAAACCCCGTTGATTCATTGATGTGCGACACCACGTTGTCGATGGCGCGCACCGCGTCTTCCAGCGTTGCAAGCCCCTTGTCCGACAATCCGTGGCCGCTGTCGAAAACTTTGCGCATGACGTGCAGCAGCGGCTCCGTTACTCGAATGCCGTGCCGCGCCTCCGCCATCTTGGTGCTGCCGCTCAAGGTGTGAATCGCGCGATATACCGACTCCGGCAAGGCATGAGGCGCTGGCTGACCGGTGCGCTTGCGAAGGTATTCGCGGATCTCCGACAGATGACTCGAGGTCTCCTTGCTGTAGATCTCGTGAAGCGCCGGATCCATTTGCGCAGCAGCCTGAGCCCGCTGCGCCCCGGCCGCAGACGCGCCCAGCGGGACTCCGGTGGTGCCGCCCCAGGTCGAGGTCGCGCTGTTCGCATCCGACCCCGTACGATCTTCCGGCGCAATATGTGCCCTGGCCTGTTCGGGGTCGCGGCCATCCGCGAATGTGAATGCGCGCGCCATCAGCGCTTCGATCGGCAGGGAACTTTGCCGGCCCGTTTCCAGCTGCTCCACCAACTGCGGCAGCGCGGCGACCGAGTTGCGCAACACGCCCATCATTCCCGGCGTGCGCGACAGTGTCTTGTCGATGATCCGATTCAGCAAATTCTCTATCGACCACGCGAATTCAGCGATCGACCGGGCGCCGACCATCCGGCCGCTGCCCTTCAAGGTATGAAAGCTGCGCCGAATCGACGACAGCGATTCGAAATCCATGGGATTTTGGTCCCAGAGGGGAAAATTTCTCTGTACCGATGCGATCTCTTCCTTGGCTTCCTCGATGAACAGCTCGACGAACTGCGGATCGACCGCTTCCGGCTGCGGCAGCGCGATCAACGGATTGGTCGCGGCGTGCGCGCGCTTGGTGCGCTCCAGCGCGATCGTTTCGGCGGCGCTGTCGAGCTTCAGGGTACTGGCGGCTTCGGTGCTCGAGAGATTGAGATTCGGGACACGCGACGGCGCTTCGTCCGTCAGCGTCTTGAGGCAGATCTCCGCGTTGTCCAGCATGTACCACGGATCGGTTCGACCGTTCTGCAACGTCTCCATGTAGTACTCGATGCTGACGATCGCATCGGCCACTCGTTCCAGGCGGGTTGCGTCGGGCGCCGGCGCGCCGGGCGCCACGAGCTTGCGCACCTGCGTGCCGATGGCATCCATCAATTCCACCGCTCGGCCCTTGCCCAGCATCAGCAGCCCCGCGGTAATGCCGCGCAGCAGCTGCGGTACGTTGTCGAGGCCCTGCGTCAGGAAGTCCGCCGGCTTCTGTACCGCGACCGACACCGCTTCCTTGATGCGCGCCAGATTGACGATGCATTCCCGCAGCACCGCCTCGCTCACCTGTCTGAATTCCAGATCCTGATCGGCGGGCAAATCGGCAGCCGAATCCTGCGCGGCCAGCGGCAGAATCAACCGCACCAACTGATCGTCCAGGCTGTCTTCCACCGACAGCAGAACCCCGGCGACCCGCACCAACGACTCTTCCGTCGGTGCCTTGCCATCCGCGACGATTGCCGCGAGCGCGGCAATCTCGTCCTGCACGCGCTGGCGCAGCTCGCCAAGTCCCAGAACGCCGAGCGTGTCGCTTATCTTCTTCAGCAACTCCAGCTGCGGCACCAGCTCTTCGCTTTGACCGCCGCCGCGGCGCACGAAGATGTCGAGAACATCCTTGACCTTGGACAGGTCTTCCTTGATGGCGGCCGCCACGGTGCGCATCAATTTGACGCTCGGCGCCGACAGGCTTTCTCTTTCCTGTTCGATGCTGTCGTCGACCGGCAGCAGCTCGGCAAGCTTGAACGAAGCGCGTACGGCGCTGATCCGTCCGCCGCTGGTGGACGCGCGCGCAACGTAGTACAGCAGGTTGTTCAATAAATCGATCGGCGGATCCTCGCAATAGCGCGCCTCGCCGAGTTCGTACAAGGTCTTTATTTGCCGGTCCGCCTGGCCGAGCAGGCGCTTGAGCGTCGCACTGCCTTCCAGGCCGTTGGCCCGAAGCGCTTCCAGGATCGCGCCGGTGACCCACCACAGTTGAAACACGGGCTGGGTGGTTGCGATCTGCTCGAGCTTCTCACACACCTTCGCCAGAATTTCCAGATTCTGGACGGTGCGGTCGCCGCGGATGTATCCGAGAAGTCCGATTTGAAATCGCGGCCGCAGCCGTCGCGCCCATTGCGTCACCGTGATCGATTGATCGCCCGGCGCCTGCGATTGCGGTTGCGCGGTCTGATCGGATTTCAGATTGAGCAGCAGCAGCGTGCCCTCGGACAGCAACGGGCTGCCGCGCACGGATCGCAGATCGTTGAGAAGCGGCAGCAGCACCAGCGCCAGATCGCGGCCGCCCGACAGGACCCGTTCAAGATAGGCCGGCAGCTGCACCATCGCCCGCATCAGGGCGTCGAGTCCGTCGATCTGGCGCTTCTGGTCGCTGCCCGAGGTGAGCAGATAGCGCGTGACGTGCTCCATCTCCTCGGCGAGCAGCGCCGCGCCGTATACCTCGACCAGACGCAGGACTCCATGCGCCGAGTGCAGCAGATCTCCGCATTTCTCGAGGAGTACGCGCTGATCCGGCCGTTCCGAGAACGCCTCGAGCGCCGCGCGTGCATCGTTCAACGTCGTCGCGAGTTCTTTGGCGACGAGGTGCAGGGTTTGAGAGCTGATATCGGTCATACCGGAATCGTCTGAAGCCTTAAGCCCCGATGCCGCTCGCCTTGCGCATTTTTCCTGAATTGCCCGGGTTCAATGGCGGCTTCGGCGCGGGCAATCGGGCCGGCGGAGTGCCCGCAGCCACCGCGGTCGTGCCGCCGCCATAGTCGGGAAGTCTGAATCCCGCCACCGACTTGCGCAGCTGCGCCGACAGCGCCGCCAGCTTGGCAATCGAGGTGGACGTCGCGGTGGAGCCTTCCGCGGTTTGCGATGAAATCTCGCGCACGACGTGCATGTTTTTCGAAATGTTTCCCGACACGGCGACCTGCTGCCGTGCGCTCGCGGAGATGTTCTGCACCAGGCTCGCGATCTGATTGGAAACCTGTTCGATCTCCTCGAGCGCGGCGCCGGCGTTTTCGGCCAGCAGCGCGCCGCCGACGACATCCGTGGTGCTGCGCTCCATGGAAACCACCGCTTCGTTGGTATCGGTTTGAATGGTGCGCACCAACACTTCGATTTGCTTGGTTGCATTGGCCGCGCGCTCGGCCAATCTTTGCACCTCATCAGCGACCACCGCAAAGCCGCGGCCTGCTTCGCCCGCCATCGACGCCTGAATCGACGCATTCAGCGCCAGGATGTTGGTCTGTTCGGCGATGTCGTTGATCAATTCGACGATGTTGCCGATTTCCTGAGAGCTCTCGCCGAGGCGTTTGATGCGCTTACTGGTCTCCTGAATGGTCTCGCGTATCGCGTTCATGCCGTCGATCGTGCGTCGCACCGCGTCACCGCCTTTGTGCGCCACATCGACGGAGTGGCGTGCCACATCCGAGCAACGCTCGGAATTGCCGGAAACCTCCTCGATCGAAGCGGCCATGTCGGCCATGGATTCGCTGGCCGCGGAGATCTGCCGCGACGTCGCACTGCTGGCCTTCGCCATGTGTGCCGCCGCACCCTGAGTTTGCTTGGCCGCGCCGTCCAATTGAATGGCGCTATCGTTGATGGTCGTGACCAGTTCGCGCAGCGCCTCGACGGCATAATTGATTGAATCGGCAATCGCGCCGGTGATGTCCTCGGTCACGGTCGCCTGAACCGTCAGATCGCCGTCCGCAAGGCTCGACAATTCATCGAGCAAGCGCATGATGGCTTCTTGATTGCGCTCGTTCTCGCGCACCCGCTGGTTGTTGGTGCGCTGCATATTGGCGGTTTTCGAATACGTCCATGCCAGCGCCGCGAACAGCCCGGCGGCCAACCCCAGCAGGGTCAATATCCAGGCCTTGTAGCTGCCGCCGGATTGCGCGCGCGGCGTTGCGGTTGCCAGTTCCACCCCAAGGGAGCCGGCGAGCGCGGGCAAGGCGCGGGCTGCGGCCTGGGCCTTCGCCAGAGCATCGGCAGCGCCGATCGCCTTGCGCACGCTGGCGTTGTATTGCTGATTACGCTGCACCACGGTTTTCAAGCGCTGCTCGGGATCCGCACCGGTCACCTTTTGGATGGCAATGCCGGATTCCTCGCCCGACAGCGCGCGCATCACCTGGTTCAGGAACTCCAAGCTATCGGCGAGCCGCTGTGCACTCGGGCCGGCATCGCTGACGCCGGCGCCCAATCCGTTCAAATCCTGCTGAATCCGCTGCACCGTGAGTTCGAAGCGCTCCAGATAGCGGCTCATCCCCTCGAGCTTCTGGACCCCGACCGAGCTGCCGAGATCGCCGAGCTCGGACAACAACTTGGGCGCCAACTCACGAACTTCCTGGGCGGACGCTTGAATCGCTTCCACGGCCGGGCGCGCTCCCGCGATCGTCGTCACGGCCTCATTCAGCTTGGCGAACGTGGCGGCATCGCCGCTGCCGGGCAGTGCCGCACGCAGAGTCTTCAGCCGCGCCGCGCTCTTGGCGAGGGCATCAAACGCGCTCGATTCGCCGCGCAGGGCGTTCTGCGCCTCGAATGGCATGCGCTGCACCAACAACGACAGTTGCTCCGCGGGCGCCGCGACGGGCGCGGAACCCAGCGTGAGCATAGTCAGGACGGCGGCAGCGGCCAGACACAGCACCACGAGCGCCGCCAGCAGCGGCAGAATCTGGGTGTTGGACCCTGTATCGGTTCGCTTATTCATTATCTTGTTCCGCCCGAACTCAACTCGCGGCCTGCAAGAAGCTCTGGCTCTCCACCAAACTCTTCAGACTGATGACCGGCCAGACCTCGCCGCCGCGGCGAAAGGCACCGGCAAGATAACTATCGCAGCGTATGACCGTCGGCGGCGCTTCGGCGTCGAATTCCGATTCCGCAAAACGCCGGAATCCCAGTACCTCGTCCACCATCAGGCCGGCCGGGATATCCCGGTGATTGACCACGATGATGCGTGCGTTGCGCCCCGGCACGGTCGCACCGCTGCCGAGGAATTGCCTCAAATCCAGCATCGGCATCAGCGCTCCGCGAACGTTTGCCAACCCTCTCACCCAGTTCTTGGCGCCCGGTATGCGCGTCACCACCGCGGGATAGCCCAAAACCTCGCGCGTTTCTTCTCGGGCCGCTAAAAAAGTTTCCCCGCCCATGCGAAAGGCAACGCCCACCCATTCCTGACCCGCCTCGGCTTCCGCAACACTCTTCGCCGCCATCGTGCGGCTGCGCTTCTCCAGTTCCTTGAGCAACTCGAACGGCCGATCGCGCAAGCCGCGCAAGCTCAAGTCTGTCCCGCTCATCGTACTCGTCATGTGGCCAGTGCGGCCTGTGCCTTCTCAACCAGCACCTGGGCGGACACGGGCTTGACCAGATAATCGACGGCACCTTGCCGCAGTCCCCAAACCCGATCGGTCTCCTGACCCTTGGTGGTAACCATGATGATGGGGATCAGGCTGGTCTCCGGATCGTTGATGAGCATGCGCGTGGCCTGATAGCCATTGACGCCGGGCATCACGATGTCCATGAAGATGAGATCGGGTTTCATCTCCTTGGCCTTGCGCACGCCCTCCTCGCCGTTCTCGGCGGCGGCGGTTTTGAAGCCGTGCTTCTCCAGCGCCTTTTGCATGACGAAGACCTCGGTGGGAGAGTCGTCTACGATTAGAATCAATGCCATGCTCGTATTCTCCGTCATTTCCCGACGTGCGCTTCGATAGCGCCCAACAATTCATCTTTGGTGAACGGCTTGGTCAAATAATGTTCAGATCCCACGATGCGGCCCCGCGCCCTGTCGAACAAACCGTCCTTGCTGGACAGCATGATCACCGGGATCTGCTTGAAAACTTTGTTGTGCTTGATCAGAGAACAGGTCTGGTAACCGTCGAGGCGAGGCATCATGATGTCGACGAACACGATGTCCGGCTGATGGTCGGCGATCTTGGAGAGCGCATCGAATCCATCGACGGCCGTGAACACCTCGCAGCCCTCCTTGGTGAGCAGGGTTTCAGCGGTCCGGCGAATGGTCTTGCTGTCATCGATCACGAGAACTTTGAGGCCCGTGAGTTTCTGCTTGCCGCTGGTGATCATGCTCTCCACTGCGTGCGTAGGTGCTGGAATCTTGTGGCTTTTTAACATATCCAGGCCGCGCAAGCCACGGTATGGGGTCGACATTTCGAGGCAAGCCAGCCCAAACAACGGTGGCGTAGTTCACAGTTTTCTTATGAGGGCAGGCGATACACCCGCTTGCGCTAGACTGGAGGAATGAGCATGTCGTCCCGAGCGCGTCTCGTCGTGGTCATGGACCCCATCGCAGCGATCAAGCCGGCCAAGGACACCACGTTAGGGCTACTGCTCGCCGCGCAGCAGCGCGGATGGCAGCTCTTCTACGCCGAACAGAAGGACCTATGGCTGCGGGACGGAGTCGCGTGGGGCCGCCTCGCTCCGCTTCAGGTATCCGATGATTTGGCGCACTGGTTCACACTTGGGCAGGCGCAGAACTCAAAACTCGGAGAATTCGACGCAATCCTGATGCGCAAGGACCCGCCCTTCGATACCGAGTACATCTACACCACGTACATCCTCGAAAGGGCGGAGATCCAGGGCGCGCTGGTCTGCAATCGGCCGCAGGGCCTGCGCGACATGAACGAGAAGGTCTATACGGCGTGGTTTCCCGAATGCTGCGCCCCGACACTCATCACCCGCGATATGCACGCCATGGGCGAGTTCCTGCGCGAGCAAGGCAAGGCGGTCTGCAAACCACTCTACGGCATGGGCGGCAAATCCATTTTCGTTCTTGAACACGGCGACAAGAACCGCAATGTCGTGTTCGAGACCCTGACGGGCAACGGCACTCAGTATGCGATCGTGCAGCGTTACCTGCCGGAAATCGTCACCGCGGGCGATTGCCGGATCATGCTTGTGGATGGCAAGCCCGCGCCGTTCGTATTGCAGCGGATTCCCACCGCCGAGGACCATCGCGGCAATCTGGCGGCGGGAGCGCGGGCCGAAAGCCGCCCGCTCAATGATCGCGACCGTTGGCTATGCGCGCAGATCGGACCGAAACTGCGCGCCGCCGGCATGATTTTTGTCGGCTTGGACGTGATCGGGGATTACGTCACCGAAATCAACGTCACCAGTCCGACAGGCATTCGCGAACTAAATAAGAAGCATGGTGTCGACATTGGTGGCATGCTGCTGGACGCGATCGAGAGGACTCTGGGCGCCGCGTGACTTCCGAAATGCTTCAAGCGGGCGATGCGCTGCCAGCCGGCGCCATGCTTCGCGCCGGACTGCCGCCGGCCAGTGACCGCATGCTCACCACCTGTTTTCTGGCGGCACTGCTGCACGGAATCGTGATTCTGGGAGTGACCTTCGGGGCGACCCGCGGCGCGTCGGATGACGAGGCTGCCGGCGGTCTTGAAGTGGTGCTCGTGAACGATCGGGCGCCGAGCGTCAAGGACAATCCGAATGCGCGCTATCTCTCCGAGCGCACCCAGCTCGGTTCCGGCAATACGCTGAATGGCGAGCGGACCTTGATCCCCAAGTCGTCGTTGATGCCGGTCGACCGGCTGGGAATTCCCAGCGGCGACGGACTGGCGGAACAGCCAGCCGGGGCGGACACGGGCGAGGAGGAGCTGATCGCGACGCACAGCCCTTCGCAAAAGATTTTTTACTTCGCGGCGGCCAGCGCCGTGCAGGACGCGTCGCAGCTGCCGCAGCTGCTCGAGAAGCGGCCCGACCTCGCAATGACCCCCAACGACGACGGGATCGAGTTGCACTTGCGCGGCGAATCAAAGCGCGAGCTGTGGATCGCGGCGGATACGCGCGCGTCCGATGTGGCCGTGTATTTGGATAGCTGGCGCCGCAAAATCGAACGCGTCGGCACGATGAATTTTCCCAATGTTGCGCGTCGTGCGAAGCTTTCCGGCACCCCGGTGATCGAGGTCACCATCGGCGCCGACGGCAAGCTCCTGCAAACCGTGATCCGGCGCAGCAGCGGCCATGCAGAGATCGACGAGGCGGCGCTGCGAATCCTGAAGCTGGCCGCGCCATTCGATCCGTTCCCGAGCGACTTGAGCACCAAGCATGATCAAATACGCATCGCCTACGAGTGGCAATTCCTCGGCGGAGCCGCCCAGGGCGGCGCTGTGTACTATTCAGAGCCGGACAAACCCTAGACCACTCCAAGCAACTCATGAGCGATTCCGGCTATCTGACCAACCAGTTACTGATCGCCATGCCGTTCATGAGTGATCCGAATTTTGCGCAGAGCGTGGCCTTGGTGTGCGATCACAGTGCCCGCGGCGCCTTGGGGTTGATTCTCAACAAGCCGTTACCGATGCGCATGGGCGAGATCTTCGAGCAGCTGGAAATCAAGCTGGGCTCAGGATCGCTGCGGGAACGCCAGGTCCTGCGCGGCGGCCCGATGCAAACCGACCGCGGCTTCGTCGTGCACCGCGCCGGCGGCGAGTGGGATTCCACGCTCAAGGTCTCCGATGCCCTGCACGTCACCACCTCGCGCGATATTTTGGCGGCAATGGCGCGCGGCCAGGGACCCGAGGAGGCCATGGTGGCCCTGGGGTATGCCGGCTGGGATGGCGGCCAGTTGGAGGAAGAGATTCGGGCGAACGCCTGGCTCAGCGCGCCGGTGGATCTGGGTCTGATTTTTGAATTGCCGTTCGAGTCGCGCTGGGAAGCCGCGGGGCGCCTATTGGGCGTGGAATTGTCGAGAATCAGTCCAATCGGCGGCAATGCCTGAGTCAAACCGCCTGGGTCCGCCCGCCTGATGCCGCCGAGCCGCGAGTCCCGGCCGCGCGTGGTGCTGGCTTTCGATTTTGGCCAGCGGCGCATCGGCGTCGCCTGCGGCGATACCGTGAGCCGCAGCGCCTCACCCCTGGAAGCAGTGCCTGCGGAAAAAGGCGGGCCCCGTTGGGAACTGGTTGCCAAGTTGATGCGCGACTGGCAACCCGACCTGGTGGTGGTCGGGCTGCCGTATAATGTGGACGGTTCCGACAGCGCCATGACTGGCGCCGCGCGCGGCTTCGCGGCCGAACTCAAGCGCCGTTTCCTGCTCGAGGTCGCGATGGTCGACGAGCGGTACTCATCGCGCGAAGCTGAAGCGCGCCTGAAATCGGCGCGCGCATCCGGGGAGCGGCGGCGGCGCGTGACGGCGGGCGACGTCGACGCGGAGGCGGCCTGCGTCATATTGGAACGTTGGTTCACGGAAACTACATGAGGCGCGAATGCGATCACAACAAGACAGCGCCGGGGGACTGCGCCACCTTATTACGCTCGACGGCCTGACACGGGATGCGTTGACGGCCATTCTCGACCGGGCGGAGCGGTACCGTCGCGTTCCCGGGCAACCCGCCTACGAAGGCCGCGAACTGGCCGGCGTGACGTTGGCCAATTTGTTCTTCGAACCCAGCACCCGCACGCGCGCCTCGTTCGACCTGGCCAGCCGGCGCCTGGGCGCCCACGTGCTCAACCTGGACCTGCACTCCAGCTCGCGCGCCAAAGGCGAGAGCATGCTGGACACGATTTATACGCTCGAGGCGATGAACACGGATGTGTTCGTTATTCGCGATTCGGAAGCCGGCATGCCGGAATTCTTGATCGACCATGTGGCCCCGCACGTGTCGGTCATCAGCGCGGGCGAAGCGCATGTTTCGCATCCCACCCAAGGATTGCTCGATGTCTTGACGATTCGCACTCATAAGCGCCGTTTCGCGGGCCTCAAGGTCGCCATCGTCGGCGATATCAAACACTCGCGCGTGGCGCGCTCGACGTCAACGGCACTCGGCATTCTCGGCACCACGGATCTGCGCTTGGTGGCGCCGCAGGCGCTGCTGCCGGAAGAGGCGGAATTTCGCGGTGCACAGCGCTTTACCCGCATCGAGGACGGCATTGCGGGTGCAGACGTGGTGATGATGCTGCGGATTCAAAAAGAACGCATGGCGCAGGCCGCAGCGCTCGATGACGCCGCATATTTTCGGGATTTTGGCCTCACGCCGCAGCGCTTGAAAATGGCCGCGCCGAGCGTGCTCGTCATGCATCCCGGGCCGATGAATCGCGGCGTCGAGATCTCCTCCGAGGTCGCCGATGGGCCGCGATCGGTCATCCGCGAGCAGGTGAACAATGGCGTGGCGGTCAGAATGGCGGTGCTGGCATCGATTGCCGCCACGTTGACGCGGCACCGCCGGCCCTTATGAATCGACCGGCAGGCGCGGCCCGGCCACGCCCGCCCGCTCCAGCGCCGCCGCGGCCGCCAGGCATATGTCTTCGCGCCAGGGCGCGCCGATGAGCTGGACCCCCATCGGCAGGCCGCGACACTGCAACGCTGCATCCGCATCGCCTGGCCAGAGCGGCGCGGTGCACACCGGCAAACCGATGCAGGAGATCGGTTGTGTGAGCAGCCCTAAGCTGGCCCTCGACGGCAGGCTGCGGCCATTGACGGCGAGGATCTCGGTGCCGATGAGCGGCGCGACCACCGGGGCGGCGGCCGCAAGCAACAAGTCGAAGCGATCAAACAGTCCGAGCGCCTCGGTGAACACCTGCCGGCGCACGCGCTGTGCCTGAACGACCCAGGAGGCGGGAATCAGGCTGCCGGCGACCAGTCGCGCGCGCGACAGCGGCTCGTACGCATCATACTGCGTAACCAGACGCGCGCGATGCAGGGCACCGCCCTCGGCCGCGGTAATCACGAATGCCGCCGCACGCGCGGCGGCGGCGCTTTTGAAGTCAACCGTGAGTGTTGCGCCCAAGGCGGACGCTGCCAGCTGCACTGCGCGCCGGGCCGCCGGGTCCGCCCATTCATGAAACCATCCGCCCAGAATTCCGATCCGGATTCCGTGGGGGAGTGTCAGTGACGCGCTCACCGGCTCAACATCGCGCTGCGCGCAGGCGGGGTCCCCAGGGTAGGGACCTTGCAGCGCATCGTAGGCCGCCGCAAGATCGGTCACGGTGCGCGCAAAAGGACCCAGGGTGTCGAGGCTGTGAACAAAGGGAAATGTGCCGCTGCGCGGTAGACGGCCGTAGGTGGGTTTGAGTCCGAAAACTCCGCAAAACGACGCGGGCACACGGATCGAACCATTGGTGTCGGAGCCCAAGCTTATGGGTACCAGCCCGGCGGCGACCGCCGCCGCCGATCCTCCGGAGGATCCGCCGGCCACACGGGTGCGATCGTGGGGGTTGCGCGTCGTTCCATAGTGGCTGTTCTCGGTCGTGAAGCCGTAGGCATGCTCATCCATGTTGAGGGCGCCGACGAGCACCGCGCCGGCGCGATGCAGGCGTGCAACCAGCGGCGCGTCCGCGGCAGCCGGGGCGTTGCCCGCATTTACCTTGGCGCCGGCCAGCGTCGCAAGCCCCGCGATGTCGAACAGGTTCTTCACTGCGTAGGGCACGCCGGCCAGCGGCGGCAGCGGTTGGCCGCGGGCACGCAATGCGTCGATCGCGGCGGCCTCGCGGCTTGCACGTTCGAAGGTGAGCGCAGTGAAGCAGTTCAAACCCGGATTTTGCGACTCGATCCGGGCGGTCGCTTGCGTCAAGACCGCGCGCGCGCTCCAGGTGCCGTCGCGGATTTGCCGCACGATGTCGGCGGCGGCGCCGATCACGGTCTGAACACTTCCGCCGCCTCCGATGCGAACGGCAGCGGCCAATCCAAGACTATTTGCGCGACGCTCTCGATGCGCGAGAACTGCAGGGTGATTTCCGCGATCTGCGCCTCGTCGAATTCATAGCCCTGCAGCGCCAACGCCGCACGCACGTATGACCCGAGTGCATCTATTGCGCGTTCCGACACTCCCGCATCATACCAGCGGCACGCCTTTCTTCACTCGCACGACCACGGTGCCTGCGATCTTGTCATGCCAGCCCTGGCTGCCATCGTCGAAGGCGATCCAGATGAATCCGAGTCCGACCACTGCCAATGACAGAAAGCACCCCAGCGCGCGCACGATCGCCGTCTCCCACTCGATGGGACGCCCATCCAATCGCACCACGTGCAGATCGAATACGATTCCGCCGACGGTTGCGCCCTTGAGTTTCCACATGACCGCACCGTAAATGGCCAGCATCACGAGGTGAAAATTCCCAAACGAATGATGGAAGGGCACGCTCGACACAAAACCGACCAATAAAACATCGAGCAGCAGCGCCGCCATGCGTATCCAGAAACCCGCGCGCGGCATGGCCGCGGAGATGAGCGGCGACGCGACGCCCGGCGATGCCGTGGCGGTGGCGCTGGGACCGCCGGGCGCGCCGGCCGCGGGCGCCACACCAGGTCCGCTGGCCGCATTGCTCGCGCTCGGCGCGCTCGATGAGCCGCCCTCCGCCGGGGCGTAGGCACCGGCCATGGCAGCCGCATTGGCGGTTGGCGCAGCGCCTGCCACACCGGCCCCAGACCGCGGCGACGCGCCGGCCGCCACGCCATTGGCGGCCTTACGTGCGCGCGCCATGAGAACCAAGGTATAGACCACGGCGCCAAATCCGAAAAACCCGAGCAATTTATAGATCAGGAAACCCAGCACCGGGATGCAATACAGCACCAGCACAATCGCACCGCCGACAAGTACGGCGAAGGCCGGATGACCGGCGGGCCCGGGCCTCCTGCCCGCAACCCGCCCTCCCACCCAGGCCAGCATGACGGCCTTGCCAAACAGGCTGGCACAGAACAGTGAAATCATCACGAACGGCACCGCCGCGATACCGATCACAGTGATGCACAACAAGATCAGCACCACCGGCGTCAGTAGTATTGCGAGCAATGCGGCCAGCGCCGTCGCACCGGTTTCGGATTCGAGCGTCTGCACGCATCGATCCACACCCCGGCGGAAACATAATGCGAGGCACACATAAAACGCCAAAAACCCCAGCGCCAGGGTCCATGCCCAACCAAGCCCGTGGTCAAATGCCAGCGGGCGGCCATACAAAAGGCAGCGCTGGATCCAGGTCTGCAGCCCGGTCATCCCGCCGAAGTCGACGGAAAACACCCGCTCCGTGGAGCCGTGAACGATGGCGGCGGGATCGCGATTCACCACGCCAAACACCGCCACTACGTCGCCGCCGATTTCGGCGTTGGGTCCAAGATCGACATTTCCGAGCACGGCGACCACGTCACCGTTCACTTTGCTGTCGATATAGACATTGCCGAATACCGCGACGGCGCTGTCGCCCACCGGTCCCAAGACCCGGGTACTGCCGAAGACGGATACGACACTCCCGGCCTCGCCTTCGCTCAACGAGGAACCCAATATCGACACCACCGAGTCGGCCCGCTGGCCGCTCGGCAAATGGCTGGCGTGGCCGATGTTCACGATGTCGCCGTCGTCGTGATCCCGCCGGTCGAGACGGTTAAGCCGATCGAGTCTGCCGCGCCGCGCCGCCGACTCCGGCTCATCGTTGAAATCATCATGCGCAGCGGAGGCGGCGGTTGACTGCTGGTCCGCGGCAGCGTTGGCCACCACAGATCCGGCGTGGCCGAGCAGGCTCGTGGCGCATAACAGCGCGAACATCAAGCCCAGTCGGCGCAACAACGTCATATTCATAGCTTGTCACCTGCCAATGCGGGCCGGTAAAGCATCCGATAGGCTGCGGCGCCAAGCCCGAACAAAATCACGTACAGCATGGCGCCCACGGCCAAGCCTCCATAAAACCAGGACGGCGGAATCACGCGCACCAGCAGCGCGGCCATTCCGCCCACCGAGGCGAGAACGGCCAAAGCCGGCTGCATCCACGCTAGCAGCAGCGCGCCGACCTCGCTCAACGAACGGACTCCCACGACGGCAGAGACGCCGCTCAGGAACGTTGCGCCTATCAGGGCAATGCAAATCAGGACGAAGACAACGCGCGGGGCCACCGGCCAATTCGCAAAGCTGCGCTGCCACCAGGGTCGCGCCTCGCGCCGCGCCAATTCGCCGAATACCCGCGACTCGAGCGTGTCCGGCGCGCCGCGCAGCGGCAGCGCGCTCAATTCCCGGCACAGCAATTGCTCCAGCTTCTCCGCGGAACCCGTACGCTCGTTCATATCGGGTCCTCTTGCAGTGCGTCGCGCGCAGCGCCGCTGGATTGCAGTTTGGCCAGCAGCGCGGCGCGGCCGCGCCGGATGTCGGACTTCACCTTGGTCAGCGACACATTGAGCTTGATGGCAATCTCCTGATAGGGCAGTTCCTCGAAGTGATACAAGACCAGGGGCAGCCGTTGGTGATCCGGCAGTCCGCGCAAAGCGCCGTCAACCAGCGCGCTGCGCTGTTCGGCATTCAAGTCCGCGAGCAGCGTATCCGGCACCTGCCATTCGATTTCCGGGAACTCCTCGTCGTCCCCTGCCGCGGCGGGCCGCATCTCCGAGAACAGCCGCCAGCGCTTGCGATAGCGGTTCAAGTAATTGAGCGCGAGGTTGGTGGTTACGGTCTTCAGCCAGCCGCCCGCTGTGACGCTGCCGCGCAGATCCGCGAAATGATCGTAGGCCCGCAGGAACACTTCCTGGGCGATGTCCTCGGCCTGTGCATCGTTGCCCGCCAAGCGGGCGGCGGTGGAGAAGACCATGTCCTGATAGGCACGCATGAATTTCGTAAACTCTGCCTGGGTTTGCGTTTGCACTGGAATGTGTGTTCGTTTAGAACCAAAACACCGCTGGCCGAAGAAAGTTGCTCAACTTCTGTCGTTGCGCAGCAAGCTCTGTCCCATCCTGATGCGGGCGCCTTCCTGCACCCCGTCGGCCAAACTCAAGCCCGGCGGCGCAATTACGATGATAGTGGAGCCGTGCTCGAACCACCCCATTTCTTCGCCGCGGCGCATCCGGGCATCGCAGGGGATCACATGCGGCCCGCGGTAGCGTAAGTGCAGCAGTACGTCCAGGAAGCGAAGCCTGATGCTCGCCACCAGGATTGCCGCGACCGGCACCAGCGCCAGTATCTGGCCCGAGGCGAGCCGGCAGCGAATCACCGCGCGCTCGTTCCTGCAGAACAATCTTGCGACGCGCTTCAGGGCGATGGGATTCACATTCCAGGTATCGCCGGAGATGTAGCTCACCTGCTCGACCCGGCAATCGGCGGGAGCGTGAAATCGGTGATACATGCTCGAGGTGAGCCGCAATGTCGCGTACTGCCCGCCCTCGTAGTAGCGGGCCAATTGCGCATCCGCCAACAGATCCGTCAGTGTGTAGTCAAAGCCCTTTGCCTGCAGCATCGTTCCAAAGCTCACTCGTCCGCAGGCGCCGACGATCCCGTCGCAGGGACTGATGAGATGAGTCGGTCGCTCATCGATCGGCCGTGCGCCGTCCTTCAATTCCCGGGTAAAGCATTCATGCAGGCTCGTGAAGCGGGCATTCTTTGCCTCACTCAAGTCCAGATCGGAGAACAAGCGCCAGATTGCGATGCTGGCGCCGCACACCCAGGGCTGCTCGATGCGGCTCCACCAGCCCATGAACAGCGTGACCAGCCGCCGCGGTATGCGATTCGTGAGCAGAAAATTGATGCGCTCCTGCTCAACCAGCCGGGCGATGATGGATCTCGCGGTCATGTTACTGTCATTCGCTTGCAATACAGTCCGCGCCTGGCGCCAATTTCCAAGGAGTCAGTCTTTACAACGATGATCGGCTACGCATTGGCAGGACTCGCCGCAGCGTTCTTGCTGTACAAATTGTACGTGCGATTGCAGCTCTCCCGCGCGAAGCATCGTTCGCTCGCGGGCCATTCGCGCATGGCGCGGCGCTTTGCGGGCTGGGTGCCGTTTTACGAGTACGACGAAGCGCGGTTCTTCAGTGTGGATTCCGCGCCGGCGGACATTGCCGCAACTCGGCGCGCGGCCTTTATGCGGCTGGCGGCGCTGTATGCGGCGCGCTTCCAAAAGACCGCCGCGCAAACCGCCGAGCTGAAGGGCGGCGTGTCCGATCTCGAGTTCACATCCCGGTATCGCGTGCCGTTTCAATTCAGCGGCTATGTACGCCGGCATTTCAACGCGGGCGCCTTCGTGCAAGCCTCTTCCGGCGTGTCGTTCACCGATCTTGACGGCAATCAGTTCCATGACTTGACGGGATCCTACGGCGTCAATGTGTTTGGCTACGATTTCTACAAGGACTGCATCGAACGCGGCAGTGCGCGCGTGCGCGACCTCGGTCCGGTACTGGGCGCCTATCACCCGGTCGTCGCCTACAACGTTCGGCGCCTGCTCGAGATTTCGCGCCTCGATGAGATTTCCTTTCACATGTCGGGCACGGAAGCGGTCATGCAGGCGGTCGGGCTGGCACGCTACCACACCGGACGTACGCACCTGGTGCGCTTCTGCGGCGCGTATCACGGCTGGTGGGGCGATGTGCAGCCGGGTGTCGGCAATCCGATCGCCGCGCGTGAAACCTACACGCTGAAGGACATGGACGACGCCGCGCTCAAGGTGCTCCGGCAGCGGCACGACATCGCCTGCGTGCTCGTCAATCCCTTGCAGGCCCTGCATCCAAATGCCAGCGCGCCCGGGGATTCGACCCTGGTCGACAGCGGGCGGCAAGCGCACTTCGACCGGGCTGCGTATTCGGCATGGCTGAAGCGGTTGCGCGCGGTGTGCAGCGCCCGGGGCATCGTTTTGATCTTTGACGAGGTGTTCGTGGGTTTTCGCCTCGCGCCCGGCGGTGCGCAGGAATATTTCGGCGTGCGCGCCGATATGGTGACCTACGGCAAAACCGTGGCCGGCGGCCTGCCGGTCGGCGTGCTTTGCGGCAAGCGCGAGTACATGCGGCGTTTTCGCGACGCTCGGCCGGCGGATATTTGTTTTGCGCGCGGCACTTTCAATTCGCACCCCTACGTAATGGGCGCCATGTACGAATTTCTGACGAAGCTGGACGGCGAGCCGGTGCGCGCCTTGTATCAGGATCTGGATGCGCTGTGGAATTCGCGGGCGCAGGCGCTTAACGACAGACTGGCGGCGGCGAATCTGCCGGTGCGCATCGCCAATCTGTCGACGATTTGGCTGATTTATTACGCGCGGCCGTCGCGCTACAACTGGATGTTTCAATATTATCTGCGCGCCGCGGGGCTGGCGTTGAGCTGGATCGGCACCGGCCGCCTCATTTTCAGTTTGAACTATTCGGCGGCCGACTTCGCCATGGTCGCCGACCGGATCGTGGCGGCGGCCGAAGAGATGCAGCGCGACGGCTGGTGGTGGTCGCCTCCCGAGCTCACCAATAGGGCCATCAGACGTCGCCTGCTCAAGGAAATGCTTCAGGCCCGATTCAGTCCGGGTTCAGGCTCGACGGGGCGGCCACCCGCCTCGCGGTTGGCGCCCATCGGATCAATCAGCTCGCCGCGCATCAAGTAAAACGGCGATTTCCAATAGATCAAGGCGTCATTGAACGGGTCGGTGAGGATCTTGGTCGCCCATACCAGGCCGGTTTGCACGTTCTTCAAAAAGAACAACTGCACCGTACGGAATATCAGAGCGCCGACGCCGACGACCAGCCAAATTGCGCCCACATGGCGTACGAAGCCTGCCGTGCCGGTATGCGCCTTGAAGACGCCGAACAAGGTCGGATCCAACCACAGCACCAGGGGCACGAGCGCCCAGACAGCGTGCAGTATCACTTTCCGGCGCAGGTTGTATCCGACCTTGATGTTTTCCTTGTGCTCGTGGGTCGCATGATTGACCTGATCGTAGCCTTTCGGCTCGAAGAAGAAGTGGCCCGACTGCCGGCTCACCATCGATACCAGCCATCCGATCAGCGCGGATTTTACCGGGTCGAAGAACATGGTGACGTACGCAATGATGAAGCTGACGGCGCTCAGAAAATGCAATGACTGGTTGATGCGGCTGTGGTGGTAATAACGGTGATCGTCCCACCGTTGAGTCTTCAGTTCCGCCAAAAAACTTTGCATGGGGATTCCTTGAGTAAGTGCGACATAAACTTCGCTATGAAGCAAATATAGGATTTTCATTACAGCGCGATGACACGGGGCACTCCGAAGGCGACTTTGACGCAATACCAGGCACCGCGTCGTCATCGTATCGTCATCCCCCCGTGCGAATCTCGCGGCATGAGGATCATGATCGTTACGGACGCATGGTTTCCGCAGACCAATGGTGTGGTCAGCACCCTGGCCCAAACCGTCGCGTGGCTGGGCCGCTTCGGTCACGAAGTCAGGACGCTGACGCCGCGCGCCTTTCGCAGCATGGCCTGCCCCACCTATCCCGAGATTCGTCTGTCGCTGTTTCCGTTCAGGAAAGTCGAGAGCGACATCAAGGCATTCGCCCCGCAGGCGCTGCACATTGCCACCGAAGGACCCCTGGGAATCGCCGCACGGCGCGTGTGCTTGCAGCGTGGGCTGCGCTTCACCAGCTCTTATCACACGCAGTTTCCGCAGTACCTGCGGGCGCGGTTTCCCATACCCCTGACGGTATCGTACGCAGCCCTGCGGCGCTTCCACGGCGCGGCTGTGCGCTGCATGGTGAGCACGCCTTCGATGCGGGCCGAGCTCAAGTCGCGCGGTTTTGAGAACCTGGCAACCTGGCGGCGCGGAGTGGATACCGAGATCTTCAAACCAAGGCCCAAGAACTTTCTCGACCTGCCGCGCCCGATCGCGGCGTACGTCGGACGCGTCGCCGTTGAAAAGAACATCGGCGCATTCCTGAGCATGCCGTGGCCGGGCAGCAAAATGGTCATCGGCGATGGACCGGAAAGAACGCGGCTGCAAAGCCAGTATCCGGACGCGACATTTACCGGGTACAAGTTTGCGGAAGATCTGGCGCGGCATCTGGCGGCCGCGGACGTCATGGTGTTCCCGAGCCGCACCGATACGTTCGGCCTGGTCAATCTGGAGGCCATGGCCTGCGGCGTTCCGGTCGCTGCCTACCCCGTGACCGGCCCCATCGATGTCATCGAGGATGGAGTCACCGGAGCGCTCGATCCGGACCTTGCCGCTGCGGCAATGCGCGCGCTCAAGATCGATCCGCTGGCGTGCCGGGCGCGGGCGCTGCAATCGGGATGGGATGTGTCGAGCCGCGAATTCGAAAACAACCTGGAGCCCTGCCCCGATGCCGCGGGCCGGCTCGGCCGGGCTCATCCGAAGTTGATCTTGGCCTCGAGATTGGTGCGCGAATCGGCGCTCGACAATGCCTCTTCCAGTTCGATCCGGCCCTCGCGCACCAGATTGTAAAGCGCGCTGTCGAAACTCAACATGCCGCGTTCCGTGCCGGTGCGGATCGCTTCCTTGACGCCGATGACATCGCCTTTCTTGATGAGTTCCGAGATATGCGGGGTATTCACCATGACCTCGGAGGCCGCGATTCGTGTACCGGATTTCCCGAATACCAGGCGCTGCGACAAGATGGCGCGCAGATACTGGGACAGATCCAGGAATATCTGGTTGTGCTGATCGCGCGGAAACATGTTGATGATGCGGTCCAGCGTCTCCGCGCAATTGTTGGCGTGCAGGGTGGCAATGCACAAATGCCCGGTGCCCGCCAGCGCGATTGCCGCCTCCATGGTTTCGCGATCGCGAATTTCGCCGACCAGAATCACGTCCGGCGCCGAGCGCACGGCGCTGCGCAGCGCGCGCGCGAAAGATTTGGTGTCGAGACCGACCTCCCGCTGATTGACGATTGACTTCTTGTTGGTGTGCAGGAACTCGATCGGATCCTCGATGGTCAATATGTGGTCGGAAGAGGTCTCGTTGCGGTAATTGATCATGGCCGCGAGCGTGGTCGATTTGCCCGCGCCGGCGGCGCCGACCATGAGAATCAGGCCGCGCTTCAGCATCACCAACTCTTTGTAGATATCGGGCATGCCGAGATCTTCAAGTTTGGGCATGTCAGCGGTGATGTAGCGCAGCACCATCGCAGGATAGCCGCGCTGATAGAACACGTTGACACGGAAGCGGCCAAGTCCGAGCTCGGAAATCGCGAAATCGATCTCCAGGTCATCATTGAAATGTTCGATCTGATCCTGCGTCATCAATCCCAAGGCCGCCTGGCGCACGGTCTCAGGCGTCAGTATCTGTTTGTTGACGGGAAAGATCTTGCCTTCGATCTTGATCTTGACGGGTGCATTGCAGGTGAAAAAAAGATCCGATGCCTTCTTCTCGACCATCAGTTTGAACAGCGGCTTGGTGTTCATCACCTGAGCCGGAAGATCGGCTGGCACGCTCATGGACTAAAACACCTGTCCTGCTTCTTCCTCGACGATTTGCAGCGATTGACCGCCCTGCTCGGGATTCTTCATCTCGCGCTTGCTCTCCAGTTTCACCCGCAGCCGCAGCTCGTTCTTGGAATCCGCGTTGCGCAGAGCGTCTTCGTAGGAAATCAATCCCTGCTCATACAGTTCGAACAGCGCCTGGTCGAAGGTCTTCATCCCGAGGCGATTCGAGCGCGACATCACGTCCTTGATCTTTGCGACCTCGCCCTTGAAGATCAAATCGGAAATCAGCGGCGATGCCAGCATGATTTCCATGGCCGCGATCCGGCCGGTCCCCGCTTCGCGCGGAATCAAGCGCTGTGAAATCAGGGCGCGGATGTTCAGCGACAGGTCCATGAGCAGCTGCTCACGCCGCTCCTCGGGGAAGAAATTGATGATGCGGTCGAGCGCCTGATTCGAGCTGTTGGCGTGCAGGGTAGCCAGAACCAAGTGGCCGGTTTCGGCAAATTGAATGCCGTATTCCATGGTTTCGCGGTCGCGGATTTCGCCGATGAGAATGACGTCGGGCGCCTGGCGCAAGGTGTTCTTCAGCGCCAAATGCCAGCTCTCGCAGTCGACGCCGACTTCGCGATGCGTGACCACGCAGCCCTTGTGGGCATGCACGTACTCCACCGGATCTTCGATCGTGACGATATGGCCGCGGGTCTTTTCGTTGCGGAAGCCCACCATCGCCGCCAGCGACGTGGATTTGCCGGAGCCGGTGCCGCCCACCAGAATCACAAAGCCGCGCTTGGAAAGCACCACTTCCTTCAGCACCGGCGGCAGTTCGAGTTCCTCGAGAGTCGGGATCTTGGCGTTGATGGTACGCAGCACGGCGCCGGTGTGGCCCTGCTGTATGAAGGCGCTGACGCGGAAGCGCCCGATGCCGGGCGGCGCAATCGCGAAATTGCACTCCTTGGTTCCATCGAATTCCTTGGTTTGCCGGTCGTTCATGATGGCGCGCACCATGCCGGCGCTCTGCTCGGGACTCAAGGAGCGGTCGGACTGCGGCCTGATTTCTCCGTCGACCTTGATCGCCGGCGGGAAGCCCGCGGTGATGAAGAGGTCGGAGCCTTTCTTCTCGACCATGCGGCGCAGCAGATCCTGCATCAGCCGTATGGCTTGTTCGCGTTCCATTTAGATGCTGTCCTTGTTTTGCGCCTTGTACTTCGCCTCTTCGCGGCTGACCACGCCTTTTTGCACCAATTCGGTCAGGCATTGATCGAGGGTTTGCATGCCCTGACCCTGGCCGGTCTGAATGGCCGAATACATCTGGGCTATCTTACCTTCGCGAATCAAGTTGCGTATCGCCGGAGTGCCGATCATGATTTCGTGCGCTGCAATACGGCCGCCGCCGACGCGCTTCATCAAGGTCTGCGAGATCACGGCCCTCAAGCTTTCCGAGAGCATGGCCCGGACCATGTCCTTTTCGGCCGCCGGAAACACATCGACGATGCGATCGATGGTCTTGGCGGCAGAACTCGTGTGCAGGGTGCCGAACACCAGATGCCCGGTCTCCGCCGCGGTCAGCGCCAAGCGGATGGTTTCCAAGTCGCGCATTTCGCCGACCAGCACCACGTCCGGGTCTTCGCGCAGCGCCGAGCGCAGCGCCTCGCTGAAGCCCAGGGTATCGCGATGTACTTCGCGCTGATTGACCAGACATCGCTTGCTTTCGTGCACGAACTCGATCGGATCTTCGATGGTTATAATGTGATCCGGGCGGTTGTCGTTGCAGTGATTGACCATGCCCGCGAGTGTGGTCGACTTGCCCGATCCGGTCGGCCCGGTGACCAGGACGAGGCCGCGGGGGAGCATGCATAAATCCTTGAAGGTTTTAGGGGCATTCAGTTCGTCCAAGGACAGAATGGTGGACGGGATGTTGCGGAACACCGCCCCTGCGCCGCGATTCTGGTTGAAGGCGTTGACGCGAAAGCGCGCGAGCTTGGGAATCTCGAACGAGAAGTCGGTCTCGAAGAACTCTTCAAAAGCCTTGCGCTGCTTGTCGTTCATGATGTCGTACACCATGCTGTGCACTTCCTTGTGCATCAGGGCCGGCATGTTTACGCGTTTCATGTCGCCATCCACGCGGATCATCGGCGGTACGCCAGCCGACAGATGCAAGTCCGACGCATTGTTCTTCACCGCAAAGGCGAGAAGCTGCGCGATATCAACCGCCATTTACGGCTCCTAATTCGACTGGTTCAGGCCACAAACAGTATATAAGAGGGTGTTGTCACCCAATATGTTAATTGATCCGCAGAATTTGACGGTTCATGTGAACCATGTCCGGTCTCGGATACATCAAGCAGCCCTTGCCGCAGGAAGGGACCCAGGCTCGGTCACCCTGGTCGCCGTCACCAAGGCAAAGACTGCCGAAGAGACACGGTCGGCCGCCACCGCCGGCGTCACGGATTTTGGCGAAAATTACGTCCAGGAGGCATTTGCCAAAATGGACCGGCTCGCCGACCTGAAGCTCATCTGGCACTTTATCGGCCACATCCAGTCCAACAAGACCCGCGCCATCGCCGAACGCTTCGATTGGGTACACAGCGTCGATCGCTTAGGCGTCGCCCGGAGGTTGTCCGATCAGCGGCCTTTTCACGCCCCGCCGCTCAATCTCTGCATTCAAGTCGCGCTGGTGCCGGAGCCCTCCAAGGGCGGCGTCGCGCCTGAAGCACTGGCAGCGCTCGCAGCCGGGATAGACGGGCTGCCCAGGGTGCGGCTGCGCGGCCTGATGTGCGTGCCGCCGCCGCAGCCGAACAGCCATGCCGAACGCGCGGTGTTCGCGCGTCTGAGAAATCTGCTCGAGGATCTCAAGGCCGGCGGCCTCAACCTCGATACACTCTCAATGGGAATGAGCGCGGATTTCGAATCCGCCATCGCCGAAGGCGCGACGCTGGTGCGAATCGGCACGGCGCTTTTCGGCAGCCGCTGAGGAATACATATGCCCTTGAACAACATACGCAGGCTCGCATTCATCGGCGGCGGCAACATGGCCGCCGCGCTGATCAGCGGCCTGATCAAGCGCGGCATGTCCCCCGGGCGGCTGGCGGTTGCCGATCCCAACCAGGATCAGCTGCAGCGGCTGGTGCGCGACTTTGGCATCGAGGCGGCGGCCGACAATGCGAGTGCGGTGCAGGGGGCGGAGGCGGTGATACTCGCCGTCAAGCCGCAACTGCTGCGCGGGGTGGCCGTAGCGCTGGCGCCGCATCTTCAGGGAGAGCCTCTGGTGATATCGGTGGCGGCGGGCATCCCGCATGCCGCGCTGGTGCGCTGGTTCGGGCCGCAGATTCCAGTGATTCGCACCATGCCGAACCGGCCGGCGTTGAACGGCTTCGGCGCCACCGGATTGTACGCGCCCGCCGCGGTGGGCACTGCTTGCCGCTCATTGGCGGAGGATCTCATGGCCGCCGTCGGCGCCACCGTGTGGGTGCAGCACGAGTCGCAAATGGATACCGTCACCGCCCTGTCCGGCAGCGGTCCGGCGTATTTTTTCCTGTTCATGGAGGCGCTCGAGGCTGCGGCGCACGCGCGCGGCCTGCCAGCCGAGATTGCACATCGATTGACTCTGGAAACCGCGTTCGGGGCGGCGCAAATGGCGCGCCAGTCGAGCGAACCCCTGGCCATGCTGCGCGAGCAGGTCACCTCGAAAGGCGGCACGACCGCGGCAGCGCTCGAGGTCCTCAACGCCGCCGGGCTTCGTGCTATCGTCGCGCAGGCGGTGGCCGCAGCCGACCGCCGTTCAGCCGAACTCGCCGACGAATTTGGCGTTCCTTAATACCTATGCATTGATCCGATATGGACGCGATCAGATACATCGTCGATACATTGCTGTGGCTGTTGACGCTTGCTTTCGTGCTGCGGCTGTTGTTTCAGCTGGTGCGGGCCGATTTCCGCGACCCGATCGCCGATGCCATCGTGCGGGTGACGAATTGGCTGATTATGCCCTTGCGGCGGCTGATGCCGCCCATCGGCAAGGTCGACACCGCCACCGTGGTCGCGGTGCTATTGGCCGCCGGGTTGCGCACTTTCGTCAGCATGGCGATGGCCGGCGCGGGCGCCGGCGACCTGATCCTGTTTCTGCGCATCGCGCTCCTCGGCCTGGCGGACATGGTGCTGCGCATCTATCTGTTCGCGATGCTGCTGTACTGGCTGATCGGCTTTATGTCGCCCGGCGGCTATGCGCCGGGGATGCGCTTGCTTGCACAGCTGTGCGAGCCGATCTTGAAACGCGTGCGCAGGATCATCCCGCCCATCGGACAAATTGATTTTTCCTTCCTGTGGGTGTCGATTGCGATCGGCGCATTGCTTGTGTTACTCCGTTGAACATCGCCTCGTACATGCCTGATATCACAGTGAACGAAGCAACTGGTCGCGATGCAATCGGGCGCTCGCGGGCGCGGAAACACTGAAAAACCAGCGCGAATTGCATCTGCGATAAAAATATTTTTTTTCGTTTGCGCTAAACATCGGCTTTTTTCTATGTTATTTTCGGCGCCGAGTTGAAAATTGTGCGAATTTTAATTCCCCTGTTGGGCAATTACTGTCCGCGTTCGCAAACATAAGTAGGAGATTCAAAATGGCGAAAAAGAATGCAGCACCGACCAAGTCTGAAATTCTCGCTAGCATTTCGAAGGAAACAGAGCTCTCTAAGAAGCAGGTCGGAGCCGTGTTTGACTCGCTTGGCGGCACGATTAAAAAGAGTCTGCGCAGCCACGGCCTGTTCACCTTGCCCGGTCTTCTGAAGATGAAGGTCGTGAAGAAGCCGGCCACCAAGGCGCGCGAGGGCATCAATCCGTTCAATGGCGAAAAGATGATGTTCAAAGCGAAGCCGGCCAGCAAGAAAGTGCGCATTGCCGCGCTGAAGACGCTCAAGGAATTCGTGAACTGATCTTTTCTCAGGCTCTTAGGAGCGGCTGAGGGGGCTCAGTCGCTCCGGATCGCACCATTCACGGCATCGCGCAGCTCTTGCAGATGGCCGTGGAAAAAGTGGCCGACCCCGGGTAGGACGATGAGGCGCGGCGCAGGATTCAAGGCCCTGGCCCAGGCGATGACGGCCTTCGGGTCCACGACGTCGTCGGCGTCACCCTGCACGATCAGCCAGGGGCAGTCCGGGACGCCAGCGGTGTGGGCGCCGAAAAGCCCGATCGCCGGCGCCACCGTGATCAGGCGCGACGTCGTGCGCTGAAGCGCCAGCCGCAGCGCCACATAGCCGCCGAACGAAAATCCCGCGACAACCAGCGTTTTGCCGGGCCAGCGCTCTGCTCCCCACGAGGCCACCGCGTCGGCGTCCGCAAGTTCTCCGACGCCTTGATCGTAGGCCCCGGCGCTTAGCATGACGCCGCGAAAATTGAAGCGCAGCGTTGCCACGCCGGCGTCGTGCAAAGCCCGCGCCAGCGTCGTCACGACCTTGTTTTCCATGGTGCCGCCGTACAGCGGATGCGGATGGCAAATCACCGCGTAATTCGGCCCGGAAACCGCGGCCTCCTCGACTATTGCCTCCAGAGCGCCGGCGGGACCCGCGATGCGAAAACGTTCATTCAATCGCGATCAGATCGACATCGAAGACCAAGGTGGCGCCAGGGGGGATGACGCCGCCCGCACCGTTGTCGCCGTAGGCAAGATCCGGCGGAATGATGAGCCGGCGACTCTCGCCGACCTTCATTCCGGCTACGCCCTGATCCCAGCCCTTGATGACCGAACCTGTGCCGAGCGGAAATTTGAACGCCCGGCCGGCGCTTCGCGAGCTGTCGAATTGTTTGCCTTTGTTGTCGGTTGCGGATGCCTCGTACAACCATCCGGTGTACTCCACGACCGCGATTTGTCCGCCGGCCACCGCTGCGCCGTCGCCCGGCTTGAGCGTTACCGACTGCAACGCGGTTATCGCGCTGCTGTGCGCAGGCGCGGCATTGCCGGCCGGCGCAGGCGGCGCATCGGGCTTGCCGGTGCACGCCGCGAGCAGCACCAGGAGTACAACGGAACTGATCTTTGGAAAGTTCATGGATGCCATGGCCGGCATCTTAAAGGATTTCAGCGGTGCTGTTTCAACCAGCTGTGCGCAGCAGCGCCGCGCACAGGGCGCAAGCTGCGAGGTTGCCGGCGACGCTCAATCCGCTGAAGCCCATTGCATACAGGCGCAGGGTACTGAAGGCATCGTCTACCTCGTCAACCGCTTGTAACATCCACTCCATTCCCGGGCAGTTTAAGTGGCCACCTAAGCTGTAACCGTGAGTGCCATCACACCCTAGAAATGGTGCTTCGCGCACGGCGGAGTGCGGCTTGCTAAGGCGACGGTGGCTGCGTAGGCTCTGCGTACATGCAGCGCATTCTCGTCCTGAATCCCAAGGGCGGTTCGGGTAAAACGACGATAGCCACCAATCTCGCCAGTTATTTCGCGAGCCAGGGCGACCGTCCGCTGTTGTCGGATAGCGACCCGCAGGCCTCCAGCACCCGCTGGCTCAAGAAACGCAAACCCGATCAGGCTTTCATACATGGCGTCGCGGCATTCGAGCGCAACTCGCGCATGACCCGCGCCTGGCAAATGCGCATTCCGCCCGATGCCGCCCACGTCGTGGTGGATACGCCGGCCGCCGTGCTGGCGCAGGATATGCCCGATATGACCAAGAACGCCGACGCGATCATCGTGCCGGTGCTGCCTTCCGACATCGATATTCACGCCTGCTCGAAATGCATTGCCGACCTGCTGCTGATCGCCAAAGTGCGCCGCGATGAATATCGCATCGGCGTGGTCGCCAATCGCGTCAGGCGCAATACGGTGATTTACCAGTCGCTGATGCGTTTTCTCGAGAGTCTGCGGATTCCGGTGATCGCCACCCTGCGCGATTCGCAGAACTATGTGCGCGCCGCCGAACAGGGCGTGGGCGTGCACGAAATGAAGCGCTATGTGGTGGAACAGGACCTTGCGGATTGGGAACCGCTGCTGGCGTGGCTCAAGGCCAAAGAGGGTGCGCTGCGTCCGAGTGAAGGCATCAATCCATTGCCCGAGACCGCCTGATCAATCCCGGGCTGCGGGCGATCGGCGCTTATTTTTTCTCGTCGAAGTTACCGCGCGCTTTTTCCGCCCAGTTCTTGTAGCTGTGCCAATTGTAGAGACTGTTGGTGATCGCCGAGTGGCGGCCGCCAGGCTTGCCGGCCGCCGAATCGGCGCGCGGAGCCCTGCGGTCCACCCCGGTATATCGACTCTGATTTTTGACGTCGCTCATCTCGTGTGCCTCTGTCGCTGTGAAGGACAGTAAGTGTCGCGCCCGCTCTTAGGCAGGAACTGTGTCACGGCAAGCCGGCGCTGTCGTGTAACGGCGACAACATTGCGATGCGCATCTCAGAGACCGGTGCGGTAAGTTAAATGGACTTATTCTGAGGCAGCGCGCCAGGCATCAAACAGGGGCTTGAGATCCTCGAGCGAGGACTCCAGTGCGGCGGGCAACAGAGTGGTATAGGAGTCGAGCAGCGCGATGGCATTGCGCGCAGGATCGGTGCGCGTTGCCGCCCCCAAGCGGCGCGCCATGTCGCGATTCACCACGTGCAGATTTTCATACAGCTTCTCGAGCGCCGCGAATCCTTGAGCCCCGCCCGCGCCCACCAATGCGCGCGCCAGCAGGAACATGCACACGCTCCGATACACCGTTTCGGCCTCGCTGGCGAAAGGCAGATGGAACCGCGCCATGGGCCGCAGCCGGTCGGTCCAAGGGCAGCCGGAGGTCGCCATGATCAATCCAAGCACTGAACTCATCGCCTGCTGTGCGCTCAATTCCGCATGAATGGTGCGTTCCGCCTGAATCACCGTCACTCCGACGGTGTCGAATGAGACCAATGCCTTGAGCGACTCGACCGCCGGCGCCATGTGCAATGCGGCGGGACAATGCGGATGTTCGGCCGGGCTCAACGGGCAATTCGCGCATTGGCTGAACTTCAATTCGGTCCAGAACGGGGGATCGGCCGGCGCCGCATTCGCCAGGCGGAAGTCGGCGGCATTGAAATTAAGATCCAGAAGTTTCTGTGAGCCGTCCGGCAGGTCGAATCGATAGCGAATTCGCAGTGGCCGCTTCATGCCACTAGTCGGTAGCACGGCTGGTATTCGGCGCCGGTGATTTTCATGCGCCCCTGGGCCACGAATGAGCGCAGCAGCTTGTCGAGCGGCTCCATGATCGACGCTTCGCCCGCAAGTTCGTAGGGACCGTAGCGTTCGATCGCCTCGACGCCGTATTCCTTGATGTTGCCGGCGACGATCCCGGAGAACGCGCGCCGCAAATCGGCGGCGCGCTCATGCACCGGCTGATCCTTCGACAGGCGCAGTGCGCGCATCGAGGCATGCGTGACTTCGAACGGGCGTTGGAATTCCAGAGGGATTTTCAACAGCCAGTTGAAGCCGTAGGAATCGCTGGCCTGGCGCCGATAGTCTCTAACGCCGGCCAGTCCCTGCACCATGGCCCGCGCCACGCCGGCCGGATCGTCAATGATCACCTGGTAGCGGGATTGCGCGACGCGGCCCAGCGTTGCGCCGATGAAGCGGTGAATCTGCTCGAAGTACTCGGCGCTGTCAGCGGGCCCCGTGAATACCACCGGGAACGGCAGCGCCTGATTGGCCGGGTCGAGCAATATCCCGAGCAGATACAGGATCTCTTCGGCGGTGCCGGCGCCGCCCGGAAAGATCACGATGCCGTGGCCGAGGCGCACGAAGGCTTCGAGCCGCTTTTCGATGTCCGGCATGATGACCAATTGACTGACGATCGGATTGGGCGGCTCGGCGGCGATGATGCCGGGTTCGGTGATGCCCAGGTAGCGCCCGTCCTTGATGCGCTGTTTCGAGTGGCCGATGGTGGCTCCCTTCATGGGACCCTTCATGGCACCGGGTCCGCAGCCCGTGCACACGTCGAGACTGCGCAGCCCCAGTTCATAGCCTACTTTCTTGGTGTAATCGTACTCGAAGCGACGGATGGAATGACCGCCCCAGCAAACCACCAGATTTGGCCGCACCTGCAGTTCCAATACGCGGGCATTTCGCAGGATGTGAAACACCGCGTTGGTGATGCTGGCTGAGGAATCCAGGTCGAAGCGCCCGCTTTCCATGATTTCGTTGGAGATGAACACCACGTCGCGCAGCACCGCAAACAGGTGATCCTTCAAGCCCCTGATCATGACCCCGTCGACGAAGGCGGCCGCGGGCGCATTCTTGATTTCGAGCTTGATGCCCCATGCCTGCGGCACGATGCGCAGATCGAAATCACGGTACTTCTCGAATATCAATCGCGCATCGTCGATCTCACTGCCGGAATTGAGCACGGCAAGCGCGCACTTGCGAAACAAGGGATACAGACCGCCCTGGCCGGAATCGAGGAGCTTGGCGATTTCCTGCTGCGACAGATGCTCCAAGCTGCCTTTGGGGGCGACCCGCGCATCGACCATCTCAGACGATAGAATCGAGGTTTCCACGCAGCACCTGTTTTTATGGGTAGATATCGATCGGAATATTGTCCTGCGTGCGCATCCATACTTCGACCATGTCGGAATTCGACAGCGCGATGCAGCCATCGGTCCAGTCGTTCGACGCATAGTACGCCGACGGATGTTTCGGCGCGTTCGGAAATCCGTGGATCATGATGGCGCCGCCCGGAGCCCAGCCATTCTTGTGCGCGCGTTGCTCGTCTTCCTTGTTCGGGTAGGAAACTTGAATGGCAAGAAAGAATTCGCTGCGGATATTGCGCCGCGCCAGAAAGTACCGGCCTTCCGGAGTTCTGAAATCCCGCTCGCGTTCTTTTTGTCCTACAGGGCTCAAGCCCAGCGCCACCCTGTATTCGCCCACCAGCCGGCTGCCGCTGTACAGGTACAATTTGTGTTCCGCTTTGTGCACGACCACCCGGTCGGCGACGGCGATGTCCTCGGCTGCGTGGGCTTTCCAAGACGCGGCCGACGCACAAATCGCCAAAACCACGAGCATCGAGAGGATTTTCGCCGAAAAGGGGCCGGATCGCATGGTCATCCGACAAAGTATAGCAAGGAGCTGTAACTCAATAATCGGCTCTGGCTCACGTCCTTAGTATACTTTGCACATGAGAGTGCGCTGGATCGCCGTTGTCTTACTCCTCGAGCTGCTGGCCGGCTGTGCCTCGGAATCGGCCAGCAAACCGGTCGAGTACCTGGACCCGCGCACGGCCATGACCGTCGCGTCGCTCAAGCAGCCGATCGAGTTGGTTCCGAGCGGCAGCTCTGCGGGAATTGTAATTTTTGGCAAGCGCACGAGTTTTGCCTATCTGGGGCCGGTGGAGTGGGATCGAAGCGGCACCTATGCGTACGGATTGTGGATACACATTGCGCCGGGGAATGATCGGCCCATGGCCGATATCCGCGCCCCAGCGTCGCTCACACTCATCCTCGACGGCGGCCCGCAGGTACTGCAGCCGATCGATGCACCTCCGCTCGGGCAGGGCGCCTATCAGCCGGTTGCCTCGTGGGGCCAAACCAGCTATTTCAAGCTCACCGAGGAAATGCTCAGGCTCATGGCCGGGAGCCTTAAGCTGCAACTCGACGCCCGCGCCGCCGACGGCTCCATCGTGAGCTTCGTGCCCGGCAACGACACGCGTCCGGCTTTGAGCGAATATCTGCGCGCCCGCGGCATCACTGCCGATTGATGGTTTCGAGCCGCGGCAGCGCGATCGTCGTCCCCGGGCGAACGTCGTTGAAATCCACGCCGGGGTTGTACTCGGCGACCAGCCAAATCGGCAGCTCTGAGCGCTGCTGCGCGATGATCCATAGAGATTCGCCGCGCTTCACCGTGTAGGTGTCGGTGCCGGAAATCCGATGGGTGGCAAAAAAAGCATCCTGCAGCTGCCGGTGATAGGCGCGCCGCGTCGTTTCAAACTGCGCCGCGCTCACCCTGGACAGGTCGAGTTTCACTTTGTGGCCGAGCGTCACCATGGCGTTCTTGTGCAGCCTGTTCAACCGCAGCAGTGCCTGCGCACTGATCTTCGACCAATCGGCGTAATGTCCGAGGGTTTCCTCTGCTTGCACAACCACGGTATTGTCCGCGCCGACGCTGTAGTCGGTGATCTCCGGACCGACGGTCGGGGCGGTGGCCGGCAATAACGCCGCGCTGTCGGCCTGCCGCTCCGAGACCGGCTCGTTCGGCGGCGCCGGCAGGCTCGCGATCAGGGAGTCCGGCGGCGACAGCCTCGCGACCATGGATTCCGGCGACGGTGGCGGCAAGGTTCCGATGAAGGACTCCGACGGCAACCGGGGCGACGCGGATGGCGCAGTTGCGGACGCATCGGCGACGGCCGGCGCCGCGGACGCTGCGGGCACTGCGGGCGGCTCGGCCGCGGCGGGCGCTGCAGCCGTCACGGACACGCCAGCGGCATTCTCGGCGGGTGTGCTCGCCACGGACACACCCCCGGCAAGCTCGGCGCGCGACGCCGGCATCGGTATGCGCACGATGTCGCCGCGCGCCAATTCGTGGGCACCGCTCCAGCCATTCGTCGCGAGCAATCGGGTCAGGGTCACGCCACTCGCCGCAGCAATGCCCGCCAGCGTCTCGCCGCGCCGCATGCGGTGCTTGCCGTCATTTCTCTGCACCACGTAGCGCTGCGTCGCCGGCAGCCGCCCCCAGGCGGCGGAAATTTCCGATTGCTGCGGCGTGCCCGGCAACCGCAACGCATAGCCGCGGGGCACGAAACGCTGCCCATTCCAAATCGGCGGGCGCAGCGCCGGATTCAATACGCGCAATGCGCCGATATCGGCCTTGAATGCCCTCGCAAGGGCATCGACGGGAATGTAGTCGGGCACCGCCACCAAGGTGCTGGTGGTTTCGGGAAGATGGGTCAGCGGCCCGAAATATTTTTCCGCGCTGCGGTCGACCTCGAGCGCCGCCAGGAACGCGACATAGAAATTCCGCGAGGCGAAGCCGAACGTCGATCCTTGATAGCGCTTGACGATTACCGCGATGTTGTCGGTGGCCAATTCATCTTGCGCGCGCCGCAAACCGCCCGGACCGTGATTGTAGGCGGTAACCGCCAGCGGCCAGCTGCCGAGCAACCGGAAGTTATAGAGCATCAAATTCGCCGCCGCTTCGGTTGCGCGGTAAGGATCCAAGCGTTCATCCACCAGGCTGTCGACGCGCATGTAGCGCCTGGCGGTGGAAGGCATGAACTGCCACAGACCCGCGGCGCCCACCCGCGAGTAGGCGGCCGGATTGAAGGACGATTCGACGTGCGGCAGCGCGCCTATTTCCGCGGGCACGCCCCGTTCCGCGAGGACCCGCGAGATGCTGGCCTCATAGGCCTGCGCGCGAATCAACCCTTCGTGAAAGCGGTCGGCCTGCCCGAGCTGAAAGCGGATCCGCGGGATGGCATCGCGAAATTGCGACGGCGTGGGCTTCTCGCCGAACGCGTGCAGGATGCGCCGCTCGTGCGCGTTCAAGTTTTCCGTGGCGCCGGCCGCGAAGCGCCGCAGCAGGTCCGCATAGCGAGCCTTGCTCTGCGCCACCCGGCGCTCGCGCTGCGCCGGGGAATCCGCCGGATCGAAGCGCAGCACTTCGTAAACCAGCTTGAGATTCCAGTCATCGTGCAGCAATCCCTGATCGGTGGTGACCTCGGCGTACACCCTTATCCAAAAGCGCACGTCCGGTTCAAGCTCCGCAGGGTGAACGAAGGGATCCGCTGCAGCGGCGCCGCTGGCGATCGAAACCAGCAGGGGCGCGAGTAGCAGCGTGCACAACGCGGCTCGAACCTTAAGAGCCACCGGCCGCAGGCGCAAAATGCGCGACTCATTCTCAAACAAAATCAAGGGCCCCGACATAGGCCGACACCATACGCGAAATCTCAAGCAGCGACGCCCTCGGGATTGTAAGATCGATGCGCACAAATAAAAATCACACTTCGCACGAAGGGTTCTTCAGGAGTCTTCACATGCTGATCGCGACAGTCCGGATTACATGCGCGGCCGTGCTGCTTGTCTGTCCTGTCATGGCGGCGGCGCCGGCGGCGCCGCAGCTGCCCACCATTACGGCAAACTCGTTTCGCTGCGTCACGCAGATGACGCACGTCCGGCACTATTATGTGGACAATCTGGCCGGAAATCTTGCGGGGACCGTTCGCGCGGCGGAATCGACCACCGGCGAACCCTATCCCGTGGGTTCGGTGCTGCAGCTCGTGCCCACCGAGGTGATGGTGAAGCGCGAAAAGGGCTTCAACGCCGCCACGCACGACTGGGAATTCTTCGAACTCGACGTGTCCGCGGATGGTTCGAAGATACGCACCCGCGGATTTGCCGAGGTCGTCAACCGCTTCGGCGGCAACTGCTTCGCATGCCACATCAAAGCTCAGCCGCAGTGGGATCTGATTTGCGACAACAGCCACGGCTGCGATCCCATTCCGCTCACGCGCGCGATGACCGGTGCGCTGTCGCGCACCGACCCGAGGTGCAAAAATTCAAGCCCGCCGAGCCCGGAGGACGCCGCGGCGCTCGCGCAGCTCGGCGCGCTGATGAAGGCGGGTGCGGCGGGCGCGGCCAAGAAGTGACGCGCAGCAACGGCGCTTAGACTAGCCTGCGCCGGCCGCGTTCGCGCTATTGGCGGGCCGGAACATCAGGCCGAAGATTAGTAACACGCACAAAGCTGCGGTTGCGGGGACCAGCCACGTGGCGTGCCAGTCATGCCGTATCTCCAGGCATGAATGCAGCGCTGCCGCGGCGGCGCTGCACTCCGGATTTTGCATGGCGTAGCGATTCACGACGGCGCCCGAGACGAACGCGCCGACGAAGTACCCCAGACCGTTGGTTACGAAATTGATCAGCCCCTGCGCGGCGGCGCGTATTTCTTCCCCGGCACGCTGATCCGTGTATACCTGCCCGCTCACGAAGAAAAAATCGTAGCAGACGCCGTGCAGCAGAATGCCGGCGTAGATCAGCGGCATTGCGCTTCCCGCATTGCCGTTGGCGAAGGCGAAATATCTCAAGGACCACGCCAGCATGCCGACCAGCATGATGGCCTTGATGCCGAATTTGCGCAGCGCGGTTGCCAGAACGAGCATGAAGGCAACTTCCGAGATCTGCCCGAAGGTCTGGATGAATGCCGCCTCCGGCACATTGATTTCGTTGAGAAACGGATTGGCGAAGGTGTAGTAGAACTGCAGCGGAATGCACAGCAGGAACGAGCCGATCACAAAAACCAGGAAGTCGCGTTTCTTCAGCAGCTGCAGCGCTTCCAATCCTGCGGCAGCGCGCAAGTTGAACGGCGCATTGGCGGCCTTAGGCGGCGTATGCGGCAGGCACAGCGCGTACGCCGCCATCAAAACCGACGCCCCGGAGGCGATCTTGAGCGGCAACACCTGCGCATCGGCGTGCAGGGTTTTGCCCACGAGAACGCCTGCAGCTATCCAGCCAAGCGTGCCCAGCACGCGCACATAGGGAAAATTGCTGGATTCCTTGAGGTGATGGAAGGCTATGGAATTCGTCAACGACAGCGTCGGCATGTAGCACAGGGCATACAGGATGAGCAGCGGATAGAACTTCGCAAACGCGGTCTGACTGGACACCGCCCACATGAGAGCGGCGCCGGTGAGGTGCAGCGCCGCCAGCAGTTTTTCGCTCGCGAACCAGCGATCGGCGATGATTCCAATAAAGAACGGCGACAGCAACGCGCCGATGGCGGTCGCGCCATAAGCGAGGCCGATCTGCGAATCGCTGAAATGCAGGGTGTGACCGAGGTAGGTGCCCATGGTCACGAACCACACGCCCCAGATGAAGTACTGCAGAAACATCATCAGCGCCAGGCGCGCCTGGGTCATGGCAGCTCGCGGATCCGGATGCTACGCAGCGCCAGGCTGCCGGAGTGATCCCCTTGAATGCCGATGAAGCCCTTCTTCGCCAGCCCGTAGTTCGGGTACTTCGAGAATTTGCTGGCGGCAACCTTGGCAGTCCAGTCGGGGCTTTGCAAATCGTAAGCCACGACCAGTTGCCCATTCATCCAGTGCTCAACGCGGGTGCCGGACACGACAATTCGCGCCGTGTTCCATTCACCGAAAGGCTTGACGACGCCCGCCGGCGCTGCGTAAAGGGCGTACGCGGAGCCCGCGCTGGTGAGGCGGTTGCGGCCGTCGGCTGCGTTCGCGTCGTCGAGCAGTTGATATTCCGGCGCGCTCCAGTAAATATGATCGTATTCGCGGGTGCCGCGGTAGAAGATTCCGCTGTTGCCCGCCTTGCCGATCTTCCATTCCAGTTCAAGTTCGAAGTTGCCGAATTGCGCGCGAGTCACGAGGTCATCGACGCTGCCCTCCTTCGCAAGCGTGCCGTCCACGACATGCCAGCCGTCGGGCATCGCCTCCGAGCGCCAGCCGCGGAAGCTGTCATTCATCTTGCCGTCGAACAGCATGTGCCATTTTGCCGCAGGCGCGGCCGCCGGTGTACCCGTGTCTTTGGCCGGCCACGCCGGTGCGGTCACGGCGGCGGCAATGGCGAGAAGCGCGATCATGATAGTTCTGGTGTGCATGCTTGATCCTTCGCCTTAAGCCGGTGGTTTCCACGTGCCGCGCGCCACCGCCGGCACGAACGAGTCGAGATCCGGCGGCGGAAAGTCGAGCGTCCTGCCTTGTTCGGCGCTTTGATAGGCGGCCATCAGCAGTTTGACCACTTCGAGTCCATCCTCGAAGTCGAGTCGCGGAGTTTCCTTGCCGAGAAAGGCGCGCACGAAATGCCGGTCCTCATTGGTATAGCCGTAAGCGGCTGCCTCGTCGGCGACCACCGGCATCAATCCCACCTCCGCGTTCTGCTTCTCGATCAGATCCTCGCCGGCGGCGCCGCGCACCTCGCGTGAAAAGAACAGCTTCAGGCCGCTGTCCAGCGTGTTCCACGACATCGAGTACTCCGGCCCCAGCAGTTCCGCCGACAGGCGCAGCCCGGCGCCGACGAAACTCCACGATGCCGAGGCCTCGCCGATCAACCTCTGGCCGTTGTCGGTCTCGAATTCCACCATCAGGCTCGCAAAGTCCTCGGACGGATGTTTGGCGTAATCGACCTCGGGGCCGAAAGTCTTGGTGAGCTGGCTGACGTACGGCGGACGGGTCCATTTGAGGCTGGCAATGTGCGCGGTAATCCGCCGCGGACGCACCGAGGAGCGCGGTGCGCCGGGTTGGGTGAGCAGGTGCCTGACCAGGAGTACCGAGTGGCACATCATGTCGTTCAGCACGCCGCCACCCTGCAAGTCGCCGCGCCAGAACCACGGAGCATGCGGCCCGCTGTGTTCTTCCGACGCGCGTGCCAGATAGGGCCGGCCGGTGCTCGCCGCGCCGCGCGCCCAGATCCGCGCCCGTCCGGCTTCGATCTGCGGCGCGAACACCTGATTCTCCAGATAGCCGTGCTTGAGGCCGGCGCGCTCGACCAACGCGATCATGTGCTTGGCTTCCGCGACGGTGCGCGCCAGCGGTTTTTCGCAGGCGACCCCAAGCAGCGCGCCGCGGCCGCTCTCGATGGCGCGGACGATTTGTTCCAGATTCTCGAGGCGAGCATGGTTCGGGCCGGTGAGCCACAGCGCATCAATCGAGGGATCGGCCACCATATCCTCGATGCACGCGAACGGCTTCGCGGCGCCGATGTCGAGATGGCGAGCCAGAGCGGCCGCCGACTTGGCATGCTCGGGGTTGGGGCTCCACACGCCGCGCACCTCGGCGTCGCGCACCGCCTGAAAGCCCTGCATGTGAAAACGCGCGTTGAAGCCGCTGCCGACGAATCCCACGCCGAGGCGATCGGGTACCTGTTTTCCCATGGAGCTGCTCATGCGGGTGGAATCAGACCGACTTTGCGAAGCACCTCGGGAGGCGGACCGCTGAATTTCAGGAGCGGGACATTACCGACATACCCCAGATCCTTGCGGCCTTCGGGGCTCGTGTAAAAGCCGCCCGCGGTCAGGTCGCGGTACCGGGCAAAAAATCTGGCCGCTACTGCAAACTGCGGTTGGGCTTTCTTCTCGTAACAGACATCATCGCAGATCGCGTGTTGCGAGGACTCGCCGAGGTCGGCGAATTGCTTGGCGAAGCGCCGCGAGGATTCCGCGTCCATCCACAGCAAGCCTTCCAGTATCAGCGCGCGGTCCTCATGTTGAGCGGGGTAAGGCGCGCTCACCCACTCGTCCAGAAAGTCGACCACCCCGGCGCCGGAGGCGCTTACGCTGTGGGTATCTGCGGGAATGATCGCATCGCACAGCGCGGCAGCGGTGCGGCGCTGCGCCCGTGTAAGGGTGAGCGGCCATAGATCGCCCGGATGATAGATCTTGGTGAGATCGGGGTCGGTTCCGTAACCATGCGCGGTCGGCGCAACCGGAGCTCCTTCGCCGTGCGCAGCAGGCTCCCCCTCGCCGAGTACGCGCCGCGCCAAAAGCGGCATGGCCGCCGAAGCGGCGAGCATCCATTGCAGCGTGCGGCGCCGGTCCATCACAGTTCCTTTCTGCGCATCAAATCGAGAATGCGATCGGCCGAACGCCAAGCCAGGGCCATGATGGTGAGCGTCGGATTCTTGTCCGCATTCGACACGAACACTGCGCCGTCGGTGAGGAATAGATTTTTCACGTCCCAGGTCTGGCACCACTGATTGGTGACCGACCTCTCCTTATCGGCGCCCATGATGGCGCCGCCAACCTCGTGGATGATGAAGCCGCCCGGCGAGATCGCCTTGGCGCCGTCAAGTGTCGGACCATCTTTCACGCGCCCGCCCATGGCCTCGATGATTGCCGCAAAGGTCTTTTGCATATGGGCGGCTTGCCGCGTCTCATGCTGCGACCATTGCCAATGAAAGCGCAGCACGGGTATGCCCCACTTATCCTTCACGGTTGGGTCGATTTCGCAGTATGACTGCTCATTCGGAATCATTTCCCCGCGTCCAGCGAATCCCACGAAGGAGCCATAGTAGCGCCGCGCGTCTTCCTTGAATTTTCTGCCGTAGCTGCCCGCGGTCAGCCATTCGGCGCCTTTCATGGTGCCCACTCCCGGCATCTGCTTGCCGCCGCCCATTTCGATGTGATATCCGCGCGCGAAGTCCAGTTTACCCGCATGCTGTTGCTGATAGAGCCACCACGGTGCATACACGTGTTCACCGCCGGCGCCATCCTCGTTTTGCGGCGGCAACGATTCGAGGAGCGGTATCTGGCCGGACAAGGAGCTGCCCACCGTGTCCATGAGATAGCGCCCCACCTTGCCGCTCGAGTTGGCGAGTCCCTGCGGAAAGCGCGCGCTTTTCGAGTTGAGCAGGATTCTCACGGTTTCGCAGGCGCTCGCGGCAAGCACAACCACGCGTGCAGCCACGCTGTGCACGCTACCGTCGGTTTTGTCGATGAATGTCACGCCCTGCGCCAGGCCGCTGTCGTGGAGCCGCACTTCCCGCACCATGGCATCGGTGAGGATGTGCAGATTACCGGTGGCCGACGCCGGCGGCAGGTGCACCGTGGTCGACTGATAATTCGCCCGAATGGAACAGCCGCGACCGCAGGGTGTGGCCCAGAAACAGGCGGCGCGGCGCTGCATGTCGGCGGCGATGATCTTCTGCGCTTTCAGGTTGCCGGGATGCAGCAGCGCGGGCGCGCGCCGGAAATCGAGCTGCTGCGTGAGCACGGCGCGGTGTACGGCAACGATGGGAATGCCGAGGCGCGCAGCGCGCTGCTGGGTCAATAGATCGCTGACCAGCGGCGCCGGTGGCGGCAGCAGGCAGCCCGATGGAGAGTTCGGCGTATTTTCGAGCCCGTCGGAGGCACCGTAGACGCCGATGAGCATTTCCACCTTATCGTAGTATGGGGCGACATCGTCGTAGGTGATGGGCCAATCCATACCTAAGCCATCGCGGCTGTGGGGCTTGAAATCGTAGGGACCATTGCGCAGCGAGATGCGGCCCCAATGATTGGTACGGCCGCCCAGCATGCGCGCCCGCCACCAATCGAAACGCCCGCCCGGATCTTCCGTGGACCTTACATAGGGCTCGCCCGGGACTGTCCAGCCGCCATCGACGGTTGCATCGTAAAAGCCGAATCTCTTGTCTTCGGTTGAGCCGCCGCGCAATGGCGCTTGGTCGGGAGTTTGGAACATGGGAGTTTCGGATTCGGGCGAGTACTTGCGGCCCGCCTCCAGCATGAGGACCCTGGCCCCTTCCATGCACAGCGTATAGGCACTTTGTCCGCCTGCGGCGCCCGAGCCGACGACGATGACGTCGTAGTTCTTCTGCATCGTCGAAGCGGTGACGAAACTCACGCGTTCATGCTAAAGGCAAGCCGCCCATGATGTCGAGAGGCGAGCGCGCTCGAGCGCTCAAGGCTGGCGCCACGTGGGCGCCGCCGGAATCAGCTTGAGACACGCGATAATACCCACAGCAGCAAATGCAGCGCCGAACACAAATACGGCGGCATGTCCCACGTGGTCCCAAAGCCAGCCGCCGAGCAGGCTCGCAGCGAAACCTGTGATGCCCATGGTCGCGTTGTACCAGCCGATTGCGCTGGCGCGGAGCGAGTCCGACACATAGTCGCTGGCCAGCGCCTTGCCCACGGAGCGAATGATCCCCTGGTACAGGCCATAGAACACGAACAACACGCCGATGAACGCGACGGCGCGGGTCAAAGCGAATCCGAGATAGGTGATGAAAAAGATCGTGATCGACACCACGAGCAGGTTCCTTCTGCCCAACCGGTCCGATAAATATCCCGCCGGGTACGAGATCAGCGCGGCCACCAGGTTGAATCCCGCGTAGATCAGAATGGTGGTCGTCAGCGAAGCGCCGATGTCCTTGGTTTCCAGGATCAGAAAGGCATTGCTGGAATTGCCGATTCCAAACAGCGCCGTCGCCAGCAGGTACTTCCAGTAGGCCCTGGGAAATTTCTCCACCCTGATGCCGATCTTCGCCTTCGCCGTTATCTTGATCGGCTGTTCGTGAACAAAAACCACCATCAGGAAAGCCAGCAATCCGGGAATGACGGCAAGATAGAAGATCAGGCGGATGGGCAGCTGCCACACGATGAGCAGCAGGACCGCGAGCAGCGGACCGAGAAAGGCGCCGGCATTGTCCCCGACCCCCTCCAGGCCGAAAGCCTTGCCCCGATGCGCTTCGTCCACCGACGCGGCGATCAGCGCATCGCGCGGTGCCGAGCGCGTTCCGGCGCCAAACCGATCCAGCAGCCGGCCCCCGAGCACGCCCTGCCAGATTGAAGCAAAGCCCATCAGCGGCTTGCCGAGCGCGGCCAGCAGGTAGCCCACCAGGGCGATTGGCTTTCTCTTTTGCAGCTTGTCGGACAGCGTTCCGGAGAGCCCTTGGGTGATGTTCTGGGTCGCGCCGGCGATGCCCTCCACGAGACCGACCACGCTGGCGCTGACATTCAAGGTCTGGGTGAGAAAGATCGGTAAAATCGGTACGATCATTTCCGTGGAAATGTCGGCGAACAGGCTCGATAAGGCGAGCAGAAACGTGTTGCGCGAAAGGCCTGCGAATACTCCTTGCGCCGTTTTCGCCGCCATAGATCCCCTTAGCCGCGAGATTGCGGCAACACGTCAGTATAAACGTCTCGACGGGAATACCGGGCGCTAGGTCGGTGCGTTTCTCAAAGAGGCCACCACCACCTTGCCGTCCTTGACCGGCAATGAGCTGCCCGGATCCGCATCCATGTGCACGTGATGCTCGTGCCCTTTATATTCATAGACCACGTCGAATCCCGCAGGCTCTTCCTTCAGGTCATAAACGGTGTTGCAGCGCTGCTCCGTGGTGGTGTACGTATCCCTCTGCTGGGCGTTCTGCTGGATCTTGTTACCCGCATAGCCGCCGGCAGCCGCGCCGGCGACCGTTGCGAGCGTTTTGCCGCTGCCGCCCCCGACCTGGTGACCCAGAACCCCTCCGACCAGGGCACCCAAGCCGGTGCCTGCCAGTCGATTCTGATCCTGCACCGGTTTCGTGTGCGTAACGGTTTCATCGTGACACTCCTGTCGCGGGATCTTCACCGTCCGCGTCAAGGGTTTGCTGCTGACGACCTTGGCCGAGTGGGCAGTCTCGTACATATGGTAGCCGGCGACAGCACCGCCGGCGGTCGCTACGACCACTCCCGCAATCGCGCCGGTCAAAAAGGACATTTTCATCAACGCTTCCTCATCACTAGCTTCAACGTTTGGCGGCCATGGTGGACCGCGGCCAATAAATAATTATGGCAATCGTGAGGATGAGTGGGCAATGTCGGCGGCCGGCGACATCCAACCGGCCGGGGCTAACGGGCGAGTTGTACTAACCGCACTTGGAGTCGCCGCAATTCAAACAGGTATAGCAACCGTCCAACATCACCACCGCGGCGGTGCTGCACTTGGCGCATAGCTGCGCGCCTTCCGGAAAATGCGACTTAGAGAACGCATCGGCCTGTTTGCTGCGCGCCTCGAACTCCGCGCGCTTCTCGTCGACCATTTTCCGCTGATGCGCGTCCAGTTCGGGTTTCTTGAGCAGTCCGATCGACTGCAGGTGGCGTTCGATCACGTAGCCGAGTTCCGCAATCGTCGACGGCATGAATTTGCCGCCCGGTTGCCAGTATCCGCCCTTGGGGTCGAACACCGCTTTCAACTCGTCCACCAAAAACGTGGTGTCGCCGCCCTTGCGAAACACCGCCGAGATGACCCGTGTCAGCGCGACGATCCACTGAAAGTGATCGAGGTTTTTCGAATTGATGAATACCTCAAACGGCCGCCGCTGTTCGTGCGGCGTGCCCTCATTGAGAACGATGTCGTTGATGGTGACATACATGGCGTGGTCGGACACGGGCGTCTTGATCTTGTAGGTCGAGCCGATCAGCACTTCGGGACGCTCGAGCTTCTCGTGCATCCAAATCACGTTGTCCTGGGCCTTCAGCGGATCTTTTGCAGCGGGCGCAGGCGACTCCTTCGATTCAGGTTTTTGCACGCGATATTTCGCGATTTTCTTGTCGATCTTGATATGAGCCATGATCAGAACTTCCCGTAGTAGCCTTCTTTCAGCGCATCGTAGAGATTCGCGGCGGTATGCATTTCTCCGTCGTACTCGATCTCTTGATCGCCCCGCGCCTCGATTTCCGTGCCGTCCTCCAGAGTGAACACATAGATCGTGTTTTTGAGGTCATCCTCCTTGACCAGAACGCCCTGGAAGGCCTCCGGATTGAAGCGAAACGTCGTACAGCCCTTGAGGCCCTGCTCATAGGCGTACATGTATATGTCCTTGAAATCCTCGTACTTGTAGTTGGTGGGAACATTTGCCGTCTTGGATATGGACGAATCCACCCACAGCTGCGCCGCAGCTTGAATATCCACATGTTCCTTCGGTCCGATGTCCTCCGCTGAAATGAAGTAGTCCGGCAGCTTTTCCGACGGATTTTGCGAGTTCGGCATGGCCCGCGAATTCACGAGTTCGCGGTACGCCAGCAATTCGAAGGAGAACACATCGACTTTTTCCTTGGACTTCTTGCCCTCACGGATTACGTTGCGGAAATAGTGGTGCGCGAACGAGGGTTCGATGCCGTTGGACGCGTTGTTCGCGAGTGACAGTGAAATCGTGCCAGTGGGCGCGATCGACGTGTGATGCGTGAAGCGCGCTCCGACTTCGGCGAGCTCGTCCACCAATTCGGGCGACGCCTCGCCAATTCGCTGCATGTAGCGGCTGTAGCGGGCATGCAGCACCCGGCCCAAAATCCGCGCACCCGCCCGCCAGCCGTCCCTCACCATCTCAGGACGCTTGCGCAGCATTGCGCGGGTGACGGTGAACTCTTCGTTCATGATCGGCGCCGGTCCCTTTTCCTTGGCGAGATCCAGCGCGGCTTCCCAGCCCGCAACCGCCATTTCGCGCGAAACATTCTGGGTGAACGCCACGGATTTCTTCGAACCATACTTCATGCACAACATGGTAATGGTCGAACCCAACCCCAGGAATCCCATGCCGTGGCGGCGCTTGCGGTTGATTTCGTCGCGTTGCTGCGCCAGCGGCAGACCGTTGATTTCGACCACGTCGTCGAGCATGCGGGTGAAGACTTTCACCACCTTGCGATAGGACTCCCAATCGAATCGCGCATCCTCGGTGAACGGATCGACCACGAATTTGGTGAGATTCACCGATCCTAGGAGACACGAGCCGTAGGCGGGCAACGGCTGTTCGCCGCAGGGATTGGTGGCGCGAATGTTCTCGGTCCACCAGTTGTTGTTCATCTCGTTCACTTTATCGACGAGGATGAAGCCGGGTTCCGCGAAGTCGTACGTGGAGGACATGATCACATCCCACACGCGGCGCGCCGGCAGGGTCTTGTAGATCTTGCAGGCAACCAGACCGTCCTCGTTGACGACGTAGCCTTCCGTATACGGCCATTCGCGCCACACATAGTGCGCGCGGTCCTGAAGATCCGGCTTCTCGCCGGGTGGGCAGGCGTCATATTCGTGCCGGCCCACGGGAAACGCCAGCTGCCATTCGCCGTCGCTTTTCACGGCCTTCATGAAATCGTTGCTGACCAGCAAGGACAGGTTGAATTGCCGAAGGCGGCCGTTTTCGCGCTTGGCGCGAATGAACTCCAGCGCGTCCGGGTGTCCGACATCGAAGGTGCCCATCTGGGCGCCGCGGCGGCCGCCGGCCGAGGACACGGTAAAACACATCTTGTCGTAGATATCCATGAACGACAAAGGGCCGGACGTGTAGGCGCCCGCACCCGACACGTACGCGCCGCGCGGACGCAGCGTCGAAAATTCATAGCCGATGCCGCACCCCGCCTTGAGTGTGAGGCCGGCCTCATGCACCTTGTTCAATATATCGTCCATCGAATCGCGGATGGTGCCGGACACCGTGCAGTTGATCGTCGAAGTCGCCGGCTTGTGCTCGAGCGCGCCGGCGTTCGAGGTAACGCGGCCGGCGGGGATGGCGCCATGGCGCAGCGCCCACAAAAACGACTCGTACCATCGCTCGCGGGATTCGTCGCTCTCGACATCGGCGAGCGCGCGCGCGACGCGCTTATAGGTATCGTCCATCGAATTGTCGATGGGCGAACCATCCTTGGCAGTAAGACGATATTTCTTGTCCCAGATGTCAAACGACGCTTCCTGGAAGGAAATATCGCCAATGTCTTTGGGCTGTATTTTGACCACCGTATTCATGGGTATTAAAGCCGCTCCCTTATAATTCTCGAGCTAAAGACTGAACACAAATGCCGCGGTCCCGCGAAAATATTTTTTGCCAACTGAATCACGGACGATGGGGGACTTGAGGCGAACCGCCGAACACAACATGTTGTGTGCGGAGGAAGAGGTTAGGCGCGACAGCAATTATCGTCAAGATATTTTTCATTGATTTTTCCATATAAAAAATCAATATGTATCAATAACTTATAAATATGTCCCGAGAAATTAG
>DATMRC010000092.1:0-19996 GCA_035567075.1 Steroidobacteraceae bacterium
TGCGCGCCCGGAGCTGGCGATTCTCGGTGATGTGCAAGTCATACTCGAGGCGCTGCTCGCCTGCGATCTCGGTCCGAGGCGTGCGCAAGCGGCGCTCGACCGGGTGGCGCCGGTGCGGCGCGCCGCGGCGGCGCTGCTCAGGCCGGCCCAGCGCCGCCAGATTGCGCTGCTCGAGGCAATCCGTGGGCAATTGCCGCAAGCGATCATGGTGGGCGACTCGACGCAGCCAGTATATGCCGGCAATCTCGGGTTCGCGGCCGCCGAACCGGGTTCCTGGTTCAACTCGGCAACCGGCTTCGGCACACTCGGCTATGCCCTGCCCGCCTCCACCGGTGCCGGACTTGCGGCGCCCGATCGGCCGATAGTTTGTTTGGTCGGTGACGGCGGGATGCAATTCACGCTCGGCGAACTTGGCGTGCTGCGCGACGTGAATGCATGGACACTCATCGTCGTGTGGAACAACCGCGGCTACGGCGAAATCAAATCCTTCATGATCGATGCGGGAATCGCGCCGGCCGCGGTCGACATCGCGCCTCCCGACTTTGCGCTCATCGCGCAAGCGTACGGTTATGCGTACCGGCAGGTGGCGGGGGACGCGCAATTGCGCCAGGGGCTCGAGGAGTTCGCCCGCCGGCGCCAAGTCATGCTCATGGAAGTGCAGGCAGGCGCGTTCGACGCGGAATAAATGAGCAGCCCCAACTGATCTTTGACACAAACCATTCAATGCGGCGCTGGACCCGTCTTGTCTTGGCCGGCAGCGCCGCAAGTATAATTTTGTGCTTCGTCAGGCGAACCGTTGCCGTTCCAATGAGCAACATTGGGATAGGCGCACAGTGGCCGCGTCGATAAAGCATCGCCTTTCGGCATTCCCAACATGACGGCCATTGGATTTGCATAGCGGGCGGCGATGATGGATTCCGGCGCCTGGTTCTTCTCACGCCACTGCGCAATTGCGGTTACGGCATCGAAATTGTTTGGGCCGGGGCCGCCGCCACAATGCATCATGCCCGGCGCCATGAACAGGCGCACGAAGCGTTGCGCCTGTTCGGCGCCCATTTTTTTCTGAATGTCGTGATAGTACTGGATGGTGCCCAACGGCGTGATGGCGGCGTCGGCCCAGCCCTGAAACAGAATGAGCTTGCCGCCGCGCGCGGCAAAGGCGTGAAGATCAGGATTGTCCGAGTTCATGATCGCGCCGAGCGCCGCATCGATCCTCGCCAGATCCTTCGCAAAATCAAAGCTGTGAAAATCCCAGTTCGGATCGCCGTGTACAAAGCTGCCCATGAATTGGTTGGCGAACTGACTCTGCGAGGATTTTGGCCCGATGATCCAGCTGTCCCAATTTCCCTGCAATCCCTCGTAGCCCGGCGGAAACCCCGGATAGATGGGCTTGCCGTTGCTGGGGTTGATCGGGCCGCCATAGATCTTGCGAAGAGCATCGAGTTGCGGCTGCGTCAGGCAGTCCGGCGCATCCGCTGATTTGCACAACAGAACCTTGGGATCGAAGTGACACATGGCCGGATCATTGATGATGCCGTCTTTCACGCCATCGATGGCGTCGCACTCGGCGAGTACGGCGTTTTGGATCATCGCGAGCTTGGCCTTGGGAATTTCGCTCTGTGGCGTGCCGAGCTGCGCAGCTTCGTTCCACACAAAACCCGTCGTTATGCGGGTCCACGCATTCGCGGGAGCGCCGGCGACGATGCCGTCGTAGTCGCCGGGAAATTTCTGCGCCTCCATCAGGGCCTCGTGACCGCCATTGGAGCAGCCGCGGAAATATGAGAATTGCGGCGCGCGGCCGTAGTAGGCCGCAATCAACGCCTTCGCGAATTCAGCGGTCACATGATCGGCCCGATAAGCGAAGTCCTTGATTTTCTCCGGATGACCGAGCACCCAGGTTCCATCAATGCCGACGGACTTCACCTCGTGGCCGAGATCATCCCCGGCTGTCGCATAGCCTTGTGCCAGCGCCCCGCGCATGTCGAGCGCCGGCCCGGAAACCGTACCGCCGAAACCGCCGTTGCCGGAACCCAGATAATTCCCATTCCATTTCGCGGGATCCGGCAGCCACACCTCCGCCATGATCGCGGAATCGGAGGTTGGTGTGAGCGTAACGGCCACCCGGCAGAAGCCGGCCGGCGCGCTCAACGACATGGGAAACGGGGGCAGTGGGATCGCGGCGTTTTCCGCAACCGCAACCGCCGAAGTAATCTTGCCGTCGGCCACCGGAAACCTGGCAAGGTCCTCGCAGGACGCCGCCCCGGCGGCCGATGCGAACGACAGGGTCAGGAGGCAGGAGGCGGCCACAAGTACCGTGATGCTTAAATTCGGCGACCCTGAGTATTTGGTCTCACGCATGGCGATTCCCTTTTTGTTGAAAAAGATCATGCTCCGGCCTTCATTGCGCGGCCAATGCAACGATGTCCTTCACCTCCAGAATTTGCTTGGCATAACCCTTGTCAGCCGCCTTGATCATGGCCAGCCCCACCTCTTGCAACGTACAAAAGCCCGCGGGATATAGCGCCCTGCCGATGGGATACGCCCAAGCGATGAACTTGTAATAACTCTTGACGTTTTTCTGGCCGCGAGTGGCTTTCATGAAACCGGGGCGGAACATGTAGGCATGCCTGAAAAGCCTCAGCAGGGCATTTTCCGTCGCACCTTTGACGCGCGCCCAGGCAACGCGTCCATGTTCACTGCTGTCGGTTCCTGCACCGGTGAGGTAGCAAAAGGTCATCTCCGGATTCAATTTCACCAGCAGCCGCGCCACGTTCAGCGTGAGATCGTAAGTGGTGTGCTTGTATTCCTCTGCGCTCATTCCGACGGAGGATACTCCCAGGCAAAAGAAGCAGGCGTTGAATCCACTCAGGTGCTGTTCTATCGGCTGCAGATCGAAAAAATCCTTGTGAATGATTTCACGCAGTTTCGGGTGCGACACGCCGCCGGGCTTGCGATTGATGACCAAGATCTGTTCCATATCCAAATGATTCAGGCATTCGAGAAGGACGCCTTCACCGACCATGCCGGTTGCTCCGGTTATGATTGCTTTCATATCTTAGCGGGTCCGTTCGCGCGCCTTTTGTTCGGCCAGCGTCGTTGCAGCATCCGGCATGGCTTCGAGGCGATCGTCGGGAATGCGCTGACCGCTGAGGTCTGAATATCCGTAGGTGCCTTCGTCGATCTTATTGAGCGCACGTTCCACCCGCGCCAGCCTCGCAAGATCGCGGCTGACCAGGTTGCCTTCCTTTTCCAGCATATCGAGCCTCTGCGCGTCATCTTCGTACTCGTGGGCTTGCGCCGATTCGGCTGTTACGTTGGTTTCTTCCGCTTCGGCCGCATTCGAAGTTCCGCGCAGCTCCTCTCGCAGCTTCATCAGCTGCCGGCGTTTTTGCTCGAGGTATGCCGCATCAAGTTTTGGTGGTTTATTGCTCATGTGTCCCCTCTTTCGTCGCTACCAGCATTGCGGGTATAGCACTTTCCACCCAAGGCCCGCTACGCTGTATTTGGATTGCACCGCACCGCCTGCGTCACAGTTCAAGGATTGCATGCATGAAAAGAATCGGCGTTCGAACGAAGCTTTCTGGCCTGACAGCTGTCCTTGCTCGATGGAATATGGTATGCGGCCTTTCATCCGGACTCGGTCGGGAGACCATTTCATGACAGATACGCATCCTCTCGCCATCGAGTGCTTGGGATGGTCGGCAACCGCCGTTTTCGTCGCATCCTACTTCTTCACGCGCCCGTCGCGTCTACGAGGGGCGCAAATGATCGGCTCGCTGCTGTGGCTGGCGTACGGCTTGATGATCCATGCCTCGCCGGTGATCTTCGCCAATATATTGGTGTTCGCAGCGGCGGCCTGGACGGCGAGGCGGGCGGCGCGGTCCGACAAGCCATCGTAACGGGGCGCGCTCGTCTGCCCGGTGTCAGGCGCGCGCGCTCAAACTCGCAATGCGCTCGAGCGCCGGCGGATGGGAATCGTAGAACGCCGAGTACACGGGATCCGGCGTGAGCGTGGTCGCGTTGTCGCGATACAGCTTCACCAGCGCCGCGGCGAGGCTGCGGGCATCGGTATGTGCAACCGCAAAATCGTCGGCAGCGCGCTCGTGTTTGCGCGACCACCACGACCCGATCGGCGTTGCAAAGAACGCGAATACCGGCACCGTCAGGAAGAACAGCAGGATCGCCATCGGCGGCGAGGCTGCGGGAACGCCCAAAGCGCTGTAAAAACCGGGCTGGCGCGCCAGCCAGCCGAGCAACGCAAGCCCGAGCAGAACCGCCAGCGTCGATATCGCCAGACGCTGGCGCACGTGGTACAGGCGGAAATGGCCGAGTTCATGAGCCAGCACAGCGGCGATTTCCTCCAGGTCGATTCTCGCCAGCAGCGTATCGAAGAACACGATGCGCTTGTTGCGTCCGATGCCCGTGAAATAGGCATTTCCATGGGCGGAACGGCGCGAGCCGTCCATGACGAACACGCCGCCGCGCGCCTTGAAGCCGCAGCGCTCGACCAGCGCTTCGACGCGTTGTTTGAGCGCGGCATCGCTGACCGGTGAGAATCGATTGAACAGCGGCGCGATGAAGCGCGGCGCCGCCCATGTCAGTCCCACGGTTGCGACCAGCCATACCAGCCATGCCCACGCCCACCACCAGTCTCCGGCTCTCTGCATGAGGGCGAGGGTTGCGACCGCGAGCGGTAGCCCAAGCAGCACGCCGAGCAGCAGTTGTTTGCCAAGATCAACCACAAACAGCCGCGGCGTCATCCTGTTGAATCCAAACTGCGCTTCGATACGAAAAGTGCGCCATAGCCCGAACGGCAAACCAAGCAACTGCAGAAATAACACCACCGCCAACAGCACCAAGGCTCCGTGCCAGGGTTCGCTCCACGGCACGGGACGCAGCAGCGCATCGAAGGCGGCAAGGCCGCCGCCGATGGTCATCAGCACCTTGATCAACGCCTCGAACAGCAACGCCCATTGCCCGAACCGCACTCGGGCCGCCGTGTAATCGGCGGCGCGCTGGTGGTCCGCGACGCCGATCTGGCCGCGGAATGGATCGGGTACCTGGTCACGATGAGCGCGCACCGCCTTGATTTGCCGCGACGCCAGCCAGAATCGCAGCGCCGTTTCCGCCGCGAGAGCGGCCAGGAAGAGTCCCGTTAGCCACCGCATCGTGATCTCCGCCCGCCATTCATCGGTTTGCTCGCTTCGCTCATGAGCAGCCTCGCCGATTGCATCCGATACTTCGATCCAGTCGAAGATCGCGCGAGGATGCGCCGACACTGATCGTGCGCGTACCATCGGCGGTAATCCAGCCTCCCTGGGCGACGGACCAGTATTGCAGCTGGCGTGGCGCTACATGCAGCCGGACTGCCTTCACCGCTCCGGCAGATAGGTGCACGCGTTCGAATGCCACCAAGCTGCGCACAGGGAACTGCACGCCGGCCGGATGATCGCTGGGTGCGCCCAAGTACACCTGCGGTACCTCATCTGCGGCCGCTGGGCCCGTGTTCTTTATTTGCAGGCTCACATCGAGACCGCCGTCGGCAGCCGTGACGATCTTGAGATTTGAGTACACGAATGTCGTATAGCTTAAGCCATGCCCGAAGGCATATAACGGTTCGATGTTCTCGCGATCGAACCACTTGTACCCCACATTCACGCCTTCACTGTAGGTGGTCTTGTGCTCGACACCCTGGGCCGATCGCTCGGGATGTCGAGGGTCGGTGGCCGGGTAGTCCTGCAGGCGTCTGCCCCAGGTCATGGGCAGGCGCCCCGCGGGACTTATCCTGCCGAGCAGAATCTTGGCGGTGGCCCACCCACCTTCATCGCCCGGCCACCACATCTCGAGGATGGCCTTCACTTGATGGGCCCAGGGCATCGCCACCGGTTGGCTGGTATTGAGCACCACGATGGTGTTCGGATTTACCGCGCACACCTCTTCCACGAGGCGGTTCTGATCTCCCGCCAACTCGAAGGCCGGAACGCGGCGCGCCCAGACGAAAACCACCGCGGTTTTTGCAAGCCGGGCGGCGGCAATCGCCGCCTCGTGGTCTGCCTGGCGTTGCTCGGGCGTGTACCAGTTGAGCCGCACCTGCACCGGTGCGTTGGAGGTGTCGGGACTGACTTCAATCTTGATCGCGTGCGCGCCCGCCGAAAGTTCCATCGCGTGGCGCACATTGTCCAGACCATCGGTGGTCGGCACCACATTGTCTTGGTTCGCCTGCAGAATGTCGCCGTGCACATCGCCTTGAAAGGTGCCGGTCACCCCCAGCCGCTTTCCATCAATGAAGAGGCTGGCATCCGTGCCCAGCGCCTGCAGGTAGAACCAGTAGCTGCCGCCTTTCGCGAGCGTAAGTTCGCCGATCCACGTGGCTTTGGTGTTCGGCGCCAGGGCATTACCGCCCCGGATCGTAAAATTCACGGCGGGGTCCCGCTGCCGGCCGCCTGGGCTTAGGCGCTCGAGGCCGGGCTCACCGCCGTGACTCAAGACATCCGTGGGAATCGGCGTTCCCGTCATGTCATCATCGACCGCGAATGCAATGTCTGACTTGCCCGAGATCCTCTTCAAGGCATCGAGAGGACCCACCTGCCGTTCGGGCAACCCCATGGACCGCTCGCCGTTGATGCCGATGGCATCAACCTGTGCGGCGGTCGGACCAATCAACACGAGCGACTCCAGGTTGGCGGGATTCAATGGCAGTGCACCGTCAACATTCTTCAATAGTACCGCCGCAGATTCGCCGGTCCGCTCGATGATCCGGGCATTGGCCTCGATCGATTGCGCGGTCACGCTGTGCTTCGAATTGCCCTCCAAGTAGCCGAATCGTTCCATCTCGTACAACACATGGCCCGCAGCGCGCGTCACGGCGGCCTCGCTGACCGTGCCGATCTTGAGCGCCTCGGCGATGGTCAAAGGTTCGACCTTCGCGCCGAAATCCTCATCGTCGGCGCCGGCCCCGGCCGGCTCCTCCGGAATGCTGCCTCCATAGATATCGCCCATGCTTTCGCCGCCGGGATTCGCTGGCGGAGGCACTGCGGCAGGTTCCGCGCCGAGAAACGCGGGTTCTTGATAACCGTTGCTGTCCGGCCCGTCGATCATCTCGAGATCGAGCCCGGCATTGATGAACAGCGCCGAGCGGGTTGCGCCCCAGTCGGAGGTCACGAATCCCTTGAATCCCAGTTGCTCGCGCAGAATCCCGAAGAGCACGGAGCGGTTGCCGCATGCATACTGCCCGTTCACATGATTGTAGGAGCACATCACCGATGCGACGCCGGCCTTGATCGCGGCTTCGAATGGCGGCACATAGACCTCGTGCAGCGTCTGCTCATCCACCCACACGTCGGTGCCCGCGGTATCAAAGGCGATATAGTGCTTGGCCATGGCCATGACGTGCTGCGATTGGATGCCGCGTATCAGAGCCGCGCCCATCAGACTCGTCAGCAGCGGATCTTCGCCGAAGGTGTTATACGCACGCCGCTGCGCCAGGTCGCGATCGATGTTGATAAAGGGTTGCAGCGACACATCAATCCCGAGCGCACGGGCTTCCCTGCCGATCAACATTCCGTTCAGCTGCGCCAACCTGACATCAAAGCTGGCGGCGACACCCATGGTCGCCGTCTCGGCCTGGGATCGCTGCCGTGTGAGCACCCCCGGTGGTCCATCGGCGAGGCGCAATCCCGGGATGCCCAGCCGCTTAACGCCGCCCACGTACCCCGCCTGACCTTGATACGTGCTCGGGTCTTCGCGCGCGTCGTGAATCAACGTGAGCTTTTCTGCCAGCGTCATTTGGCGGAGCAGCGTGTCGACCCGAACATTGCCCGTAATGGCTGGGACATCGCTCTGCGCCCAAGCCCCATGCCATCCGATAACAAATGCCGCGACGCCAAGTACTGCGCCATGGCGGGCGAAAGTCCCTGGCGAAGATACATCCATCAATCGGATACGACGCCGCCTTTGCAGATCAGGCCGCAACCGGCCGCACGCGCGTACCCGAAAGCATGACTACGCCGCTGGAATCGAGAAGCCCCATCGCCTTGGCCCGCCTGTGAATATCGCTTGGACTTCGAACCGCAACGTCAAATCCGCCCAGCCCATCGCCCCGGCCATCCAGGGCCGCGACAAAGCGGATCTCACCCTCGTCCAGGTAGATGGTCCAGCCGCCACCGGTCTTCGTGGCCGCTCGGCCAAGCACCGCGGACCAGCGGTTTGCCATCCCGGCCGGCTCCTCGGCTTGCAGTTCCGCCCCGACGATGGCGACGGCGATGTCCGTGCGGACGTGTTCAGTCCAGTGCGGACCTCCCCACTCCCAGCGCTCCTTCGGAATCATGCGATCGATGGACAGAATTGCCCCGCCAATGTCCTTCGGATGGATATGAGTAAAGGCCGCGCCTTCCCGGTCGATCTGATCGACCACGCGGGCGCCGGCGTCGTGGACCCGAGCCCGGGCCGCGGCCAGATCATCGACCTGCAGGATCACCATGTAGCCCCCGTCTCCACCGCGTTTTTCGAGCAGTCGCTCTGCCGTGGTTCCAGAGGTCTGGGGCGAGACCACTTCGAGAAACGTGGTGCCGACTGGAAAGACGGCGTTGCACAAGCCGTACTTGCCCACTCCCGGATCGTCATAGGCGTAATCCACGCCGAGAACGCCGGTAATTTCTGCGCGGGCGGCGGCAAGATCACGGGCCACCAGAGCGATTTGGCGAAGTCTCATTGCCTGCTCCAGATTTACAGTCAGCGTTTAGCGGCCGTGGAACACTGGCTCGCGCTTTTCAACGAAGGCCTTGACCGCCTCGCGGTGGTCCTCGGTCGCAGCGCAGTGCACGTGGTGGGTTACCTCAAGATCCAGGCACTCATCGACCTCCCCGCCCATGGCTCGGTTGAGATTTTCCTTCATGTACCGGTACGCCACGCTCGGGCCCGACGCGAGACGCCGGGCGATCTCACGCGTGCGCGCCGTCAGTTCTTCGGGCGCACAAATCCAGTTGACCACGCCGAGCCGCAACGCTTCTTCGGCGCTCAGGCGGTCGGACAAATAGTATAGTTCGCGCGCTTTGGCGGATCCGACGAGCTGCGTCAGAAAGTAGGTACCGCCGAAGTCGCCGGAAAAGCCCACCCGCGCGAATGCCGTTGTCATGAAAGCAGTGGTGGCCATGATCCGCAAATCGCAGGCCAGCGCGAGGGCGAAGCCGGCGCCGGCCGCAGCGCCAGGCAGTGCAGCCAGCGTGGGCTTCGGCATCGTGAAAAGCCGTCCCACCGTGTCGCGTTGATTCACGCGCTGGCGATGTATGGCCTCATCAACGGTTATTGAGCCTCTTGCGCCCCGATTGGACATGGCCTTGACATCGCCCCCGGAGCAAAAGCCCTTCCCCGCGCCCGTCAACACCACGCATTTGACCGCTGGATCGAGTTCCGCCGACGCGAGTTGCTGGGCCAATGCCTGATTCATGGCCTCGCTCATCGCGTTGCGCGCTTCGGCGCGGTTGAGAGTGAGCGTTAGCACGCCATCCTCCAAAACCGACAAAAGATCGGAAGTCCCGGTGTCGAGGGTGGTCATGGTTAGATCCGCGTTGGCGACTGATGCTCGACCATAGTCCGGCGAGCTTTCAGGTGTCAACGACCAGGGGATGTTGCAAGTCGTATATCATCATAGACGGCGCATCCGACCCGGAGGGTTGACGGTGAGCCGGAGGGGTCGTTGAGCGCATCTCCCATTTCCAACGTTTCCGATACCGCACGGTGGGTTGCCGTCTATCGCGCCTGGGAATCGGCTCGGCCTGATGCGCTGTTTCACGACCCGTACGCGGAACTGCTCGCCGGCGAGCGCGGGCACGCGATCGCGGCGGTGATGCCGCGCCAGGCGCGCAATGGCTGGCCGCTGATTGCACGGACCAAACTCGTCGACGACATTGTTCAGACCGCAATCGCGGGCGGCTGCAACGGCGTATTGAATCTGGCGGCGGGCCTCGATACCAGGCCTTATCGGCTGAAACTTCCGGCTTCACTCGAATGGATCGAAGCCGACCTGCCGGCGATCATCGAGGAAAAGGAGCGGCTGCTTGCAAGCGCCCAACCGCGCTGTCGCTTGAGGCGAATCAAAGTCGATCTTAAGGATCCGGCGGCGCGCGTCGCCATGCTACGAGAAGCCCCGGGACCAGCAACACAAACGCTGGTGATTACGGAGGGATTGCTTGTCTATCTGGACGATGCGGAAGTGCGGGCGCTGGCCGGAGATTTGCTGGCAGAGCCAAACATCCGCTGGTGGCTCATCGATTTGGCATCCCCAGCGATAGTCAAAATGATGCAGCAGCAGATGGGTGCGCATTTGGCGAATGCGCCGATGAAGTTCGCACCGCCCAACGGCGTCGGGTTTTTCGAGGCGATCGGATGGAAGGTCGCTGACGTGTGGTCGATCATGGGCGCCGCCGCGAAGTTCAGGCGCTTGCCATGGATGTTGCGGCTGTTCGCGATGCTTCCGGATCCCGATCCCAGGATGCTCGAATCCGCGCGCTGGTCGGGCGTCGTCAAGCTCGAACGGACCTAAGTGTCGTCGAGCGCGCGACCGGCTTTCTCAGGCCTGCCTGAGGTGAATGGATCCGTCTCCCGTGTGAATTGTCAGCGTCTGTCCGCCGCCGTTCAGTTTGCCGCGGATTCGTGATTTGCTGAGCGTGCCTTCCACGGTGATCGGAATGTCCGAACTGATGTGTCCGTCGCCGGTGCTTACCTCGATATCGGCCGGCAGATCATTCGCCAGGGCGACGTCGATGCTGCCGTCACCCGAGCCGATGCTCCAGCTTGCGTCCAACTTTGAGCCGTGCAGGGCGCGCACATCGATCCCGCCATCGCCGCTCTTGGCTCTCAGGACATCAAACCGCCCTGTCAGACGGATGCGGCCGTCGCCGGAAACAGCGTCGCACTTTCCATCGAGATCGGTGGCTTCGATCGATCCGTCCCCGGTATGCAGGCGGATCGAGCCGGTCAACGAATTTACAGAGAGGCTGCCATCGCCGGTATTCAGATCGATGTCTCCTGAAAGATTCGCGGCCTTGATGGAGCCGTCACCCGTTCTGACCCGCAGATCGGCGTCCTTCGGCATGCGAACTTCGATATGCAATCGTCTGATCGTGCCAAATGAAAACTGCCAGCGGTGCGGAATACGGGCGCTGAGTTCAACCTCGTCGCCCTGCTGATGGGACTCGATGGTCAAATTCTTGTTCAACTCGTAACCCTGGTATTCAACGCGAAATTCGACCTGCTTGGTGTCGCCCGTGGTGATGCTGACGCTGCCATCGTTCGTCTCGACGCGCACATTGGCGCGATTCGAGACGACGAATGTCTTGGTGTAATCCTCGGCACGAACCGCGCCGGCAAGGGCCGCGGTGCCGAGAAGCGCCATGCAGATACTGGCCGATCGTCGGGCGGTGAGCTGCTTGAATGGTAGGGTCATTGCGAAATCTCCTGGCGTTTCTTGCTTGATCGTTTGCGGCGTCAATATTGTAGTGCCAATTTCCGGGCAGTCGGCACTATCCCAGCCCTCCGCACCACGATGTGCATAGAACCCGCCAGGAACATAAAAGTTGCAGCTACTGCACGGCAAACGCCGGACGCAGGCAACTTTTTGGTAAGAACACGCCTATTTGATCGACGTGCTCAGCGCTTTCGCCACTTCGCCCGCAATGTCGTCCTGTACCGCCAGCTTGTCGTCATAAGGCCGATCATAGGTTTCGGACCACGCAACGTATCCGTCGCTGGCGCGGATCAACCGCGCCGCCACGCGCAGAGTCGTGCTTGATTTGCGCACGCTGCCATCGAGCACATAGGCGACACCGAGGGATTTGGCGATGTCGGCGATGGGTATCTTCTTGCCCTTGAAATAGAACGAGGAAGTCGGGGCCGGCACCCGAAGGCCGGGAATCTTGCTGAGCTTGTCAATCAATTCCTCGGTCATGCCATCGGCAAAGTATTCCTCATCCATTTTCTGACTGGTCAGATCGAGAAATGGCAGCACTGCGACCGATTTTTGCGGCGCACTGGCGACCGCAGTAGCGCGAGGGATGTTCAGCGCCTTCTCGTAGAATAGAAAACCGATGACGAGCACAAGGAAAAGCGCGGTGCCGATGGTCCGCAAGCGAGGCCGGCGGACCGGAGCGGGCGATTCACCTTCGATTGACGCGTCCGTCCAGGGAGTCACGGTCGCCACCATCCGATATCCAAGCCGCGGCACCGTGGCGATGTAGGCGGGCTCCTTGGCGTCATCCCCCAACTGGCGGCGCAGCGAAGCGACAGCCTGATAGACGGAATCGGGAGTAACAACGACGCCGGACCAAACCTGATTGAGCAGTTCGTCGATGCTCACCACCTGACCGGCTCGCTCGGCCAGGCACATAAGCAGCCGCATCGTCCGCGCTTCCATCCGGACGATTTCTCCCGCCCGCGAAATCTGGCCGGAGGTCGGATTGACGCACCACGCGCCGATGCGAAGCGGTATTGCAGTTGGGCGATCCATGCGTACCAGGGGTGTGGGTCTTGGAGAGGTTCGTTGCGATCCGCACTATAGCCCCGTACGCGGGCTTTTCAGAGGATTTCAGCCGAATTCAGGGGCGTTTCAGGACTAATCCGGCCTGGCGCGGGCATAGTTGCACCCCGCTTAAAGCCGGCTGTCGCCGGCCCCACCAAACAGGAGTCCGCCCCATGAATCGTTTTGCTTTCGCCGCCGCGTTGGTTCTCGCCTCATCGCCGCTATATGCCACCACCTATACGCTTGAATCGGACTATACGCAGGGCGTATTCCGATGGAATCACCTGGGATTCTCGAGTCCGGCGGCGCAGTTCGCCCAGGGCGTAGGTACGCTGGAATTTGACCAGGCCGACCCGACCAAATCCTCGGTCACCGTCACTATTCCGCTGGGCAGCCTGTACACCGGCGTTCCCGCCCTCGATGACGATTTTCGATCCACGGATTTCTTCGATACCGCCAGATTTCCGACCGCGACGTTCAGGAGCACCAAGGTCGAGAAACTCGCGGCAGCTGATCAGCTGAAGGTTTCCGGCGACCTCAGCCTCCATGGCGTGACCAAGCCAATCGTACTCGATGTCATGGTTGTCAAGGTCGGCACAAACCCGAGGAGCAACCTACCGACGATCGGCTTTGACGCCAAGACGACGCTCAAGCGCTCCGACTTCGGCCTGGGAAAATATGTGCCACAGGTCGGCGATGAGATTCAAATGCACCTCATCAGCCAGGCAGTCGAATCCAAGGCATACTCTGAATACCTGAGGGTACAGGCGGCCAGAGCCGCGGCGGCGAAGGACGCCGCCAAAAAATAGGCGCGTTGGCGTAGCATGATCGACAACGCTGCGCTCTTGGGAAGAGGGTTCGTGCTTAAGGTCAAGCCAACGCTATTCCTCATCTGCGGCAAGATCGCCGCGGGCAAATCCACCCTGGCTGCGGAACTGGCCGCAGCGCCTACCACTCTCCTGATCAGCGAAGACCAGTGGCTCGCCCGCTTGTATCGGGCAGAAATGCGCACCGTTGCCGACTATGTTCAATACTCGGCGCGGCTGCGCGCGGTCATCGGGCCGCATGTCGAATGCCTGCTTCGCACTGGAACATCTGTGGTGCTGGATTTTCCCGCGAATACCCGCAAACAGCGCGAGTGGATGCGCGGCATCTTGGAGCGCTCCGGTGCCGACCATGAACTTCACTTCTTGGATGTTCCCGATCACATCTGCAAGACACGGCTAAGGGAACGAAACGCGGCTGGGACTCATGATTTTGCGGCGAGTGAGGCCGAATTTCAGCAAATCACCAGCTACTTCATGCCCCCGGCCGACGATGAAGGGTTCCATGTGATTCGGCACTAGTACGTCGGTTAGAATAAGCGGCACCAAGCCCGGACTCTTGTATTTCACCTGAACCGCAAAGGAGAGACCCATGATCGGCTACGCGACCCTTGGCACAAATAATCTAGCGCGCGCGCAGGCGTTCTATGACTCGCTACTGACGGAGATTGGAGCCAAGCGCCTGATGGAATTGCCGCATGGCTTCACCATGTATGGGGCCAGATTGGACCGGCCGGCGCTTGCGATTACTCCGCCTTACGATGGCAATGAGGCAAGACCGGGGAACGGCAATATGCTGGCTCTCGTTCTCAGTGAGCGGGCCAAGGTTGACGCTCTTTACAAGAAGGCCCTGCAGCTGGGCGGAGCCGACGAGGGCCCGCCGGGCGTGCGGGGAGAGGAAGGCCCGCAAGCCTTCTACGCAGCCTATTTCCGCGATCCCGATGGAAATAAACTGTGCGCCTACCGCGTCGGTCCGAAATAGCCAGGAGCCGCAACCTCTCACCCCTTCAGTGCGCTCCGACCACGAGTACCGTGAATGTGTCTGGCACCATCGTAGGACGCGGGTGCGGTTGCTCGGGAGTGGCCGCCGGCGGCGGGCCGAAATCGGCGGTCACCAGATAGACGCGGCCGCTTGACGGGTCGAGGGCCATGGTCCGCGCCCCGCGCTGTGTCTTGACGGTATCCACGACCGTGTACTTATCGGGCGAGTCCTGGTGTACCACCGTCAGCGTGCCTTCGCCGTTCGAACTGAATACCAGGCCGCGTTTCGAGTCATATGCGGCTGCATCCGGGCCCTCGCCGATTGCCACCTTGGCGACCTGCTTGCCGGTCACGGCGTCGGTTACGGCCATGATTTTCGCATCGCAAACCGAGAACAGTCGATGATGCACTTTGTCCAGGGCCAGGCCGCTCGGGGTGGCGCAGCCAGGCAGCGGCCAGGTCGCCTTTACCTCCAGCTTGCGGCTGTCAATGACCAGCATCTGCCCAGCTTCGCTTTCGATGTTCACGAAAATCTGCCCGGCTCCATCGTCCGCCGCAAATTCGGGCTTGTCGGGAACCGGGATGGTCGCGAGCACGGCAAAACTCGCCGCATCAACGACGGTCACGTCCTTGCTTCGGCCGTTGAACGTGAACACGCGTTTGAGCGCGGGCTCATAAAGGATCGCATCCGGATTGTGGCCGGGCACGGGCACTTCCTTTATGACGGCGAGCGTATCCAGATCGAATACAGTGATTGAATCCCCCCGTCCATTACTCGTGAAGCCGCGCTTCATGTCCTCGGCGAGCGCAATCCCATGCACGCCTTTGGTATCGGGAATCGTGCCCATCAATTTACCGGAGGCCGTATCCACGACGTCAACATGATCTCCACGGCTGATGAACAGCCGCGCGCCCTTCGAATCGAGTGTCAGATAATCCCAGCCCCCGGCGCCACCCAATTTCCAGCGCTGCAGCACGCTGGAGTTACCGATCGGAGCCGCGGATTCCTTGGCTGGCGCGGCGGATGAGTGTGTCGGCCACATCCCGGCCACCGAACCCATGAACAAAGAGATCGTCAGCCAGCTGGCGATATTTCCCAAGCTTGATGGTCGCATTTTCATCTCCCTGGCAAATCGTCTTGTTTGTTCGCTGACTGCAATGTTACCCCAAAGAGGCCTGCGATGCGGCCAGGCAGGGTCTGCCCGGCGCCCGTCCGAGTCATGCCGCTGGAGCCGATTGATTCGGCAACATCAGTACAAATCCGTCGTTCTCGTAGGCATAGAATCGCCATTCAAGAACCGTGCGCGGTGTTCCGAGGATGACGAGCTGCTGCCGTAGCGTCGCGACATCATTGAACACATCCGAGGCCTTGATGAGGTGTTCGTACTTTCTCAGCAGCGCTTCGGTGGCGGCGCCTTCGGCGGCGTAGGTGATCAATACCTTGAGCGGCGCGTTGAACGATTGAAGCTTGTTAATCTTTTCATGGGCACGGGAACTGTCGTTTTCGTGCTCGATCGCCACGGATATCCAATTCGCAAAGGTGGCGTACTTCCCGGTCTGGTCCACGCCGCGCTCCTCGTACAGCATTCCGTCCAGCGTGTAGTACTCCTTGTTCCACGCCAGCAATCCGAGTTGCCTGGCGACCCTGGGATAGATGCTGGTTCGCATGTAGAAATTATACGATTTGGTCTCGAAGCCCACCGCCGCACGAAAGTCGTCGCGCTCCGCCTGCATGACGGCAACGAAGGCGTTTCGAAAGTCTCTAGGCGTAATCTTATGCATCGCGTTTTTTGAGCCCACCCGCCGCCAATATCTCTCATTGTCAGCGACGCAAGGCTATTATCACTCGCTGGGCACGAACAGCCATAGCAGCACGTACAACAGGAAGCCCACTCCCCCACAGATGAACAGGGCCACGAACAGCAGCCGCCATACCCAGGATTCCATTCCCGTCGATCGCGCTATTCCGCCGCAGACCCCGCCAAATACGCGGTCCGTGCGGCTGCGCCGAAAGGTATTGACGGCCGAGACCAGCGGGTCTTTGGAGCTCGCTTGTTCGGTGTTCAGCAGGCGTTCCTTTGCGCGCTTGAACTCCTCTTCCGTCAAGCCACCGTTGGCGCGCAGTTCCGACAGTTTGCTCAGTTCATCAGCCAGCGTCATGGATCGCTCCTTGAGAAGTCTTCATCGCCTTAAGAACACCGCAGCCGTGAAAAAGTAACACTTGGACCGTCACCCCGGCCAAATCGCGGCCGAACATGATTTGGGCATACCTACACTTGGCCGCCGGCAGCGCGGCTCATCCGGTAATGATCAGGGACGCGGCTGCGCCGGCTTTGCAGAGAAGATGTACGCAGAGCATCGATCACGAATCCAAGTCTCTCGTAAAGCGATCGGGCACGCGGATTGGTCACGGCGACGTCGAGCGCCGCGCAGCGATGTCGATCGGCGTTGAGCCCCTGAAGTAAATCGCGCATAAAGAGCGTTCCTATACCGTGCCCGCGCAACTCCTCCCGGACGCCGACGTGGCAGAGATAATACTCCTGCGCTCGCGGCGGCCGGATGATGGCCTCGATTCGGAGCCCGCGCGCCAAAACGCCCCAGGCGCGGATGGGACCGAAGAATCGCAGGATCTGCAGCGCATTCGCGATCGTGAATCGCAATACCGCGCGGCCGTCGAATGCGGCGCCCGCGGCGACAACCCGCCCGCCAAATTCCGCGACCCGATGCGCCCGCCAGCCAAACTCGCCGCCGCCCTCGAGATACGCGAAGCGCAGAAAATCCTGCGCACTCCGCGAGCTGCCGATATCGAACACATAGTCGAAGGCAGCCGGCCCCGAACTGTAGATCAACGGCACGGCATCAGCGACATCCGCCGCTGCAGCGGCACGGAAAGTCGGCGCCGCATCTTCGTTCGTTTCCGTCATGGTGCCGATCACTTGGATTCTTGCTGCAGCCGCAACACATTGGCGGCATGGTCGGCGCGGCCGATCCGGTAGAAGGTGATGCTGAAGATCGAAATGGCGTACAGAACCACGATCACCAGTATGTACAGCCAGCCGAGGTTTCGCATTACTGCGGGCGCCACCGCGTCGGGCCGCGCGCCTTCCGGAAATTGCGCCCAGGAAAGCACCACCCCGGAGGCGAATATCCCGAGGCCGGAAACGCACTTTTGCACGAAAAACGCCGCGGCAAAGTACAGGCCGTCGGAGCGTTGCCGATTACGAATCTCATTTTCCTCGATGGTGTCAGCCAGCATCGATGTCAGCAACGTCGATGACAGCAGGCTCATGGTGGTGTGGATGACCGTAACCACAAGAATGATCGGAAACAATGCAGGCGAGGAATTATCGGGAAAAAGATGCAGCAGGCGCAAAACAATGGTGAGCGGCGCGAGAATCAGGGCCGCGATCGCGGTCGCGAGGGCCGCGGGCTTCTTGTCAAAGCGGCTCGACAGAAATTTGGCCAGCAGCAAGGCAAGCATTGCTGAGACCAGCACCGAGAGCGCGATCAGCGACAGCTGATCGGATGATAGGCGCCAGAAATACGTGGCAAAATAGATGCTCAAGGTGGCCACGATGCCGGCCGCCATCGAACCGAAACAGCCGGTGGCCAACATCGCCAGCAGCCCGCGATTTGACAGGGCCGCGCGAAGTTCGCCGACTTCGGTTGACAGATTGAAAGTCCGTTTTGCAGGGGCCGCCCGCAAATATGGAATGAAGCGATGCGTGCCGGCGGTGGATATGAGTATCGCGGCGAACATGACGAAGGCCGCGGCAATCGAGTATCCGTGATAGCCGATTGGATTGAGCATTCCAACCGACTCGGTTTTCGACGGCTGTAGATACACGGCAAACGCGAGCACGCCGATGAACACCGCTCCAACAACGCCAAAGAAGAACCGGTAAGCGACCAGCGAGGTGCGTTGATCGTAGTCTTGCGTCATTTCGGAAATAAGGGCGGCGCTCGGGATCTCGTACAGCGCGATCAGCATCCGCACGATGATGGCGGTGACCAGCAAGTAGCCGAATAGAGCTGACTGATGGAGCGCTGCGGGCGGGTTCCACAACATGTAGTACACCAATGCCACCGGCAATGCCGATGCATACATGAAGGGGTGGCGGCGTCCGAAACGCGAGTGCAGATGATCGGATATGTGTCCAATCAACGGGTCGACGAAGCCGTCCACGACCAGGGCGATCATGATCGCCAAACCAACCAGTCGCGCCGGCAATCCCAACACCTGGTTGTAGAATAAAAGCAGCAGGTAGTTGAAGCCGTGGTCTTTGACGCCGTAGGCGACGGTACCAAACCCATACATGAGCTTGGTTGCCAGGTTGATGCCGCCGGGAAGCGCCCGCATGTTGGATTGATTCACGAGCGCTCGGTCATTCTTTTATTGCCGGCCTGAGCCGATATTCGGATCCGAACTCAGCGGTTAAACCGCCATCGATCGCGATTGCCTGGCCCGTGACAAAACTGCTCTCGTCCGAGGCCAGCCAAAGGATTGCATTGGCGATATCCACGGGCAGGCCGGCGCGGGGAATGGGCTGCGCCTTGGCAAGCGCATTGGCAACCAGCGAGATATCGGTGGGGCGATCGAGCAGCGGTGTGTCGTAAATGATCGGGGTCAGGATTCCGCCGGGACAGACCGCATTTACCCGGATGAAATCCTTCGCGCCTTCCATGGCCGCGACCCGCGTCAGTTGCAAAACCGCCGCTTTGGACGCGCCGTACGCGCCTTGGCCCGGCATTCCCAGCAGCGCAGAGATCGAGGATGTCGTGATGATCGAGCCGCCGCCGCGCTCGCGCAGCAGTGGAAACACCAGCTTCATGGCCATCCAGGGTGCGCGCAGGTTGACGGCAATGGTGCGGTCGAAAATTTCCTCCGAACAGGCCTCGACACTGCCTTCGCCGCCGCCGACACCGGCGTTGTTGACCAGTATGTCGAGACCGCCGAAATGTCGCCGCGCATGGTCGATGACCCCGGCCAGCGATTTTGGATCGGTCACATCGGCGGGCACGAAATGCGCAGCAGCGCCCAGCCGGGCCGCAATCGCGTAGCCGTCATTCGGCCCGCCTTCCGATCTCCGGCTGTGATGCAGACGGGACGCTGCGGCGCCAATACGCGCTTGCATCTCCCTTCCTTGGGCGGGCGCAAGATCGCAGAAAACGACGCGGGCGCCTTCCGCAACAAAGCGCTCGAGGGTCGCCAACCCGATACCTGAAGCGGCGCCGGTGACGATCGCGGTCTTGCCATTGAGCCGGCCCCCGGGATGTGCAGCCGCTGCCATGTTCTCTCGGGAGCTCCTTAACGCGGCGCCATGCGAATGGCGCCATCCAAGCGGATGCTCTCGCCGTTGAAATAGGAATTGCGCAACAACTCGAGCGCCAGGCTGGCGAACTCCGCCGGCGCACCCAGCCTCTTGGGAAAGGGCACGGATGCGGACAGCGCAGCCTTGACGTTTTCCGGTGCCGCGGCCAGCAGCGGTGTGTCGAAGATTCCCGGCAGAATGGTATTGACGCGGATCCCTTCCGACGACAAATCACGCGCCACCGGCAGAGTCATTGCCACGACGCCGCCTTTGGACGCCGAGTAGGAGGCCTGTCCTATCTGTCCGTCCTCGGCGGCAACGCTTGCGGTGTTGACGATCGCGCCGCGCTCACCGTCCTTGAGCGG
>DATMRC010000093.1:0-23099 GCA_035567075.1 Steroidobacteraceae bacterium
CTCGATGCGCTCGATGTCATACAGGTGCAGGTCGGGAATGCCGCCGTACCAGCTCATGCTCACTTCGTCGAGAAACATGCCGGTGGTCGAGGTGTTGGCGGCATTCGGGCTGCTGCCGTCCGAGACGCCGCGCATGAAGAACTGCTGATAGCCCGGCCCAATGCTGATGAAAGAAATCGACGGCGAGCGCGTGGCGTAATCCTCGAACTGGCTGATATTCAGATTCTGAATATCCTGCGCCGTGAATACATCGATGCTCTGGGGGACGTCCTGCAGGTTCTCGGCTTGCTTGCGGGCGGTGACCGTGATCTCCGCCAGAGCATCGGTGTCGGCGGCGCGCGCGGGCATGCTGCTGACCGCGGCGGCGCCGGAAAGGACGGATGCGATCGCCATGCGCAGTGCCATGTGCTTGGGCGGCTTCACCGAAGGCGTGCTGAGTACGGCGCGTGGCTTCATCCCCGATTCTCCCCTAGACGAACGTCGGCGCCATCATTACTTGCGATTGCATCACCCGTCAATCGAAATTATATGGCTGTATAACAACTGTGGTTTGAGCGATACAATCCGAGCCGATGTTGCGGCGCATATTGTTGCGTTGCAAGCGTAAGATTTGGCCGAATCAGCGGCGCAGGGCTCAGTTTGTTGGCAAATTGCCCGGGAACCAGGAAAGCCGTCGAGATTTGCCTATATGGCTGTATAAACGCGGCTCAATCGAAACGGCTGAGGCTCATCCCCAGGCTGCGGCGCAGCGGCTCCAGTTCGGCCTCGAAATTTCTCCAATATCCGATGCTTGAATCGTACATCGGCACCCTGACCTGTTCGGAACTGGCGGTGCGCACCGCGCGCCTGTTCTCATGGAATCTAAGACACGCCGGTTCAAACTGAAGACCGCAGTGCGCAATCAGCTTGCGCACCCAGGGTTCGGTATCCCGCACCAGATCTTCGTATGCCAGGTGGAACACCTTGCCCGGCAATATACGGTCCCAGTGGTCCATGAGTTCAAGATAACAGCGGTAGTAGCGGCCCAGGTCCTCGAGATCATAGGTAAAGGACTGCCCTTGCGCGAAATGCTGCTTGTAGGCGCTGAAGCAGGCATCCATCGGGTGGCGGCGCACGTCGATGATGGTGGCATTCGGCAGGATGAGTTGTATCAGCCCTATATGACTGAAATTATTGGGCATCTTGTCGATGAAGCGCGGGCGGCCGCTGCGATAGATGCGGGTCTCGTCGATGAAGCGGGTCCCCAGGCGCGCAATTTGCTCGCGGGACAGTCCGACGACGCTTTCCGGATAAGTATCCGAGCCGCCTTGCTGGTGATCCAGCTCGCGCACAAATCGCAGGATATGGGGCAATTCCATGGTGCCCTCGATGCACGAGTGGCTCGCCAACACCTGTTCCACCAAGGTCGAACCCGACCGCGGCAAGCCGACAATGAATATCGGTGATGCATCGGCGATTCCGGAAGCCAAGCGCATTTGCAGAAACTGGGCGCTGAAGGTGTCCGCGACGCGACGGCATTTTTGCTCGAAGGCCGCCGCGTCGAAGGGTGCGCTGCGCCGACGGGCGACATTTCCCGTAGCGTAGTGAGCAAAAGCCTGGGGGTACTGGCCGCGCTGTTCGAGTGCGCGGCCCAGGGCAAAATTCACCTGCGACTGAGCGTTGCCGGCGGAAGGCAAACGCTGCAACAGCCCCTGCATGGCGGCGACTTCACCATCGGAAAAAGCGTAATTTTTCATGTCGGCAAGGCTGTAGTACGCCTCGCCGAAGTCGGGCTGCAACTCAAGACAGCGAAGATATGCGGCCTCGGCGTCCGCGCGCCGGCCCAGCGTCTTCAGCACGTGACCGCGCGACAGCAGCACGCGAATCTGATTCGCATCGATACGCAGCGCGTGATCATAGGCCTCGAGCGCCTCGCTCTGGCGCATGGTGTGCGCCAGCACCGAACCGAATTGCACCCAGCTGGCCGATGAATCGGGATCGATCAGCAGCGAATGCCGAATGGCCGCTTCGGAATCGGCAAGGTCGCCGGCTTCCAGATACGCCTGCGCCATCCCGCGCCGGATCAGCGGCATGTGTGCGGACTGCTTCAGCGCGTGCTTGAGCAGCCGTTCGGCGTCCCGCGGATAGCCAGCTGCCATGGAAATGGCCGCAAGGCCGCAAAGCGCCCCGATGTGATTGGGGTTTTCACGCAGGACCCGGCGAAAAATCGCCTCCGCCTTCGGGCCCTCATCCCGCCCCATGCATTGCGCGGCCTCTTCGAGTATCCGGCCGTAGGCGTCGGTGTCGATGAACTTCTGATAAGCGGATTTTGCGGCCGCGAAATCTCCGAGGGTCACCAGCAGGTCGCCGAACAGCCGCCAGCCATCGTGCAGTCCGGCGTCCTGCTGCAGCGCCTTGCGCAGCAACTCCGCTGCCGGTTGCAGGCGGCCCTGGGCCCGATACGCGCGCGCCAGGTCAACCTTGGCATTCGCAAATTCCGGTGCGGCGGCGATAACCGCTTCGAGCAGGGCGATACCCTCGGAATTGTTGCCCCGGGCCAGCAACGACAGTCCCAATACCCGCTGACTGTTGATCTCGCCGGGCCAGCGCCTTTGAATCTCGCGCAGTTCGCGCTCGGCCGTGGCCGCGTCGCCGCGCTCGAGCAGCGCTACCGCCCGCGTGTACGCCTCCTGGAATAAAACCCCGCGCTGCTGGTCTTGCATGATGGCAAGCGTATCAGGTTCGGACGCGCACTTTGAGATGCCGGGGAGGCGTTTCCTGCATGTTGCGAAACCCCCGGCATTCGCCTATTTTCAGCCACTTACTGAACGCGTGTTCAATTTTTAATGATGTATATTGCACGAAAGCCGGGGATCGGATCGCAACTACCTCGTATGTTAAGGCAAATGAAAAAGTACGGCCGCCAGTGTCGCGTCCTGGCCTTGGCAGTCATGGGCGCGCTGCTCCCGGCAGCCCGCGCGGCAGTGCCGCCGTCGGCACCCGCCTACGGCGTGCACCTGGAAAATGTCTGGATCCCGATGAGCGATGGCATTCGCCTCGCCGCCACCCTGTATCTGCCGGCGCACGCCAAAGCCGGCGAGCGGTTCCCTGCGCTCCTGGAATATCTTCCGTATCGCAAAGATGACGATGAGGCGGTCCGCGACTTCGGCACCCATACCTATTTCGCCAGACGCGGCTTCGTGGGCGCGCGAGTCGACATTCGCGGCTTTGGCGCGAGCGAGGGCGTGCCTCCGGACAGGGAATACTCGGCGCAGGAGCAACACGACGCGGAGCAGGTCATTGCCTGGCTGGCGCGCCAATCCTGGTCGAATGGCAAGGTCGGCATGTTGGGAATATCTTGGGGAGGATTCAATTCGATTCAGCTGGCTTTGAGAAAGCCGCCCGCGCTCAAAGCCATACTGGCGGTGGCGGCCACGGATGAACTGTTCAAGGAGGACGTGCATTACATCGATGGCGTGTTCCATGTCGATGAATTCGAACTGACCATGGATCTCGACCAAGGACGCCCGGGGGCGCCGGATTTCAGTCTCGAGGAGGCCGTGATCGGTCCGCGCATGGACTCCGAGCCTTGGTCTCTCACGTACATGAAACATCAGCGCGACGGCACCTTCTGGCGCGCGCCGCTGCGGCCGATCGACACCCTCGAAGTGCCCGCCTTTTTGATCGGCGGACTGCAGGATGGCTATCGCGACAGCATTCCCCGAATGCTCGAGCAGGTGAAGGCGCCGCTCAAAGCCTGGATCGGTCCATGGAATCACGGCTTCCCAAACGACAGCGACTATGGCCCCCTATATGAGTGGCGCGACCAGGCGGTGCGCTGGTTCGACTACTGGCTCAAGGGCCGTGACACCGGCGTGCTGTCCGATCCCAAACTCATCATCTATCAGCAGCATTGGCGGCCGCCGGGGCCGCAAGCGCAGGATCTGCCGGGAGAATGGCGCGCGGAAACCTGGCCGCCGGGCGGAGCCACCGAGGCAACTCTGTATCTGCAGCCCGAGCGGCGCCTCTCCCCGGATCCTGTCGGCAGCGGAACCGATCAACTGCGCAACGTTCCCTCCACCGGTGTCGAGGCCGGCTTTTGGTGGGGAGAGTTGTTGACCGACCAGCGCCCCGTGGATGCCTACAGCCTGACCTATGATTCGGAGGTCCTGGCCGGGGATTTCGCCATCCTCGGCCTGCCGCGCGTGAATCTGCAGGTCTCGGCCGATGCGCCGTTGGCGGACTGGTTCGTACGACTCTCGGATGTGGCGCCGGACGGCCGAGTAACCATGGTTACCGGCGCGGGCATGAACGGTGCGCAGCGCGAATCCATGGCAGAGCCAAAAGACTGGGTCCCCGGCGCCCAATATCGCTTGTCCATGGACTTGCATCTTGCATCCTGGGTATTTCCCAAGGGGCACCGCATCCGTGTCGCCGTCTCCAACGCGCTATGGCCCATGTGCTGGCCGACCCCTTACCCATTGACCACCGCAGTGCTGATGGGCGGCAGCGCGGCATCGCAGGTGATCCTGCCGCGGGTGCCGGTTCACGGGCCGGCAGCCCCGCCGCTGGCTGCGCCCGAGCCCGTCCAAGCGCCCGCCGGCATCAAACACATCGGCGGCGGAGCCGCCTGGCCGGGTACGTGGACCGTGCTGCGCGATCAAGTCAATCAGCGCAGCACCGTGACCTGGACAGGCAGCGTTGCGACCGCCTATCCATGGGGACGCTTTGATCACTCGGAGCGGCTGATCTACGACATTGACGACGCCCATCCGGACATCGCCCGCGTTCAAGGCGATTCCGAATATATCCAAGCGGTGAAGGATCATGTCCTGACCTGGCGCGGACGCCTCGACGTCTCAAGTGATGCACACACCTTTTTCTACGAATACACCAGAACCCTGCTGAAGGACGGCGTTGTCATCAGAACCAAGACCTGGAAAGAACCCATACACCGGGACCATCAATAGTGGCGCGCCTGCCGCGCTTCGATGTGCTGTTCGAGCCGGTGAAGATCGGTCCCGTTACCGCGCCCAATCGCTTCTACTGCGTTCCGCACGCCAGCGGCATGACCAACACCATGCCGCGCATGCGCGCCGCGCTTCGCGGCATGAAAGCCGAAGGAGGCTGGGGTGTGGTTTGCAGCGGCTATGTATCGGTGCATCCGACGGCGGACGATTCGCCGCTGCCCTACGCGACTCTATGGGACGACAATGACATCCGCTCCCACGCCATGATGACCGACGCCGTGCACGCACACGGCGCACTCGCAGGAATCGAGCTTTGGCATGGAGGCGGATCGGTTTCCAACAAAACCAGCCGCCTGCCGCCGCTGTCCCCGTCTGGGATCTCATGGATGGCGACCCATGTCGGGTTCATGGGCAATCAGCGTTCCAAGGCGATGGACAAAGCCGACATTCGCAATCTGTTGCGCTGGCAGGCGGAAGCGGCACGCAAGGCGAAACGCGCCGGCTTCGACATTGTGTACGTGTACGCCGGCATGGGCTATCTGCCGTACGAGTTCATGCTGCCCGAATGGAACAGGCGCAGCGACGAATACGGCGGCAGCGTCGCCAATCGGGTGCGCATCGTGCGCGAACTCCTCGAGGCGACCCGCGACGCGGTGGGCGACACCTGCGCCGTGGCGCTGCGCATCAGTCTCGAGGAACTGCGCGCCCGCCGCAGCGAGCGCGCAGCCTCCGAAGCCCACGAGGTGGTGGAGTTGCTCGCCGATGTCCCGGATCTGTGGGATGTCAAGATGGACTCGAGTCCGAGCGATTGCGCGCCGTCGCGCTTCACGCCGGAGGGAAGTCACGAACCGGTGATCGGGTTCGTCAAGCGCATTACCAACAAGCCGGTGGTGGGAGTCGGGCGCTTCACATCGCCCGATACCATGGTGTCGCAAATCAAGCGCGGAGTGCTCGACCTGATCGGTGCCGCTCGTCCGTCGATTGCCGATCCCTTTCTGCCGCGCAAGATCAACGAAGGCCGCGAACAGGACATCCGCGAATGCATCGGCTGCAACATCTGCATTTCCAGCTGGCACGACTCGGTGCCGGTACGTTGCACCCAGAATCCAACCATCGGCGAGGAATGGCGCCGCGACTGGCACCCGGAGCGCTTCCAGGCACCGGGCACGGAGTCCGCGGTGCTCGTGGTCGGCGGCGGGCCGGCGGGGCTCGAGTGTGCGTTGACCTTGGGCAGACGCGGCTATCGAGTCTCCTTGGCGGAAGCGGGCGAGCACTTCGGCGGCCGGTTGCGCTTTGAAACCAGCCTGCCGGGACTTGCGACCTGGGGCCGCGTACTCGATTGGCGCCTGGGTCAATTGCGGCGGCTCGACAATGTCACTCTGTACGCGGGCAACAAGCTGTCCGCCGACGATGTTCTCGGGCTCGAGCATCAGCGCATCGTCATCGCCACGGGCGCGCGTTGGACCAGGCAGCTGTATTCGACCCTCGAACTCCCGGTCGGATCGCTCGACGCACCCAATGTTTTCACGCCGGACGACATCGCCGCGGGGGCACGCATCGAGAGTCCGATCGTGGTATTTGACTACGACAACTACTACATGGGCGGTGCCTTGGCCGAATTGTTGGCGCGGGCCGGCAGCCGCGTCACCTACGTAACGCCGGCGGGCCACGCCTCCGCGTGGACCATCATGACCAACGAACAGCCGCAGGTGCACCGGGCGCTCGCCACTGCGGGGGTGGGTCTCAAGACCTTGTCATTGGTCGCGGAATTCAGGGACGATGCGCTGCGCGTCACCAATTTATTCACCGGCGAGGCGCAGTCGCTGCCGTGCAAGTCATTGATCATCGTGGGCGCGCGCGCCGTGGAGGACGCGCTGTATCGCTCGCTGCTGCAGCGGCGAGCGGATTGGGAGCCCGCCGGCATTGTCTCGGTCGATTGCATCGGCGATGCACTGGCTCCGGGGGCGATCGCGCACGCCGTCCACAGTGCACATCGCTATGCCCGCGAGCTCGACCAGCCCGCCGGCAGCGGGATCTACCGGCGCGACTCGGCCATCCTGGAGAGCGCGCCCGTGCTCTATGACGAAGGCCAAGGGGTAAACGCGCCATGAATTCAGAGCCAGCAAAGATCAAGGGACTGGAACCCACGCTGCCGTCAAACTGGTACTTCGACGAAGCCATCTATCGGCGGGAAAGAGAGCGGATTTTCTACCGCGAATGGTTTTGCGCCGGTCGCGAGGAGGAACTGCCGGCGCCGGGTGATCACAAGGTGTTGGACATCGCGGGTGAAAGCATACTTGTGGTGCGCAATCGCGACGCGGCGCTGCGCGCTTTTTACAACGTGTGCCGGCACCGCGGAGCGCGCCTGTGCCGCGCCGACGAAGCGCCGACTCCCGGTCTCGCGGTACGCGGCGGAGTGATCGCCGGCCGCTCCATCATCTGCCCCTATCATCAATGGACTTACGACCTTGACGGGCGCTTGATTGCCGCGCCGCACCTCAGCAGCGTTGCGGGATTCGACAAAAGCTCGATCAAATTGCATCCGGTGGGCATCGAGTGCTGGGGCGGATTCATGTTTCTGCATCTCACGCCCGCCGAGGCCCGGCCGCTTGAGGATCAGCTTGGGGCAATACCTAAGCGCATCGAGCGCTACCCCTTGGCTCAATTGCGCACCGGCAAGACGATTCGCTACGAGGTCGCCGCCAACTGGAAAGCGATCTGCGAAAACTACAATGAGTGCTATCACTGCGGCGGCGTGCATCCGGAGCTCTGTGCGGTGGTGCCCGCCTTCCGCGAAGCGGGAGGCGGCGCTCTCGACTGGTCGCGAGGCATTCCGCATCGGGAGGGCGCCTACACCTTCACGCATTCGGGCACCACGGCGCGACGCGCATTTCCGGGGCTGAACGAGGACGAGCGCACGCGCCACAAAGGCGAAGTCCTGTATCCCAATCTGTTCATCAGCCTGGCGTGCGATCATGCGGCGGTTTTCATCCTGCAGCCCCGCGGCCCGGAGCGCACCGACATCACCTGTCACTTTCTATTCGAACCCCACGAAATTTCGCAACCGAATTTCGATCCCGGCGATGCCGCCGAGCTCTGGGACATCACCAACCGCCAGGACTGGTCGATCTGCGAAACCGTGCAACGGGGCATGCACAGCCGCGTGCACTCGCACGGCTACTACGCGCCGATGGAGGATTTCAGCCTTGATATCCGCCGCTACGTCCGAGAGCGCTTGGGCACCGAGTGAACCCACCCGGCGTCACGGCCTTCTACGCGCTGACTCATCGCGTTCGCTGGCGAATTTTCGGCTTTCTGTTTGCGTTTGCGTTCATCGCTTACTTTCAGCAGAAGGGGCTGACGGTCGCCGCCGAACGCATCATGCCGGACTTGCACATCAGCCAGGTGCAGGTTGGCTGGCTGGAATGGGCATTCGTCCTGGGCTATGCCGCCTTTCAGTTTCCGGGCGGCGTGATCGGTCAGCGCCTCGGCGCACGGGTCACATTTACCTTGATTGGCACCCTCGCCTTCCTGGCAACGGTGCTCACGCCGCTGGCGCCGCGACTGGCGCAAGGCAGTGCATTGTTCCTCATGCTGCTTGCCCTGCAGCTGCTGATGGGAGTGGCGCAGGCCGGCATTTTTCCCGTCGGCTCGGGCGTCATGGAGGCTTGGTTCCGCCCGGAGAAGTGGGCCATCATCCAGGGTGTGCAGACCATGGCCATGCAGTTCGCGGCCGCTGCAACGCCGCCGGTCGTCGCGCTCCTCATGAGTTCCGCCGGCTGGCAAAAGGCGCTGTTGTGGCCCGCACTGCCCGCGGTATTCGTCATCGCCCTGTGGGCATGGTACGGACGCAACACCCCCAGGGAGCATCCATCGGTCACTGCTGCTGAGCTCGCCGAGCTTGGTGCAAGGCCGGCGGAGCAATCTCCGGGCGGCATCTTTGGCCGCCGCGTCATGCGGGTGCTTGCCAACCGCTCGATCCTATTGCTCACCTGCTCGTACGTGTGCATGAACTATGTGTTTTATCTGATTGGCAACTGGTGTTTTCTGTACTTGGTTCAAGAGCGCCACTTCAACATCCTGGAGAGTGGTTGGTTGGCGATGATCCCGCCGCTGGCGGCGGGTTTGGGCGGCGGCATCGGCGGTAAACTTGTGGCGGTACTGTGCGATCGATTCGGCAGCCGCTGGGGATTTCGCCTGCTGCCGATGCTGGCGCTGCCGGCATCCGGAATATTGCTCCTGATCGCGGTGAATCTGAACAATCCCTACGGCGCGGTGATCGCGCTCGCACTGGCCTACGCGGTGCTCGAGCTCAACGAAGGGGCCTTTTGGGGAGCAACGATGTTCGTGGCGCGAAGCGACACGATGTCGGCGACCGGCGTTCTCAACACCGGCGGAAATCTCGGCGGCCTGATCGGCATCCCGATCGTCGCCTACCTGTCCGGCGGCGGACACTGGACAACAGCGTTCGTCATCGGCACGGTTTTTGCGATACTCGGGGCTGTCATGTGGCTGGGCATCGATGCCGATGAAATCATCCACGACTGAAGAGCCGTAAGCGCCACGATTCGCGGCGCCTTGCCCGTCAAAAAATCCCCTGCCTCGCCCCACGGGGCGTATTTCACTTTTTGTAGGCGCTTCGGCATGGCCTTTCGCGCATGTGTCTGACTGTGTGCGCCCAAACTCCGCGCTACAGTGCGTTCGAACCCCCTTGTGCGTGCGGCGACACACTCACCAGCGTCCCGTGCCCTTTCCCTACGGAGAACCTTATGAAAGTGATTGCTGCAGTACTTGTATCCACGTTTGTGTTTGGCGCTGCCGTTGCACAGACATCAGATCCATCGGCAAGCCCGCAAGCTTCAGCCAATGCGACGCCCGCGGAAATGGCGAAGGCAGATCTAAAGCGCGATGAAGCGGTGGAGCACCACATTATGGATCTGCACGCGCAACTCAAGGTCACACCCGCCGAGGAGCCGCAGTGGAAGCAGGTGGCGGAGACGATGCGCGAGAACGCCAGGGAACTTGATCGCGCCATCGACAAACGTGATGCAACCATAGCGAGCGCGACGGCAATCGACAATCTGAATTCGTACTCGGACATTGCACAGGTTCATGCCAACGGCGTAAAGAAACTCGCGAGCGCATTCTCTGGATTGTATGCAGTGATGTCGGAAGCCCAGAAAAAAGAAGCAGACGTGGTATTCAGTCATCGCGACCAGCAAACAGGAAAGGTCGCAAGTCGATAGTTGAAGCTTATTGCGGCGATCGCAATGATCGCCGCGGTTACCGCCGAACGGCAAACGAGGATTTATCATGAAAAAACTAATTCTGTTACCAGGCGTGGTCGCGCTGACCCTGGCAAGCGCCGCCGCCTTCGCCGATGTACAGGTGAGCGTTGGTTTCAACCCGTACGGCTACTGGGGACCGCCTCCTCCGGTCGTGTATGCGCCGCCCCGTTACTACGCTCCTCCGGCGGTCTACTACGGCCATGGCCATTGGGGCGATCAACACTACGCGCGCGGGCATCACGATGATCGCGGCCGGTCCGAGCACCATGACGGCGGCGATCGACGCTGATAGAGCCGAGAAATGATGACCAGAATCCCCGACATCTTGAATGCGTCAATACTCATCGTTGATGATAGGGAAGCCAATGTCAGATTGCTTGAACAGATATTGACTGAGGACGGATACGTCCGCGTTGCCACAACGACGAATTCACGTGAAGTCTGTGCACTGCACCTGAAAAATCGCTACGACTTGATTCTGCTCGATCTGCAGATGCCCGGCATGGACGGCTTCGAAGTCATGGAAGGCCTCAAAGAAATTGAATCCGATAGCTATCTTCCGGTCATCGTGCTCACCGCCCAAGCTGCCCTTAAGATCCGTGCATTGCGAGCCGGCGCCAAGGATTTCATCAGCAAACCATTCGAACTCGCTGAGGTGACGACGCGCATTCACAATATGTTGGAGGTGCGGTTGCTGTATCGCCAGATTGAGAAGTACAGCAACGTCCTGGAGCGGACGGTTGTGGAAAAAACAGCTGCACCTCGCGACAGCGAATCGCGCTATCGCGGTCCGGACGGCCAGATGTAGGCGAATCGGCATGGCTAATTGCGCATGCGTCTGACGGAATCGCGCGATTTTCTGCGCTACGGTCAGCGCAAGCCATCAGCCGCGCGGCGACGCATCGAACAGCGGCCTTGCCTATCCGTAAGGAGAGCCTTATGAAACTGATAGTTGCAATGTTGGTATCCACGGTGGTGTTTGGCGCAGCCCTTGCAGAGACTTCGGCGGATGCGAAACGCGACGCCGCGGTGGAGCAGCGGATCATGGAATTGCACGCGCAACTCAAGATCACTCCCAGCGAGGAGGCGCAGTGGGTACAGGTTGCGGTGACGATGCGTGAAAACGCGAGGGATCTTGATCAGGTCATCGACAAGCGGGACGCGACCGTCGCGAGCGCGACCGCGATCGACAATCTGTATTCCTATGCCGACATCGCTCACGCGCACGCGAATGGCGTCAGGAAGCTGGCGGGCGCTTTTTCCGGCTTGTACGCGGTGATGACCGAGTCCCAGAAAAAACTGGCGGACGTGGTATTCAATCATCGCGAGCCTGAGGCAGGGAAAGTCGCGAGTCGGTAAACAAGGATTTAATCATGCAAAATCGAATTCGAATTCTGTCGCTGGGCGTGGTCGCGCTTACCCTGACCGGCGTTGCCGCATTCGCAGATGTACAGGTCAGCGTCGGCTGGAACCCCTTCAGCTGGTGGGGACCGCCGCCGCCTCCGGTGGTGTACGCACCGCCGCGCTACTACGCGCCTCCCGCGGTGTATTACGGCCACTCACACTGGGGTGATCAACGCGACTCACGCGGGCATCATGATGATCACGGCCGGTCCGAGCAGAACAATGGAGGCGAGGGTCGCCACTGATCGAGTCGGATACGCCTGGTTTTGTGATTTTCCCCGCTGATCCGGTAAAGTTTGCCGCATCTGCAGTTCAGGAAAGCAAACAACCATGAAGCGCGCGGGTCTTCTCATTGCCAGCCTCGCCGTGCTCGCCGTGGCTGGTTGGCAGATCTACAGGCACTATTGGTACTACCTTCCCGGCGTGATCGCGGCGATCAAAGACCCCATCGGGCCGAATCGGCCTGTGGCGTGGGAGCAAGGGCCCGAGACGCCGGCGCAAGCGCCGGGTGTGCGCCCTCCCAATATCCTCGTGATTCTGGCCGATGATCTCGGCTGGAACGATCTGAGCTTCAACGGCGGCGGCGTCGCCGGCGGCCAGGTGCCGACGCCAAATATCAACTCCATCGGCGCGAACGGAATCACCTTCACCCAGGCCTATGCGGGAGATGCCACCTGCGCGCCATCCCGCGCCGCCATCATGACAGGGCGTTACGCGACGCGGTTTGGCTTCGAATTCACGCCGGCGCCAGTCGCGTTCGAGAAGCTGATCAGCACTTTTTCGGACAGCGACTTGAAACCTCTCTACTACGAGGCCAGGGAGAAGGACGTGCCGGGTTCCATCGATGAGGAAACGGTGCCGGCCTCGGAGGTCACCATCGCCCAGGCTCTGAAATCGAAGGGCTATCACACCATCATGCTGGGCAAATGGCATCTCGGCGGCACCCAGGCGACGCGGCCGGAGGCCCGCGGGTTCGACGAGGCGCTGGCGTTTTACCCCGGTGCCTCCCTGTATCTTCCCGTCGGCGATGCCAGCGTCGCGGAATCGCATCAGGACTTCGATCCAATCGACAAGTTCCTGTGGGCCAACCTCGGCTTCGGCATCCGCTACAACGGCAGCAAGCAATTTGCGCCGTCGCGCTACATGACCGATTACCTCGGCGCCGAGGCCGTTCGCGCCATCGCGGCCAATCGCAACCGGCCGTTCTTCATGTACCTCGCCTTCAACGCGCCGCATACTCCGCTGCAAGCCGCGAAGGCGGATTACGATGCGCTGTCGCAGATTGGAGATCATCGGCTGCGCGTGTACGCGGCGATGATTCGCGCCCTCGATCGCAACGTCGGCCAGGTTCTCGCGGCGTTGAAGAACAACGGGCTCGAAGACAACACCCTGGTCATCTTCACCAGCGACAACGGCGGCGCAAACTACATCGGCCTGCCTGAGATCAACAAGCCGTTTCGCGGCTGGAAGGCGACCTTTTTCGAGGGCGGCATTCACGTGCCGTTCTTCGTGAATTGGCCGGCCAGGCTGCCGAAGGGCGTCAAATTCGACCCGCCCGTCGGGCATGTCGACATTTTTTCCACGGCGGCCGCTGCAGCGGGTGCCGCGGTCCCGCAGGATCGCGTGATCGACGGCGTCAATCTGCTGCCGTTTCTCACCGGCCGGACCCAGGACCGGCCGCACCAAACGCTTTATTGGCGGGACGGTGACTACAAGGTATTGCTGCAGGGTTACTGGAAGCTGCAGGTTTCCGAGCACCCCAAGCGAGACTGGCTGTTCAATCTCAAGTTGGACCCCACGGAGAAAATCAATTTGGCGAACGACATGCCGGACACGGTGCAGAAGATCAAGGCGGTGCTCGCGACGATCGATGCTGAACAGGTCAAGCCGCTCTGGCCGGCACTGCTCGAAGGTCCGGTGCGCATCGATCATCCGCTGGGATTCCCCAATCAGCCGGGCGACGAATACATCTATTGGGCCAATTAGTCTCGCCGCACCTGCCAGCCCCCGCCCAGCGCCGAGTAGAGATGCACCAGCGCACTCAGATTATTCCCGTAGCCCTGGGCCAGGGCGAGCTCTGCTGCAAACAAGTCCCGATCGGCTTGAATCACGTCGAAGTAGGAGGCATAGCCGATGCGGTATCGCGCCAGCGCGATGGCGCGCGCACGCCGCAACGCCTCCACCTGGATCGCTTGCTCGCGCACCTGCTCGCCGTATCTTCGGTAGGCGATGAGTGCATCGGCCACATCCTGGAAGGCGCCCTGCACGGTCTTCTCGTACAGCGCCAGCGCCTCGCGCTTGCGGGCGTCGGCGAGTTGCACCTGGTAGAGATTTGACTGCACGCTGAGCAGCGGCTGAATCAATCCCACGCCCGCGCTCCATTCCGCTGCCGGTGCGCTGAACAGGTTGCTGAACGGCACCGACAGCGAGCCATTGCTGCCGGTGAGCGAAATGTTGGGAAATAGCGCCGCCTTGGCCACGCCGATCTCGGCATTGGCCGCCACCAGTGCCTGCTCCGCCTGGGCAATATCGGGCCGCCGCTCCAGCAATTGCGCCGGGAGACCGGCAGGCGGCAGCGGCGGCGCTGCGGGAACCGAGTCGCCGTAGCGTTTGCGCGTGATCGGCCCCGGATTCGACCCCAGCAACACGCTGATCTGGTCCTCGGTTTGCGCGATCTGGCGCTGCAGATCCGGCACGGTGGCGCGCGCCGCGGCAAGATTGGCTTCGGCGGTGGCCACATCGAGCCCGGTCGCGTAGCCGCGGTCGTGCTGCGCGTGCGTGAGGTCCAGAAATTTCTCGCGCGCCACCACGGTGAGCCGCGTTATTTCGAGCTGGCTGTCGAGCGAAATGAGCCCGAAATAGTCGTTGGCGACGCTTGCCACCAGGGTCACGTTCACGGCGCGCGCAGCGAACTGGGATTGCAGCAAATTCGCACGCGCCGCCTCGGTCATGCGCCGCAACTCGCCCCAGAGATCGAGCTGGTACGAGGCAAGAAATTGCACCTGGGCCTCGTTGTTGATGCGCGGGGCACCGGGCGGGAGTGCATATTCGGAAGACTTCGCGCGTGCCGCGCCGGCCTGGATGGACAGCTGCGGCAGGAAGTTCAGACGCGTCGAGCCGAGCTGCGCCCGCGCCTCGTCGATGCGTGCCACCGCGATCTTGGCGTCATAGTTGTTCTTGATCGCGGTATTGAGCAGCGCCTGCAGATCAGGATCCGAATACACCTCCCACCAGCCACTGTCGCCGAGGGATGCCGCGTTGCCGGCGTTGCCCTCCGTGACGTCGGCGTCGCGGTACTGCTCCGGTACGTCTAGCTTCGGCCGATGATAATCCGGTCCGACCGCGCAGCCGGCGAGCAGCAACGCGCACGCATACAACCGCTTATTCATGCGCCGGCTTGGAATAGCGGTCGGCAAGGCCCTGCAGGATCACGTAGAACACCGGCACGATAAAGATCCCGATCATGGTCGCGGCCGTCATGCCGAACACCACGGTCGTGCCGAGCACCTGCCTCGAGGTGGCGCCGGCGCCGGTGGCGATCGCCAGGGGCAGCGCGCCCAGAATGAAGGCGAACGATGTCATGAGTATCGGCCGCAGGCGCAGTCGCGCGCCTTCGATCGCGGCCTCGATGAGCGGCATGCCGCTCTGATGCGACAGCCGCGCGAACTCCACGATGAGGATGGCGTTCTTCGCCGCCAATCCAATCAACATCACCAGACCGACCTGCGCATAGATATCGTTGGCCATGCTGCGGGCCGAGAGGCCGAGAAACGCGCCGAACACGGCGAACGGAATGCACAGGATCACCGCGAACGGCACGATCCAGCTCTCGTACTGCGCGGCCAGCACCAGAAACACGAACACCAGCGCCATCGCAAAGATATACGGCGCCTGGCTGCCGGCGCGCTGCTGCTGGAACACCGAGCCTGTCCAGAAGTAGGTAAGGTTTCCGGGGAGCGCCCTCGCCAGATCCTGCATGGCGATGATCGCGTCGCCCTGACTATACCCGGGCGCCGGCGCCCCGTTGATCGTGACGGCGCGAAACACGTTGTAGCGTTCGATGTAGGCAGGCCCGCGCGTCGGCTTGATCGACACCAGCGACGACAGCGGCACCATATCGCCCGCCTGAGTGCGCACGTACAGAGTGTTCACCGCATCCGGCAGCGTCCTTGATGCGGGCTCGGCCTCGGCGGTGACGCGAAAGGTTCGTCCGAACAGATTGAAGTCGTTGATGTAGTTGCCGCCGAGGAAGGTCTGCAGCGCGTTGAAGATGTCCGAGATCGGAATTCCGAGCTCGCGCGCCCGGTCGCGATCGACGACGTACTCGATTTCCGGCACATGATCATTGAACTGCGTGGAGACGCGCGACAACTCCTTGCGCTTGTTGGCTTGGGCGATGAAGTCGTCGATCTGGGTGGTGAAGGATTCGAGGCTGGCGCCGGAGGTGTCGGCGAGGATGAACTCGAAGCCGCCCGCTTGGCCGATGCCGGGGATCGCGGGCGGCGCCACCAACAGCACATTCGCCTCCTTGAGCGGCCCGAGCAGTTTGTACAGCCGGGAGATCAGCGCCTGCGCCGAGCTGCCCTTACCCGGACGCTTCGACCAGGGCTTCAATGGGATGAAGCCGGAGCCGGTGTAGGGGGTGTTGACCTGGGCGAGCAGGTTAAGGCCCGTGATGGCGAGCATGCTGTCCACTTCGGGCTGCTGCTGGATCACGGCTCGGATCTGCTCGAGCACCTGCTCGGTTCGCTGCAGCGATGCGCCGGGCGGGAGCTGCGCCACCATGAGCAAGTACCCCTGGTCATCCTCGGGCAGAAACCCGCTGGGCCGCAGCCAGACCAGGAATCCGAGCGCCACGACGATGGCTCCGAAAGCGCCGATCGCAATGGCGGAACGGCGGATGGCGTGGCGCACGGTACTGGTGTATCTCTTGGTGGCCCGTGCGAACAAACGATTGAATCCCCCGAAAGCGCGGGCGAGCGGCCCGGACGGCTCGAGCGAGGCGCGCGGCTTCAGAAGCAGCGCACATAAGGCCGGCGTGAAGGTGAGCGCGATGAGCGCCGAAATCAGCACCGACACCGACAGCGTCAGCGCGAACTGTTTATAGAATTGCCCGGTAAGGCCGCCGAGGAAGGCCACCGGCACGAATACCGCGGTGAGCACCAGCGCAATGGCGATGACCGGACTCGAAACGCTCGCCATCGCCGCGCGCGTGGCGGCCAAGGGATCGAGGCCTTTCTCCTCCATGTTTTCGGTCACCGCCTCGACCACCACAATCGCGTCGTCGACCACCAGACCAATGGCCAGCACCAAAGCGAACAAGGTCAGCGTATTGATCGAGAAGCCGAGCGCGACGAAGATGGTGAAGGTGCCGAGCAGCGATACCGGAACCGCAAGCATTGGAATCAAAGTCGCGCGCCAGCTTTCGAGAAATATGAACACCACCAGGAGCACCAGCGCCGCGGCAATGAACAGGGTGATCTCGACCTCCCGGATCGACTCGCGCACGAACTCCGACGTGTCGAGCGGTATCACGTAGCGAATTCCAGGCGGGAAGCGCTGCGACAGCTGCTCGAGCGTGGCGTGTATCTTCTTGCTCACCTCCAGTGCGTTGGCGTCCGGCAGCTGATATACACCCAGCAGCGCGACGGGCGAGCCATTCAACCGGCTCGAGCGCGTGTAGTCGGTGGCCGCAAGCTGGATGCGTGCGACGTCGCGCAGCCGCACGACCGAACCATTCTGGCCGGCCTTCAGCACCACATTCTCGAATTCCGAGACGCTGCGCAGCCGCCCGTGCACCGTAACCGTGTAGGTCATCTGCTGTCCGGGCGGCGCCGGCTCCGCGCCGACGATGCCGGCCGGGGCCACGACGTTCTGCTCGCCAATGGCGCTGGTGATATCGGCGGTGGTGATGCTGAGACGCGCCATCTTTCCCGGGTCGAGCCAGATGCGCATGCCGTAATCGCGCGCGCCGAACTGCTGCACCTGACCAACCCCCTGCACGCGCGCCAGCGCGTCGTAGACCTGCAGAGTCGCGAAGTTGCTCAGGAATAAGTAGTCGTAGCGGGGATCCGTCGCCTCGATGGCGATGAAAATCAGCGGCTGCGGCTGCCGCTTGGTGATGGAAACACCCTGGCGCAGAACGTCCGCAGGCAATTGACGCTGGGCGATGGCAACCTGATTCTGCACATCCACCGCGGCAATATCCTGGGCGGTGCCCACTTCGAACGTGACGTTCAGCGTATACGAGCCGTCATTGGAACTGCGCGAGTCCATGTAGATCATGTTCGGAACGCCGTTCACCTGCGTTTCGATCGGCGCCGCTATCGACTGCTCGATGGTCGCGGCATCCGCGCCCGGAAAGGTCGCCGACACCACCACCGACGGCGGCGTAATCTGCGGGAAGCGCGCCACCGGCAGCAACAGGAAGGCGATCAGACCGGCGAGCGTGATGACGATGGCAAGCACCGTCGCGAAGATCGGACGATCGATGAAAAAATTGCTCACGACTTCGGCGGCGCGGCGATGGGCCCTGCGGCGGATGCGGGTGTGGCAAGCGGCTGAGCCCGCACCGGCGTGCCGGGTTTAAGTTTCTGCGCGCCGTCCACCACCACGACGTCGCCCGGCTTGAGACCTTCCTCGACGATCCAGTCATTGCCCTGCTGCTGGCCCATTTTGACGTCGCGCTGCTGCGCCGTGTCGTGGTCGACGATCCAGACATAGTTCTTGTCCTGCAAAACCTGGACCGCGCGCTGCGGAAGCAGCAGTGCGTTCGGACGCTCGCGCGTCGCGACCACCACCCTGATGTACTGCCCCGCGTGCAGGAATTGTTTTGGATTCGGCACCGTGAGGCGGATCGCCAACGTATCGGTGCGAAGATCCACGGCGGCATCGACAAAATTCATGCTACCAGGCAATTCGTACTCGCTGCCGTCGGCAAGCAGGAGCCGGAACTGGCGCTGACTGGGATTGTGCTGGTCGAGCGGGCGACCCAGCTCGCGCTGTACCTGCAACAAGCGTTGCTCCCCGACGCTGAAATTGGCGTACATGGGATCGGTCTGATAGACCGTGGTCAGTAATGTCGTGTAGGCGGTGACCACGCCGCCGAGGCGCACCAGCGCGCGGCTCATGACTCCGTCGATGGGCGATCGAACCTGGGTGTAGCCCAGGTTCAGTTCGGCGGTCTTCACCGCCGCCTCCCCAGCCTTCACCTGGCTCTGCGCCGACTCATGCGCGGCGATCGTGGCGTCAAGTTCTCGCTGGCTGATGGCGTCCTGCTCTGTCAACGGCCGCGCGCGGGCCAAATCCCGCTCCGCCTGCGCCAGCGCTGCGTGCGCCTGCGCGAGTCCCGCCTGCGCCTGCGCCAGCGCGGCGACGTATGGCTGCGGATCGATCTCGAATAGCATCTGGCCGCGTTTGACCGGCGCGCCCTCGAGCGCCGCTTGACGCAGCAGAATTCCCGCGACCTGTGGACGGATTTCCACCGTGTTCGAGGCCTCGAGCTGTGCGGGATACTCCTGGGTCAGCGACGTTGGCTGCGGCCGCATCGTCAGGGTCGCCACCGGCTGCGGGGGCGGCGGCCCAGCCGCCTTGCCCCCGCATGCCGAGGCCAATGCGAGCAGGGCCAACACTGAAAGTTGCGAAATTATGCGACGCCAAGGCGCCGCAGGTACTGCCGATTGCATGCAAGAAGCATAACGTGCCGGGTGATTCGCTGCATCACCGTCATTCGTGTGCGCCACGCCCGGGGTTCCCCTCGACGAGGGCTGGCCGGCGGCCTTCATGGACTGAGTAGCGGCGGTCGTTCGCCGAGAAAATCCGCGAGCGTCGCTGTTCACCGGGAATTTCAGATCATTCGCCGAATATCGGATGAGCGCCTGCGGGATCTCCGGCAGGATTTCCTGATCGATCACCGCGCTTCGTCATACACAGGAGAGACCCATGCACGCCATTCGGAATTCACTGCTGGCAACGCTTGTCCTAAGCGCCGGCGTAATGCTCGCTCCATTGACGGGTAGCGCTGCCGAGAATTGGCCCACTCAACCCCCGCCGCCCAACCAGCCCGAAAACACCCCTGCGCCCAAGCTCGGCCAGGTTTGGGATGCCGGACACTGGGAGTGGAACGGCCACGCTTATTGGTGGCGCCGCGGTGCCTGGCGCGATGCGCGTCCGAACCAACACTGGGTTGCGGATCGCTGGGAACAGGTAGGCGATCAGTGGCATCTCGTGGCGGGACACTGGGAAAAGTAGGGACTTTCGCTGTTCCAACAGCACATCTGCCCACACCCCTGGGTCAGAGTCGCTGAAACACGGGCCCATTCGCGTGGGCCCTTTTTTTGCGGCGCTCAACCACTTTTGTGCGTCAAAAACGCATTGATGATTTGCGCCACCCCGGCAGGATCTTCCCAGAACGGATTGTGGCCAAGACCTTCGAATATCTTGACTTGTGCATTTGGCAGGGCATCGCGCAGCGACTTGCGCATCGGTTCTTCCATGATCGGATCCTTGCTGCCCCAAATGAGCAAGGTGGGTGCCTTCAGACGGGGCAGCGTGCGCTGCAGATCGGCGTAATTGTCTCCCGCCAGCGTTTGATCCAGTACGGCGAGCCAAACCCGCAGCGGTATGGCGGCTGCATCCTTGCGCTCGCGAGCGATGAAGTCCGGATCCACCGGCGTCGGCGAATCCCACCACGCGATCATGAAGGGCGAGTCGGCATCGATCGGCTCTTTGAGATTGCGGATCGCCGCGGCAAAATCGAACTGCGGTGGTTTTTTGGGGGTATCGGGCGGCAGGCCGCCGGTCGAGGAGATCAAGACGATGCGCCCGGTTCTTTCCGGCCAGTATTCGGCGAACGTCTGAATGATGATGGTGCCCAATGAATGGCCGACGAAATCGGCCTTTGGCAGATGCAGGGCGTCCAGCAGCAGCTTGATGTCGTAAGCAAAGTCGAGCCGGTTGTAGCAACACTCGGGTTTGCCGGACTTCCCGTGGCCGCGAATATCGATCAGCACGAGATGAAATTGCTTGGCGACATACGGCAGCATCGGCACCCAGTCGCGCGCGCTATCGGTATAGCCGTGCACCATGACGACCGGCCGGCCCGCCATGTCGCCCATCTCAATGTATGCGAGAACTTCGCCGTTGGGTAATGCGATGGTCTTTTTGAGCGCATCAAACGCGTTCAGATCAATTTTTGCGGCATCGCCCCCCAGCGCGGCGCCGCCCGCGGCCACGGCAACCATGATCAGGCAGACGCGCAGAAAACGCAGCGGTTTCATGAACGGGGCCTATCGATTCGCTTGCGTCTTTGCCGCGCTACTTTTCGCCGCCGCTGCTTCTTCCGCCCTGGCGCCTGCGAGCACGCCGGCCAGCGCATAGTTGCCCTCGTGGCAGGCGTATTCGTAGATTCGTCCTTTCGACGCGGTGAACTCATACTCGCCGCCCCAAGGCTGATCCCACACGGTCGGATCCTCAACCATGAATTGATAGAGCATGCGGTGTGGACCCTTGCGGGTGAACCGCTCGGTGACCTTGAGTTCCTTCCACGCGCCGCGGAACGCCTGGGCCCGGGGAAAATTGGTGGTTTCCACCACCAATGTGTCGCCTTCGTAGCGACCGATCGAATCCCCGAACCAGGGGCGCAGTCCGTCGGTGCGGTGCGCAGCATCGATGCGGATCATGCGCACGTCGTGCACCATCTCAACCAGGATGGCGACAAAGTCCTTCGACTGCGCAAAGGCGTAGTTGTTGTTGTACAGCAGGGGCAGCATGACGGGACCGGCGCTGTAGCCGAACGAGGTGAGACAGCGCTCGCCCAGCGCGCGATCCTCGGGGTTGTCGGTGGGACTGCGGGTCGCCGTCGCGGACCCTTCACCCTCGTCGCGGGCAATCCGGCCTCGAGGGCCTGCATAGTCCACCTTGTAGGCAGGAATCCGGCCGTTCGGCGTGCTGGTGATGAATGAGCTGTGCGGCTTTCCCTCGATGCGCGCCACCGTGGTCGCGGTATCCTTCCAGGCGCTGTTGTAGCCGCAATCAAGACCGCCGGGGCCTTGACAGTGCTTGCGAGTGGTGTCGGTGGCGGGCGCGTTGGGATCGGTCGGCGCGTTGCCCTCGATGTAGTGTTCGATCGCGGCGGTTTCGAGTTGCAACGCCTGCTCGGGAGTCAGGCCGATACTGTTTCCAAACTGGCTCGGACGTTCCAGGGGCGTGATGCTGACATTGGTCCAGACGCCCTCCAAGTCGGGTTGACCGTAGGGCGTGCGCGGAACCTTGTAGACCTTGTCTGCCGCAGCCTCCTCTGCCTTGGCTTTGGCAACCACCGCCGCTTCCTTCACCGCCCGAGGATCCGCTGCCTCCTGCGTGCCCGCCGCAGCGGGCGCGGCTGCTGTCGAGAATGCCAGAGCCAGGAGCCATGCCCCTCGTGATTTCATTGCCATAGTTTGACCTCAACTCTCGCGCGCGCCAAGTCTGGTGCTTTGACAGCCGCGGCCGGCGCCACTAGTCTCGGGCGCGTGAGCGAAGTTTCCCACGTGCACGCCGCGACCGTAGGCAGCTACCTGCTGGAAAGCCTGGCGGCCTACGGCGTGCGGCACATCTTTGGCATACCGGGCGTGCACAATGTCGAGCTGTACCGCGGCCTCGATCGGAGCGCAATCCGCCACGTCGTGGCGCGGCATGAGCAGGGTCTTGGCTTCATGGCGGACGGCTACGCGCGAGTCAGCGGCCAGCCGGGCGTGTGCTTCACCATCACCGGACCCGGCGTCACCAACATCGCCACCGCGCTTGCACAGGCGCGGGCGGATTCGATTCCGCTGCTCGTGATCGCGAGCGTAAATCGTCGCGGCCAGTTCGGCAGCGGCCGCGGCTTCCTGCACGAACTGCCCGATCAACATGGCTTCGCCGCGCAATTGTGCGCGTTTGCTCACACCATCCTCGAGCCTGCCGAGCTGCCTGAAATCCTGGCGCGTGTTTTCGCCCGCTTCGCGGCGGCACGTCCCGGCCCGGCGTTCATCGAGCTGCCGATCGATGTGCTGCAATCCTCGGCGGCCGGACTACCCGCTCCGACTCGGGCGATCGTGGGCCGCCCGGGAGTGCCGCAGAGCGCCCTCGACGAGGCCGTCCGGCGGCTTGCGCTCGCCCGCGCACCTCTGATTCTGGCCGGGGGCGGCGCGCTGCGCGCCGCGGCGCCGCTAGCCGCGCTCGCCGAGCGTCTCAACGCGCCGGTCGTCATGACCATCAATGGACGCGGGCTGTTGCCGCCCGCACATCCCCTGGGCATCTCCTACAGCGCCTCGCTCGCCCCGGTGCGCGCTCTGATTGGGGCAAGCGATGCGGTGCTGGCAGTGGGCACCGAACTTGGGCCGACCGATTACGATATGTACGCGGTGAGCGAGCTGCCGCAGCCGCCGGGACTCATCCGCATCGAGCTGGATGCCGAGCAGATGGTGCGCAATGCACG
>DATMRC010000094.1:0-32691 GCA_035567075.1 Steroidobacteraceae bacterium
TGTTGTTCAGATACTCACCCGTTCCAGGGTATTCGGTTGCGCTCTCCTGGGTTACGCGATACTGCTCCGGAGAGAGTTTGGCGATCGCCTCCGGGTTCCGACTGTAGCTCTTCATTTCTGCGCCCTCTGTCCAAGACCGATTCCGGTCGCTTCCTCGGGAATCATTGGCAGCTGTTTACCGCTTTCCCGGAGATTGTTGCGGCGTGGCGATTTTTCAAGGCGACTGCGCTTTACAGTGTGAGGGAATCGATTGCCCGCGGTTCATCGCGGGCGTAGAACCTCCAATTTCTTGCTTGATGTGTTTTCGAGTAATAGATAATAAATGATTGGTTTATATAACTATTATGTCTACCACTGTCTGCTTGTCGCGCTCATCGCCGCAGCCACCACACGTCGATAGAATCGCACTCACGAAAAGCATTGTGGTGATTGCAAGCTAGAACCTCAATCCCGGCCGTTCGATGATGATGTCGCCGGGAAGATCGCCAGGACCTTACCGGCGAAAAATTGACATTCCTGACGCCGAGAGCGTGATGAAACGATTTATTAGCGCAGTGAACAGAGCGCGCTAGTTGGGCGTCCCACGCGCCATAAACTATGTAGCAGTTCCGCTGGTTTCGCCCTGCTCTCAGCGTGGCGCTGAGCATGGTAATCTGTAACGCCAACCTATAAAAACGCTCGCCATGCCCCTAACCACACTGTCTCGCAGAACTTTTCTGTCCCGCTCGACCGACCTAGGTATCCTGACGCTTTTGACAACGAGTCTGCCGCGCGCGGTTCTCGCCAATCCTTTGGGCATACCTGTCGGCATACAGCTGTACAGCGTCAATCAAGCCATGCATTCCGATGCTGCCGGGACTTTGAAAAAATTACAGCAAATCGGTTACCGAAACGTCGAAACGGCAGGATTCGGCGGATTGTCAGCCGCGGACTTTCGAAAACTGCTCGATGATTCGGGGCTTGTCTGTCCGAGCGCTCACCTTGATTTCATCAGCGGCAACATCGAAGCAAACTTTGCGGATGCTCATGCGCTCGGCGCGAACTACGTGGTGAGTTCAGTACTGCGCCGAGGTACCGGCGATCTTCCAACATTGGACCCGGCTTTCAGCAAATACGCTGAGACCCTGCGCGCAATGACACTGGAAGATGCCAAGCAGACGGCGGAGCTTGCGAACCGGATTGGCGAGAAGGCAAAGCAGGCTGGGCTGCAGTTTGGCTACCACAATCATTTCATGGAATTTGTCGACCAAGGCCATGGCCAGGTAGCCTACGATGTGCTGCTGAAGGAGACCGATCCTGGATTGGTTGCATTTGAAATCGACTGCGGCTGGATGAGGGTTGCAGGCGGCGATCCCGTACATTATTTCAAGAAATACCCGCATCGATTTCCGATGATTCATGTGAAGGATTTTTTGAGTGCCGGCACCAAAAACGTTGCACCGGGACTGCGCGTCGGTACCGAATTGGGCAACGGTTTTGTCGACTACCGGCCAATTTTCGCTGCGGCAAAGAGCGAGGGATTGAAATACTACTTTGTCGAGCAGGAAGCACCGTTCACACGCATGAGTCCGATAGATGCGGCGCAAGTCAACTACGATTACCTGCACGCCATCCAGTAAGGGCCACGAGATCCTAGGTTTGCCAGCCGCCGGCTAAAGGAAACACCTGCCCGGCAAACCCGTTGGCCTCTTCTGACGCCAGAAATATCGTGAACGATGCCACCTCCTCCGGCGTCACCATTCGACCGATCGGCACCTCGCGCTTCAAGCGCTGTTTGAACGATTCAAGCTTCTGCACCTCGCGCGGGAAGTACGCAGGGCTGTCGACGAAGTTGGTGGCGATGAGATTCACGTGGATATTGTGCCGCGCAACCTCAATTCCCACGGCTCGCGTATGTGCCACCTGAGCACCCCGGGCGGCGCTGTAGCTCGAGGTATTGCGCATACCCCGCAGCGCCGAGGCGCTGCCCAGCACCACGATCTTGCCCGCGCGACGCTCAATCATGCCGGGCAGCGCGGCGCGCAGCAGCCGCGGAATCGGATCCACCAGATGAGCAAAAACGCTCCGCCATTCTTCCGCGGTGACCTCTTGTGCCGCGGTCTGCGGTGCAGGCGCAACCAGATGAACGATAAGGACATCCAGGGGTTCCGCGGCGCGTACCGCTTGCTCGGGAGCCGTGGGTGCGGAAAGATCGCGCTCATCGGCGATTACAATCGCCGAATAGTTGGCAAACGTCTCGCACAGAATCGGTCCAATCCATTGCTGACTCTCGGTTATCAATACTCGTTTTCCGGCCAGACTCTCGCCAATCTTGCTCATTTCGTCTCCTTGGCCGGCTCGCTCGTTGCAGACTGCGCCTTGACGCTCTGCAGGAACGACATGATTTCGTGCAGAGCCTCGGCATAGTCGCCGACCAGGGCATGGCCGCCGCTCGGATAAATAATTGCCCTGCCATCGGACACGCTCCGCGCAATATACCGCGCCCGCTGTGCCGTTCCGAAGCGATCATCTTCTGCGCTTATGGTCAGCAGTGGACATGCAATCTTATCGATTGGATAAGATTCGCGGGTCGTCGCAGTCTTGATGTCGAACTGCATCCCAGTAGACCGCGCGCTGACTGGCAAAAGATGCTCCAGCAGTTGTTGCACCCGCAACTTTTCGCTGGGCTGCGCGGCGCGTATCACACCGGCATCCGTGCCGAGCATCATCCGGGTCATCGCGCCCGGCAGGATGGGCATGAACTTCAAGGCTCCCCACGCAATGAAATCGGAGTTGAATATCGCTTGAACAGCGCTGCCGCCATGATTGGCTGTCCCGGCCGGCAGGTAATCAGCGGGCACGAGAAGGATTAATGCCCTGCAACGATCCGGATGACGAATGGCGAATTGTAGGGACGACCAGGCGCCGGCAGAGATGCCGACAACGGCCGCTCTGTCGATCCCAAGTTTATCGAGCAGCTGGGCGAAGGCGTCGGCCTGCATGGCGGCCGTGAGGTTGTCCGGCAGTCCCGATCGAAGATATCCAAAGCGCGATGGAGCGATGAGCTGGTATCCGCGCCCGACCACTGCGCCCGTCATGTCGACGGCTTGATCGAAGCCGCCGCCAGCGCCGTGGATGGCCAGAATCGGATCGCCCTCCCCCAGCACGGCGTATTCCAGCGTACCGAACGACGTCTCTACGGTCCTGCTGCGGCCGACCAGGCGCGCGCGTGCGCCCGAGATATCGCGCACAAACATCGCGTACACGCCGGCGGTCGCAACGATGAGGACTGCGAGAATGACAAGAAGGATTCGGCGCACTCACCCTCCAGTTGGGTTGATTTCTCGACGCATCCACAGCGCGATCGCAAAAATCGCCAGGATTGTCGTGATCAAGCCCGTGATGCGGGGGTCGAAGAAGGAGCCCCGGATGGGAAACAGTTGCCAACATATGTTGGAAGACGCGTGGATTAGAACCATGGCGACTATGCTTTTGGCGGTGCGGTTGTAAATCCAAACCATGATCACCCTTTGCGCGGCGGTCCACAGTGACCACCATGCGATCCACGCGAATGAGCGATGAGCTTCGGCCAACGCTACCCAGTGAAACACGGCACACGCCGCTCCCAGCAGGAGGCCCGCCCACAGCGCACCCCATCCTTGCTGCAGGGGATCGATGGCGTATCCGGACCAGCCCAGCTCCTCACCCAGCGCGGTGACCAAAAACACTGCGCACAGCGCCAGCGCCGGCAGAATCTCCAGCTCTGGAGCCGGAACAGGCGTTCCGAGTATGCGCATCGCGATGTATGACATGACAAACACGGCGGGATTGAGCAGCAGCAAGGGTACGTAGCAGGCCCTTGGCCTGACACCCTTGTAGTCAATCGCCCGGGCAAACAATGCCCTGATGCCAAGGGATCCCTCGGTTCGACCCACCAGTATTATCGCGGCCAATCCTGGACACACAAACATCAGCGCCGCCATGGGCAGCCCCGGCATCAGCTGATGGCCATTCATCGCACCGAATGCCCAGAACGGGACCGCAAGAAAAAGAGTCAAGGAGAAAAACGCCAGCGGCGAACTGCGCCGGTCGCGTGTAGGAGTTCGTGGCCGTGTTGGGCCGTTCTCTGGAAGTCGGGCTATAGGGATTCCAAATAGGCGACGACCGCCTGCATCTGATCCTTGCTCAGGTCCTTGACCACGCCGTGCATAACTGGAGCCGTGCGCAATACGCTTTGAATTACCAGCAGTTGCTTGAGCAGGTACGGCGCATGTTGACCGGCGAGGCGCGGAAACGTCGCCATGCCTTGCGCCTTAGGGCCGTGGCATGAGGCGCAGGGCGGAATCTGCCGCGCCGGCACGCCTTCTTCGTATAATTTCTTTCCCTGCGCGACGAGCGCCGCATTGCCGGGTGTGCCTGCCGGAGCGGGCTGCGCGGCAAAATAATTGGCAACACCACTGATGGTGGCATCGCTGAGCTGCGATGCCATGCCCCACATATAAGCCTGAGCATCCGGATCGGCGCGGGATTGATCCTTGAAGGCATGCAATTGCAATTCAATATAGGGCGCGGTCTGCGCTGCCAGGTTCGGAAATGTCGGCGCGATACTGCGGCCATTGACACCGTGACAAGTGCCGCAGGTCTCGATGGTCTTGCGCAAAGCAGCTTTCTGCGCGTCGGTCATGGCAGCCGCGGGAGCCTCAGCCGGGGTATCCGCAGCGGCGTCTGCAGCCCGGGCGATCCCGCTCATCCATAGGGACGCGCCGATCACAATGGCGACACCGTAAACTAACTTCATAAATCCTCGCTTTTCCCAATTAGAAATTCAGCCACATTAGCAAGTACAAGGTGTTGTTGTTGGATGCGGTGCGGTTGCTGCCGTCGTAGCCGCCGGGATTGTTGCCGTTCTGACCGTTGAAATTCTGGTAGCCGACATACTGTGCCTGCAGCTTGGTATTCAGCCATGGCAGGTAGTCGACCTCGAGAATATAGCCGTTTGTCTTCGGGCTGCCGTTCGCACTGCCGCTGACCGGCGCGGGGGCATAGAGTATCGGATCGCTGCTGCCGGTGATATTGAAGTAGCCCACTGAGCCGCCGATCTTCCGCTTGTAGTAGTACTCCCCGGTCAATTTGGTCGTATTGAGGTTATTCGAGTTGTTCGCCGAAAATCCATAAAACGCACTGGCATCGAGCGTCTGACTCTCATGGATGTAAGTGCCGAGGACCGTGAACAGATGATCCTCACCGATGTACTGATACTGGAAATCGCCCGCGACATCTTTGTACTTGTTGGTGGGGCCCGAGAGCGGTTCGTTGATGCCGTTGGTGTTCCCGGGGTATACAGTGGAATTCAACCCGTAGGCGCCGACCTCCAGGGAATTGCGGGCCCAGCGGGTCTCGTACGCCACGCGCCAGTACGGCGCGTTCCCGGTGATCACATTGGTCGAGGTGCTGTCGAGCGGATGAGCCCCTCCCCGAATCGCTGATATGTAATCGGTAAGCTCTACGTAGTAGTGATCATCGAACCACGCATACACGCCAATTCCGCCGACGCTCTGCCCGAAACCGCCGGCGCCGCTGTCAATTTTCGCTGATGTGATCGCCGTGGGCGAAACACTGCTTGCGGCGTATGGGAATCCCCAGGCAGGCGTCGAATTCCAAACGTCCTGCACTGTCGGGTTGTTATTGACGGTGACGCCGAGAATCAATTCATGGTCGTTGCTGTTGGCGCCGCCGAAGGTAAAGTGGTGCGCGTAGCGAACATCGGTGTTATCGAATCCGAAGCTGTCTCCCACGCCATCGTAAGTCAGTTGGATGAACGCGCCAAGGCCATCGGCGATTTTACCGGCGTAGAAAAAACTCGCTTGTTGGGGGAACAGAAAATCACCATCTTTGGCGAATGCGCCGGTGGTGGCGCTGTCCGGAAGCGCCGCACCGGTGTGGGTGTAGGATACCTGCAGCATCAGACTGATGGGGGGTATCTGGTTGAGTGACAGCGTCTGCTTCGAATCGATGTCGATGCCGGTGACCTGTTTGAGATTATCGAGAACGTAGCCGTTGAGCTTGAATTCGCGGCCGAACGGGCTTAATTCGGGAAACACGGTGTGGCAGGCGGAGCAGGCCATCCCGGTCTGTCGAGCAAAGCTGGGTACGGCCCAACTTGGCGCCGTCGGTACCAGGCAAATGCCCGTGGCGAAGCAGCTGAAAATCAAGCGGCGAAGTCCGATCATAAGAACATCCCTTTTGCTCGAAGCCAACAACGATCTGGGGCTGGATTTTTTGTGATGTGACTCGAAATTAGAATACGTAATTGCCGCAATGACACTGCGAACTTGTCTTGCAAGCCACGCTTCGGGCGGTTGGCCGCACATTACAGGAAGAAATGTGGGCGAGATGTACGCTACCGTACAGGCGGGGAACTATCTGCCTTCGGCTCGAAGGTGAGTACTACTTGTTTTCGCCAAACTCATACCACATCGCGTTCACAGCCGAGGTCCCGGGCAAGCCGGGCGCGCCAGGATCGATGCTGTTGCAGAAGCCTCATGAGGTAGGATATTCCGCTGCGCGCGGATCTGTCGAAGTGGTTTCCCCGTGGGCCAATGTGGACTACCCGCATAGATTACTCCGCGGCGGTCAGCTTACCCTTGAGCCATGGCCCGAACAATCGCCAGTCCCTGCAATGATGCGCGCGGCTGCTGTCGCGCCATGCGCGACGCCTGAGATGAGCGCGCTCAGCACAGCCGCGCCCCCTTCCGGTTATGACCTGACGGGGATCATACCCGCGGATCTGCTGATGCCGTCTGCGTTTCCTCACCCGGTTGGCCGGCTGGATGTTCGCGAGACCAACATCTCGTGGATTGTTCTTACAGGAACTTATGCGTACAAAATCAAGAAAAGCGTCAAATTGGATTTCATCGACTCCTCGACCCTGTCGAAGCGGCATTTCCTGTGCGAAGAGGAACTGCGCCTCAACCGGCGCCTTGCCGCCGAGCTCTATGTGGACGTAGTGGCCATCACCCGGGATGAGACGGGGGTGCGGGTCGGCGGAGATGGCCAGATCATTGAATATGCCGTGCGGATGAAACAATTCGATGCATCCGAAGAATTGTCTGCATTGCTGAAACGTGGCGCGGTCAGCGCACGGGAGATCGCCGATCTGGCAGCGGTCATCGCCGCCTTCCACGCGAGCACCAAGCAGGCGCCGCCCAGCATTAACTGCGTGTACACACAGCTAATGCACGATGCCGTGCTCGGCAATATGGCCGCTCTGCTCTCGCACCTCGATCCGGATACGCAGTTACCGGAGATGGGCGCATTGATTGACTGGACTCATGACTATCTGCACGATTCGATTGCCTTATTGCGTGCGCGGGAGCAATCCGGTTTCATCCGCGAATGTCACGGCGACCTGCACGCCCGCAACGTGGTGCGCTGGTGCGGTCGGTTGACGGCCTTCGACTGTCTGGAATTCGATCCGAAATTGCGCTGGATAGACGTCATGAACGACGTCGCGTTCTTGGTGATGGATCTTTCAGCGCACGGTCGCCGCGATCTGGGGTGCACGTTTCTGAATGCGTATCTTGAGCGTAGCGGCGACTACGCCGGCGTTCGCTTGCTGCCGTTCTACACCGTGTATCGTGCATTGGTGCGGGCTATGGTCGACAGCGTCGGCGCCGAGCGTGACGCGGCGCACCGCGAGGACTTTCGCCAGCGCCTACGGATGAGAGTGCGGACGGCAGCCGCATTCATCGGCGCGCCTGCGCCCGTTCTTCTCATCATGCACGGGGTCAGTGGCTCGGGTAAATCTTTCCTGAGCGAACGCTTGGGCGTGCAGCTCGGGGCGGTACGGATGCGGTCCGATCTGGAACGTAAGCGCCTCGCAGCAGGTCAACCGGACGCAGCTCGCGCGGGGTTCATGCTGGGCATCCACACTCCGGAATTCAGCAATCGCACCTACGCCCGTCTTCTCGAATGCGCCCAGGCCTGCCTGCAAGGAGGTGTGAGCGTCATCGTTGATGCCGCATTTCTCAACGGCGAGGATCGGCGCATGTTCGGTGAGTTGGCGGCTCGGCATGGGACGCAGTTCGTCATTGTGTCCTGCATGGCCGACCCCCACGTCATGGCGGAGCGCATCGAAATGCGGCGACAAGCTGGCATCGATCCATCGGATGCCGATGTTGGAGTACTGGATCAACAACTTGAGAACATGCAGCCGTTGCACCCGGACGAACTGTTGCACACAGTGACTGCCGATACGAGTCAGCCGTTCGCGTACGAGAAAACGCTGGCCGCGATACAGGCACAATTGGCGCGGTCCGCGGCTGCCGTGAATACCAACCTGAAGCCGCTTTCGCACCCGACGAGGCTATTATCGTGAAGAGTCCGAATCCGCAAGTTCGCACCCTGACGCTGCCGGCAATGCTTTTGGCAATCGTAGGCGTCACGCAGGCGGCGCCCTCGATGTCAGATGGACGCCGCCTGTATGCACCCTGCGCGGTCTGCCATCAACCGAACGCCTGGGGATCGACCGATGGAACCATTCCGAATCTTGCGGGCCAGCAGAAGCGGTATTTGGAAAAGCAGTTGGCGCTGTTTCGATCCGGGGCGCGCGTCAATACGGCCATGCAGGTGGTCACGGCGCATGAAACATTCGCCAACCAGGAAAACATCGTCGCGATCGCGAATTATCTGTCGGCCCTGGATGCGAACCCCAACCCGGCCAAGGGTTCGGGAGAGCATCTGCGCGTGGGACAGGAGCTGTACACGCACATCTGTGCCGCTTGTCACGGTGTCGATGGCCGGGGTGATGCGGCCAACCGCATACCGCGCATCGCCGGTCAGCAATTCCCATATCTGACCCGGCAGATCGAGGCGGCAGCGGCCCTGCACAGGGACCTTGCGCCTCCAGAAATGACCAGTGCGCTTCGCGGGATGCCCGCTCAGGAAAAGAACGCGCTGGCTGATTACATCTCGCGTCTGGGCGGCTCCGAGCCCCTGCTGGATTTGAACCGCCCCAACGGAGTGCCGAAGTAACGCGCCCTGCCCGCTTCGGGCGCAAGCTGACTCTTTCGCCACATCCTGGCCGTCACGCTATGCTTCGATCGGTGTAGGCGCGTGGCGGACTGACACAAAAATGAAACATTCCGATCGCGACGGCGGAATCAGGGTGGCAGCGACCGAACCCAAGCCAACGGCTGCCGGCCCGCGCCAGAACATCCGCGTCGCGCCTGCAGTTCTCGATGCCGCCCGCAAGGATGCCGATGCGCTGCTTCGCGATTTAGGAACATCTCTCGCCGGGCTGACCCAGGCGCAGGCGCAAGAACGGGCGCGGGCAGAGGGCCCGAACGAGATCGCCCAGGAGCGCAGGCAAGGCTGGCCCATCCGGCTCCTGCGGATCATGCGCAATCCACTGGTGATTCTGCTGTCGACCTTATCGGTCGTGTCATTTATAACCGGCGATGCGCGCGCCGGTTACGTGATGGCGCTGATGGTGTGCTTGAGCGTTGGACTGCGCTTCTTTCAAGAGGCCCGCGCAGACGCCGCCGCGGAGAAGCTCAAGGCAATGATACATGTGACCGCCACCGTTCTGCGTGATGGTGTGGCGCGTGAATTGCCGTTGCGAGATCTCGTCCCGGGGGACATCGTCAAGCTGGCTGCCGGCGACATGATTCCCGGCGACGTGCGGCTGCTGTCGCTGAAGGACTTGTTCGTGAGCCAGGGCAGCCTGACCGGCGAATCGCTCCCGGTCGAGAAGTTCTGCCAGCCGGAAACCGATACTGCCGGCTTGCCGATCGAGCTCAAGAACGCCTGTTTCATGGGTACGAGTGTTGAGAGCGGCACGGCCACGGCCGTTGTCATCGCCACCGGGGTACGCACTTACTTGGGCAGCATGGCCCGCTCGATCACCGGACAACGCGCGCAGACCAGCTTCGATCAAGGTCTTAACCGTTTCACCTGGCTGATGATGCAGTTCATGGCCGTGATGGTGCCGTTGGTTTTCCTCATCAACGGCTTTACCAAGCACGACTGGAAGGCGGCGTTCTTTTTCGCCCTGGCAGTTGCCGTTGGGCTGACTCCCGAGATGTTGCCGATGATCGTCTCGGTCTGTCTCTCGAAGGGCGCGCTGGCCATGAGCCGCAAGCGCGTCATCGTCAAGCGCATCAATTCGATCCAGAACTTCGGTGGCATGGATATCCTCTGCACCGACAAAACCGGCACGCTCACCGAGGACCGGGTGGTGCTGATGCGTCATTGCAATGTCGCGGGGCGTGAGTCCGACGACGTGCTCCTCGACGGGTACCTGATCAGCTACTTTCAAACCGGCCTTAAGAACCTGCTCGACCGGGCGATTCTGGATAGCGCCGATTTTCACGACAAGCCACTGGTGCAGAAATACAAGAAGCTCGATGAACTGCCGTTCGACTTCACGCGACGCATGATGTCGGTGCTGCTGGAGGATCCGGAGGGAAAGGCGCTGCTGCTGACCAAGGGAGCGCCGGAAGAGGTCTTCCTGCGCTGCTCTCACTTCGAACTCGACGGTAAAGTGTCGTTGCTGGACCCGGATCGGATGGTTGATCTGAAGCAGGAATACGACGGGCTGAGCAACGACGGCTTTCGAGTTCTGGCGGTCGCAACCCGGGAGCTGCCGGGAAGGCAAATCTGCGCCAAAGATGACGAGCGCCAGCTGGTGCTCCGGGGATACGTCGCATTCTTGGACCCGCCCAAGCGCACCGCGGCCGGCGCTCTCGCAGCGCTCAACGCCACCGGTATCGGCGTTAAAATTCTCACCGGCGACAACCAGCTCATCAGCCGCAAGGTTTGCCGGGATGTCGGGCTCGTGCCGGACCCGATGCTGCTCGGCATTGATGTCGAGAAGCTCTCGGATGCCGACCTGGCGGAGGCCGCCGGGAAGGCGACGCTGTTCGCGCGCCTGTCCCCGGCACACAAGGAGCGGGTCATCCGCATCCTGCGGGGCAAGGGGCACGTGGTCGGATTCCTGGGCGACGGCATCAACGACGCGCCGGCCTTGCGTGCGGCGGATGTCGGCATCTCGGTGGACACCGCTACCGACATTGCCAAAGAGTCGGCGGACCTGATCTTGCTGGAGAAGGACCTCATGGTGCTGGCGGCGGGCGTTCTCGAAGGCCGCAAGGTCTTTGCGAATATCGTCAAGTACATCCGCATGGGCGCGAGCTCCAATTTCGGGAACATGTTCAGCGTCCTTGGAGCAAGCGCGTTTCTGCCGTTCCTGCCGATGGCCCCGATCCAGGTGCTGACCAACAATCTCCTGTATGACTTTTCGCAGGTACCGATCCCGGCAGACGCTGTGGACGAAGAGCAAGTCGCGCGGCCGAGGCCCTGGAACATCGCGGAAATCCGCCGATTCATCCTGTTTGTCGGGCCCATCAGTTCAATTTTTGATTACACGACCTTCTTCGTCATGCTCTGGGTGTTCAATTGCTGGGATCCATCCCATGCGTCGCTGTTTCAGACCGGCTGGTTCGTCGAATCCTTGATGACGCAGACGCTCATCATCCATGTCATTCGCACCAACAGGATTCCTTTCATTCAAAGTCGCGCGAGCTTGCCGCTGACTCTGACCACACTTTCCATCATGGCGTTCGGTATCTGGCTGCCCTACTCGCCGGTATCATCGGCGCTGGGGCTCAAGCAACTGCCGCAGCTTTACTGGCCGATCCTCTTGGTCACGCTTCTCGGCTATATGGTGCTCACGCAGGTCATCAAAGTGTGGCTGCTACGCAAACACTGGATCTAAGCGAGCACTGGCCCCAAGCGGCGGAAAACGAACGCAGCTCTTCAGAAGGCGCAGCCTTCGCCGCTGAGTCGCGCGTCCACCTCGCTCTCCGCCCGTAGCCAATCCTCCAGTTCGTGTCCTGGAACAAAGCCACGGCGCTGGGCGATGAAATAGGCGGACTCGGCAATACATGCATTCCGATCTTCGTGTATGTGCGGCGCTATGCACATCGCCAAGACATGGGGAAGGTCCGCGGGTACGTCTGGAATTCGCGCCGGTGCGCGTTTTGCAACAAGTGTTGCTGCCATAACTGCCCCCCAATTGGCTGACACCATCGATCCGGCCGTTAGTTTGATCCAACACCGCACACTTTTACATCCGTGGATTCACGTAGGTGCCGGTGGTCTGTGTAGCGCGTTCAGTGATCGGTCGATTCGCAAGTCCGCGAGTGCGCAAAGCACGGGCTGACCTGCTCAGGTTCCGCCCGCAGTGAACTCTGCAGCAGGCTCAATGCTCGGGCTGGATCGTCGGCGTATTGAAATAAATCCAGATCTTTGCGGTCGATCATGCCGTATCGCAACATGGCGTCGAAGTTGAGGACCTCGTGCCAGTAGGCAGCACCGTAGAGAATCACCGGAATCGGGCGCTCCAGCTTGCGGGTCTGCGCCAGCGTGAGGATTTCGGCGAGCTCGTCCAGAGTGCCAAAGCCGCCCGGGAAGACCACCAGTGCCCGCGCCAGGTGCGCAAACCAAAGTTTACGCATGAAGAAGTAGCGGAATTCGAACGACAGCTCGCGGGTGACGTATGGGTTCGGCCGCTGCTCATGAGGCAGGCTGATATTGAGCCCGATCGTTCTGCCGTCCGCATCGGCGGCGCCGCGATTGGCGGCTTCCATGATTCCCCCGCCGCCGCCCGAACAGACGACATAGCGATGCGCGTGCGAGGGAAGGCCTTTGGACCACTGGGTCAGCAGCCGCGCGAGTTCCCGGGCCTCGCGATAGTAGCGGCCGAGCGGCCCATCGCTCGACAGCCGTGCAGACCCGAAAAAGACGATGGTGTCGTGAATATTGGCACGCGTGAACCGGTGGAGCGGCTCCAGGTATTCCGCCAGAATGCGCACCGGCCGGCCATCCTCGCTGGCGAGAAAGCCTTCATCGTCATAAGCGAGTGCGGGTGAGTGGGAAGTGTCGTTGGTTTGCATAAGTTAGTGCCAGCGTTCGAAATCGATGAATCCGCGCGCAACATCGGTGTGCACGAGGCGGACCTGGCAGGCGTCGCCCACATCCAGGCCCTCAAAACCCTTGACGAGCTTGCCCTCTGTGGAAGGCGAGGAGATCCGCACCCAGGTTCCCTTGTCCGCAGCTCCGGTGACGATCGCATCGAAACGCTGCCCGATACGCGGCGCCAATAACAGTGCCGCGGCCGATTTCTTGACCTGGCGCTCCACCTTGGCGGCGTTGTCTTCCTGGTCCGTGCAGTGCGCGGCCAGTGAACGCAGCTCGTCCGCGGAATACCCGGCGGCAACCCCGCTCAACGCTGCCTTGAGCAGGCGCTGTGTCAGCAAGTCAGGGAAACGCCGATTGGGCGCCGTGGAATGCGTGTAGTCGTTTACGGCCAGTCCGAAGTGCCCGGCGACGCGCTGGCCGGGCAGATCCAGCACATATTCGCCCCGGCCCAACAGCTTGATCACGCATAGCGACAAATCGGCAAAGTGCGAGGGATCGGTCTCACGACGCTTGGTGAGAAAAACGTTTAACGCCGGTGCGGAAGGATCGCGCGGCAATGACTCACCGAATTGCCGCGCCAGCGCCACGATCCGGTTCCACTTCTGGGGCGTGCGCAGCACCCGGCGCAATGACGGTGCTCCTTTGCTGGCGAGATACCCCGCGGTCACGCCGTTGGCCGCAATCATGAAATCTTCGATGAGCTCATGGGCTCTGTTTTTCGTGTCGGGCCGCAAATCGCTCAGCGCCTCGCCGTGGAATACCGGGAGGGCTTCCAGGGTCTCCAGCGCCAACGCGCCGTGTTCGCGCCTGACGGCTCTGAGAGCTTGCGCAATCCGATCTTGAATACGCAACTGCTGATCGAGACCCGCAATGGCGCGCAGTCGATCAGGTGCCGCCCCTCTACCCTCCAGCCAGGCGCCGACGCCATTATAGGTAAGCTTGGCCTGATTGCGGACCAACGCACGGTAGATTTCGGACGCACTCACCATGCCGTCGGCGCCCACCGTCATATCAACGACGATGGCAAGCCGCTCCTGCCCTTCACCCAGAGACGTAAGGTCGGTCGACAGCTTCTCGGGAAGCATGGGAAAGATCTGCGGAACGGTGTAAACCGAGGTTGTGTTATTGCGCGCATGATCATCGACCGGCGAGCGCGCGGCGACGAGGGCGTCGACGTCCGCTATCGCGACCAAAATCCTCACCACGCCGCCGCTCTCTGGCTGCGCCACGGAAAGCTGATCGAGATCGCGCGAATCGTCGTTGTCGATCGATGCCCATAACAGCGCGCGCAAGTCGCGAATCTCCGGCCCCGCTCCGGCCGCAGCCGCGGAAAGGGCGTCGGTCTGCTGCAGGGCCGCGGCCGAGAATTCCGGCAGCAAGCCGCGCTCCAGCATTGCGCGCCGTGCAATACCGCGCAGCAAATTCAAGTTTGCCGTGTCTGAGACATTCATTCAGCAATGATACGAAGAAACGACGCCGGAGTATCTAGATGCCAATGCGAAACATCTCTTCGCATCGCGTATCCTGATAAGACCGAATATGTACTGTCATGAGAAGATCCTCGCCGCGCGGGCGGCTCGGCTCTAGTTATGCCGCTTCCTCCCGCGCGCTTTCCGGCTGGTTCTTCTTCTGCGGATGGGCACGAATCAACATGACCGGCATCGTCGCGCCGCGCACGACGAGATCGGCATTGCTGCCCAGGGCCAGCCGCAACAGTCCGCGGCGTCCGTGGGTACCCATGACGATAAGATCGGCTTTCCAATCCTTCGCCTGCGCAAGAATGAAATCGGCGGCCACGCCCCCAATCGACTCGAGCATCACACACTCCGCCTTGACGCCCGCGCTTTTCGCGGCGGCCTGGGCAGCATCAAGAATGGACTTGCCGCCGCTGCGCAACGACTCGATCAGGTTTTCCGGGTACAGACCGGGACTGTAGGTGACATCGAGAATGAACTCATTGACGATGTGCATCAGGCGAAGCTCACCGCCGTGAATTTTTGCGAGTCGGATCGCTTCATTGAGGCCGCGCGTCGATGTTTCGCTGCCGTCGACGGGGACCAGAATCTTGCCGTACATAATCTTCTCCTTCATGCGACACGAGAACGACGGCGACGCGAACGCCGCCGTCGGGTTAGCCCTCTTTTTCTCCACTCACTGCACCGTGATTTGTTTCGGCTTTTGCTTCAACATTTCGCTCTTGGGAATGTGCACGGTGAGCATGCCGTCCTTGCTATCGCAAGAGATTGCGTCCGCGTTCACGTTGTCCGGCAGCGAGAATCTTCGTTCGAAGCTTCCATAGAAGCTCTCGACGCGGTGGAATTTCTCGTTTTTATCCTCCTTTTGTTGTTTGCGTTCACCCTTGATGGTGATCATTCCATCGTCGAATGTTACTTGCACGTCCTCCTTTTTGACCGCAGGCAACTCGGCACGGATCAGGTATTCCTTGTCGGTTTCGCTAATGTCCGCCGAGGGCGCAAACTCCAGTTTCTTGCCATTGCCCTCTACCGGCAGGCGTGGCCAGTTTGCATAGCTGCCTGGCACCAAGCGGTTGAAAAACGTATCGACGTCGCCAAATGGATCCCAACGTATCAAGCTCATAAATTTCTCCTTTCAGTCCCGAAACAATGGTGAACCTGGGACGGAAGTTTGGCGATCCGCGAAAACACGTATGCGACCCGCACATGTCCCTTACGATGGAGTGATCATGACAGCGATCGGTCACGGATTTCGTGCACGTCGGCACCGGCCGCGTCCGATACTGGTAGCCAGAATCGCGACAGCGGGTGCGCACGATACGTTAACTCGTTCACGCGCGGTACAAGCCGCACCCCAATAAGCATTTTTCCGCATTCCGGTTAGCGTTGCCCCGGCGCATCCTTCGCAGCAGGCGTTGACGCTACCAGGGAGCAGCAGATTAACAATTCCCCGCAAGTTGGTCAGTGGTACACCCGGTTGGATACCAACGAGGACTTTCTAGTCACCGGGTACGACGATAAATCGCGCACCATCGAAACGCAGGCGCTCAACGGCGATCTGGATGAAATCGACGACGAGAATTGGAACTTGCTGCCGCTGGCATTTGCAGATCCGCCGGAGGATTGGACGGAAGCGCTCGATGATGTGGAGGTATCGGGCGCAGCCGCTGCAATCACCCCGATCGAGAGGTTTCTGTCGCCCTGAGGTGCGGCGCAGCGACAATGCCAACAGCCGAGACCGCCGCGCAATTTGCTTCGGGAAGCCGCTACCGGCAGCTTCTCGATGCGGCGCGCCAGTTCAGTCCCATACGTACCGCGATTGTGCACCCGTGCGACGCCGTGTCGCTCTTGAGCGCCATGGAGGCGCGCCAAGCCGGACTCATTGAGCCGGTGCTGGTCGGTCCGCGAGCCAAGATCATCAGGGCGGCCGCGGACGCGGGCTGTGAACTTAAGGATGTCGAAATCGTCGATGTGCCGCACAGTCACGCCGCAGCCGAACGCGCGGTTGCCATGGGGCGCGAATGTAAAGTAGAGGCCCTGATGAAGGGCGCTCTTCACACGGACGAGTTGATGGAATCGGTGGTGGACAAGACCGGGGGACTGCGCACGGAACGGCGCATGAGCCACGTATTTGTGCTCGACGTGCCGCACTACCCGAAGCCGCTCTTCATCACGGACGCAGCCGTCAACATTGCACCGGACCTCGATGCGAAACGCGACATCGTTCGCAACGCAATCGACCTGGCACACGCACTAGGCAATCCATCACCCAAAGTCGCGATTCTGGCCGCCGTCGAGACGGTGAGCGCCAAAATGCAGTCGACCCTTGATGCCGCCGCCCTCTGCAAGATGGCCGATCGGCAGCAGATTGTTGGCGGGATTCTGGACGGGCCGCTGGCCTTCGACAACGCCATCTCGAGCGAAGCTGCGCGCAGCAAGGGCATCGTAAGTCCGGTGGCTGGCCAGGCCGATATTCTCGTTGTTCCGGATCTGGAGGCTGGCAATATGCTGGTCAAGCAGCTGGTTTACCTGGGCGGCGCCCGGGCCGCGGGAATCGTGCTCGGCGCTCGCCTGCCGATCATTCTGACCAGCCGCGCTGACGATGACGAAGCGCGCCTCGCCTCATGCGCACTCGCCCAACTGCTGGTGCGGCGGCGGGAGACTTAGGCGCAACGAATCCGGGATTGCGGACCGGTATTCATGATTCACTGAAATACTCGCGTACCTTTGCACCGATCTGCCGATCGGTCATCTTGTCCGCCGTTTCGATGGCCGCGATCCGCGAGCCAAGCCCTTTGCTCTCGAGGCGCCTCTTCAGTTCACCTTTGGCCTCGCCCGGGCCGAATATGAGGAGCCGCTGGGCGTCATCGACGGCGGAGATGATGGCGTCATAGTAATGGTTCAGCTCCCCCGTCAGTGCCCGCTGCCGCTGGTCATCCGCGGGTACCTGCCGCGATTCATAGGGTCCTTTCAAGGGCGAATCTCCCGTGCGCTGCGGATGCTTTTCGACGCGCGAAAGCACGCGCACGCGGTGCCCGTCCGCGGCCCCCGTCATGACAATAACGGCCTCTCGATGATCCAGCCAAATGCCCGCCTGGTTGTTCAACTCACTCTCCTTACGACTTAAGCGACTGCCGCGGTGCGCGGATTCCAAAGGCGATCCAGCTCCCTGTCCTTCCAGATGCGCAGCAGATGCTGTTGATGTTTTTCGATGCTGTGCAGGAGCTGCTCGCGGTGCCCGAGAAGCCGCGAACGAATATCGATGGTGGCGCGTAGATAACGGCGCTGACGCGCCAGCCGCCGCCGCAGCGCCCACTCATCGTGAAATTCTCCAAGATCATCCTGCAGCAGCCGTAGTTGTTTCAATTCCGCGCGAACGGCGGCGTTATTCGGAGCGCATCGCTCCAACAGATAGCGCAGCGCTTTGATTTTCAATCGACGCTTATGCAGCGCCTTGGGCGAACGCTTGTGCGCGAGCAGCCGCCGTTGCAAGCGCCGACGCCGGCGTCTTATGACCAGGGCTGCCATGACCGCCATGGGCACCTGCGATTCGACGATCAACTTCGGATCCGAGGCAGACTGGCGCAATCGCTCAACGCGCCTCAGCCATGCATTCTCATTAATCTTTGCCTGAAGATCCCACACCGCGCGAGAGCGGGCGTTCGCGGCGATTGCTCGCAATTCCTGCAACCCGTCCTCTCGGGGTATGCATTGATCTTCCGCCAGTCGTTCGATGATCTGCCGCTCCACATCGGCGCTGCGCACGGCACTCAGTTCGCGCGTCAAGCGGCGCAGTGCATTCTCATAGCGGGCGAGTTGCGCGGGATTGAATGCAAGCCTGAACGTCCGCAGAAAAACTCTTACGCGGCGCATTTGGGTGCGGCTGGCGTGCACGTTGACCGGAGTCACGCTGCGCGCTAGCGCGTCCAGCGCAGCGTCGAGAGAACGCTGCATCTGCCCTATGTACAGCCTCAGCCAAGCGCTCACCGTGATTTCGCGGCCGCTGTGGTTCATGGAATTTCGGGTCATGGGGGACTTCTGTGCGGAGCCGGCCTTTGTCCAAGCATATTCCGCGAACCAGTCGGTACCAATGGTGGTTTCCACGTAGCTACTGCAACGGCCGAGATGCGACACGCGAGCGCCGCTGGCTGCCTTCGGTAGGTGATTCTGGCTGTCGCACTGCGGATAGTACCAATGGCGGGTAGGTGCAATCCAGCCCAATATGGCTCTCATGAATCTGAACATTAAAGCAGGGCAACCCTTCGATATTGAAGGGTTCCACAAAGGAGACGATCATGAAAACCGACACCGAGATTCGTCGTGATGTTGAAACCGAACTGCAATGGGACCCGAGCGTCGATGGTAAGAAGATTGGCGTCATCGTCAGCGATGGCGTCGTGACCTTGACCGGAGAGGTCGCTCATTTTGCGGAAAAATGGGCTGCTCAGGATGTCGCCAAGCGGATCAGCCGCGTCAGGGCCATCGCCAATGAGATTCAGGTGAAGATTCCCCTCGCAGGCGTACGCAGCGACACCGATATCGCTGAGGCGGCGGCCAATGCACTTCGGTGGCACATCGCGACCGCCGGCTACGAAATCAAACCTGTTGTCACCAACGGCTGGGTCGCGCTGACTGGCAAGGTCCAATGGGGCTTTCAAAAGAACGCGGCGGAGTCGGCCGTCGGGCACCTGCTGGGCGTCAAGGGAGTCACCAACGACATCAAAGTCGACACAACTGTCAAAGCCGCCGATGTGAAGCAGAAGATCGAGAATGCGTTCAAGCGACACGCAATCCTCGACTCCAATGAAATTCAGGTAAAAGTGGATCGCTCCACAGTGACCCTGGAGGGGCACGTGCACACCTGGCAGGAGCATGAGGATGCGGCGCGCGCCGCATGGGCAGCGCCGGGGGTTGCCAACGTCGAGAATCGGCTTTCGATTCAGTACTAAGGACTTGCAACGAGCGCCGGGCGTTGCCCGGCGCTTTTCACTCGGGCACGAGAACCGCAGCTCCGAGAATGCGTCTCTCCCGTAAATCCCGCACCGCCTCATTGGCCGCAGTCAGAGGATAGCGCTTGATCGAGGTGTGAATCCGCGCTTGTTGGGCAACCGGCAGAAAACCGGCAGCGTCGCTGCGCGTAAGATTGGCGACCGACACCAGGCGGCGCTCTCCCCACAATAGGCGATACGGAAATGAGGGAATATCGCTCATGTGGATGCCGCCGCACACCACGGTTGCGCCCTTCTTCACGGCTTTGAGGGCCGCCGGGACCAACTCACCCGCCGCGGCAAAAATGATGGCCGCATCCAGTTCCTCGGGAGGGGCATCGAGCGAAGAACCCGCCCAGACCGCGCCCAAGGATCGCGCAAAGTCCTGGCCGGCCAGATCTCCCGCGCGGGTGAAGGCGAAAAATCTGCGTCCCTGCCATCGGCACACCTGCGCGATGATGTGCGCGGCGGCACCGAAGCCGAACAGCCCGATGTTTTGCGCCTCACCCGTCGCAAGCAGCGAGCGCCAACCAATCAGGCCGGCGCAGAGCAATGGCGCGGCCGCCGCGGGTTCGGCAAACATTTGCAACGGAATTGCAAACGCCGCCTCGGCAATTGCATGGGTGGCAAACCCACCGTCGCGGTTGTATCCGGTGAACGTCGGCGCATCGCAGAGATTCTCGCGCGCCGAGCGGCAGTATTCGCACTGTCCGCAGGTGTTGCCGAGCCAGGAGATCCCGACGCGCTGGCCGATGGCCATTGCGGATACAGAAGCGCCCAGCGAATCGACGATCCCGACAATTTCATGCCCCGGAACAATGGGATAGCGGATATCCGGCAGCTCGCCGTCGATGAGGTGCAAGTCCGTCCGGCAAACGGCGCAAGCCTCGACGCGCACGCGAATCTGACCAGGTCGAGGCTTGGGATCGGGGCGCTCTTCCATGAGCAGCGGAGCGCTTCGTGCGCGTAACACCATTGCCAGCATTGATTGTTATCCGCGACGGCCTAGAACGGCAAATCCTTTGCAAAATCCGTTGGTTTGACCACCAGCGCGTCGGCTGTTCCCGTACTCAATCGACAACCACCCCGTCGTTGCGCATGATCTTGTGGACGGCGCCCCGTCCGCGCAGGCGCGATAAAAAATCGGCGGTCGCAGACATGTCCCGATCGTCAAAGCTCTGCAGGAACCGCATGAGATTCTCGTCGACGTTGTGACGATAGCCCTCGCCCAGTTTATGCATTTGCATGACCAGGTAGGCATAGTGCTGATTTCTGAGCGATGGCACGAAACCGTCGCCATTGCCGTGGGCATCTGCACGATGACAGGTGGCGCACTGTTCGTGGAAGATCCCTTGGCCGAGCGCCAGATCCATGCCATCGCCGGTCTGCGCACGCTGCGACGGCGCTGTTTTGTTCAAGTACGCTGCGATGTCGACCCAGGATTGGGGTTCCCGCATTTCCTTGCGCGAAATCACCTGGTGCATGGTGTCGCTGGCGCGTTCGCCGCCGGCAAAATCCGCCAGTTGCCGCACGAGATAGGTGAATCGCTGGCCGGCCAGGCTGGGGATCGAGCGGCCTGCATTGCCTTGTGCCAGCGACCCATGGCAGCGAGCGCAGTACCGTGCAAATTGAGCGGCGCCCCGATCAGGATGCGCATCGAGGGCCAGAGCCGCCTGAGTATCGCGGTCAACACCCTCCTCCGAGGCGCCTGCGGCGTTGCCTACGAACATGCAACAGGCTGCCGTCGCAATGAGAACTGCGGCGCGCACAAAGTTGATTCGCGGCATGGTATAGCCTCGGCAATCTCCCACGATTCCAGCCCAAGTATCCTGCATTGCCGGCCGAAGGGCATAGGGGATTACCCTTAAGTGTCGCCGGCTCGCATAAGCGCCGCTAGCTCGGGCCCAGTTCGGCAATGGCCGCGAGCAGTGCCTTGGTGTCCACGGGCTTGCTCAAAAAACGGCAATTCGGAATGGAGGACTTGACCACCCGCATCATCGACGGTAGATCGCCGCTCAAAAGAATCGCAGGCACGTCGCGGCCCTGCTGCGAGCGCAACTGCTGAAGTACATCGAGGCCGGTGAGCTTGCCATCCAGGTGGTAGTCGGCGATCAGGATATCGCCGGATCGCATCTCGGCAAGCATCCCTTCCGCTTCCTCGACGGTCGCCGCCGCTCGCGCATCAAAACCTTCGAGCGTCAAAAACAATTCCGTCGCCATGCGAACCGCATCATTGTCTTCGAGCAATACCAATCGGCCGCCGGACTGCGGCATTTGCATGGGGACATCGGCGGCCTTGGGTGCCGGCACCTCGGCGGCGGTGAGCACACGATGCCGGGGTACGCGAATTCTGACGCAGGTACCCTCGCCTACTTTCGAGGAAACCGCGACTGAATAGCCGAGTAAACGGCACACCTCGCGGACGATGGTTAACCCTAAGCCGACGCCCAGGCGTTGGGTGCCCTGCGGGCCGACTTGATAGTACTCGTCGAAAACCCGTTCCAGTTTATCGTTGGGTATGCCTGCCCCGGAATCTTCGATTGTGAGCAGCAGCGCATCGGTCTCGAGGCCTTGTGAGATTCGCACGTAGCCCTTGTCGGTATATTTCACTGCGTTGCCGATGAGATTCTGTAGCAGCTGGGCAAATAGAGTACGGTCGGTCGAGATCACGATTTCACTATCCGCGAACTCGAGGCGCAATTGTTTTGCTGCGGCCACCGGACCGAATTCTCGGACCAGTTCCTGAAAGGCGGTCGCCAGGCTGACCGGCGCCAACTGCGGCTCCACCGTACCCGATTCGAGGCGGCTGATGTCCAGAAGCGCGTTGAGCATGCGCGTGGCGCTATCGATGGCGAGTTCCTGCTGACGCGCCAGATCGCTGATATCCGGAATCCGCTGCGTCAACTTCTGTATAGAGGCGTTGATGAGCCGGATTGCCTGGAGGGGTTGGCGCAAGTCGTGGCTGGCGGTGGCGAGAAATCGGCTCTTGGCTCGATTGGCCCGCTCGGCGTCCTCGCGCGCGACCACCAGAGCATCGCTGATCGAGCGGCGCTCGCTCATGTCGCGAATCGACGTGGCGACGAAGCCGCGGCCGTCATCCTGAAACGGCGACAGCCTTATCCCGGCCGGGAATTCGCTGCCATCCGCGCGCCGCGCGAACAAGTCGCTGATTCTCGCGCCCATTTCGCGACTGACCGGCTGCCGCAAGTAGTTCGACACGTGCGCGCCGTGACGCATATGGAATCGTTCCGGGATGAGCAGCTTGATGGGCTGACCCACCAGCTGCTCCGGCGTGTAGCCGAACAACTCGCTGGAGGTTTCATTGGAGTATTGAATAATGCCGTGTTCGTCCACGACGAGCATGGCATCGGGGGAAAACTGCAGCAGCCGCTGTGCGATCGAGCTGATTTCGGCCATTAAGGACCCTGGGATGGTCGCGCTGGACGCTTCTTAACCCACTGTATGAAATAGATTATCTAACGTAGCATAGTTTGCGGTGGGTTCGGCATTGTGCACCAACTCCATTTCACCGCGATTGTTGGGGCACATACGTAAGTTCTTGCGGGAATTCCCGGCTGTCCGACGCCAAGAAAAGACGCACACTGAACCTACATATGTACTCTTGTCGGGTGCTTGTCATTGCGTACCTGATCGAGGTCTGGTTTGGGCGAAATCAAGGCAAATAGTGGGGGTTCCGATCTGATTCTAAAGCAATTGATGGAGATTGCGCGCGCCTCGGCGCTGGCGGAAATGGCCAGTGGGGTGGCGCATGAGCTCAATCAGCCGCTCGGTGCCATTGCTACGTTTTCCCAGGCTGGACAACGCATGCTCGATCGGCCGGAGCCGATGGTAGGCCGAGCTCTCGATGTTTTTCGTCAGATCAATCTTGAAGCCCTGGCGGCGGGCGAAGGCATCCAGCGTATTCGCCGGCTATTCGGACAGGGGTTGCCGCAGCGTACCCGATGCCGGCTACCCGAACTCATTTCGGAAGTGCAGCCTGTGCTTGACGCCATGGTACTGAGCATGGGCGGCTTGAGTGTGGATGTATCACACCCGATACCCGACTTGGTCGTCGATCGGCTGCGAATTCAACATGTGCTGTGCGCATTGACTCAGAATGCGGTAGAAGCCAGCGCCCAAGCGAACAACCCGCCGACGATCCGGATCGACGTTTCCTCTGATCGCTATAGCGTCGAAACCGGGGTGACCGATTCGGGCCCGGGAGTGCCCGCGGATCTGCAAGACCAACTATTCCGGCCGTTCTTCACCACCAAGCCCCAGGGCACGGGTCTTGGGCTGGCGTCCAGCCGCGCCATCATCGAATCTCATGATGGCGCCATAGGATTCGTCAATCTGCCGGCGGGCGGCAGCCGCTTTTGGTTCCGCTTGCCGGTAGCGGAAACGCGTGGGTAGTCAAAATGTCAAAGCCCGATAAGAGCGCGGTACCTGTGGTGTATGTGGTTGACGATGACGACGGCATGCGCCGTGCGCTGGATACCCTGCTCTGCACCGTTGGCTACAAAACAGCGGTCTATTCCCGGCCCACCGACTTCCTGGCAAGCTTCAAGGCGGACCTGCCGGGCTGCCTGGTGCTCGACATTCGCATGCCGGACATGAGCGGTCTCGAGGTACAACAGCAGCTGAATCGCCTGGGCTCCATGATGCCCGTCATATTCATCACCGGCCACGGCGACGTGCCCATGGCCGTGCAGGCCATGAAGGAAGGCGCATTCGAGTTCATTCAGAAGCCTTTCCGCGACCAGGATCTCTTGGACCGGATCAATCACGCCCTCAAGCAAGACGCCGAGAATCGCAGCACCGTGGCGCGCCGCGCCGAGGTTCTGCATCGTCTGGATACCTTGACGCCGCGCGAACGGCAGGTCATGGACATGGTAGTGGACGGCGCCGCCAACAAAGTCATCGCCATCGATCTGAACTTGAGCGAGCGCACGGTGGAGATTCATCGCGCCAAGGTGATGGAAAAGATGGGTGCGCGTTCGGTTGCGCATCTCGTGAAGCTGCAGTTAACGCTGACCGACGACGCGCAGTCTTAAGGCCCGCCGTGAATGGCCGCTCCGCTGAGGCGCTCGACCCCCTTTGGTCGGCGCGGCGGCATGCGGATTTGCCGCAAATCCTGCCGGATATCCCTGATGCAAGGCTGGCGTGGGAAATCGACAATATTGCATGGTTTACCTCGGAGTCATGCAATGCGGTCACCCATGACCCTGACATTTCGCCATACCGGCCACTCGAGCGCCCTCGAAGCTCGGGCGCGCGAGCTGGGGCAGCGGCTACAGCGCTACGGTGAGCGAATCAGCCAATGTCACATGACGATCGAAGGCGCGCGTGGCGGTCGCAGCGGCGGCGCGCCCTTCGTGGTGCAAATCGATTTGGCCCTGCCGGGCGCGCAGATCCACGCCGACAGTCTGCAGATCGATGGCGCAGGCCACAAGGATGTCTATCTTGCGCTGCGCGATGCGTTCAATAACGCCAAGCGCCAGCTGCAAGAGCTGCACAGCAAGCGATTCAGGTTCGATGCTGGAGCCACGATCGAACGGCTGGGCGCCACGAAGACCGGCACCCCGGAGGGCTGCACATGAGCTACGCAACCGCCGTTTCATTCGATGCCGACTGCATGCGCCGCTACGATCGGGAGGGACCTCGGTATACGTCGTATCCGACTGCACAACAGTTCGGCGAGGGTATCGCGGCGAATGCCTATGAGCTGGCGGCGTTCGGCAGCCGCGGCGCCCGCGAAGGACGACCGCTTTCCGCGTATGTCCACATACCGTTTTGCAGCAGTCCCTGCTTCTACTGCGGCTGCAACAAAATCATCACCCATAAGGTGGACCGCATCGAGGCTTATGTCGCACATCTTTTGACAGAAATTTCGCTACGCAGCCGTATTTTCGATCGCAATAGAATTGTTGATCAATTGCACTTCGGCGGCGGAACCCCGACATTTCTGCCCGGCAAATTGCTGATCGAAATCATTAGGAGGCTCGAACGGGAGTTTCAATTGACGGATGCCGAGGACCGCGACTACTCCATAGAGATCGATCCGCGCAGTGTTGATCAAGACGCCATGCAGCTCTTGCGATCCGTCGGGTTCAATCGCATCAGCCTGGGTGTGCAGGATTTTGACGAGAGCGTGCAAAAGGCCGTGAACCGCGTGCAACCCATGGCCATGGTGGCCAAGGTGTATGAAGCCGCCCGCAAATTGGGGTTTCGTTCCATTAATTTTGATTTGATATACGGCTTGCCTCGGCAGACAGCGTTCTCGTTTGCAGCGACTCTGGATCGAGTCGTCGCGATGCGGCCGGATAGGCTGGCAGTCTACGGCTACGCGCACATGCCGCGGCTGTTCAAGGCTCAGCGGCAAATACGCAGCGATGAGCTACCCAATGCCGCCGATCGGCTTTTGCTCCTGCAACTTGCGGTCAGCAAGCTGAGCGAGGCAGGCTACGAATACATCGGTATGGATCATTTCGCCCTGCCGGCCGACTCGTTGGCGCAGGCGAAGCACGACGGTACGCTACAGCGCAGCTTTCAGGGATATACCACCCATGCCGATCGAGATCTGGTCAGCTTTGGAGTCAGCGCCATCGGTCACGTCGGTGATTTGTATATTCAAAATCACAAATCACTGCAGATTTACGAGGAAGCCCTTTCGAGCGGCGTATTGCCGTCAAGCCGAGGCAAATTCATGAGCCGTGACGATCACATTCGCAGGGAAATCATCAACGAGATCATGTGCCAGGGATTCGTCGATATTGCGGGGATTGAAGCGCGCAATGGCATCGACTTCCGAGACTACTTCGCGCGGGAGCAGGAGCGGCTGCTAACATTGCAAGCCGACGGCTTGGTTGACTTCAACGGCGAACATATTGCACTTACATCGGTGGGTCGCCTATTGATGCGCAACGTCGCCATGACATTCGACGCCTATGTCAACGCGGCGGCGCAGCCCGCTGCGATGTCTCGGGTAATCTGAAGCTCAATCGCGATTCGCGGCAATCTCCCTGCCGAGCGCGAGATCAACCGCGCCGCTCGAGTTCTGCCGCGCCGGGCTTTAGTAGTAGCTGAACGTCCCGCCCAGCGCCTCAACCGGCGCGCTTGGCCGCAAGCGCGCCCCACGGGATGCGCGGGGAACACGAGCGCGAAAATCGGCCGGCTTGACCACCAGGATGTCGCAGCTCAGGTCATCCAGTATCCGCTCGGCGGTGTTGCCGATCAGCAAGCGCTTGATTCCCGATCGCGATATGGCTCCCATGACGACGATGGCGCTGTGACTCTTGCGGGCAGCCTCGGCAATGGCAAATACGGGTTCGCGAGCGAGCAGATATTGTCGCGAGCGGGGAATCCGAGCCGTCCGCAGGCCACGGTGAAAGCGTGCTTTTGCAGCGCGCTCCGCACCCTTCTGCAGGTTCTCCAGCGTTCCCGGCACCATCGCCGCCTCCGGCGGCAATTGCACCGGAAAGCGGGCGTACGCGTGCACGGCGTGCAAGCTGCCCCGCAACGCCTCGGTCAGCCGCTTGCCGGCGCGCAGAATTTCCTTGTCCAATTGCAAGGGTTTCTCGTGCGCGTGACTCGGATCGATGGCCGCGAGCACAGCGGGACGACGATAGGGTCGCGGGTTTTTGACCAAAAGCACCGGCACCGGGCTTAAGCGCACCAACTCCCAATCGGTCAATCGCAGCAGCCAAGGCATACGGTGTTTGCCGGCGTGACCGGCTGCGACGATGAGGTCCGCTTTGATGGCTTGCGCCCGGCGAATGATGGCCTCATGGGAGGGATAATCCCATTCCGCCGACACTTTGACCCGGATGCTGTGCGCGCGCAGACGATCGGCGATGGCCTCAAGGCGCCGCAGCGCCTGATGCCGCAAATCCCGCTCAAGGGTGTCCAGCCCCTGTTCGCGTACCAGGATGGGATCGCTGTAAAGGGCTGAGGTCAGCGCGTGGAACAGCTCAATCTCGGCGCCATAGCCTCTGGCGAGTTGCGCGGCCTTGAGAACCGCCGGCAGGGGTTTGCCGTCGATTTCCTTGATTGACACGAGAATGCGACGCATTGCAGGCATGGTAGGTTCTCCGATTCGTGCGTGCGGCGATTATCGGGTAATCACACCGCGCTGGGTATCCGTACTAATACGGATATCCGGCGTGAGTACCTATCCAGGTTCGCTACGCGCAATCCCTTATGTGCAGGTCAACCGTAAATCCAGATAATACTGCCCAGGTACCTATGAATCGAATCAGCCATATTTTGGTGGTTGTTGATCCTTCGACAAAGGATCGCCAGGCCGCTGTCGACAAGGCGGCGCAGTTGGCCCGATGCAGCAACGCTACAGTGGAGTTGCTGATTTGCGAGATCGCCTCGGCGCTCAATGATCAGGCCCCGGCCGGTGCGCGCCACCCGCAACCCGACAACACCGAACTTCTGGACCTGCTGGAGGGACTGGCAGGGCCGCTGCACGCGCAAGGGATCAAGGTCAGCGTGCGCATCATTTACGGTAGGTCGTTCCCCGACACATTGCTCGACTATCTGCTTGGATCCAATGCGGATCTCGTCGTCAAAGATACCCACCAACACTCCTTTGCGCGACGAGCCTTTGCCAGGAATACCGATTGGCATTTGGTGCGTGGTTGTGCAAAGCCGTTGCTGCTGACGAAAAAGCGACCGTGGAGTCAGCCACCCATGATCCTCACGGCGGTCGATTTGCAACCTGCCGAAGCACATGACGCGGTGTCGAATAAAGAGCTCCTGAAATTCGTGGCAACCTTTTCGAGCTATCTCAAGGGCGATTTGCACATCGTTCACAGTTACATTCCGACTGCGTTTGCTGCCCTCGTGAGGGCTGGCGGGCAAGCCTTGTCGCGCGACTACTCCGAGTCCTTGCAGGTTGAGAACGCGTTCAGATACTGCCAGATGGAAAGCCTGGGAAGCGCGTACGGCATCTCTCCACAACATCTGCACGTCGAGATGGGAACGCCCCACGACTGCCTGAAACAGATGGTAGAACGATTCAACACCGACCTCGTGGTGATGGGCGCCTCCTCGCATAAGTGGCGCCGCATGTTCATTGGCAGCACCGCCGCAACAATCCTGGAGTCCTTGGATTGCGACATACTCATTATTGGGACCTCGGAGCTCACACAGTCCGGTCTGCTGTAAACGCCGGCGGCACGCGAGCCGCTGAGCAGGACGCGGCGTTGCGCCGGCTTGCGAGCAACATCGTGCTCGGCGCCGCGCTGCTGTTGATCGCTGCGAAGCTGTGGGGCTGGATGATGACCGATTCGGTCTCGCTTCTGACCTCGGCCGCGGATGCCGTGGTTGACGCGTTGGCGGCGGCCGCCACCTTCTTTGGCGTACGCTTCGCGCAGCGCCCTGCCGATTCCATGCATCGATATGGCCATGGCAAAGGCGAAGCGCTGGCGGCGTTCACGCAGGCGATTCTGCTCGCCGGCGCCGCTGTCATGCTGGCCGCGCAATCCTTGTGGCGCCTGGTTTATCCTCAGCCCCTCACTGCGATTGGTTTGGGATTATGCGTTGCCGCAGGCGGAGTCGCGATATCGAGTCTGCTCGCGGCCATGCAGAGCTGGATTGTGCGCCGCACGGGGTCGACCGCCATCGCCGCGGACCGCACCCACTATCTCATGGATGCAGCGCTGAACGCGGCGGTCCTCGCCGCATTGGCGCTGACAGGCGTGACCGGATGGCAGCGGGTGGATCCGGCGTTTGCCTTAGGCATTGCCGGATACATGATCGTGGCTGCCAGGCGCGTGGCGTTGACCGCATCGCGACAACTGCTTGACCATGAATTGCCGCTGGAGCTGCGCGAGCGCATCAAACAGACTGCAGTCGCGTGTCGCGGCGTGCAGGCCATACATGATCTGCGCACGCGCGACGCCGGTGATCGGATGTTCGTTGAATTCCATCTGGAGGTCGATGGCCACGTTTCCGTTGAGGAGGGACATGACATCGTCGATGCGGCCGAGAGCGCGATCGCCGCATTATTCCCCAAGCAGACAGAAGTAATCGGTCATGTTGAGCCGGCGGGAATCAAGGACCTACGCCTCGACGACCGGGTTCGCCTGACGGAATGATGGTACGCGAAACCTCTAGTACAATGAGCGGCGCGTTTGAGCGAAAGTGGCGCCCCTTCAGGAGCCTATCGATGCCGGTGCTGAAATTCGAGCGGATTCTCGTGGCCATTGCCGATCCTGCGGCGGGGATGAACAAAGCAATCCGCCGCGCCAGCGCGCTGGCGCGCAACAGCGGCGCGAGCATCGAATTGTTCAACGCCATCCCGTCGTCCATGTCACCCGGTAGGGTGCATTCGGCGGCGGAGCAATTCACCCGCTTCGCGGTGGCGCAAAACCGCCAGTTGCTCGAGCGCACGGCGAACCGTTTGCGCCGCGAAGAACTCATGGTCAGCAGCAATGTGCAGACCGGCTATCCCGTGCATGCGGCGATTCTGCGCCAGGTTCGCATCTCCAAGGCGGACCTGCTCATCATCGAGGCGCGCAAGCACAGTGTGTTTGCCCGCTTGCTGTTGACGCAAACGGATTTTGAGCTGATCCGGCACTGCCCCGTGCCGTTGTTGATCGTCAAAGGACAAGCAGCCTGGCGCAGTCCCCTAATCCTCGCGGCTCTCGATCCTTTTCACAGCAATGACAAGCCAAGCGCGCTCGATGGTGAAATCGTCGCCGCGGCCGGCACAGTGGCCGGGCTGGTGCGCGGCTCGGTACACGCCGCGCATATCTATTTGCCGCTGGACAGCTATGTCGCGGACCTGCCAATGGCCCCGGTGGCGCTCGCCGGCGTCCCCGCGCAGGAGAAGGCGCTTAGACAAAACGTAAGGCGACGATTTTACGACGACCTGGGCCGCTACGGCATACTCAGGAAACGCGGCCACCTGGTCGGCGGGGATCCTGCGGTCGAACTTCCCCGTCTCACGCGCTCCCTGCGTGCCGGCCTCATCGTCATGGGCGCAGTATCGCGTTCCGGACTGAAGCGGATCTTCATCGGAAATACCGCTGAGCGCGTGCTCGACAGCCTGAAATGCGACGTGCTGGTGATAAAACCTTAGAACCGGCGTCCTAACGGATTTCGGGCGCCTCATTGGGGAATCGAGGTATTTTTTGCCCGGGATACCAGAATTTCAAGTGGCAACCCTCGCATACCTCATCCAGCGCCGCGCCCGCTTCCATCAAGTCATTGGGGTTCTTCGCATCGATTGCCTTGAGCATCTGCTCCCCGACCGTGCGCAGCGCCGCGGCGAACGATGCAAATGAACTTCGATTGTCGTCGATGACCTTCTGCGATTGTTCCGCCGACAGATTACCGGGCGTACCCTGATCCTCGATTTTCTGCACGCCTTCTCTCGCCACGCGCCGTCCGTCCATGAGCAGTAGATTGGCGGCTTCGATGAGCACCACCGCGTGGCCTCTCAATGCGTCCCACTGCTTATCCGTCGTGGGATGATTGTTCTTGATACCCGAACGGGTCACGACCGTTCCCACCGACTCCCATAACGCGTCGGCCGACGGATCAACTTCGGTCGCCATGATGTCGGATATACCTGCGACCGGCTTCAACACCGTCGGCGGCAAGGGTTTGGCAGGCGTCGGCGGCGCCGCGGCCGGAGCCGCAACTTGCGTTGGCGCGACTTTTTCTTGACACCCGATCAGAAGAGTGGTCGATGCCGCGGCGATCAGCGCTGCGACCATCATTGACTTGCGCATAGATTGTCCTTCTCGTACTCGTATGGGTTCCGGCCGGGTCACGCTTCATACAATAATGTAGGATGTACACCAAAGCGCAACGATCAGGAGAATAAATACATGCTGCGTAATTTCCAATCACCCGCGGTGTTGCTCGCCCTGCTCGGCCTGTTGACCCAGGCGGCCGCGGCGGCCGAAGTCGATACGGGATTGATTGGGGGCATGAAATGGCGCCAGATCGGCCCATTCCGCGGCGGCCGTGTGGTCGCGGTGAGCGGGGTACCCGGCGATCCGACGACCTGGTACTTCGGGGGTGTTGGCGGCGGCGTGTGGAAGAGCACCGATGTGGGCGCCTCGTGGAAGCCGGTATTCGACGGACAGAAGATCTCCTCCATCGGTGCAATCGCGGTTGCCGATTCGGATCACAACGTTGTCTACGTCGGCAGCGGCGAGGCCTGCCCGCGCGGCAATATTTCGTACGGCGACGGTGTTTATAAATCCGTCGATGCGGGCCTTACCTGGAAGAACATCGGCCTGCGTGATACCCGCCAAATCGGCGCGGTCATCGTGCATCCTAAGAACCCCGACATCGTCCTGGTCGCGGCGCTGGGACACGCGTTCGGGCCGAACGACGAACGCGGCGTATTTCGCAGTGCCGACGGCGGCGGCACCTGGACCCGGGTGTTGTACAAGGATCGGGACACCGGCGCGATCGATGTCGCTTTTGATCCGGACAACCCCAACATCGTCTACGCCTCGCTGTGGCAGATGCGCCGCCAACCTTGGAATTTTTCGAGCGGCGGTCCGGGCTCCGGTCTTTATAAATCGGCGGACGCCGGGCTTACCTGGAAGCGGCTCGACGGACACGGATTACCGGTAGGGATCCTGGGACGAATCGGCGTGTCCGTGGCGGGCGGCGGTTCCGGGCGCGTGTACGCCTTGATCGAAGCGTCGGAAGGCGGTTTATTTCGTTCCGACGATGAAGGTGTCAACTGGACCCGGGTCAATGATGACCATCGGTTTCGGCAGCGCGCCTGGTACTTCACCCATGTATTTGCGGACCCCGCGACTCCTGACGTGGTCTATGTGTTGAACACCGGCGCGTTCCGCTCCTCCGATGGCGGCAAGTCCTTTGTATTGATGCCGGCTCCGCACGGCGATCATCACGCATTGTGGATCGATCCCAAGGATCCGCGGCGCCTGATCAACGGCAGCGACGGCGGCGCGAGCATCTCAGTGGACGGCGGCAAGGCTTGGACCGCGCCATACAATCAGCCCACCGCACAGTTTTATCATGTGGCGGTTGATAACGGCTGGCCGTATCGCATCTACGGCGCGCAGCAGGACAACTCCACGATTGCCATCTCGAGCCGCGATGATGTAGGCGTGATCGGCAGGCAGAACTGGTTCCCGGTGGGCGGCGGCGAGAGCGGCTTCATCGCGCCGGATCCGAAGGATCCGGAAATCATTTACGCGAACTCCGACAGCGGCCAGATGACCCGGTACGATCACCGCACCAACAACTTCCGCGACGTCTCGGTC
>DATMRC010000095.1:0-12020 GCA_035567075.1 Steroidobacteraceae bacterium
GCCCTGGGGAACAACTATCCCGGCGGCATGCCCGCCATGGTGGCTGCGATGAATGCCAAGGCCAAGACCTTGGGAATGAACAGTGCGCACTTCGTCGATCCGACCGGACTGTCGAGCCAAAACGTGGCCAGTCCCGAGGACTTGTCCAAGCTGGTGATAGCGGCCTCGAAAAATCGCACGATTCGCGAGTATTCCACGGATCGGAATTACTCCGTGCGCGTCCACAAGCACTTGGTCGAATTCCGCAACACCGACAATTTGGTTGCGAATCCGACTTGGAACATCATCGTGCAGAAGACCGGCTACATTGCCGAGGCTGGCAAGTGTCTGGTGATGGCGGCCGTCATCGAAGGCCGCTCGGTGGTGATCGTGCTGCTCGATTCGCTGGGCAAGTACACCCGCGTCGCGGACGCGAAAAGGATCAAGATGTGGATGGAGGCGACCGCCGGTGCCAGCTCCAAGCCTCGACTTCAGGTATCGATGCGTTAACCCCTAAAGGCCGCGCCCGCCGCTAGATGACAACACGGCCGGCATTCTTCAGACTGCCTGCCACTAACGGGGGTAAGTATGCGCGTGCCACTACTCTGCATTGCGTGGGCGATCCCGATACTGGCCTTACCGGCGGCGGGCGCCGACCGGGCCCTGTCGGTCACGATCTACAACGATGATCTCGCGCTTGTCCAGGACCAGCGGGACATCGATATAAAGGGCGGCCGCCAGCGCATCGAATTCCAGGACGTATCCGCGCAGATCCGGCCGGAAACCGTGTCGCTCGCAGCCGCCGATATCGGCATCGTCGAGCAGAATTTCGACTTCGATCTGCTGACTCCGGCCAAACTGATGGAAAAGGCGGTAGGCAAAGAGGTCACGATCGTCCGCGTGAATCCGGCGACCGGCGCCGAAACCAGGGAATTAGCCCAGGTGCTCGCCACCAACGGCGGCGTGGTCTTGAAGATCGGCCAGCGCATCGAGGTGCTGCGCGATGATGGGCTGCCGGTGCGCGTGATCTTCGACAAGGTGCCGGATAACCTGCGCGCGCGTCCGACGCTGTCCGTCACCGTGATCGGCGCGCACGCCGGAACCCGCCGCGCCACCTTGAGCTATCTCACCCCGGGTTTGGGCTGGAAGTCAGACTACGTGGCGCTCTACAACGAGGCCGACGGCAAAATAGATGTGCAGGGCTGGGTGACGCTGACAAATTCCAGCGGCACCACCTATGACAATGCGCAGACCCTGCTGGTCGCCGGGTCGCCTGCCTCAGCCGATGGCGGGAGACCGGCGGTGTACCGGCCGCAGCCGCGCCGCGGGACGTTGCAGGAAGCGGGAACCGAAAGCGGCAGCCGCGAGCGTCTGGGCGACTTCTATTTGTATCCGCTCGGCGAACGCACCACCATCGCCAACCTGCAGACCAAGCAGGTGAGTTTTCTCGACGTGCAGGGCGTGCCTGCGGAGCACGGCTACGAATATCGCAATCGCTGGCTGGGCACGGCCGAAACCCCGATCAGCGCCAAGAGCGTCTACAGCTTTTCCACCAGCGCGCATGCGGGCCTCGGCGATCAGCTGCCGGCGGGAATCCTGCGCTTCTACATGCGCGACAAGCGCGGCGACCCGCAGTTCATCGGGGAAAGCCGGATCGATCACACGCCGATGGGATCGACGCTGTCGCTCGCCACCGGGGATGCCTTCGACGTCAAGGTCCATGCGATCGTCGACAAGCGCACGCGCCTCGCGGTGTTCGACTGGCAGACCGACATGCGCTACGAATTGACCAATGCGCTTCCTAAGGCCGTGGTGGTCAAATTGATTCAGGACGGTCTGTGGGGCGACTCCAGCATCAAAAGCGAGAGTCAAAAGAGCACGCGACGCAGCGCTGATGCGGCCGAGTGGGCTGTCACAGTGCCCGCCAACGGCAAGGCCACGCTGACGGCCAGCTTCGAAACCAAGTATTAGGAGCCTGTCCGAGTATGCATGCGCGCAGCGCAATGTGGCTGCTGGGTCTGGGGTTGGCAGCGCCCGCCGCCGCCGATGTTCTGGCGGAGCAACCCTCGGATCTTTCGGTAACGGTGTACCGTGCGCCCTATCGCAATTCGGGTTCGATCAATCTCAATGATCTGGAAGGGTTTGCGCTGGTGAGCGAGACCCGCACCGTGAATCTGCCCGCAGGCGTGAGCCGGCTGAAATTCGAAGGCGTCGCGGATGGCATCGAACCGGCCAGCGCCATTGTCACGGGACTGCCCCGCGGCGTCATCGAAAAGAATCGCGACGCGAAGTTGTTGAGCCCGGCGGCCCTGATCGAAGCGGCGCTCGGCAAACCGGTGGAACTGCTGCGCAGCAACCGCAAGACCGGCAAGACGGAGCGCTTGGTCGGTACCCTGCTGTCGGATGCGAACGGAGTGTTGTTCCAGACCGCGCAGGGCATCGAAGCCCTGCGCTGTTCGGGGCTGACGGAAACCTTCAGCTTCGAGCCGGGCGGCGCATTGTCGGCCCATGCGACCCTGTCGGTGCTGGTGAGGAGCCCGCGGGCGGAAACCCGGCAGGTGACGCTTTCCTATCTTGCGCGCGGCTTCGACTGGGCGGCGGACTACAGCGCGACGCTATCGGCCGACGGCCGCCGAATCGATCTCGGTGCCTGGGTGACGCTGGCCAACTCCAACGGCGTGGGATTTCCCGCCGCGCGCACCTTTGTGGTGGCCGGCAAACTGAACCGCGAAAACGGCGAGGTGCAGCCCATCGATGTGGGCGGGCCCATTCTGGCGCAATGCTGGCCGCGCGGTTCCACCTCCGATTCGCCCGTGACCTTACGCGTGTACGCCGGGATGCACCGCGAGGCCTTGGCGGCGCCCATGGCTGCGAACGCTATGAGTGTGCAGGAGGTTGCGGTCACGGCGGCGAAGCAAGTCGAGGCGGAACAACTCGGCGATTTGAAGCTGTATCGAGTGCCTGACCGCACCACAGTGGCCAGCCGCCAATCCAAGCAGGTGCGCCTCATGGATCGATCGCAGGTGCCGATCACCATGGTCTACGGCGCCGATTTTCCGGCGAACGCAACAGCCCCTGCCGCCCCGGCCTACCGGGTGATCAGAACCATGAACAGCGCGGCCAATCACCTGGGCCTGGCCTTGCCGTCCGGCAAGGTCGCGGTATTTGCGCCGCATCAGGGCGAGTCCCTGCTCGAGCACGAGTCCGGCATGCGGGATATCGCCGTCGACGAAGAACTCGAGATCGACATGGGATTGAGCGCCGATGTCTCAGTCTCGGTGCTCAAGGAGTCGAGCACCATCGACTCGGCCCACGCGCAAATGCTGCCGCTGCTCCCGGGCGTCACGCTGCGGGGGCTCAAGGTGGACGATGTCAGCCGGGTCGACATCAGCAACGCACGCCCGACCGCCATTCAATTCGAACTGCGCCTTAAAGTAGCCCCCGGCGCGCGCGTGATCCGCGCCGATCACCCGATGGGCGCCAAGAATGGCCGCCCGATATTCCGGCTCGAGATCCCCGCCAATGGAACCGCGACGCTGCGCTATCAAACCGAGCACAGCACCGACCGGGTGATAAGGCAGGGGTGAACTTCGACGCTAGTCACGGTCGAACTCAAGGTGGATGTCCTACAATAAGCCCGCAATGTTAGCCGACCCGCCCGCACCGACACGACCGCGATGGTGAGCAGCCGCCAATCGCGGATCAAGAATTATTTCGCCGAGAGCCGGCTGTTCACGATCCGCAGCATCGTCGCGGGCATCATCGCCACGGTGCTGCTGCTCGCCGTGGCGGGGCGGCTGTTTTATCTGCAGGTGCTCAAATTCGATTATTACTCGAATCTCTCCCAAGGCAACAGCATCCGCAATGAGCCGATCCCCCCCAGCCGCGGGCTGATTCTGGATCGTCGTGGCGTGGTGCTCGCCGACAATTTTCCGGCTTTCAATGTCGAACTGGTCCGCGAACAGGTGGGGGACTTGAAGGCGCTTGACGCCGCGCTCGCCCAGCTGGTGAGCATCGGCCTGCTGCACGCCGACGAGGTCGGCAGCATTCGGCGCACGATCCTCGTGCACAAGGTGTACGAAAGCGTGCCGGTCAAGCTGCTGCTGAACGAAGAGGAGATGGCGCGGTTTGCGGTGCATCGCTATCAATTCACCGGCGTGGACATTCGCGCGCGGCTGGCGCGCCACTACCCGCTGCGCGAAATCGGTGTCCACGCCATCGGTTACGTCAGTGCGATCAATGCAGAGGACATGAAGCAGATCGACAGCGCCGAGTACGCCGGTACCAGCCTGATCGGCAAACTCGGTGTCGAGGGCGCCTACGAGGCGCAGCTGCATGGCAAACCCGGCTTCAAGGAAATTGAGGTCAATGCGGCGGGCCGACCGGTGGAGAAGCAGGGCGGCTATGCATCCAAGCTCAATACCCGTTCGCCGGTGGCCGGCGAGGATTTGATTCTGGGGATGGACGTGCGCGTGCAGAAAGTCGCCGAGGAGGCCCTGGTCGGCAAGCGCGGGGCGGTGGTTGCGCTCGATCCCAGGACCGGCGATGTCATCGCGCTTGCCAGCACCCCGGGCTTCGACCCGAATGATTTTGTCCGCGGCCTTTCGGTCGCGCAATACGGCGCGCTGTCGAACAACATCGATGTGCCGCTGCTGAATCGCGCGCTGCGCGGCGCCTATCCGCCGGGTTCCACCGTCAAGCCCCTGTACGCGCTGGCGGCACAGAAATACAACATCATTTCACCCCTGCAAGAGGAATACTGCCCCGGCGTTTTCACGCTGCGCGGCAGCGCGCATGAATATCGGGACGACAAGAAGCATGGCACCCTGGACATGCGCAGGGCCATTTCCGTTTCCTGCGACGTGTATTTTTTCAGGGCCGCCGAAAAAATGGGCATCGAACGCATGGCGCCGTTCATGACAACATTCGGCTATGGCGTGCTGACGGGCATCGATATTCCGGGCGAGAAGCCCGGGCTGTATGCGTCCCCGGAGTGGAAAAAGCGCGCATTCAAGAAAACCGCCGACCAGGTGTGGTTTCCCGGCGAAACAGTCAGCATGGGCATCGGCCAGGGTCCGATCACGGTAACGCCGCTGCAGCAGGCGCACTTCGCCGCCGAAATCGCGGAACGCGGCAAGATGATCGCCGCGCCGCGGCTGGTGACGGGGATGCGCCTCGCGGGCTCCACCACCATCGTACCGCGAGCTCCGCAGATGCTGCCGCCGATCGACATCGCCACGGAAGAGCAGTGGAACGTCGTGTATGACGGCATGTTGGGAGCCGTGTACGGACCGGGCGGCACCGCCTACGCCGTGGGCGTCGGCTCGAAGTACAAGATTGCCGGCAAGACGGGAACCGCCCAGGTGATCGCCATCAAGCAGAACGAGAAATATCACGCCAAGGATGTCGCGGAGCGCAATCGCGATCACGCGTGGTTCATTGCATTTGCGCCCGTCGAAGACCCGAAGATCGCGGTCTCGGTACTGGTCGAGAACGGCGGATTCGGCGCGACGGCGGCGGCGCCCATCGCGCGCAAAGTGCTCGATTCGTACCTGCTGGCGGAGGATGCGGTCACCGAGAAGCGGGCAACGCCCTAGGCCGGTAGCCGACCAGTGACATCAGTTCCGCTATACTTTGCGGACTTCGTCATGGCTGCGAATGAGCCGCCCACGGGAGGACGATGGCGGTGCCGCCTGATAACCGAATTACCCAGCTGCTGAACGCTTGGAGTAAGGGCGATTCGGGCGCGCTTCAGGACCTCACGCCGCTCATCTATGATGAGCTGAGACGTCTGGCGGCCCGGCAATTGCGCCGCGAACCCGCTGCGCAGACATTGCAAACCACCGGCCTGGTACACGAGGCGTTCCTCCGACTGGTGGATCAGCGGTCGCCGCGCTGGGAAAACCGTTCGCAATTTTTTTCCATCGCAGCCAGACTAATGCGGCGCATTTTGTTGGACCAGGCGCGCGCGCGTCTTGCAGAAAAGCGCGGCGCCGGCATGATCAACATCAGTATCGATGCCGCAGGCGCTACCCTCGAAGGGCTCGGCGAGAACCTGATGCTCGGGGCGCAGAGCGCCGCGGGCGCGGAGTCCGCGCACGCCAACCTCATCGGCATCGACTCTGCGCTGACACGGCTCGATGCGCTCGATCATCGGCAGGCGCAAATCGTGGAACTCAGGTTCTTCGGCGGCCTCACCGTGGAGGAGACCGCGCAGGTGCTCGAGATATCCAACGCCACCGTGAAGCGCGATTGGATGATGGCCAAGGCGTGGCTGGCCCGGGAGCTGGCAGGCGCGGAGCCATGAACGCGGCCAGCCGCTGGCAACGCGTGCGGGAACTGTTTCACGCTTGCATCGAATTGGACCAGGCGCAGCGCGACGCACTGTTGACACAGGCGTGCGCAGAAGATTCCGAATTGAAATCAGAAGTGGAATCTCTGCTGGCGTCGCTCGCGGCATCGAAGACCTTTATGGAGACGCCCGCGGCCGCGGCATTCACCCCGAGCGATGAGCCATCGTGGATAGGACGCACGCTGGGCGCCTATAAGATCATCTCGCTGCTGGCAGTCGGCGGCATGGGCGAGGTGTACCGAGCCATCCGCGCCGACGGACTGTACCCTCAGGCGGTCGCCATCAAGCTCATCCGCCGCGAGCTTGCCGGCCAGGTCATGCTGAGCCGCTTTCGCGCCGAGCGTGAGATTCTGGCGGCACTACAGCATCCGAACATCGCGCGCATTTTGGATGCCGGCATTACCGAAGCGGGTCTTCCCTACATTGTCATGGAGCTGATTGAAGGCGAATCCATCGACCAATATTGCGAGCATCACGGTCTTTCGGTGCGGCAGCGCCTGGAGCTGTTCATCGAGGTGTGCGCTGCCGTTCACTTTGCACATCAACACTTGACCGTGCATCGTGACTTGAAGCCGGGAAACATCTTGGTCACGAATGACGGTGTGGTGAAGCTGTTGGACTTCGGCATTGCCAAGGTGCTGGACGCCGACGGTCCGGTGGAGGCGCTGACGTCGATGCACGCCATGACGCCCGAGTACTCGAGCCCGGAGCAAATTCGCGGCGAGCCCATTACCACGGCCACCGATATCTATTCGTTGGGCGTCGTTCTCTATCGTTTGTTGACGGGCAGCAGCCCCTATCGATCCTCGAACAACGACCCTTACGCGCTGGCCCGTGAGGTCTGCGACACGGAGCCCTTGAGACCGAGCGCCAATGTGGCCGAAGCGGCCACTTATAGTGGCCGCAAGCAATTGGCCGGCGACCTCGACAGCATCGTACTGATGGCTTTGAGGAAGGAGCGGGACAAACGCTATGAGTCGGTGCAGCAGTTCTCAGCCGACGTGCAGCGCTATCTGGACAATCGAACGGTCACGGCCCGGCCGCGCACTTGGGGCTACTCCGCCAGCCGCTTCATCGCGCGTAATCGAGCGGTATCGCTGGCGAGCCTACTGTTGATCATCGTGCTTGTCGCCGGAATTGTTGCGACACAACGGCAGGCAAAAATTGCCGCTGCCGAACGCGATCGCGCCCAACGGCATTTCGACAGCGTCCGGCAGCTCGCCAACTCCTTCATGTTCGACATGCACGATGAGATTGCCAAGCTGCCGGGTTCGATCAAGGCCCGCCAGCTGTTGGTCAATAAGGCGCTGACCTATCTCGATCTGCTGGCCAAAGAACCTGGAGGAGATCCGGCTTTGCAGTTGGAGCTTGCCGAAGCGTATATGCGCGTGGGCGGTGTGCAGGGTCAGATCGGTTACAACAATTTGGGCGATCACGCCGCCGCGCTCAGGAGTTTTCAGCAAGCGATAGCGCTCTTGGAACAGGCGCTCGGCCGCGATCCTGCATCGCGCCCGGAGTCCATACAATTGGCGAGGGCCTACAACCTCGCCAGTGCAAATCTGAAAGCTCTGGGACGACCTGCAGAGGAACTCGCGATGACTTCGAAGGAGATCGACCTCATGCAGCGAAGGCTGACGCTGTTTCCGGACTCCGTCGAGGTACTCGCGAGGGTGGGACAGGGCTTCTATCGAAGGTCGCAATTTCGCAGCGGGCATGGAGATCCAGCCGGCGCAACGGCGGATGCGCAGCGCGCCGTCGACCTCTATGAAAAAGTCGTCGCCAAGGATTCTGAGTATAAGTACCGCAACAATCTCGTCTTTGCTTATTCGAATCTCGGCGAGATTCAATTGAAAGACGGTGCCGCGGGCGGCCCCTCCAAAGGCATCGACTCTCTGCGCAAGGCGCTGGCGACGATGCGAGTCTTGGCGGCTGACAAGCAGGACGATGTCAACGCCCAGCGGCATCTCGCCGTGACCGCGGCTGAGTTGGGTGCATCACTGCTTGGCGTAGGCCAACCCCGCGAGGGGTTGCCCTACGTGGAAGAGACCCTGCCGATTTTTCAGGCCCTTTACGATGCCGACAAGACCAACCGCTTGGCGCGGTTGGATCTGGCGGAGACCCAGGAAAATGCCGGCAATCTATGGATTTCGCTGGGAGACCCGGCAAAGGCCGTGGATCATTGCCGTACCGCCGTGCAGCTGCTGGGCGCGCCCCCCATCCCGCCGGAGAGCGACCTGGAAATCAGCGCCGCCATGATTGAAGCACAGATGGATCTGGCGCAAGCGTATGCGTCGGCTGCGCGTGCAGCAGGCGCGTGGCCGAAGCGGAAGGAGTTTTGGCGCGAGGCACGGCTCTCGGCCAGCGCCTCGCTACAAACGGCGCAGACCATCGTCGCGAAAAAACCTGAAATTGCGGCGGACTATGCTGCCTTCATCGCCAAGGACAAGGAGCTATTGGCCCGGCACTGAATTGCCAGCTACTCGGGTGCGTGAGGATCAGGATCCAGGTGAGATATCCCATCGCATCCAATCGCCCGTGCAACGGGCTTGACCACTGACGCGTAGAGAGGCGCCGGTTCAAAGCCGCCAGCGAGGCGTGAATGAGCCCCTTTCTGGGCGTCTTGCGCGTCCTACAAATAGGTCCCCTAGCGAGTCGCCCCGATGTCCGCCATATCTGTCAAATATCTGAATTGGTTTGCCATCCTCCTCGGCATCGCGGTATCGGCGTGCCACAACGAGGACTTAAGCCCAACCTCGACGCCCGCTGCTGCGCCAATCACACCAGCCATGTATTCCGTGAGCGTCACGGTTTCCGGTCTTAACGGCACCGGCCTCGTGCTTCAGAACAACGGCGGCGGCGATGTTACGGTAACCTCCAATGGCGGCGTGACATTCGCCTCGACGCAGCTTTCTGGCAGCCCTTACGCCGTAACGGTTGCCACGCAGCCTGGCAGTCCCGACCAGACCTGCACGGTGGCAAACGGCTCCGGCATGATCGCCCAAGCGAGTGTGACCAACGTGAGCGTCACGTGCACCGACAACTACGTGCCGACCTATGCCCCGGCCCCGAAGGGTGATCCTCAGGGAACGGTAACAACCCAGCTGATCGATGCCGCAGGCGGCAGCCTCACCTCGGCCGACGGCCGCGTTACCCTCGATATCCCGGCCGGCGCACTTGCCGCCGCGACCACCGTCAGCATCCAGCCAATCACGAACACCACGCCGAATGGGCTCACCCTGAACTATCGCTTGGAGCCCGAAGGGACGATCTTTGTGGTGCCGGCGTCCTTGACATTTCACCTCTCGGCCACCGAGGCGCTTGCCATCGCCTCCACATATGTGACCACACAGCATGCAGACGGCCTGTGGTACTCGCAGCCCAACCAGCAGCGCGACAGCAACGCACAGACGGTGGGAGTGAGCACGAGCCATTTTTCTGACTGGGGCATTGCCCAGACCCTGTTGCTAAAGCCTGCGGAGCAGCGGGTAAAGACCAACTATGGGGCCAGATTCACCGCTGTGATTCTGGTGGTGAAACAGGAGAACGACGAACTCTCTGGTCCCGGCGAGGAACTTGCGTTGCCAGAGCCGGCGACACTTGACAAACAGATCAATGGCACCAAGGTATGGTCAGTCAACGGCATCGAGGGTGGGAACCCGCAAATCGGAGAAGTCAAGGATCCCGGCGATTTCACGGCGCCGAACAAGGCCCCCACCCCCAACAAGGTTACCGTCACCGCAACAGTAGAATTAGGCCGTCAGAAAGTCATTGGGCCGGCCGTGGCCGACATCTACGATCAGGAAATCTGGACCGGCACCACCGACATCACCCTGCTCGACGGCACCCAGATACACGCGGACGTCACCTTCGAGCAAAAGCCGGATCCCAGTGGGAGCGAAACCGAACTCCACTTCGTGGTGCAGTCGGGCCTGGTACGCGTCAAGGTTCCCGCGACCAGCGGCAGCGGCTGCGCGCAGTCGATTTCACCCGACAACCACCTCATCGCTGCTGCGGACGCCAACGGCGAAGGCGGCGACGGCACGATGATGCTGACTTACGACGTAAACAGCACCGGCCTGGACGATGCGAAGGTACAGGGCGGCGGGACGACGGCGTGGCCTGTAACCCTGACCGAAGAGTGCCCAGATGCGCCGCAAACCGTGGACACCACGGAGGCAGCTGAATGGTGGCCGTTCAACCCCGGGCAGACGCTAACGGCGACCAGCGGAGTGCTCGACGGCACGGTCAGCGACGCCTTGGCCAGCGGCACGATTCATTTCGTCCGCCAATAGATCGAAATTGATGAGCCCGAATTCCTCGCCCTTGCGCGTCTTTGAATAGGGCGATTCATTCCAAACTTAGGAGTGGAGGCAAACCATGTCCACCAAGTACGGGCGCTGGTTGATCGTGTGCGTGGCGATGGCGCGGCTGGTGCTGAATCACGCCGGCGCCGCGCCGGTGACGATTGGCATTCCCTTGCCGCAGGCGCAAGGCGTGGCAATGACGGAATCGATGCGCCAAAGCCTGATCAGTGAGCTCAAGGCCCAGTCCATCGATGCCGTGCCCTTGGACGCCTCAACCGGCGATCTAAACGCTGAGGTGCAGGCCAAACACTACACCTATGTGCTCTATACCCGGTTGGAACAAAAACACAGCATGGGCAGCGGAGTGTTCAGCAAGTTATCGCTGCTCACGCATGGGATTTCGCCCGACGCCATCGGCGCGGGGGGCGGTGCTGCAAGCGTCAAGCGCGGCGATACGCTAACTCTCGACTACCGCCTCATGGCGGCGGGGTCAAGTGATCCGATCAAGGCAGATACCTTAAGCGCCAAAGCCACTGCGGACGGACAAGATGTTGTGAGCCCTCTGGTCACGCAATTGTCTAGCGCCGTGGCTGCCGCAGCGCAGGGCAAAGATCGAGGCACGGCACTGGCGCAAGCCTCGACCCAAGCCGCGCCCACGGCATCCAGCGACACCCAGTCCTCGAGCAATGGTTCAAAGTTCGGAGGATTTTTCGGGCACAGAAGTATTTCGAGCACAAAGCCGACGGGAGGAGGCATGGGCGGCAGCATGGACTGCGCGAAGCTCGCCAGCATGCCGAACGCGCCCATGTCGGTTGAAGCTTGCGAGAAATTGCAGGGGACGCAGCAAGCCTACAACCAAGCCGCCTCCGACCCCTCCGCTCAGCGTCCGGGCGATGAGCAAATGAGCTGCGCGCAAATCACCGCGGAACTCAAGCAGCAACAGTACACGGCACAGGACAAAACCAAAGTCGCCGAGCTCGGCGCGACGACCAAGGAACAGCAACAGATCATCCACAAGGAAGAGGTGATCTTGGCGAAGCGGCAGGCCGAGGCGCAGACAGCCGTCGCCGCAGCGACTGCGGCGGACACTGCGACCGAACTCGCCACGGGAGGTTTGGTCAGCGGCCATGCTCTCAATGCGGTCGAAAAGACTCTCGACGCACAAGACAAAGTCGAAAAAGAAAGGGTCATGAGAGAGGATCTGCCCACCACGCAGAAGATGATCAGCCAGACGGCTGGCCTAGGCGCAGATTTTGGTCAGCAGCTGCAGGCGAATCCGCGCCTCGGGCGCTTGATGCAGCTGGCAGACTCCAAGCATTGCAAGGGGGGCGGCTGAGAGTCGAATCCCAGCGACGAAAAATGACTCAATGGGAAAATCGAATCGT
>DATMRC010000096.1:0-19498 GCA_035567075.1 Steroidobacteraceae bacterium
CAGCGCACCCTACAGGCACCGGCATATAACGCGCGGTCAGGCACTCTTTTGGATTCTGCTGGTTCCAGTGTTCATCTCAGTTGTACTGTCGTTGTTGCCATTTAGATTCCCCATATCCGTTGTTGCAGTCGATAGCCGGTCAGATGTGACAATCGGTTCGAGCGATCAGCGATTGGCGCCGCGGAAGGGAGAGAAGGAGGTCACCAATGATGTGCAAGAACGCCGGGACGGTTGCACCGGCCCCGTGGGCTCGCTAATAGTTAGTGCACCATGCAGACCGACTACCTAAATTACCGGCGACCCATCGTACGTTAAAGCGTAGCTCGGCTGGCTCTAAGATCCATTGCATGGACTACTGCAGGAGTCTGGACTGGGCACCATCTCAAGCCAAGTGGTGGTCATTGAATCTGCGGTCGGTTGAAGGCAACGCGGGCGCGCTGAAGGCTGTGCGCTACTCGATGATCAATATAATCCCGAGTCAGCAATCATGCAGCGGCAGATGACCAGGGTCTGTGATGGTCCTTGACAAGCGCTCGCGCATATTTAATACTTCACTATACGGTGAAGTATAAAAATGGAGGCCGAGCTATGTGGACAAGAGATTGGGCGCCATGCGCGCTTTTTATCCTGATATGCGCGACCAGTTCGGCCGGCGCCGACACTGCGAAGGTCGCCTATCCGGCCATGGCGCCCGTCGCGCAATACCAGATGACGAGTGCTGCCGATGAGATCGCCCTGGCGCGGAGCGCCGCGCCGGCCTCGATCTCCGGCGACGCCGATGTCCTGACGCTGGGCAGACAGGGTTATGAACCGGCCGCCAAGGGCAAGAACGGATTCTCCTGTCTCGTCGAGCGCTCCTGGGCTGCGGGCTTCGGCAATCCCGAGTTCTGGAATCCCAAGATTCGCGGTCCGATATGCTTCAACGCCGCCGCCGTGCGCAGCGTCCTTCCCGGCTATCTCGAGAGAACGCAATGGGTGCTCGCCGGCGTTTCGAAGTCCGACATGATCGCCCGCACGCGGGCCGCGCTTGCGGCCAATACCTTCGTCATGCCGGAGCCCGGAGTGGTGGCCTACATGCTGTCAAAGCAGCAATATTTGGCTGGCGCCGATGGCCACTGGCATCCGCATCTCATGTTCTTTGTTGCCCACAGCGACAGTGCCGCCTGGGGCGCAAACCGCGACGGTTCGCCGATATTCGCCGACCAGGGAGATCCGGAGCCTGTCACGACGTTCGTCATTCCCGTGACCAATTGGTCCGACGGAACGCCCTCGGTCATGGAGAAGCACTAGGCGATCGGCGTTGCCACACCGCCGTGTCGTTGCCGGGCCCCGCTAACGCCACTCGCTTTGTTCGCACAGGTACAGGGGCGTCCCGCCTGGACCTGCGAAGTAAGCGATGCGAATCGGCGGATCTTCGCGGATTGGCCCGATGAACCGTAGACCGCGCTCCGACAATTGTTGCATTGTGGCCTCCAGAGACTCGACGCCCAACCCAATCGACATAAGATGTGCCTGGGGCGATTGCGCGGTCGGTAGTGGGTGCAATCCGATCGTCAGACCTGGCGCATCGACGACGGCGAACTCGTTGCCGTAGCGGGTCTTCAATCGAAGACCGAGCGTCTCTGTGTAGAATCGTACCGCTTCGTCCATATCCGGGACCATCAGGGTGACCTGACTTTCACTGTATAGCTCGTCAACTTTCATATTTGGGCTCCTTTCCTGCCGGATTTGCGCCCTTTCAGCCGGCGCAGGCCGGTCGAGGCCAGCGCTGCGAGCGTTTTCAAGTCCGCCCCGAGGCGCTTCCTCCCGGCCTCGGTCAACTTGAATGGACGCCGGCGATAGTTAAGGGTTTGGATTTCCTCCACCAGTTGAGCGCGCTCCATGCGCATGAGCGCGGCGTAAAGCGTGCCCGGCCGCATGGAGAAACCGCCCAGATCCTGAATATCCTTCATGATCGCGTAGCCATGCTTGGGCTGGTCCGCAAGAGCCACCATGATCCACACCGCAGCCTCGAGAGCAAAGCTGGCTTCCGATGACTCACGCGACCCGTCCAAATCCATCTCCTGTGAATCAAAATACCATCGGTCAGCGATTCATTATACCGATGATGGATATACCGTCAATCGGTATAGGGTGGATTCGCGGACCAGGGCGTTTTGGACAAGAATCCGCAAGGCGAGTTAGAGTCGAACGGTCCGGCCTTCGAAGATGCCCGTGCCACACGGAGTCGCCCTATGAAGCTTCTCTACCAGACACATTCGCCTCCCGCCCGCAAGGTCTTGGTTTTTGCCTACGAAGTGGGTATCGCGCAGCGCATCGACGTGGTGCATCACGAGACCAGTCCGACTCGCCGCAACGAAGAAGTCTTTGCGGAAAACCCGCTTGGCCAGGTACCGATACTGCTTCGACCCGGACTGCCCGCCCTCTTTGATTCCGACGTCATCTGTGCCTACCTCGATACCTTGCATGATGGCCGCAAATTGATCCCGCCGGCGGGGGAGGCTCGCTGGCAGGCGTTGCGAATTCAGGCGATCGCGCAGGGGCTTAGCAGTGCGGGCGGCGCGCTTCGTTGGGAGACGGTACGCCGGCCCGAATCGATGCGCTACCCGGCGCTGCGGGACGGTTACATCGAAAAACTCACCGCCAGTTATGATTGGTTGGAACAAGAGCTGGACGTTGACACGCCGATCCACATCGGCCATATCGCGCTGGCGACCACCTTGAGTTGGCTTGAATTCCGCGAGCTGCCAACCTTCCGTGAAAAACGCGCAAGACTCGCCGCTTGGTTCGACGCGTTCGAATCCAGGCCGTCGATGCGCGCTACTCCAATGTCCGGCGAGACGCACGACTGAGGAAGCGGTATGTCAAAAGCCCAGCTGCGCCAACGCCTGCAACACCCTCACGCGCATGGAGTCCGATTTCATCGGAAATGAACGGCAGAAATCATCACGCGTGAGCGCAGCGTTTCGCTCACGCACGTTTGCCGTCCAATACGCGGCGCGCGCCGCGTCGCCATTCAGCGCGTGCGCCGTGGCCGCTATCATCGCGATCAGAACGTGGGCTCCCGGGGAACGCGCGGCGCGCTCGGCCCAGTCCGCGGCTTCTCCGTCCTCACCTGCTGCCATGTGCGTAAACGCCCGCGTTCCAAGCATTCCGTAACGGAGGGGATCGAGAGGGCTTAAGCGCATTGCCAGATCCACGTGTATCCGAGCTTCACCGCCGCGTGCTGCCAGTGCTTCAGTCCACGCCCGTGCATAGATTCCCTGGGCATAATGCGGACTTATGGTCGTCGCGCGCTCGAGCCAACCCAGACTGCTGTCCAGGTCCCCCTCCAGCCAATAAGTGCGACCCATGGTGAAGTTGACGAACGGATCCAGTGGATCAAGCTCCAACCCGCGCTCCGCGAAGCGACGCGCCTGGCCAGTCTCTCCAACAATATCGTCCGTATACCGCATGAAAGCAGTTTGGAAGTGGATGAACGACAGGCCGGCCTGAGCACGCGCGAATAACGGATCAAGAGCAACCGCTCGCTGAAACAAGGTGCTGGCAGCGGCGTTGTCGACGCGATTGAAGCGATACATGTGCTGCAGCCCGAGGTGATACGCGGACCAGGCGTCGAGATTGTCGACTGTGCAGAGGCGCGCGCGACTGGCTTCATGAACCGGTATTTGGATCTCGAGCGCCGTGAGAACGGAAGATCGGATGTTCTCGCGCATTGCGTGAACGTCATCGATCCGCCCCGAAAAGCGCTCGGCCCACACAATGCCCCCATCGGCGGTATCTACAAGTTCGACTGCGACCACAAGCCTTCTATCTGACACTTCGACTGTGCCACTTAGACAGTACCGCACACGCAGCAGAGCGCCGATGTCGCTGAATTGGGTGTCTGACGCGCGCAGCCGGAACGAGGATGCGCGAGCCGTGATAAACAGCCACCGCAGGCGGGACAGCTCGGTAATGAGCTCATCTGGAAGCGCGACAGCAAGCGCCGCATATCGTCCGCCGTCGCCGATCAAGCGGAATGGCAGCACCGCGAGTGACGGTTTGGAAGGCCTGTCCACGTGCACCTTTGAAGTGCCGGTACCCTCGGTAATCCCCGCTTCGTTTAAAGCCGCCTCCGAGCGTGCCACGCTGCCGCGTGACGCTCTTGCATCTGCGACAAATCGATATCCTTGGCCGTGAATCGTACGGATGAATCGCTGCGACTTGCCGGTATCTCCAAGCGCCTGTCTCGCCGACTTCACCCGGCTGGCCACAGCGGCGTCCGAGACGACGCGTCCGTCCCACACCTTGTCGATGATTTCTTCCTTCGAGACGAGGCGTTCACGGTTTTCCACCAGCAGCGCGAGCAGCGCAAAGACTTGCGGCTCAAGATTGCGAGCTTTATCGCCTTCTCGCAGCTCAACCGTGGCTATGTCCAGCTCGAAAGGGCCGAACTGGTAAATCATGCACGCAGATTACCCCCCGCCTGCGGAATCTCCAAAACAATTCCATGATTTCTCCAAGAAATCTACAAGCGCTGGCGATACTTGCGTGCGAACCTGCTCATCGGCACAGAACGGCCCGAGTAAATAAACCACCTATTGGAGATGTGATATGCCACTCGTTACTATCGATGTAATCAAGGACGTTTTCACGCCGACACAAAAGCGCGAACTCATCAACAAGGTCACCGAAGCGATGGTCCAGGTAGAGGGCGAGAACATGCGCCCCGTAACCTGGGTCCGCATCAATGAATTTGAGAGCGGAGATTGGGCGATCGGCGGCAAGGCGCTGCGATCTGCGGATGTCCAAGCACTCGCTGCGGGCAAGGCGGCGTAGACCGGCAGAGAGGCAACACCGGGTGGCGCTCTTGCGCCACCCATGTGCGACGCGAATCTGGAGCGCTCGACCTAGTACTAATATTCCCCATAGCGGCCCTTCACCGAATCGAGTAATTTGCGCGTGTCGTATCCGGCACCATCCTTGAACACAATTTCGACATTCTCGATATCCGCGATTCGGGTCACGGGATCGCCTTTCATTACCACCAGGTCCGCGTTCTTCCCTAGCGCGATCGAGCCGATTCGATCCTGGCGGCCGAGAAAGATTGCACCGTTCAGCGTCGCGATCTGAATCGCTTGGACGGCTGTGAACCCGGACTCCACCAGCAACTCGATCTCGCGTTGATCGCCAAATCCCGGAATCAAGCCGTTGATGCCGACCGGATCCGGTCCGGCGAGGAGTAGGCCGCCGGCAGCCACGAAGGCTCGCTCCAATTCCATTTCTCTGCGCAGCAGACGCGCTGTGTTCGCTTGCGCTGCCTGGCTTGCGGGCCGGTTACGACTGAACAGATACGCGTCGCTCACCGCAGGGGCCATGGATTGCACCGCGGCCGGCTGCAACGTCGCTCGACCATCGATTGATTCGACGCCCTGCAGCGACGAGGCCGCGCCCGGCAATGTGGAGGTGATGGCAACATGGTGCTTGATGAGCAGCGCAATCAGGCGGTCTGCTTCGGCGCCGCCGGGAATCATGTGTTCAAGCGTGTAGTCGCCGCCGCTGGCGCTGCATAGATCCGGTTTCTTGTCGGGGTCTTGCGCCGTATTGGCTGAAAACCCGTGCTCGAGATTGTCGATTCCGATGCTGATCGCTTCCTCATAGGTGACCGAGCACAGATGGCCGGTCACCTTGAGACCATGCTGATGCGCCGCCTTGACCGCGGCGCTCAATTCTTCGCGCGTGATATGCGCGTAGGCCTTGAACGAGGTCACGCCGCGATCTGCCCAATAGTTCACGGTCTCGCGCGCATCGGCCGGCCCGTCAAGTTCCGGCATTTGCAGATTCCCGCCGGGCCCGTCGAGATAGGGTCCGGTCACATCCAGGTGAGGGCCGGGAAACGTGCCTGCCTCAATCGCGCGCTTGAGCTTAAGGTCGGTATAGGGCTCGACGCTTCCCGCAGTGCGCATGGTCGTTACGCCGTTCGCCAGGTAGAGGCGAGGCGCGGAGAAGCTCATCTGCTGAAACAGGGCCGGGCTGTCATAGCTCCCGTCCGGCGCCAGATTGGGCCGCGCGAGATAAAAGAGGTGGTTGTGCATGCCGACGATTCCCGGCATGACCGAGTAACCCCGCAGGTCGAGAATCGTGGTGCCATCGCTTGCGGGCCTATCTGCGCCGGCCGATATGCCGGTGATCTTGCCGCCCTGGATGTCGATGTTCTGATCCGCACGCGGCGCCGCGCCCGTGCCATCGATGATCTGCACATGTTCAAGGACCGCGTTCGGCGTGCTGACAACAAGGTACTTGCGCACCTGCGGGCCGAGCGCATCGACGCGCTGGGCGGCCGCCGGTTCGGCGTATGACACCGCGGCCAGGCAGAGAAGCGGCAGCCAACGGCGCGCCCGGCCACTGCCCGCCACGAGAGCTGTCAGCGCAGCAAAGCTGATAGGCCGCGTCGTTGCCATTGGAGCCTCCGCTTTACGTTCTCGTAACGAAGCAACAAGCCGTGTGCGCTACGGTTTCAAAGATGCCCGCCATGAGTATGGCGCCGAACACGACTGCCAGCAGCGTGCTCGCCGCGCGGCCATTCGGTTGTGGCTGAGCGGCCAGCCGCGCCAGACGATGGGTCAAGAATGACGAGGCGCTCGCCTGCAGCATGAATTCCGTTTCTGGATTGGCCAGTTTTGCCAGCGCAGAAACCAGGTCTCGACCGTGGGCCTTCTGGATGACGGACTCGTCGCATGAGAGCTCGCGGTACAAGGCGAGACGTGAGCCGCTGATCCAGACGAGCGGGTGGAACCACAGTGCGCACAGGCCCAGTTCGTAAATCAGGCGTATCAGGTTGTCGCGCCTCGTTACATGGGTCCGCTCGTGGATGATGACGGCGTTTAGTTCGCGCTCGCTCAGCAACCGATCAATTCCCTGAGGCAGTGAGATGTGAGGACGCAGAACCCCATCGACCCCGGGACCGCGCCGGGTGAACTCGAACCTCACCGGCACCCCCTGAACGAGGAAACTGCGCCGCAGCTCCGGCGCGCCTCGGCCGGGTGTGCTCACCCCGGATTCGCGATTTCCGACGGTTATCCGCAGCCACAGCCGCGCCAGCATCAAAATTGCGCCAAGCAGCCAGACCACACAGAGCGCGGCTGCCATGGCGTCGTTTTCGGAGATGCGAGCCCCCGCCTCGCCGACCGGGCCCAGCGGCGTGGCCCAGGAGAGATACGGCGCCCAGAGCTTGTCGAACATCGCACCCAGCGGCACCATGAAATTGAGCGATGTCGCCAGCCAGATCCAATGCTTGGCCGTGGCGCTGCCAGCCGGGATCGATGTCAGAGCCCAAGCCGCGAACCAGACCATCGAGGTGAACAGCAGGTGAATTTCACAGTAATAGATCACGCGCGCAATGTGCTCATGCATGGCCTTTCCCTCCGCGGCCGCGGCTGCTCTTGCGGCTCGGCGTCGCGTTTTGCAGCGCCTTTAAATCCCGCAACGTGATGGTGCCCGTTTCAAGTAGATTGGAGACCAGCAGGCGAGGGGAGCCGCCGAACAGGTCCAACAGGTCTCGAACCAGCCCGCCGCGAAACTCGCTCTGATCGATTGCCGGCGCGAACAGTTGCGCGTTGCCAATCTTCTTGACCTTGCGCACTGCGCCTTTCTGTTCGAGCCGGTAGACAAGCGTCTGAACGGTTGTGTAAGCGACACGTTCCGCTTCCGGCAAACTGTCGAGAATCTCGCGCACCGAGCAGGTTCCGAGCTTCCAGCACTGCTCCAGGATTCTTGTCTCGGCTTTCGATAAACGCGTTTTGCTCATATCTCCTACCCCGCACGTCAATCCTACTACAACATCCGTAGGCGCGACAAGCAGTCGCTAGAAGATCTTGCCGGGGTTCAGGATCCCGTTCGGATCCATGGCGCGTTTCAACGTGCGCATCAGCGCAACTTCCTCCGGGCTGCGTGACAGGTGCAGGAAGTCTTTCTTGAGGGATCCGATGCCGTGTTCCGCGGAGATGGAACCGCGATGTTCGGATACGGTGCCGTAGACCGCCGCCTCGATGCGCTCGGCCAACCCGGCTTCATCGGTCATGCGCACCGACAGGTGCAGATTGCCGTCGGCCACGTGCCCGAAATAGATCGTGAACAGATCCGGCCACCGCGCCGTCATGACCTCGCGTATTTTGCCCACCAGGTCGCCGATTTCGCCGGTCGACACACTGACATCGAAGCTCAGCTGCGGCCAGTGGCCGGCTCGCCGCCATTCCGCCGGCGAGTCCCGCACCGCCCATAGATCCGCGGCCTCGCGCTGCGATTGCGCCACGACGGCGTCCTGAATGACGCCGCTCTCGAGTGCCTGCGCGATGACCGATTCGAAGCGCGCCGGGTCGGCGTGCTCGTCGGGTCCCATCGTTTCAATGAGTATGTAAAGGCCGCCGACTTCGGCCAGTGGCGGCTTGCGTCCGAGGCCGCGGGTTGCGAGTCCATAGAAGTCCGGCCACATGACTTCGAATGCGGTCAGCTGCGAGGCAAATCCCGTGCGCGCGCGCTCGAGCAGCGCCAGCACGCCCTGGTAATCACCCACCGCGCACAGCGCCGTACACTGACTGCGCGGCTTCGGGAACAGACGCAGCACCGCCGCGGTGATGATCCCGAGCGTGCCCTCGCTGCCGATGAACAACTGCCGCAGATCGTATCCGGCGTTGTTCTTGATCATCTTGCGCAGCCCGTCGATGACGGTTCCATCGGCGAGTACGGCCTCGACGCCGAGGACGAGGTCGCGAATCATGCCGAAGCGCAGCACGCGGTTGCCGCCGGCGTTGGTGGCGAGGTTGCCGCCGGTCTGGCAGGTGCCGCGACCACCCAGATCGAGCGGATAGAACAGGTTGGCCGCGTCCGCCGCCTTCTGCACCGCTTCCATGACGACCCCGGCCTCGACCGTGATCGAACCCGAGGCCGGATCGATCTCGCGGATCGCGCGCATACGCTCGAGCCCGATGACCACACAGGGCCCGAGCGGCACGCCGCCGCCCGACAGTCCCGTCATCCCGCCCTGCGGCTGGACGCCGATCCGATGCTCGTTGCAGTAGCGCAGGATCTTGGACACCTGCTCGGTGTTTCGCGGGAATGTCAGTGCGAGGATGCCGACGGCCGGGTTGGCTTCGACATTGTAGTCGCGCGTGTGCCGGACGAGGTTCTCGGCGGTTGGTGCGACGACGATATCGGCGCCGACAAGCCGCGACAGGTCCTCGATGATCGTTGCGCTCGAGCTCAGCATGGGTGCGTCGCCGCCACCGCCGACAGGGGCCGATTCACGCCGGCTTCTCGCCGCTCACGGTCGTCCGGTACATCTCGCGGCGAAACCCCTGATAGTCGTTGTAAGCCTGGTGGACGCAAAGCCGGTTGTCCCACGCCACCACCATGTTCGTTTCCCAGCGCAGCCGGCAACAGAAGGCGTGCTGGGTGAGATGTTCGGCGAGGTACTGCAGAATGGGCGCGCTTTCCTCGCGCGACAGCCCTTCGACGCCGATTCCATACGAGGGATCGAGGTACAGGGACTTCTCGCCGGTCACCGGGTGTGTGCGCACCATCGGGTGCGTGCTGCCGCGGATCTTGCGCTGAAGATCCGCAGAGAGCGCCGGCGCATCGCGCGTGGCGGCAAGCTGGCCGATCGGGCTGTCGCTCACCTCAACCGCGGCGTGGGCGGACTTCAGAACGTCACGAAGAGAAAAATGCGTGCGCAGGCCCGCGATGATTTTCTGATAGGTGTTGCTGAGCGTCCGGTAGGCGAGGCCGGCATTGGCGAATGTGGTGTCGCCGCCGAACGGCGGGATCTGCACGGAGCGCAGGATGGTGATCGAGGGGGGCTCGGGTAGGAATGGCGAATCGGTATGCCAGCCCGAGCCGAACACCATCTCCGATGCGTCATCAGCCTCCTTGATCAACGGGTGGACATTGCGGTGGCCGGGTACGCCCTGCGTATAGGCGTCCTCGGCGAACGGACCGAAGCGCAGGCTGAACGCCTCGTGGTCGGCGTGCGACAGCTCACCCTGGCCGCGAAGGTAAATCATCTTGTGGCGGAACAGTGCGTCGCGAACTTCCGTGAATTGCTCGTCGCGCATCGCCCCAATCCGAACGCCGACAATCTCCGCGCCCATGGCGGCCGCGAGCGGCCGGGCTTCGATATGCTGATATACGGCCGCGCGATTGTCGAATTGCCCCGTCGGATGCAGATGCATGTGTCTAAACCTACACCTATCGCGGCATCGCCGCCGCGTTGGGATCAGCAAGCTTGAATACCCACAAGGTCGTGCCGGCTGCCGGATCGATTATTTCTGGCGTCAGGCTCCGGCTGCCGGCGTCGAAGGCGCCGCCGCCGCCGGCGATCACGACCACATATTGCACGCCGTCAACAGCGTAGGTCGCCGGTGAGGAACTTGGGCTGGCATTCAATACGCTCTGCCATAGCAGCGCGCCGGTCGCTGCGTCATAGGCGCGAAAGTGTCGATCGCGCGCGCCGCTGAATACCAGGCCGCCGGCCGACGCCAGCAGTGAGCTGGCAATGGGAGCGCGCTGGCGTTTCGACCAGATGACTTGCCGGGTCTTGAGGTCGATGGCCTCGATGCGGCCGAAATTGCCGTCGTTATCGGGTTTCGGACGAGCCCCGAGGCGTACATCCAGGCCGCCGGCCGCGATCTTGGCGGCGTCGCGTTGGGTCCAGCCGTAATCCATGCAGTTGTTGTCGAGAAGCGGCACATACAGGGTGCTGGAAGTCGGGTCAATCGCCGTCGTCGGCCAGTTTCTTGCGCCCGTCGCGCCTGGGCAGATGAGATCGGTTCTGCCCGCCGGCGGCTCGAGCGCCGGTTTGATGTTTTTCTTGCCGGACTTGGGATCGATGCTTGCAACAAGGTTTTGCAGGCCAAGGTCCTTGGAGAATTCATACCTGCCGTCGACCCTGCTGACTGCATCGAAGATTGCGCTCTTGCCGCCGGTCACCACGAGTTTGGTGGGCTTGCCGTTGACCGGCAGCGTGATCAGCGACTGCTCGAAAGCCCAGTCGAGATCCCAAACGTCGCGATTCATGTGCTGGTAATACCAGGACAGCTTGCCGGTATCGGCATCGAGCGCCAACGTCGAATCCGTGTACAGCGCATCGTTATTGGACAAGGTCTTGCCCGCCCGCGGCACCAACAGGGTCCCGACGTCGTAGGTGTTGCCGGTCCCGAAATAGACCAGATTCAAATCGGGATCATAGCTGCCGATCGACCACACCCCGGAGCCGTAGCGCTCATTGACGGGCGCGCCGTTCCAGCTGTCGCCGCCCGGCTGGCCGGGACGTGCGATGGTGTTGAAGCGCCACTTCTCATCGCCGCTTTGCGCGTCCAGGCCGACGATGAAGTCGCCGCCGCCGGTATCGATGCCGAGACTCACACCGACGATCACCTTGCCGTGAACGAGCAGCGGTCCGCCGGAAATGTGGAAGTAGGCGCCGTCGAACTGCCCGGGATGCACACCCTGTTCGGGACTGACGACCGCGTGATCCCAGCGAAGATTGCCGCTCTTCACATCCAGCGCGACGATGTGCCCGTCGGCGGTGGGCGCATAGAGTTTGTCCTCATAAATCGCCATGCCCCGCATCCGTGCATCGCGGCCGTTGTGAAGCGCGTCCGGCAGCGAACGGACGTACTGCCAGAGAATACTGCCCTGCGCCGCATCGATTGCTTCCACCGTATCGGCGCCTTCGATGAACAGCACGCCGTCGTGGACCAAGGGGGCCGCCTCGTTGGCACTGGGCGGCAGCGCCAAGCTCCAGGCGACACCGAGTTTGCGCACCGTCTTTGTATTGATCTCTTCGAGCCGACTGTAGCCAAGCGTGGCGTAGGTGCCGCGCCACATCAGCCAATCAGCGGCGGCAGGTTTTTGCAGCATCGCGTCGGAGACCGGCGTGAGCTTGCCCAGCAGGATCTGTCGCGCGGCCATGGCGGCACGGTATCTCTCGTCCTGGTTGTCAACGAGGGCGGCACCGACGCGTGGACTCGAATCGTGCTCGGACGCGGCCAAAGATTCCGCCGACGGGCCGCCGGTGGCCGTGCTCGACGCTGCAAGCTCTGTCGTTCCCGCCCTTTCGCCGTTTTCCTGCAGCAAATAGGCTTCGATATCGGCATAGGTCCTGCTGCTCAAGGTTCCAGGACTCGCCGGCGGCATGCGCTTCACGATCAGCGACCACAGGGCCTGCGGCGGCTGATCGTGCCAGTGCGCCTTGAAAGCCGCGCCCTTCATGGGCGAGGCGAACTGACCATCGTCGAGATTGGGGCCGTGACAGGCCGCGCAGCTTTCGCGATAGGCAACAGCGCCGCGCGTGGCCTGAGCCGTCGTGAATCCCACAGGCCCGCCGTCGAACAGCGATTGCGCCCCGGCGGCAGCGCTCATGATGCAGGCTGCCCCCGCCGCGCATGCCAGGCGGACCGGCCAACCCGACCCATTCAGCCATCGCATTGGTGCACCCCGCTTCTCGGTTCGCATTCTTCTTCTCCTATCGGACCGCGGCCCAGGCTACGATCGCCTGGGAATTATCCGCACTTTCCCCGAGCGCGTCGCGCGCCTCCGCCCAGCGCCTGCTCGTCAACTCAATGTGCGGACTGTTGCAGCCGAGGCCCTGACTGAGTTCGGCCGCAATTTGGGCATCTTTCGCCAGCAGGCCGATCGCGAATCCGGTGTTGAAAGTCCCGGGCAGGACAAATTGCTTCATGACAACCGTGGATATAAATGACTGGCCCGTGGACACATTGGCAATGTCGACCAGCATCTCGCGATCGATGCCATAGCGATCGGCGACCAGCAACGCATCGGCCAGTACCGCGTAATTTCCCGCCGCCACGATGTTATTCAGCGCCTTGGCGGCATGCCCGGAACCCAGTTTCCCCACCTCGAAAAACGTGCTGCCCATGCACTTAAGGACGGGTTTCACTTTCTCGATGGCAGACGGGTCATCGCCGCCGATCATGATGGTCAGTGTCCCGGACAGCGCTTTGGCGACTCCGCCGGACACGGGTGCATCGATGAGCGTGATCTTCTTCAGGGCAAGTGCCGCTCCCGTTTCACGGGTAATCAACGGCTGGCTCGAACTCATATCGACGACGATCGTGCCGGGCTTGGCCGCGGCCGCGATTCCGTTCTCGCCGAGCGTTACCTCGCGCACCACCTTGCCATCCGGAAGCATGGTCACGATGACTTCCGCAACACCTATCTCCGACAGGGAAGCGAGGACGGTGGCGCCGGTCTCCCGCGCCACACTCGCCGCCGACGCCGCCTTCGCATCAAAGAGAAAAACTTCATGGCCGCGCTTGGCAATATTGGACGCCATGGGTCTGCCCATATTGCCGATTCCGATAAATGCCACTTTCATTCCAAGGTTTCTCCGAATTTAAGACCTGCCATTAAACCTGACGGGCACATCGCGGAACTCACCGATGCTCGATGTTCGACGCATAACTGAAAGAGGGGGTTATCATGCACGAATTCATTCGCAAATCTGTAGCGGCAGCTGCCATTGCAGTTGCCGCGGCCGCGGTGGCGATCGCCGGTGACGATGACATGCAGGAGGGGCGCGGCGCCTACGCAATCACACCGCTGGTGTCGAACCTGGGCGGTGCAGCAACCCAGGATCCCGTGCTGCAGAATGCGTGGGGAATCGCGTTTAGCCCATCGGGGAGTCCGTTCTGGGTCAACGATAACCAAACGGGTTGTTCGACCCTCTACAAAGGTGACGGCACGAAGATCGGGCTGCAGGTCTCCATCCCGCTACCGGGCAATGTCATACCTTCCGGGTCTTGTCATGCCATCGATCCGACCAACCCGCCCAATCCGGCTCTGGCCGCAGCCACCGGCATCATTTGGAATCCATCGAGCGCCTTTGTGGTGCCGGGCACCAAGCTGCCAGCGGTGTTCATCTTTGCCACTGAGGATGGAACACTTTCTGCCTGGGCCGGCGGGCTCAATCCTGCGACCGACGCGGTGCTGGCCGCCGACAACTCATCGACGCCCACTGCCGGCAACGGCGCAGTGTACAAGGGTCTCGTGTTCGGCTTGAGCGCCAAGGGAGGCTTGCTCTATGCAACTAATTTTCGCGCCGGCACGGTCGATGTGTTCGGCCCGAACGGCGCGAGCGGCCTGTTTACCCAGACGATGACCGACGGCGGCTTCATCGATCCGAACATGCCTGCCGGCTATGCACCCTTCGGCATTTCCAACATCGACGGAGATCTCTTTGTCACGTACGCCAAGCAAAACGCGGCCAAGCATGATGATGCGGCCGGACCCGGGCGTGGATTCGTCGATGTGTTCGACACCGGCGGACATTTGCTGCGGCGGTTCGCCAGCCGCGGCTCATTGAACTCACCGTGGGGCGTGACGCGGGCCTCGTTCGCATTCGGCCGGTATAGCGGCAAGATCCTGGTGGGTAACTTTGGTAATGGGCGCATCAATGTCTTCGACAACGAGGGGCACTTCGTTGGCGAGCTGAGAGATGCGCACGGCAAGACGCTCGCGATCGATGGGTTGTGGACCTTGACGCTGGGCGGCGGCGGCGGCTCGAGTTCGGACACGCTGTATTTCTCGGCGGGTCCGAATGGCGAGACCAATGGACTGTTTGGCACCATCACGCCGGTTGAATCCGCGGACCAGTGAAACAATGTTCGGCTCCCGGCGGCGCCTGGCGCACCGCCGGGGGCGGTCCGCACGCGAACGTTGAGTGGCCTGTCAGCGCGCGTTGCTGTGCGCGGCGTTTGAAGTTGGCTTCTTCGGTACGCGCATTTGATGGGAAGCTTTCCTGTGGCCCAGGATAGCCGGCTGGATGGGCGACCCATAGACGTGGTTATTCGTGTGCGGATGAGGAACAAAAGAACTCGGCTTGGGCTGCGAATCGGTCGCTGCGCCGGCAACCGACGGCGTGGATTGCATGAGCGCGACAACGGCGAGCGCGGTGATTGCGAATTTCCACATATTCCTATCCTCCCATGCCCATGGTAGGTCAATATCATGCGCTGGCGCCCTGCGAGCGCGCCGTAACGTGATGCGCGTCTCGGGATGCCTCAGCTTAAGCCGGCGCGCACGTCGCGGAATGGGATGTCGCGGTCGACCTCCGGCTCCTTGGGAAGGCCCAGAACGCGCTCACCGATTATGTTGCGTTGGATCTGATCCGTGCCGCCGCCGATCGAGGTGAAATAGGCATTCAGGGTGAGGAAGTTCGCGTCGTCCGAGCGTGGGAAGGCCTCGCCGTCGAGCAGCGAGTTGGCGCCGAGCAATGCGGTGCGCAGGCGCGCCTCCTCGTGCAGGATGCGCGACATCGCGAGCTTGCCCAGCGACATGATCGGCGAGGACGTGCCGGTTTCAAGATCGGTTTTCGCGCGCGCATTGTTGAGCGCGTTGACACGCCTAAGCCCAAGCACGCGTGCCAGATCCTGGCGCACTAAAGGATCGCCCAGCCGGCCTGCTTCGCGGGCGAGCGCGATCAGATCATTGGCCGCACCGTCGCGACCGCGCCGCGGCCCGCGTGCAGCTTCGCCCATCACGGAGCGCTCGTAGGCGAGGGCGGTCTGCAGCACGCGCCAGCCGTTGTTGAGTCCGCCCAGGAGATTCACCGCCGGCACGCGCGCGTCGCTGAAGAACACTTCGTTGAAATGCGATTCATCCGTCACCTGGCGCAGCGGACGCACCTCCACGCCTTTCTGCTTCATCGGCAGGAAAAAGAACGAGATGCCCTGGTGCTTGGGTTTGTTCCAGTCGGTGCGCGCAATCAGCATGCCGTAATCGGCGCTCGCCGCACCCGAGGTCCACACCTTCTGGCCGTTCACGACGAACTCGTCGCCGTCCCGTTCGGCGCGCGTACGGACGCCGGCCAGGTCGGAGCCGGCACCCGGTTCGCTGTAGAGCAGGCACATCGCGATCTCGCCGCCGAGCAATTGGCGCAGCAGCTTGTGCTTCAAGGCATCGGTGCCGAAGGTCAGCGCGGTGATGGCGTAGAAATGCGTCTTGTCCTGGCCGGTCCCAGGCGCGTGAACGGCGCGGAACTCCTGCTCCACGATCTTTGCCTGCGCATCGGTGAGACCGCGGCCATGCCATTCGGCCGGCCAGCGGGTCGCCGCCCAACCAGCATCCACAACCTTGCCCAGCCATGCCCGCAGCTCGGGCGTCGTGGTCCAGGGGGCGGCAGGCGGCAGATCGGCTTTCCAGTTCTGCTTCAGCCACGCGCGGACTTGCCCGCGCAGATCGTCGTCGCTCATCGATGCTTCGGCGGCATTCACGGTTATCAAGCTCCCAATGCCTTGAGATAGCGTTCACGGTGCCCGCCCGGCGTGCCGAATAGCTGCACGTCGGCGCGGGCGCGCCGCAGATAGAGATGTGCGGGATGGGCCCAGGTGAAGGCGATGCCGCCATGCATTTGGATCGCGTCGGCGGCAACCCGGTCGAAGGCATCGGCGCAGGTGAAGGCGGCCAGCGCCACCAGCTGGTCGGCATCGCCCGCGTTGGCTGCCAGCGCCCCCGCCGCGGCGCGGGCCGCGCTGATTGCCGATTCGGTCTCGAGCAGCAGATTGGCCGCCATGTGCTTGATGGCCTGGAAGCTGCCGATTGCGCGGCCGAACTGGTAGCGGATTTTGGCGTACTGTGTCGTCATCTCGAGCACGCGACGCGCGCCCCCCGCCTGCTCGCCGGCAAGCGCCACGAGACCGAGCTGCAGGGTTTTGTCCACCGCGCTCCAGCCCGCGGCGCCGAGGCGGCGCGCCGGCACCTGCTCAAAGGTCAGCCGCGCAAGTCTTAAGGTGCGGTCGAATGTCGGCAACGGCTGTGTTTTCAATCCCGGCGCCTGGCACTTGATTTCGAATACGCCGAAACCGTCCGAGGTGCGCGCGACGGCAAGCAGGAGCTCCGCGGTGACCCCATGCAGCACAAACGACGCGTGACCGTCGAGCCGGGTATCCTCGCGGTCCGCGGTCAGCGCCACTCCATCCTGTGTCCATGTGCCGGCATCGCCGGTAAACGCGAGCGCCGCGATCCTGCCTTGGGCGATGGCGGGCAGCAGCCGCGACTTTGCGTCGCTGTCGCCCGCATGATTGATCAGCGCCGCCGCCATGAAGCTCGCAAGCAAGGGCGCGCCGAGCAGCGCGGCACCAGCCTCCTCCATGATGGCTTCGACCTCGAGCGGGCCGCCGCCGAGACCGCCGTGATCCAAATCGATGAGAAGCCCCGTCGCGCCCAGCTCGGCCAACGCCGACCAGAACGCCGCGTCGAATCCCGAAGGCATCTCCATGTTCGCGCGGACGACCCCCTCGCCGTGCTTGTCGGCGAGCAGACGCCGGACCGTGTCCGCCATCGCGGCGCGCTCTTCCGCTGTGATCGTCATCGGCGTGCACCTTCATCCATTAGCCACGGACGAACCGGAACGGCTCTGGCGGGCCGCACTCTTTATATACCAACGTTGGCGGGCTAGGAAATTCTCATTCCGACGCGGCGCAAATCGGGCCAGCGCGTGAACTCCCAGTTCAACCAGATGCGAACCGCACGGCCGACGAGATTGGCTTCGGGGACGAATCCTACCCTGCCGAATCGGCTGTCTTCGCTGTCGTTGCGATTGTCACCCATGAAGAAGTATTCGCCGGCTGGAACTACCGCTTCGAAATCGGTCGATGGAAGATGAGTGGCCAGCATGATGACGTGTTCACGATTGGCGATCTGCTCCAATTTCAATTCGGATCCCCTGAACTGGCTGCCCGAGTAAGTCCCATCGGGCTTCAGTTCGAGCGGTGCGCCGTTGACGTAGACTTGATTATTGCGAACCGCAATGTGGTCTCCGGGCAAACCCACGAGGCGCTTGATGTAATGGACCGACGGATCTCGCGGCAAACGAAAAACAATTACGTCGCCACGCTCGGGGCGGCCGGTCGATAGGACCTTCGAATTGATGACGGGAAGCCGCAGACCATATGCGAATTTGCTCACGAATATAAAATCACCGTCGATCAATCCGGGCATCATGGATTCAGACGGAATTCGGAACGGTTCGAAGACGAACGAGCGAATGATCAGTACGACCAGAATGACCGGAAAGAACGCGCGGGCATACTGCACGGCCAGCGGCTCGGCGATCTTGCCCGCGACGGATTGTCGACCCTGCCGATAAAATGCACGATCGATCAGCCAGATGAGGCCGGCAAGTGCGAGCAGCAGCATGAGGGCGGCGGAGAAATCCACCGTTCAGCACCGCGCTTGCAGGACGCAGGTCTGTTGCGATGAATCCGCACGCGTCAGGGTGCCCACACCTAGAGCCAGCGCGGCGGCCAGCATGATGGCATTGATGATGCGCAAGGCCGTCTTTGCGAAGGCGCCCCATGGCGTCGATTTGATTGACCGCAGACACGCCGTGAGAATGGCTGACAAAACCTGCCCCCAGAGCCACAGGGTCGACTGCCCGCCGCGGAATTGTTCGATCAAATCGCCTGTAAGGGACTCGCGGTGATAGGGCGACCCAAAGCGCTCGAGCAAATACATCGCCAATCTGGGTGGAGCCGGGGAGTTCATGCTTTGAATGTGGCGAGACCGATGGCCAGCTTTTGCAGGGTCCTGTGAGTGTCGCGGGCCTCAGCAAGTCCCGCCGCGGTCGGTTGAAAATAGGTGCGGGCCTTGCCGCCGCGCTCAGCGGATGGCGTGCCCAGCGCGGATGTAACAAGTCCCTTTCTTTCCAGTCGCTCCAATGCGGCGTACACGCTGGCGAGCGCCACTTCACGCCCGCTCTTCTCCGCAATATCGCGACTGATTTGTACTCCATAGGATTTCGCGGGCTGAATGACGGCGAACAGTACCATCAGCTCCAGTTGGCCCAAATGCTCACGCTTTCTCATATCTTCTACAATAGTGAAGTTATAGTAGAATTGCAACTGATTTGAGGTACGATTCGCCATGTCTTTGCGCTGCCTGATACGAACGGTGGCCGCGTTCGGTCTCTCGGTGGTGGCCGCAATCGCGGCACCTTCAGATACCGCGCCTCCGGCCGCTGCTGCAGAATCGCGTGCGTCGGTCTTGAGTGCGGAGCAGGTGATCCAGATCCTGGATGAGACGGTGGACTGGTATCGAACCCTGGGTACGCAGCAGCAGAATGCCACGAAGCCGAGCGATTTATTGATCCTGTTTGCGAATCGGCAAACGGCGGATCAGGTTGTCAATCTGGCGATCGAGCTCGCGCGCGCAAATGCGGAACTTCTCAGCAGCGAAGTCAGTGCTGGGCAGGGCGCCACGAATGCATCTTCCTCTCAATCGCTCAATCAGCAGAAATCAGAATTGGATGCCCAGCGTGCATCCATCGAAGCGGAAATATCCCATCTAAAAGACCCGGGCGCAGCCGCAAAAGGCAAACAAGACGCTGCCGCGAAGCTTAGGGAACTGCAGGGCGAGCTTGCGATGGTCGCCGCAAGACGAAATCTGCTCGACACCATGACGGAATTCACCGATCAAAGCAGCCCCAAACAAGCGAGCGTCA
>DATMRC010000097.1:0-5937 GCA_035567075.1 Steroidobacteraceae bacterium
CCAATAACAACGGTTTTGATCTGACCCAGTCGGCGCTGATGCAATCGCTGCCGGCGAATCTGTCGATTCAAGCCATGCCGGCGGTTTCAACCACCTGCACCGGCGCGGCCATGTCATTGACCAGCACCACGAGCAGCGTGACGCTTTCGAATGCCATCATCCCAGCCATGAGCAACTGCACCATCACCCTGAGCGTGATGAGCACCATGGCGGGCACCTACACCAACATGATTGCCGCCAATGCGCTCTCCACCGGACCTGCCGGGAGCAATTCGGCAAGCGCGTCGGCCTCGCTCGATGTGGCGGCCCCCGCCGGCGGCGGCGGCAGTAAGGGCGGCGGCGCGCTCGACTGGCTGGACTTCCTGTTCGTCACCGGCGTGCTGCTCGCCGGGCGCCGCTATGGGCGCGGCCGGCCACGCCCGTAACGTCCGCTAAACCGCTACAATCGCGCGCATGAGGAATTCAGACGAGCCGCGCGCCGCGGTGCAATCCGTAAAGGCGCATCGCGACGCGCGCGGTGTCCTATTCGAGCCGCTGACCGACGCTGAGCTCAAGTCTCAGAAGAACGTGCACATCGCGCTCACGCAGCCCAACGAAGTGCGCGGCAACCACGTGCACCACACGGCGGTGGAAATCACCAGCGTCGTGGGTCCGTGCCTGATCCGGCTCAAGGAAGCGGGGATCATCCGCGACATCGATGTGCCGGCGGGGGAAGTCTGCCGCTTGGAGATACCGCCGGGCGTGGTGCATGCGTTCCGCAACACCGGCGATGCCGCCATGCTGCTGGTCTCATTCAGCACCAACCTGCACGATCCCACCGGCGCCGATACGGTGCGGGAACCGATTCTTTAGAATCTTCAGCGCTCGCCTTTGAGCAGCTCCAGTTCGTGGCCGCGCTTGAAGTCGCGGATATGCTTCTCCATCCAGATGCGCGCCTGCTCGCTCTTCCTGAGCTTGATCGCCGCGGTGATCTTGCCTTGCGCCTCCGCGATGCGGGAGCGCGCTTGCGGCACCCGATCGACAATGCGCGTCAGCGCGGGCGCGAGCAGCAGGTTCAGGGGCGCCTGCGACAGAGCCAGCACCTGATTGCCGCTGGCCGCGGCGACCGCAGTGAAAAAATCCACCACGGCGGCCACCGCCGCATCGGTGTCGGCTGCCGCGCGCTTGAAGCGGGCGCCGGCGCGCGTCAAATCGCGAAGCTGTGCGGCGTTGCGACGTGCCGCCGCGTATTCGGCGGCAGCCGGTTCGAGCGCCATCATCGCCTCCCAGAGCTCCAGAAAAGTCACATCGTGCAAGGCCAGTGCGCGGCTCACTCCCGAACTCACGCGCCGCGGCTCCGGCCGGGTGACGCGCAGCCGCTTCTCGCCGCGCCCGCGTCCCAACAGCCCATGCACCTCGAGTTCACGTATCGCCTCACGGACGGTGGAGCGATTGACGCCGAACTGGCGCGCCAGATCGCTTTCGGAGGGCAGGGCGTCGCCGGTACGCAGCGACCGTCCGACGATGCGCTGCTCGATGAGGTTGGCGATTTGCCGGTAGGCTGGACGATCGTCCAGCGGCACGAACAGATCGGTCATGGTCCTTCTCCAAACAGTTCGCGGCCGATCAACATGCGGCGGATTTCCGAGGTGCCCGCGCCGATTTCATAGAGCTTCGCGTCGCGCAGCAATCTACCGCAAGGGTAGTCGTTGATGTAGCCATTGCCGCCCAGCAGCTGAATCGCATCGAGCGCGGCGCGGGTGGCCGCTTCGGCGCAGAACAGGATGCAGGCGGCGGCATCCTTGCGGGTGTGGTCGGCGCGATCGCAGGCAGACGCGACCATGTAGACATAGCTGCGGCAGGCGTTGAGGGAGGCGTACATGTCGGCGAGCTTGCCCTGCACCAGTTCGAACGTGCCGATGGGCTGGCCAAACTGACGGCGTTCACGCACGTACGGCACCGCGACATCCAATGCCGCCGCCATGATCCCCAAGGGTCCGCCGCTCAATACCACACGCTCGTAATCCAGACCCCGCATCAGCACGCTGACGCCTTGATTTTCGGTGCCCAATAAATTGACCGCGGGCACTTCACAGCCGTCGAATACCAGTTCGCTGGTGCTCGAGCCGCGCATGCCCAGCTTGTCGAGCTTTTGCGCGGTCGAAAAACCCTTGAAGTTCTTCTCGATGATAAATGCGCTGATGCCGCGCGCGCCGGCCTGCGGCGTGGTCTTGGCATACACCACCAGGACATCGGCTTCGGGTCCATTGGTGATCCACATCTTGCGGCCGTCGAGTATGTAATGATCGCCATGGCGGACCGCCTTCAGCTGCATGGACACCACATCCGAGCCCGAGCCCGGCTCGGACATCGCGAGCGCGCCCACGTGCTCGCCGCTGATGAGTCTCGGCAGGTACCGCCGCTTTTGTTCCTCGGTGGCGTTCAAGGCCAGCTGGTTCACGCAAAGATTCGAATGCGCGCCGTAACTCAAGCCCACCGCGGCCGAGGCGCGCGAGATTTCCTCCATGGCGATGGTGTGCGCGAGATAGCCCAGGCCGGCGCCGCCGTGATCTTCGCTCACGGTCATTCCGAGCAGACCGAGTTCGCCGGCTTCGCGCCACAAATCGCGCGGAAACAGATTGCTGCGGTCGATCTCGCTGGCGCGCGGCGCGATGCGCTCCTGCGCGAATCTCCGCACCTGGTCGCGGACCGCGTCGATCACCTCGCCAAGGCCGAAATTGAATTCACGGTACGCGGAATCGGGCATAGGCGGCGGCCCCCATTGTCAGCGGCCCAGGATCGTTGGATAATCGGACTGTCCGACAATTCTGCCACGCTCAGGGCAACAAAGCCATGGCCAAGCTAGCCTCCAAAATCGACATCCGCTCCGCGGAATTCCGTGAAAACCATGCCTTCATGCAGTCCCTGGTCGAGGATTTGCGCGCCACCCTGCGGCACAATGCCGCAGGCGGCAGCAACGCCGCCCGCGACAAACACCGCAAGGCCGGCAAACTCCTGGCGCGCGAGCGCATTGCTGCGCTGCTCGACCCCGGTTCGCCGTTTTTGGAGCTCTCCGCCCTCGCGGCGCAGGGCGTGTACGGGGTGGACCTGCCGGGGGCGGGCCTGATCACCGGGATCGGCCGGGTTTCAGGCCGCGAATGCATGATGGTGGCCAATGACCCCACCGTGAAGGGCGGCACTTACTATCCCCTGACCGTGAAAAAGCACCTGCGCGCGCAGGAAATCGCCGCCGACAATGCATTGCCATGCATTTACTTGGTCGAGAGCGGCGGGGCGTTTTTGCCGAAACAGGACGAAGTGTTTCCGGACCGCGATCATTTCGGCCGGATATTTTTCAATCAGGCCAGGTTATCGGCCGCAGGGATCGCCCAGATCGCCGTGGTGCACGGCTCCTGCACGGCCGGCGGCGCCTACGTTCCGGCCATGTCCGATCACGCGATCATTGTGCGCAATCAGGGCCGCGTGTTTCTCGGCGGCCCGCCGCTGGTGCGCGCCGCAACCGGCGAGGAAATCGATGCGGAGTCGCTCGGCGGCGCCGATGTGCACTGCCGGCGCTCCGGGGTCACCGATTATTATGCGGAGAACGACACGCATGCGCTGGCATTCGCGCGCCGCGCCGTGGCGCGTTTGCGCGTTCCCCATGTGGCGCGCACCGCGCAGGCGAACCCCGGCGGCAGCCTGGCGGGCGGATTCGATCCGGAAGAACTGTACGGCATCATTCCGCAAAGCACCCGCAAGCCCTATGACGTGCGCGAACTCATCGCGCGCCTCGTCGATGGCGCATGGTTCGACGAATTCAAGGCGCTGTACGGCACCACGTTGGTCTGCGGCTTTGCCGACATCCACGGCATCACGGTGGGAATCCTGGCGAACAACGGCATTCTGTTTTCCGAAAGTGCGTTGAAGGGCACGCACTTCATCGAGCTGTGCAGCCGCGAAGGCATACCGTTGGTGTTCCTGCAGAACATCGCGGGCTTTATGGTGGGCCAGGCTGCCGAAGCCGGCGGCATCGCCAAGGATGGCGCGAAACTGGTGACCGCCGTGGCTTGCGCGGCGGTGCCCAAGTACACGGTGGTCATCGGCGGCAGCTTTGGCGCAGGCAACTACGCCATGTGCGGCCGGGCCTACAGCCCGCGCTTTCTGTTTCAATGGCCGAATGCCCGCACCTCGGTGATGGGCGGCGAACAGGCGGCCAGCGTGTTGGCCACGATCAAACGCGAAGCATTGGAGCGTAGCGGCGAATCCTTCAGCGCCGCGGAGGAGGAAGAGCTCAAGGCGCCGATCCGCGAGCAATTCGAACGCCAGGGACATCCGTACTACGCCTCGGCGCGTCTCTGGGATGACGGCGTCATCGATCCCCTCGATACGCGGCGGGTACTCGGCCTTGCGCTGGCACTGACCCGCGCCCAAGAAACTGCCGTCACGCGCTTCGGCGTGTTTCGAATGTGAGGCGGCCGGTGATCCAAAGACTGCTGATCGCCAACCGCGGCGAAATCGTCTGCCGCATCGCGCGTACCGCAAAGCGCATGGGAATGACCAGCATTGCGGTGTATTCCGATGCGGACCAGAACGCAAGGCACGTGCGCTGCGCCGACGAGGCCTACCATCTCGGCGCCTCACCCGCCGCGATGAGCTACCTCGATATCGGCAAAGTGATCGAGCTCGCCAAGCGCGTCGGCGCCGATGCCATCCATCCCGGCTACGGATTTCTATCCGAGAATGCGGCTTTCGCCGCGGCCTGCAGCGATGCGCATTTGATCTTCGTGGGTCCGCCGTCCGCCGCGATTCTGGCGATGGGCTCGAAAAGCGCCTCGAAAGCGGCCATGGCGGCCGTCGGCGTGCCGGTGGCGCCCGGCTATCACGGCGATGACCAGTCGCCGCAGCGGCTCCTTCAAGAGGCGGCGCGGGTGGGGTTTCCGCTCATCATCAAGGCGAGCGCCGGCGGCGGCGGCAAGGGCATGCAGGTGGTGCATTCCACCGGCGAAGTGACGGCCGCCATTGAATCGGCGCAGCGTTTGGCGCGCACCGCATTCGGCGACGACAAGCTGCTGCTGGAGCGTTATTTCGCGACGGCTCGCCACGTCGAGGTGCAGATCTTTGCCGACCAGCACGGCGAGATCGTGAGCCTTTTCGATCGCGACTGTTCGGTGCAGCGCCGCCATCAGAAAATCATCGAAGAAGCCCCGGCGCCGGGCCTGCGCGACGAGGTTCGCGCGGCGATGGCGGCGGCGGCCATCAAGGCGGCACGCGCCGTCGGCTACGTCGGCGCCGGTACCATCGAATTTTTGTTGGACGAGGGCCAGAACTTCTACTTCATGGAAATGAACACCCGGCTGCAGGTGGAACATCCGGTGACGGAGTTCATCACCGGCATTGATCTTGTGGAGTGGCAGCTATGGATCGCGCAGGGCGGCAAATTGCCGCGGCGCCAATCCGAAATTGCGCAACGTGGATTCGCCATCGAGGCGCGCCTGTATGCGGAGGATCCCGCGCGGGGTTACCTGCCGAGCGTCGGTGAAATCTCGCATCTGCGCTGGCCAGAGGCGGCTCCGGGTCTGCGCCTCGACAGCGGTGTTGATGCGGGCGACGCCGTGTCGACGTACTACGATCCCATGCTCGGCAAAATCATCGCCTGCCAGGAAACGCGCGCCGCCGCGATCGATCAATTGCGCGGCGCCCTCAAAGACCTGGAGATCGTCGGCGTGACGACCAACCGCGCGCTCTTGACCAGCGTGCTCGCCGACGCGGAGTTCCGGCGCGGGCCGGTGGGCACTGATTTCTTGAGCGTTCGGCAGCCGCGTCTGCAGTTCGCGGAACCAGCGCCGGCTGCTCTGGATGTCGCGCTCGCCGCCGTGTGGTGCGCGGCCCGGCAGACGGACCGCAACGCGCTATGGGGCGACAGCCGCGGCTGGCGACTGGCGGCTCCTCCGAGCAGCA
>DATMRC010000098.1:0-24592 GCA_035567075.1 Steroidobacteraceae bacterium
GCGGTTCGCCCATGCGTGATTGGTGCCGCGCTGAATGAGAATGTCGCCGGCGCGCATGACGGTTTCGCCGTCCTCAAGGATTGCAACCAGTTCACCCTGCAGGAGAATGGCGTAGTCCACGGTGTCGGTCACATGCATCCCGGGGTGCCGCGCGTCGCCGGCATTGTGGTGTGCATCGGGAAACATGGACGCAAATACAGCGGTGGTCTGGCGCCGGCGTTCCGCTGGATCCAAGCTTTCCGGTGGAATATCAATGACGCGAATCACCGTCCCTTGGCCTGGCGGAAGAACGCCCTTGTGGTTGAGCACACTATCCGGTGCGTCTACGGGAGCAGGACTGCCGACGGTTCGCCACAGGTTGTTGTTCCGATAGCCCAGCCGCCCCGGCATGACCTGCATTGCCGGCGAAACCCCATCCTCGAGTATGCAGGAGCGACCCGCGGTGTTTATACCGGTGACGATTCGCCGAACGGGCGGCAGCGATGGGTCTGTCATGGTGGATCCCGGGTGTTCGTTGCGGAAGCCCTAGTCTGGCACACGTAAACCTCGATTCTTAAGCAAACGGCGAGAACGCCTGCGGCCGCATATCCTGCGGGTCCCTCTCGGTCAATATCAGCAAGCGGCGCTCGCCGGCGCGGCGCATGAAGATAAAACCGAATTGTGCGCCGCCCTCCATTTGCCACCCTTCACTGGCAAGGCGCCCGATCGCCGCCGTCATGGCGCCTTTAAGGTCGGCACCCGCCTCGAGCCTCGAGCATTCGATCACCTGCCACTGCAGCCCGAATAGAACGCAGAATCTCGCCGTGCCGGACTGCGCATAGATTTGATGACGGTACCGCCCCATCGCGCGATTGTCGCGATGGCGTTGAGCAAGCGTCAATTCAGTACTCGGGCGCGCCCAACACTGTATGAGCGGATAACCACCGAAATTCCGCCTCATCATCCAGCTGCGGCGTAACTGGCTCTCGTCGGTACGCTGCACACAATGGCATTGCCGCCACTTGCGCCCCGCCTGATCGCCAGCTTTCCGCCGATGGCGCTTGCGCGAAATCGCATCGTCCGCATACCGAGGCCCGTGCCGCCATCTGCGTCCGTACTCAGGCCCTGACCATCATCGGCCACGGTAAGAGTCACGGTACCTGGATCCGCCGATAACTCGATCTCGATGCTTTTTGCGGCTGAATGCTTCAGTGCGTTTTGTACTGCTTCCTGCGCGATCCGATACAAGTGATTGCGAGCTTTGAGGTCGAGCGGCGGGAGGTCTTGCTGGCCGCGGAATCGCACCCGGATGCCGCTCAATGAGCTGCGTTTCGCGAGTCCCTCGAGCGCAGCCTCCAGATTGCCTTCGGCATTCGTCAGGGGTGAGAGGCCTTGCACGATCCGGTGGGCGTCCTGAATGCAACTTGTCGCGAGCAGCGCGAGCTGGTCCAGTTCAACCGAAATCACGTCGCGCTCCTTTTGCGCGCGATTCGCCAGCGCGCGCACCGAGAGCGCGAGGCCGGTGAGCTCCTGCCCAAGGCCATCGTGCATTTCCTCGGCGATCCGGCGCTGCTCGCCGCCGATCGCATCCATCAACGCCTGGCCGAAAGCGCGGCGCTCCGTAACATCGGCCGCAAACGCCAGCTCGGCGGGCTGGCCGCCGCAATCGATGGAACGCGTCCAGACTTCGATCTCGAGCACGCGGCCGTCCTTGGTGATGTGCTGCGTCTCGAACGGCTCCGCCGCCATTTCTGCGCTGACCGCATCTTGCGGCAGCGGCGGCAGCACAGCCTGCTTTCCCGGGGCAGCCAGCACATCAACAGTGCGCATCAACAGCTCGTCGCGGCTCCAGCCGTATTGGCGTACCGCCGCGTCATTGACGAGAAGAAACTGCAAGGTGTCTCTCGCGTGTACCCATAGCGGCTGCGGGCCGCCGTTGAAAACCTGCTCGTAACGATGTTCCGCGCGCAGTTTCTCCAAAGCCGCCGAGTCCCGCTCGGCGAGCAGCGCGGTGATGATGAGACTGAATCCCGACAGCGCTGCGATAAAAGACCAAATGGTGATGAAACTCAGCGTCCTCTCGAGCAGCGCAAACGCTCCAATCGCGAATTCCGCACTGATCGCCGTCATTGTCAAAATCGCAAATGCCCCCAGCGCGGAGACCACCAGGCCGAAGCGAATGGCGCTCACGACCACAAGAATATTCGCCAGCACTACGATCAGCGGCCGGACATTGGGTTGCGGCGCAAGCAAAATCCAGCCGCAACAGATGACGAGCCCGATCAGCCACAGCGCACCTTCGCCCCAATGTTCGCGTACGCGCGCCAAACTATTGCGGCTGTACGCCAGCAGGATTGGCGCGAGAAGGAGCACGCCGGTAGTCGTGTTGCTCCACCAGCCAGTCCATTGAATCCAAAGATCCCGGTTGGTCGGGGTCGCCAGGGAGTTGTCGCCGCCGAAAATCACTCCCGCCATCCCGAAGGTCGGTGCCAGTGTCATGCCGATCACTGCAGAGACAATAAAAAGCGGCACGTCCTTCGCGCGCGAAAAATTCGCGTCAAACCCGCCGCGTTCCATGAGCCACGCCGTCAGCCACGCGCCGCCGGCCAGTCCGGCCCCGACGCCAATTGCTTCAGGGAAGGTGTGGTGCAGCCACAGCTCGATCGCCATCGCCGCGGCAAAGACAGCCGGCCACATCCGCCGGCCCCAGCGATATGCAGCCGCAACCGCGATACCGCTCGGCAACAGCGGCAGCGACAGCCGTCCGCCCAAACTCGGCAGCGAAAAGGCGACCACACCCGCGACGAAAATCGATGCAAATACGATGATCAAACGAACGGTGAAGGTAGTTACGCGATCCGGTACTGGCATCTGTTTTCTTATTGCCAATTAAGCCCGAAGGCCGACCTCTTTGCGCATTCGCCCAGGACAGCGGCGAGACCGGAACAAACTGTCGTCCATTCGCACCAAATCGCTCCTTATCTTGGCGCTGTCGAGGGGTCCGATCGAAATGCGCGATGCCGGACTCCAGGATGCCCGCTCGCGAGGCGGATTTTGCATTATACAAGCAAAGGACCGGTAGACCTACGGCGAAGAGGGTCGCATGATGGGGGTTCGACGCAGCATTTACCGTGAAAAGTCCGGGGAGCTGACGCATGAAAAAGCTCAAACACGAAGCGGAGCTATTTAAGGCGGCATTGCTCGCCGGTGTTCAATATGCAGAACGCCGCGGCGCAGTCGAGTTTGAGCCGACAGATTCGGCGAGCGACAAAGCCCTGTACGTCTACCGTCTACTCATTCACGACAAGATCATCGCGCCGATGCCGGAAGAGCAGGTGAGCGAAAAGACCATCCGACATCGGCTCGCGACGTGGCATGCGCATCAATTGCCCAAGGGGCATCCATTGAAGGAATGAGCCGACTCCCGCGCATCGTGTTCGATTGACATATTTTGTTGTGAAATTGATGCAGTATCTGATTCGATCTATCTCCTTGACATAAATCGATTTTGTCGCTGCCAAGAGACGCTGATCACGCTTTCATTCGGCTCGCTTCGCCAATATCTTGACTGCCGGTACCGTTGAGGGAAAAAGCAGCATTTATGGCTAAGCCGATAAATACACCAATAGCCGGGGAAATCTGGCACCTTAGCATCGAAGACTTGTTCGCGCCGGTGCACGAGACGCAACGGCTGGGCGGCGATGGGCCTTTCGTCATAAATCTCAGTGTATCGACTGCACCGATTATCCTGCCTGCCAAGCAATTTACGGCCCGGTGGGATGCGCACGTATATCAAATTCAGGTGACCGAGGACGGGCGGACACGGTACCGGCTGCGGCTGGGACCGTTTCGCACCGAAGATGACGCCGATGCGATTTTGGAGGATGTTCGAGAGATGTATCCCGGCGCCTTGACGGCGACGGCTGGCGCTCCCGACTTGCGTGCCATTGCATCAATCAAGGCAAAGCTTGAGGCAGCGGTGAAACCGAAGGCTCCGCCGCCGAAGAAGCCGGAAAAAGCGGTGGAGATTACGTTCGATCTAGAGCAACCGCTCGCGAGGGCGGCAGCCATCATCGCAAAGACGCTCGGCGAAACGGCGAAACACAAGACTCGTGCAGCGCCGGCCACGCGGACCGCACCCACCGCGCCGCCGGCAGCGCCAAGCGCCGCGGCAACTGCACCGCCGGCAGCGCCACGCGCCGCCGCAACTGCACCGCCGGCAGCGCCACGCGCCGCCGCAACTGCGCCGCCGGCAGCGCCACGCGCCGCGGCAACCGCGCCACCGGTCCCGAACACGCCTCCCGAACTATCGCCCGCGTGGGCATTGCCGCCATCAAATACTCGAGCAACTCCCAAGCCAGCGACTGCCACAGCGCCGGCGGCGATACCGACTCCAGCACCTCAAATTGCGCGAGCGGTGGCGGAGCCGACACCGGCACCTGCCATTGCGCGGGCAGCGGACCCAATACCGGTGCGTGCACCCGTACCGGCGGCGTTGGCCGCGTCGGCTAATCCGGCACCGGTTCTCACCGAGGTCGTAGCCGTGACGGCCCCACGGAAGATGCCGGCAACTTTGCCTCGCACACCGGATTTCTTCGAGCCGGCGGCACCATTGACGTTGGAACCTCCCGTGGCTGCTGCGCTTAACAAACCGGCGCCTGTAGCAACGCGCATCCCTGAAGTTGCGGCCAAGATCATTGCGACCCCGGCTGCCAAGCCGGTACTCATTGAGGCAGCAACACCGATCACGTTGGAGCCTCCTGTGCCTGCTGCGCCCATCAGACCAGCGCCGGCGGCAACCCGTGTTCCCGAAGCTGCTGCCAAGGTTGTTGCGACCCCGGCTGCCGGGCCGGTTCTCGTTGCGGCGGCAGCGCCGCTAACGCTGGAACCTCCTGTGGCGGTTGCACCTGACAAAGCCGCGCCCATTGTTACACCGGCGCCGGAACCCACATCGAGCGCCCCTGCGCGCGCAGCCAAGACGCCGGTACCACGGCCCGTGGCACCTCGCTGGACGGCACCGAGGTGGGCGGGACCGCGCCCAGCAGTACCGCGACCGTTGGCATCGCGCCCAATGGCACCGCGACCGTTGGCATCGCGCCCAATGGCACCGCGCCCGGTGGCGCCAAGTCATGCAGCGGCAAGCCTGACGGCGCAGAGCAAGGCGGCGCCGAGTACGGTGGCGCCGACGGCGGCTGCGCCAGGTTCAATGGCACAGAGCACGCTCGCACCGTCCGCGACAGCGCCGAGTCCGTCAGCGCCGAGCTTCAATTCCTTCCATTCGAAATTTGCGCTTCCGCAGCTGATGGGGGTCGCTCACGTTCCTGCCGCTCGCCCCGTTAAAGAGCTCAGCGAACCGCTGGACAGTCTAGAGTCCACTCAAACGGTTCGCGCATTGACGGCGCCGGAGCTTGAAGATGAGGATTCGCTGCGCTGGTTCGTGATTCAGCTGGCGACGGCAGACAATGCGTTCGATCCAGATACCGTGCCGAATCTCGATATCTTCGGCGAGTACCGCTTGTACTCAGTGGCGTGTGCGGATCAAGGCCACCATGTACACGCCCTGCGGTTAGGCTTCTTTAGCGAAGAAATCGCGGCGGTTGCGGTCGCAAGCTACCTTTCTGCCCACTACGATAAGCCAACCATTCGACGAATCAGCGTCGCCGAGCGTGAACGATTTGCCACGCAGCGCGTCGAAGCCCGCAAGGACGTCGGCGAGACCGGCAAGCACGCGGCCATCGAGATCACGAACGAACTGGTGGCGCGGCGCCGGCGAAGCACCGCGGCCGCCACAAAGCCCGAGAAGTCGGGCAAGGGCTCCGGACCGCAGAGTCCCGCCCCGCGATAGCCGCCCGCGCTTCCCGCCAATCCCGCGATCCGAACCCGAAGCATTGGTCGTTCAGGCGTCGAGTCTGTCGTTGTGCCCGTAGTGATGGTATACGGACACGACGATATGGCCAGCAATGAGGACGATTATGGCGGGACCTCTGGCGGGATTGCGAATTGTCGAGATGGCAGGCATCGGGCCGGGTCCATTTGCCGGAATGATGCTGGCCGATCACGGCGCCGAAGTCATCAGAATCTGCAGGCCCGAGTCGCAGTGGAATCCAGCCGACGTCCTGCTGCGTTCGCGTCAATCGATCGTCTTGGACATCAAGAAGCCACAGGCGGCTGACGTCGCGCGGCGGGTCATTGCGAGCGCCGATGGCTTGATCGAGGGTTTTCGACCCGGCGTGATGGAGCGAATGGGTTTGGGACCGGATCGCTTGCTCGAGGATAACCCGCGTCTCGTTTACGGACGCATGACCGGCTGGGGACAAACGGGGAGTCTTTCGCCGGCCGTCGGTCACGACATCAATTACATCGCGGTGGCCGGCGCCCTCGGAGCGTTTGGACGCTCAGGCGAAAAGCCGACGCCACCGATCAACATGGTCGGCGATTTTGGCGGCGGCGGAATGCTGCTCGCGTTCGGCATGGTCAGCGCATTGTTGCACGCGGCCAGGACCGGCCAGGGTCAGGTGATCGACTGCGCCATGACCGAGGGCGCGTCTCTATTGATGAGCATGATCTGGGGTTTTCATGCCGCAGGGATTTGGAGCGAGAGCCGGGGAACCAATCTTTTGGACACCGGCGCGCACTTCTACGACACCTACGAAACCGCCGATGGCAAATTCATTGCGGTGGGAGCGATCGAGCCGCAATTCTACCGAAGGTTGTGCGAAGGTTTGGAGATCACCGATGCCGATTTCGGCGCGCAACATGACCGCAGCCGCTGGGCCGGCTTGAAAAGCAAGATGACTGAGATCATCAAACGGCGCACGCGCGATGAATGGTGCGGGTTGCTGGAGGGAACTGATGCATGCATTGCGCCGGTGCTGTCGATGTCTGAGGCGCCCTTGCACAAACACAATGTCGAAAGGCAGGCATTCTTGAACATCCAAGGGGTCACCCACCCGACGCCTGCGCCACGCTACTCATCGACGATAAACGGCGCGCCCGAAGCTCCAGGAAAACCAGGCGCCGACACGCTGAGTGTATTGCGAAGCGTGGGCTATGCAGATGCGGAACTTGAAGAGCTGCGGTCAAGCGGAACGATTTTGACCGCTTGAGACGAGCTGTCTGTCCGCATTGTCCGCGGACACTGTCCGAGTGGGTGGTTTCACGCGGCCGCCAAAAACAATTCCAACAAAAATAGCTGGTTAGCGCATACAAGCGGCTGGCACGGCTCTTGCTTTGCTCATGGTCGAATCTCGTTCAATCCTCAATCACTCTTGGGAGACCACCATGTCCAAGCAAATATCGACGAAGGTCGCGGCGCTCGCCATCGCTCTGATGATGAACAGCTTGATCATCGGCGCCGTGGCGTACTTGTTCAGCGCTCAGATTCCGCAGCGCTCAACCGTTGTATCGCTTGCCGGCGCCAATGCGCCGCTGGCGGAGGAGGCGATGATCCGCAGATCTTGAGCCGATGAAGTGCCGTTGCGGATTTAACTTATTGCTCAATTCGTCGCCTGATGGCGCTCGCGCGTGCGTCGCTCGACGAACGGTTGACTGCGCGGCGAACCGGAGCGCGCTTGGGAGCTGCGACCGGCTTCCCCTCCGGCGACTTCCTCGCCTGCCGCGGCGGTGGTGTCGGTGAAGTGCTGCAGCTGCACCAGGCTAGGCTCGAGATGCGCGCCTTGCTGCTGGGACAAACTGGCAGCATGCAACTCGCGCAAAATCGAGGCTCTACGCCGCTCGGCGGCACCCTGATAACGCCAGGAGCGATACTCAGCCCTGATGTATGCGGCGGAAAGCGCAAGGCCGCCGACCACGATCCCGACAAAAAAATCATCAAAACTCATGCGAACGTCCTTTCGCGGTACGCAAAATCACCTGGTGCTCATCGGGTTCGTCGATTGATCACAGGCGCCGACGGACAACATCTTACCGGTGGTTACCCCAATTGGCACATGTCCCTTTAGGTACCCTGTGCCCAATGGACGCCGCAGCCTGTTGGCCGTAAAATTACCAACCCGCCGATGCAGCGCGCGTCCCGGTCACAACACCCTGATCTTCGCGTTTCATTTAACATGTGTCGAAGGAGAACGACACATGCGTAGCATTTTTTCAATGATTGCAGCAATTGCCGCCGGATTGATCAGCCTGCAGGCGCTGGCCCAGAGTCAACCGGGCGAAGCCAGGTTTCGCGACCTTTACAAAGAACTGATCGAGACCAATACGGCGTTGTCGGTCGGCAATTGCACACTGGCCGCGGAGCGCATGGCGGCGCGTCTGAAAGCCGCGGGAATGGCGTCGGCCGATGTGCAGATTTTCACGGCGCCCGATCATCCGAAAGAAGGCGGTTTGGTTGCCGTCTACCCCGGCAAGGATCCAAAAATCAAAGCGATCTTGCTGCTGGCGCACATCGATGTCGTGGAGGCAAAACGCGAGGATTGGACCCGGGATCCTTTCAAGCTCGTGGAGGAAAACGGCTCGTTCTATGCGCGCGGCGCGATCGACGACAAGGCGGAGGCGGCGATCTGGGTTGACACCCTGGTTCGTTTCAACGAGGAGAAGTTCCGGCCGCGGCGCACAGTGAAGCTGGCCCTCACCTGCGGCGAGGAAACCGCCGGTGCATTCAACGGCGCGCAATGGCTTTCGGAAAACCGACACGAGCTCATCGACGCCGCATTCGCCATCAACGAGGGTGCGATCGGCGAGCTCGATGCCGACGGACGCCGCGTTGCTCTGGAGATCCAGGCGGGCGAGAAGACGCCGCAGAATTATCGGCTTGAAGTCACCAATCCAGGCGGCCACAGTTCGCGGCCGGTGAAAGACAACGCGATTTACCGGCTCGCGGCGGCGCTGACACGCGTCGAGGCGTACGAGTTTCCCGCCCAGTTCACCGACGCGAACAAGGCCTATTTCTCTGGAATGGCGCCGATTCAAGCGGCCAAGGGCGACAAGGCCATCGCCGATGCAATGAGCGCGCTCGTCAAGGATCCGAACGACCGCCAGGCCATCGCGCTGGTCTCCGCCAAGGATCCGAGCTGGAACGCCACGCTGAGAACCACGTGTGTCGCGACCATGCTGGAAGCAGGACACGCGACCAACGCTCTTCCGCAGCGCGCGCGCGCCAATATCAATTGCCGGATCTTTCCAGGCGTGTCGCAAGAAGCGGTGCGGCGCCAATTGGAGATGCTCGTCGCGGATCCGGCGGTGAAGGTCACCACGCTCGAAACGCGCGGGCCCACCTCCGCGCCGCCGCCGCTGACGCCGCAGATACTGGGTCCGGTGCAAAAACTGAGCGCCGCATTCTTCCCCGGGGTTCCCGTTCTGCCGATATTGCAGGCCGGCGGCACGGACGGCGTGTTTCTGACCGCGATCGGCATCCCGACCTACGGCATCGAGCCCATATTCGTCGGCCCCGACCTCGGGCACATTCACGGGCTCAACGAGTATGTAAGCGTGAAGTCACTGCTCGACGGGCGCAACTTTCTCTACCTGCTCGTCAAGGCATACGCCGACCAACCGTAGGGCGCGCTTCGGGCCTGCGTCAGTTTTCGGCGCGCAACCGCGCGACTTGCGCGGCCGTCAACCGCGATGTCGCCGCTCCGTAGCGCGCGGTGACGAAGTTCGCGACGCTGGCGATTTCAGCGTCGGAATACGTGCTGCCGAATGCCGGCATGGCGTCGGCGTCAGCGGCAGTATGGCGCTGCGCGCCCCCGATGATGACTTGCGCCACATTATTAGCGGTCGGATCATTGACGTCGCGCGTGCCGGTCAACGTGGCGAAGGGTCGATCTGAAGTGGTTCCGGTCCAGCCGTGGCAACCGGCGCAAGCGCCCTCGTAGACCTCCTTGCCGCGTGAGTCCGCATTCGCGAGGTTGTCCTCGCTGGAATCGGCGGCGGCGGTCAGTTTGAGTCCCGGAAGATCGACCGCGGCAACCGCCGATACCGAGCGCAAATAAACCACCATGGCAGCAATGTCGCTCGGCTTCAGGTACTTATAACTTTCATCGACCGCTTCGCCCATGGGTCCGGCCGCCGTGCTACGTCCGTCGGCATGGCCGGTCGCGAGATAACTCGCGAGATCCGCATCACTCCAAGCGCCGACGCCGCCGCGATCGGGGGTGATGTTGTACGCTCGCCAGCCGGCTTGCACGGTGCCGGCGAACTTTCGCCGGTTGTTCAACGCAAAGAAGATGTTCCGCGGAGTGTGGCACTCCCCGCAATGTTCCATCGCCTCGACCAGGTACGCGCCTCGATTCCATTCAGGGCTGCGATCGACATTGGGTTCGTAGCGTGCATCGGGGTCGAACAGAGCCGCCCAGATGCCTACCAGTGCACGTTGATTGAACGGGAAGGCGAGGCTGTTTTGCGGCGCAGGTGCACGTACGGGTTTGAGCGAGAAGAGATAGGCTTTGATGGCTAGGGCATCCGCGTCCGTCATGTAGGTGTAGCTGGCGTAAGGCATTGCGGGATATAGCCTGGTGTTGCCGCGGCCGATGCCCCTATGCAGTGCGCTCAGAAAGTCCGCATCCGTGTATTTGCCGATTCCCGTTTGCGCGTCCGGTGTGATGTTGGTCGAGTACAGGGTTCCGAAGGGCAGCACAAAAGCGCGCCCGCCGGCGAAAGGCTGTCCATCCTTGGCCGTGTGGCACACGAGGCAATCTGCTGTGCGCGTCAAATATTCGCCGCGTTCGATGAGCGTTGCCGATTTGAGCTCGGCGGGAACCCCGGTGGGATCGGATGTCCGGTACTCGGTCAATGCCACACGCTTGCCGCCGGCGAAGTCCGTCGGATGTGGTCCAAGTATCAAGAACGCCGATACGATGATTGCCGCTGCCACAATCAACGCCAGGATCCACATGACGGCCGGCGCACCGCGCCCGCTTTCGGCGGCGAGGTTCATGCGTCGCCGGCTTTTGGAAACGGCAGCACGTGCATTCGCCTGCCAGTCGCGGCGAATATCGCATTGGCGACTGCCGGCCCGACCGGCGCCACGCCGGGCTCGCCGACTCCGGTTGGCGCCTCGGTCGACGGCACGATGTGCACTTCGACCTTGGGCATCTCGCTCATGCGCAATACGCGATAATTATTGAAGTTGTCCTGCTCGACGCGGCCATCCTTCAATGTAATCGCTCCGAAGCGCGCCGCTCCCAACCCGAAGCCGATGCCGCCTTCCATTTGCGCGGCGACGATGTCGGGGTTGATCGCCGTGCCGCAATCAACGGCGCAAACCACGCGGTCGACTTTGACATGCCCGTCCTTATCGACGCTCACCTCGGCCACTTGCGCAACGTAGCTATTGAAGGCTTCGGTAACGGCGATGCCGCGGCCACGGCCCGCAGGCAGCGGGCCGCTGCTCCAGCCCGCCTTGTCGGCGGCGAGCTCGAGCACGCCTTTCAAGCGCGGATGGTGATCCAGAAGTTTGCGCCGGAATGTAAATCCGTCTTCGCCTGCGGCATGCGCCACCTCGTCGATAAAGGCTTCGACGGCGAAGGTGGTGTGCGAACTGCCCACCACTCGCCACCACAGGACCGGTACGCCGATCTTGGTGGTCGACAAGTCGACCGCTATGTTGGGTATTGCGTAGGCGATATTCGCCGCGCCCTCGACCGAGGTCGCATCGATGCCGTCCTTGATCATCGCGGCAAACGGGGTATCGGCAATGATGGACTGTCCCACGATGACATGCCGCCAGGCGGTGAGCTGACCTCGCGCATCCAGACCCGCCTCGAGCTTGTGAAAATACATGGGCCTATACCGGCCGCCATGAATGTCATCTTCGCGAGTCCACTGCAGCTTGATGGGCGTGCCGTCCGCGCCGTTCGCCTTGGCAATCGATACGGCTTCGACGATGTAATCCGAACCAGGGTTGGCGCGCCGCCCGAAGCTTCCGCCGGCATATAGCGTGTGAATGCTGACCTGCTGCGGATCCAAGCCCGCCACGCGCGCAGCGTTGGCTTGATCGACCGTCTGGAATTGATCTCCGGCCCATATCTCGCAGCTATTGGCGCTGAGCTTGACCACCGCATCGAGCGGCTCCATCGGCGCGTGAGCGAGATAGGGGAACTCGTAGCTGGCAGTCACTTTTCGAGTTGCATCGCGCAGCGCGCGCTCGGCGTCGCCTTCCTTGCGCGCGGAAAGTGCGGGTTGGTCGGCAAGGCGCCGATATTCCTCCATCAGCTCGGTCGAACTGCGCTTCTCGGCCTTCGAGTCGTCCCATTCGATCTGCAGGGCATCCCGTCCTTGCTTGGCCGCCCAAAAATTCTTTGCGATCACCGCAACGCCGCGCGGCACCTGCACCACCTTGAGCACGCCCGGCACCGCGCTCGCCGCGGCCGCATCGAAGGATTTGACCGTCGCGCCGAACAGCGGCGGGCGCTTTAACAACGCCACCAGCATTCCCGGGAATACGACGTCCAAAGTAAATTGCGCGGTGCCGTCGCTCTTGGCTGCCGCATCCACGCGCGCGGCCTTGCGGCCGATCAGCTTGAAATCCTTCGGGTCCTTCAGGGTAACCTGATCGGGCACCGGCAGCGCCGCCGCGGTCTTGACCAGTGAGCCGAACTTTGCGCGGGTGTTGGTCGCCGAGTGGGAAACGACGCCGTTTGAAATGCTCAGCTCAGATACCGGCACATGCCAGTCGTTGGCGGCGGCGGCGAGCAGCATGGCGCGCGCCTTGGCCCCGGCCTCGCGCAGCTGGTTCCAGGAGTTCGCCATGGCGGAGCTGCCGCCGGTTCCTTGGACGCCGCCCATGGCCAGGTTGCCATAGCGTTTCGCGTCGGCGGGAGCGCTTTCGACGCGCACCTGCGACCAATCGGCATCGAGTTCTTCGGCAACGATGGTGGCGATGCCGGTGTATGAGCCCTGGCCCATTTCCAGGTGCTTGGCGATCACCGTCACGCTGTTGTCCGCGCCGATACGCAGGAAGGCATTCGGCGCAAACGGCGCGCCGGATTCAAGTGCCGCTGCAGCGCCCGCGCGCCGCACCGAACCGATCCATTCAAATCCGATGGTAAGCGCCATGACAGATGCGCCGCCGGCACCTTTGAGAAATGTGCGACGCGACCCGCGTGCGCTATGGGTTTGGGTTGTCATGGGTCACGCCTTGAGGGCTTGAGAGGCCGTATGAATCGCGGCGCGGATCCGGGAATAGGTGGCGCATCGGCAGATGTTGCCGCTCATGGCGCTGTCGATGTCCGCATCGGTCGGCACGGGATTTTTTTCGAGCAGTGCCGTTGCCGACATCACCTGTCCGGATTGGCAGTAGCCGCATTGCGGGACTTGCAGTTCGATCCAGGCCGCCTGCACCGCCTTGGCCTGTTTGCTCTGCAGGCCTTCAATCGTAGTGACCTTGCGGCCGGCCACAGAAGAGAGCGGCGTGACGCAGGAACGTGTGGCCTTGCCGTCCAAATGCACGGTGCACGCACCGCACAGCGCCATGCCGCAACCATACTTGGTGCCGGGCAGGCCGGCGACTTCGCGCAGCGCCCAGAGCAGTGGCATGGCGGGATCGGCGTCCAGGGTGGTGGATTTGCCGTTGAGTGTGAAGGTGGTCGACATGAGTGACTCCGCGCGAGGTTATGCGATTCTACAGCCGGAACGCACCTCAATGCCAAACGCGCTATTTGCGACGCATGGTCATCAACAGTCCAGCTCCGGGAATGTTCGCGGTCCATAGGTAAAACGTCCGGTCGTGTTGGCGATTTGAAACGAAACTTTTTCACTGGGCTGTGATCGCCTCGCGGCACGCGGCCCCGATCGTGTCAGAATGCGGGCTGTTTGGCAGCGGGGAGCCGATTGACACAGCTAGATGCAGCGGCAGGGGAGCCTGTGCCGTATAAGCGGCCGACCATTTGGCAGTTGGCAGCTCCGTCGATCATGGCGAACCTCATGTTTTCGATGGTCGCCATGGTGCAGACCAAATTTGTCGGTGAATTGGGAGCACCCTCGGTGGCGGCAGTGGGCGCCGGCCAGCGGGTGTTTTTTGCGCTACAGGCGCTGTTGATGGCGATCGGCGTCGGCACCACCGCGCTGGTCGCGCGCTCGTGGGGAGCGGGCCAACAGGCGGAGGCCAGCCGCATTGCATCTTCGTCCCTCATGCTGGGTGGGCTCGTGGGATTGGTTCTGATGACATTCGGCATGTTGTTTTCGCATCAGATCGCAAGCGTTTTCGGTTTGGCTGAGCCCGCTGCGGATTTGGCGTCGCGCAATATTTTCTGGCTGTCCGCATTCATCATAGGCTTCGCGATCGACATCATCCTATCGAGCGCGCTTCGCGCCGCGGGCAACGCCTGGACGCCGCTGCTGTTTGGTCTGGCGGTCAATCTGGTCAACCTGCCATTGCTGTATACCTTCATCCTGGGCAATTTCGGCGCGCCACGCATGGGTTCCGCGGGCGCGCCGTTTGCATCCGGTTTGTCGTTTTTGCTGTGTGGCGCGGTGCTGGTGTGGTTATGGATGCGCCAGAAGTTGACGCTCAAATTCTTTCCGGGCGATGTCTTCAATAGGGCGCGCTATCAACGCCTGCTGCACATCGGTTACCCGGTTGCGCTCGAACAAGTCGTGCTGCAATTCGGATTCTTTTTGTTCGTGGCGCTGATCGGGCGTTTTTACGGCACCGAGGCCTTCGCTGCCTACAACGTCGGCGTCAACATGCTGAACGCGGCGATGGTGGTCGGATCAGGATTCTCGATCGCTGGCGCGACACTGGTCGGTCAGCACTTGGGCGCCGGCGACGTCGAGGGCGCGGCACGCAGCGGCTGGCGCGCCTGCACCATTGCGGTCGCTGCGATGTCCCTCATCGGCGTCGTGATCGTATTCAATGCCACGCCATTGGCGCACTTTTTTCTCGGGTCCGATGAGATAACGGTGCAACGCACCATTGAATTCACTTATATCATGGCGGCCATGCTGCCGCTGCTGGGCATCGATATGGCGATCGGCGGTTCCTTGCGCGGCGCGGGCGACACACGCTTTCCGCTGATGACGTCATTTCTCGGACTGATCGGCGTGCGCTGCGCACTGGCGGCGACATTCGCCATGTTTCACCTGCCGGTAATTTGGGTATATAGCTCCATCATCGGCGACTATCTGCTCAAGGGCTCATTGCTCGTCTGGCGCTTCAAGTCGGGTCGTTGGAAACATGTGCTGGCGGTTCACGCGGCCGCCGCCTGAGGGGGATTGTCATGCGAAATAGAGAAGTGCACCTGATCGAACGTCCGCAGGGGTTGCCGGTGCCCCAGCAATTCCGGATCGTGGAGACCGAAGCCCCCGATCCGGGAGAAGGGCAGCTGCTGGTTGAGAACATCTATATGTCGGTTGACCCGGCCATGCGGCCGCGCCTGGCGGGACAAACGGCGCTCAATGAAGCAATGATGGGCGGCGCGATCGGCCGCGTCCTCAAGTCCCGAAATGCCGCCTTCAAGCCGGGTGATCACGTCGAGTCGATGAACGGCTTCAGGGAGTATTTTGTTTCCGACGGCAAAGGCCTGGCCAAACTCGACGCAGACGGCATGCCATTGGTGGCTTACATGAGCGTTCTGGGGTTGACCGGTCTCACCGCCTACGGTGGATTGCTGATCATCGGCGCACTCAAGGACGGCGAGAACGTTTTCGTTTCGGCTGCGGCGGGCGCCGTGGGCAGCGTCGCGGCGCAGATTGCAAAGATCAAAGGTTGTTACGTAATCGGCAGTGCCGGCTCGGACGAGAAGTGCCGTTGGCTGAAGGATGAACTTGGACTGGATGTCGCCATCAACTACAAGAAGGGTGAATTGCGGACCTCCTTGAAGGCGGCGGCACCCAAGGGCATCGACGTGTATTTTGAAAACGTGGGCGGCGAGCATTTGAACGCCGCACTGCCGCGTATGAATGCGTTGGGCCGCATTGCGGTCTGCGGCATGATTTCCGCGTACAACAATTTTGGCGCGGTGTCCGAGCCGGTGACCACGCTGTCGAACATGATCTACAACCGCATCACGATGCGCGGTTTCGTGTTCTACGAATTTGAATCAAGGCGCGCGCAGTTCTTGCAAGACATGAAGGGTTGGATCAAGGATGGCCGAATCAAGTATCGCACCACGATTCAAGAGGGTATTGAGGCGGCGCCGACCGCCTTGATCGGCTTGTTCACCGGTGCCAACACGGGGAAAATGGTGGTGCGGCTGGCGAAGGAGTAGAAGCCCGTCAGGGCGCGATGAATCCCGCGCGCTTGTGCGAGCCGTCGCAAAACGGCTTGTTCGCCGACTGACCGCAGCGGCACAGCGCCTCGACGGTCGAGCGCTTCACGGTGCGGCCGGTGCCCGAGCAGATTTCCACGTTGCCGCGAATCAGCAGAGGACCATTCGGCTGCGGCTCGACTTGCAGCGTTCCGCCGCGGGCCGCCAGCGCCGGTGATTCGATCGTCGCCGGTTCTCCCGACGCTGCAAATGGCATATCGTGATGCGAGTTGTCGCAGAAAGGCTTGTTCTTCGACGCGCCGCAGCGGCACAGGGTCGCGCGATAACCCAAAGGTCTCTGATTGAGAATGATTTCCGCGCGGAATGCGAGCGGGCCGTTCTCCCGGATATTGATCAGATTGACAGGCGGCGCCTGCTCGTCCGGCTGTCCGTCGTGGCGCGTGTATTGGATTGCGCCGGAGGGACAATTGTGCGCTACAGCCACCACCGCCTCGACGCTTTCGGCCGCCGGATTGAGCCACGGACCCTTGACGTTCGCCTTGTACACCTGCGGCTGCCAGAGAACGCAAAAACGCGAATGTATGCAGCGCTTCGCCTCGAACTTGAGGGTGACGCCAGGCGATTCGGCCGTTTCAATTTCAGTACTCACACTGCCTCCAACAAATCATTTAGCGAGACGTTGCCTTCGGGTTAGAGCCACCTGTTAAGGCCGCGCGCTTGCGCGCGCCGCCGCTTTGATTGACGAATATCGCCTTGGGTATCAGGCAATGCACGCCTTTGCGAATGTCGACAACCTGTGAGACGCGGCAGTCGCCGACGATCGATGTGAGCGCGTAGGCTTCCTCCCGGCTCATTGGGACCATCGTCTGCGCAGCGAGCCAATTGACTGTTTGCTCGACTGCAATTTTCATCGCTTGATTCAAATCCTCGTCGAAGCCCAGGAACACCCAGTCGGTTTTTGTCTCCGCCCAGGGCCAGTCGGTTTTCAGATCCTTGCGCACGATGGGCTGAATCTCGATTTCCTGGTATGAACACTCAAGCGCCGTCAGATTCACCTCGCCGTTGCCTTGCCGGCAATGCGAATCGCCGGTCCAGATCAAGCCGCCTTTTTGAAACACCGGCATGTACAGGGTTGAACCGGCTTGCAGCTCGTTCACATCCATGTTGGAGCCGTTTTTCCATGGTCGCAGCGTGCTGGTGCGGCCCTTGGCGTCGCGGATGGGCGGCCCTGCCTTGGCGTCCGGTTCGTTCGGGTCGACACCGACGGCAAAGGTGCCTGGAAAGGGCTTCAGGTCAATGACAATGCCGGGTTTGAATTCCGTCTGCATTTTGCCGAGGTCCAATTTATAGTAACGCACGAATCCTTCCGGAAACTCCGCCGCCAGCTGGCCGACGGTGGGAAAATCCTTGCCAGGTACATTGAAATTGAAGCCGTCCGCCTTGGGCACGATCTTGAGAATGTGGATTTCCAGCGTATCGCCGGGTTCGGCCTCCTCCACGTAGATGGGTCCGGTTATCGAGTGAGGCCCGCCGCCCGGATTCGCCTTGCGCAGCCTCACGATCTCTTCCATGGATACCCCGGGTTTGATTTGCCCGAGCGAGTGCGACAGCGTCTCAATGGACACGGTGTCGCCGGAATGGATTGTGAGCTTGGGTTTTTCGTTGATATCGTACCAGCCCCACTGCACGTTGTCGGCGGTTGCGGGGAGCACATAGTGCCTGGCCGCATACTTGGAAGTATTAGGTGCCTCGGCCTGCGACGTGCCTGGCAGGCACAAGAACAATGCAACCTCAACTGCAACAATCCACGAAGTCTTCGCATACATTTTCGTAGTCGGACGCATTTTTATTTCCTCAGGCTGAGCTATCCCGTGTGCGGACTGTACACACGACACGTGCGTTTGTTAACACCGATCAGCTGGCGTATCTTTGGAGTGCCGGCGACGATCCGAATCAACCACAAACTCGATCGAGCGATGTTAAATCGACGACAACTCATCGGCGGCGCCGCGGCGGCCCTCGCCAATAAATGGTCATATGCGCTGGGGGACGCCGGCTTAAGTTATGCGCGCAGCCGCTACGATCGCGCGGTCGTGATCGACGCGCTCGGCGGTCTCGGCGAGTTCGATCCGGACGCGGCGGCCGACGCGCCGTTGTCGGCGCGCGCGCTGGCCGATGTCCGGGAATCGGGCGTTACCGCCGTCAACCTGACCGTCAACGACGTCGGCAACGGACCGAATAAATTCGTTGCAGCGGTGAAGAACATCGCGGACACCGAGCACGAACTGGCTGCGCACCCGGATGTTCTCATGAAGGTTCTGCGCGGAGCAGATATCCTGGCAGCGAAGTCTACCAAGCGCTTGGGGATAATTTACGGCTGTCAGGATACGACGATGCTCGAGGGGGATCTGAAGAATCTGGCGGTGTTCGCCAACCTTGGCGTGCGCATCGTGCAGCCCACATACAATGTGCGCAACCTCATGGGCGATGGCTGTATTGAAAAGGCGGACGGCGGCCTGAGCAAATTGGGATACGACTTCATCGCCCAGGTGAACCGGCTGAACCTGTTGCTGGATCTCAGCCACGCCGGACCTCGCACCATCGCCGAAGGCATCGCGGCATCCAAGGCACCCGTGGCCATCACGCACACCGGCTGCCGGGCGCTGGTGGATCTGCCGCGCAATACTCGTGACTCCGAACTGAAATCGTTGGCGGAGCGTGGCGGAGTCGTCGGCATATACTTCATGCCGTTCCTGCGTGACGCAGGTCAACCGCACGCGGAGGATCTGATTCGGCACATCGAACACGCGGTCAATATTTGCGGCGAGGAGCACGTCGGCCTCGGCACGGACGGTTCGATTTCAGGGGTGCCCCTCACCGACGCATATCGCGAGGCGTTTCGCAAAGAAGAGGCGGCTCGAATTAAGGCGGGTGTCGCCGCACCCGGCGAGAGTGCCGAAGTGCTCACCGTCGTGCCGGAATACAATGATCCCCTGCGCTTCTGCCGACTGGCCGGGGACCTAGCGACCCGCGGCTGGCCTGGCAGCCGCATCGATAGATTGTTGGGCGCGAATTTTGCGCGGCTGTTCGCCGCGGTTTGGGATGCACCCGCCGCTCAGGCCTTCCGCGCACCGGATACCGCTGCGCCGCGCATCTAGTCGATCGCCGTACACCGCGGCCCTCATTCGCCGGCGGGCCTTATCTCTGCAAATCCGGCACTTAATCGGGTTTTGGTTTTTTAGCTCCCTTGAGACTATGCCGCAGCGACGGAAACCCGTCGAGTCAACACAACCAGTCAAGGAGCAGACATGAATAGTTTTAGCGTTACCGCGGTGGGCAATCTTGCGAAGGATCCGGAACCTGCCTGCAAGGGCGACACGACATATACGCGGATTTGCCTGGTCGGAAACGACTACGCGGGCAAGGATGAACAGGGCAATGCACGCGAGGAGACCACCAGCCTATGGTTCGTGGCGTTCGAGAGCCTCGGAGAAGCAATCGCTAAAAATGCGCGCAAGGGTGATCAACTCATCCTTCAGGCTCAGATTCGCTCCAACAATTGGGTCGACAAGGAGGGTGAGAAACACTACGACTATTCCTATGTGATCCAGAATTTTAGGTTTGGCGCGCCGGGACGGGCAAAACGAGAGGAACTCGCGCGGCGCACGGAAAGGGAAATGGGTGCCCTCGAGACCGAGATCTGACCCCATCGACTTATTAGCGTCCTTGTGTAGCCGGAGAAGGGATTCCGCCGTGCATCACCCACTGTTGCCTCGTTTTGGCGCGCCACACGTTTTGCTCGCATCCCTGTTTGTAGCGATCGTGATGTTCGCTCCCGATCTCGCCATGGCGCAGGCTTCGCCATTCATGACGGGCGCGAGTTCATTGCAGACCAACATTCTCGCGTGGTTGACCCCGGTTGCCATCATTCTTGTCATGGTGCTCGGGGGCATGGCGATGGCAAACCGAGTTTCGTGGGGGTGGTGCCTTGCCGCAATTTTGGGCATCTGCATTGGCTTTGGCGCACCACAGATCGTGACGTGGGTTCGTGGAATGTTCGGCGTGTAGGAGCGGACCGTGAGCGAACTGAATCCGGGCCTTTGCGCCGATCCGCTGTTCGTGGGCGCGACGCGGCCACCGATGCGCTGGGGGGTGACGTACTCGGCGCTGCTGTTCAACATGGTGTTCACCCTGGAGGTCTTTTTGCTGACGAGGAATTTGCTGACGCTGTTGCTGTGCGCGCCGATCCACGGCGTTTGCGCGCTGCTGTGCGCCCGCGACGCCCGCTTCTTCGATCTCGTACTGCTTTGGGCGCGCACGCGGCTCCCTGCGCTCCTCGCGAATCTGCGCGTCTGGAAGGCCAGTAGTTACTGCCCGCTGGCGATTGATCTGCCGGACCGCCATGGGCGGAGGGCTGGCTGAGCACAGTCGGGCAGAATGAGCATTGAGAGACGGGTCGCATCGGGCGCCGTATATCCGCGTCTAAACTTGCCGTCCTCGGTGGTGTGTGTTACGTTATTGGCAAATGAGTAAGACAATTACCATTCGACTGAACGAAGAGCTGGCGTCGTGGCTCGACCAAGCGTCAAAGCAATCGGGAATCCCAAAAGGGCGCATCGTCCGAGATCAGCTTGAAAAAGCGCGAAGCAGCGGGAAGGCCCCTTCATTTATGAGACTCGCTGGCGCGGTGCGGGGTGCACGAGATCTCTCGGCGCGCAAAGGTTTTTCTCGTTCGTGAAGGGTATCGCTGACACGGGTTTCTTGGTGGCGTTCGCGAACGCCAATGATAGACACCACGAATGGGCGACGCAGATTGCCGCTGGACTTACCGACCCGCTTCTAACGTGCGAGGCAGTCCTCGCTGAGACAGCGTTCCACTTGGAGAGCGTCGCACTGGCCCTGGCGATGATAAATGAGGGGTTAGTTGCGCTCGCGTTTGACTGCCGCGAGAACCTTACTCAGCTTGAACGCCTGGCCGATCGATATGCTGACCAAAAGCCGGATCTTGCCGACTTGTGCCTCGTGAGAATGAGCGAGTTGTTCGCAAAACATTCCGTCATCACGATCGATCGAACGGATTTCCGGATTTTTCGACGAAATAAGCGGGAGACGATCCCTATTCTTTGTCCGCCAGAACGATAACCCGAAGAAACCGGCTTTCCATCTCCGGTAAGCAAATCCATCGCCGAATTAGCCCGTCCGGCTTGCGATTCTCACGGGCTGCGATGCGCGTCTCCAGCCTTCCAGCGGATTTCGCCCGTGCAGGGGTCCAGCAGCCGCTGGACCGGAAGGAAACCCAAAGTTCTAAGCAGTGCAAATGCGCGAATGTGCGCCTCGGGAAATGCTTCTTGAAGGCGGGCGGCGGCCGCCAGCAGGGTACGCCCCTTGGTAACCACATCGTCGATGAGGACCACGCTCTGCGCCGTGATCTGCGGGCGCTCCATCAGAAACGAATCGTAGTGCAGCGCCACGGTTGGGCGCGCACCCGGCGCTGCGGTTGCGGACTTGCGCACCGGACAAATGCGATGCAGGCCGCGCCAGGCCATGGTTCCAACCCCTGCCTGCACCAGAGCGTCCGCAAGATCCGCCGCCACCCAGGTGCTGCCGCAGGTGCTAGGTGTGCTTCCGGGCACCGGCACCAAGAGGTCATCGGATCCAAAGAAACCCGCCAACTGCGGCGATTCTTGTGCTTGCTGGTAAACCCGTAAGGCGTACTTGAGCATGAAGTGCGCGTCTCCTGCTTTCAACAGGGCGCGCAGCAGACGCGAATGTTCGCAAACCACACCCGCTCCGGAGGGTGAGTAAACGTAGCAAGAGGCATATGCGATCTTACTGATCATCTACCGAGTGAGATCGTCATCCTTGGCGCGCTCCATCGGTTCACGAGGCGCAGATTCAGCGTGGCCCCGGCGCATTTGCAGCCAGCTCTCGCGGGCCTGCCGGCGAATCTCCTCGAGGCTTTGCGGTTTCGCGGGAATCGCATCCCGAGCCGCCGATCGCTGCAGCCGCGCCTCAACTCTCGCCTCATAGTCTTCACGCATGCGCTCGGCCACCACACTTCGGTATCCGTGCCGTTCCATTTCGAATGCAACACGCGGGATCTGAGGTCGCGGCTCACGGTCAATGCCCTGCGCCCGCAGCGTGCGATGATCGACGCGGGCAGCTACGCCGGCGTCGCGCAGCGCCTGGTTGGTTGCTGCCGCCCAACGCGCTCGCACATGCAGCAGCTCGTTGATCGCTGGTCCCAACCCGGCTTTTCGACGGATGCCATCATTCCACTCCACGGTGGTTTTGGCGCCTAGCCCCTCGATGGTAACTTCACGAGTCGTGGCCAGCAGGTGGGCATGGAAGTTGCGCGGGTCGCTCCCGGGAAAGTCCCGCGGTGCGTGAATGGCGCAGTCGACTGCGAATCGGTAACGCTCCGCAAGCTCCTGCGAAAATCCTTTAACCAATCCTATGCGCTGCGCAGGCGACAGTTCCACCGGCAAAGCGACCAGGTACTCGCGCGCAACGCGAGCATTGATGCGCGTCTCGGCGCCTTCCGCCGTGTTCCACAAATGGGCGCGGTCTTTTGCCCAGCTCATTTCGTCGGAGGCGAATTGGCTGGGCAGAATGATTTCCTTGTACATGACATCTTGGCGATCGGAGTGATCGTAAGTCTTGCCGCTGCGCTCATCGACGATGCGCTCGCCGGCGCGATACGCAGCGGCGCTCACCGCGCTGCTGCCGCCGGCACGGCCAAAGGTCTTTAGATTCAGGAAATATACGGCCATTTGGCGTTAGGTCTTGCGCATGAAGCGCAGGAACTCAGGCTCGAGCGCGTATCCCGCCGCCAGAGCTTCGAATGGCTCGCATACTTGCAAGAGCACGATTTTTTGCGCTTCGGCCTCGCTGCATGGCATGAAGGCGCCGTCGGTTTCGCAGTGCAGTTCGTGATCGTCAAGCAACGAGCCGCAGTGTTCGCAGTGATTCGCCCAGTAGCAGTTCGCCGTCGCGTCGCTGTGCGCCACGCGAATCGTCGCAGAGAGCTGGAACAGCCGGCCTTGCACGCCATCCGGCAGGTAAGCCACGTAAAACAGAAATGCGCTGCCGCCTGCGGGCTGCCACGCGTGCGACTCTTCCTCCGACTCGGGGTCCAGCGTTTCGTGATCTTCCGGCAGCAGCAGTGCTAGAACACTAGTTGACTGGCCGCAGCGCCAACACCGCGTATCGGTGCGGGCGATGCTGTACTTGGGCGATCGATAGTTGGGATCAGGATGATGCGGCGCGGCCATGCGGACTCCGCCAATGAGTGAATGCGACCTTCAGCCAGACCGCGGACGACGCGCCTTTGAGGTAGCCGCACAAGTCCGGCAGCTGCTCGAGTTCGGACGGCATGACCGCTGTTTCCGTCACGTGCTGATCGGTGATGCTGCGGGAACGGCGCGCGTTGCGCGCCAAAATGGCGTTGTCGCGATCTCTACCGCGAGAAATTTGGCGCCTTAGAATTTCGCGCTCGCCGATCAAGCGCGAGGCAAATTGCGACGTTCCACCGTTTTCGCTGCCGGAGCAACGCAGAATAAGCGTGTTGGCGCAGTTTTCCACGATCGTTTGGCCCTCTCCATGACCGTAGAGGCCGGAAACCTGCGCGATCGATTGAAATCCGAGTACGCATCGGCAGCCAAATTTGCGCAGCCGGGCCAGCGCGTCTTTAAGGCCGTCGATTGCCCCGAGCGCATCGAGCTCATCGACCACGAACCAGAGCCGCTGATCCTGATCCTGGAATTGGTTCATGGCCTCGAATATTGCGAGGCGCATCCATGCGGCGATCATTGAGCGCAGCGCCGCAATTTGACCGGCCCGGTAGGGAATGAACAGCACACTCGGGTAGGTACGGGTTTTCACCCATTTGCGCACTGAAAATGCCATCGCCCGTTGTTGCTGGATGTACTCGAACGCCGCAATCGCAGATCCGGTCACCGACCGTATCGACCCGAACATACGGGCGTTGTCGGGGTCAAGAAAGGGTTGCGCCGGCGTGCCCGCTACTATGGGCCGCAGCTCGTCCGCCGTGGCCACCGTCAGCAGGCGCCACAAGTCCGCGACATCGCGCCAGCCTTGCGTGTGACAGCGGCGCATCACGGCGGCGAGAAAGGTACGCGCATAGCCGCGCCACTCGCGGGCCGCAGGATCATCGCAATCTGGTATCAGCCCGCTCGCCAATTGCTCCACGTCGTAACTGTTCTGTATTTCAGCGAACAGGTCCCATCTCATTGACCATCAAGGTGTGGTTCGCCAGACGGCGATGATATTTCTCGTGAAGGTCACCGGCGAAAAACAAATCCTGCTGGCGCATTGCGCCCGGCGTGCCTGCGCCGGGCGCAATGCGGGCGCGGCGCCGGATCAGGTGCGTCCACAGGGCGACGTTGGGAGCGGCGATGTTGCGCCAAAGAACGTTGAGGCGCTCG
>DATMRC010000099.1:0-17003 GCA_035567075.1 Steroidobacteraceae bacterium
CACCTCGTTGAGTTCCAACACGATCGTCAACAATTGCGGTCTCACTGGACTGGCGTCGTTGTGCGCTCTCATTCATCGCGGCCTGGGCACCGGCTCCTTGTGGTTCAACAATACCAACTTCGTGAATGCGGACGACGTGAATATCGGTACCGTTACCACGAAGGGCGTGGACGTTGAAGGCCACTACCTGTGGGACATCGGGGCCATGGGCAAGTTGACCATGAATCTGGCCGGGGTCTACACCAGTTCCTTCGATACCCAGCCTCTGCCCACCAGCGCATCCTTTGACTGCGTGGGGTACTACGGAACCACCTGCAACGACCCGATTCCGAAGTGGCGCCATGTGCTCGGAACGACCTGGGCAACTCCGTGGTGGGGCCTTGATATGACGTTGCGGTGGCGCTATATCGGACCCTCGAATTCCGACCGAACCAGTTCGGATCCGCAGCTCTCACAGACGTATCTGGCGTCCGACTCGCACATCGGCGGCTACACCTACCTGGATTTCTCGGCGTCGATCCCGATCGGCACCGCCGTCAACTTCCGGTTGGGCGTGAATAACATCGCCGACAAGGCACCGCCGGTGGTCGCGAACGGCAACTATTCGGACTGTCCGAATACCTCCTGCAACGACAACACCTGGGTCGGAACCTACGACACCATGGGCCGTTACTTCTACGTGCACGTCCAGGCCAAGTTCTAATCGAAGCGTAAAGACTTCGTAGGAACAAAAAATTACGGCGGGCATATGCCCGCCGTTTTTTTTGGGTGGCTGCGGCTAAGATTCAGCGCGGGATTGGCATTCAGGGGTATTGATTGGCAAGGCTGCCAAGCGCGTCCTTCAGGGGCCCAAGCCATGGCTCGAAGTGGCGCCACTGATCCAGCGCGTCCGAATAGATCGGGCGGCGCACCTGCTCGGAACTTATTGTTTGCACGACCCTCGGATTATCGTAGAAGCGCAGACACTCAGGTTGGAACGCTAGCCCGCAATAGTCGAGCAGACGCCGCACCTCGCCGTCGGGATCGGCGACCAGTTGCTCGTAGTGAACGCGATGGATTCGACCGGGCAACACCGCATCCATGTGCTGCATCAGCTCGACATAGTCGCGATAGTAGCGTCCGAGTTCGCCCAGGTCGTAGCTGAAATTCATGCCCCGGGCGAACAGCTGCTTGTAGCACGAGAAGCTGCACGCCAGCGGATGGCGCCGCATGTCGATGATTGCGGCGCGCGGGAACATCATATGAATCAGGCCGACGTGACTGAAATTGCCCAGCATTTTGTCAACGAAGCGCGGTAGCCGAAGCGGCCGATGGTCCCGCGTTTGTGCAAGATAACGATCGGCCAAATGCCCGATCTCGGCACCGCTCAGCGACGCGATCGACGCAGGATATTCCGAGTCGCCGGATCCTGAGCGCAGGTAGAGTTCCGTCACCAGCGCCGGGACATCGGGCAGCTCGCGCGTGCCTTCAACCTGCGAATGGCTGGCCAAGATCTGCTCGAGCAGCGTCGAGCCACAACGCGGCAGACCGATAATAAAGATCGGGTCGGAGCGCTCGCTTCCGTAACCGGAACGATCGGCGAAGAAGAGCGCTGTATACAGCGCTTTGGAGGCATGAACGTAGGCTGTGAATGCGGCCGCGTCGTGTTCCAGCGTGTACCGTTGCTGCTCGTTGCCGCGCGCATAGTGCTCGAAGGATGCCTCGAACCGCCCGGCATCCTCGAAGGCCTTGCCGAGCGCGAACTCGAGATGTTTTCGGCTGTAGGCGAACGCCGGACTGCGCGCCAGCTCAACCTGCATGGATGAAATATCTTCGGGGGTGAAGCTGAAAGTTTTCAGATTCGCGAGCGCCCAGTAGCCCTCGCCGAATCCCGGCTGCGCGGCGATCGACTGCCGGTACGCCTCGATGGCGCGAGCCTGCTCACCCGTCTCGCGCAGCAGATTTCCGTACACCAGCCACCCTTGCGCATCACCCGGGTGTTCGGCGACCACTCGCTCCATGAGCGCAATCGACTCGGCGCCGCGGCCGACCAGGCGTATCGATAGAGCCTTCAAGGCAATGAATTTCGCGTCGGTAGGATCCGCAGCGAGCAATCGCTCGATGTGCGGAAGTGCCTCGTCGATCCGCTGCTGTTGATACAACAGGCGCGCCAGATCATGGCGGGCCGCCGCGTAGCCGGGCGAGTACTCGAGACATTCCGCCAGGATTCTCTCCGCCGCCAGGCTATCGCCGCGCCGGGTGGCGATATCCGCCATCATGCGCAGCGCAACCACATCGCGCGGTGCCTGCTTGAGATGCCCGCGCAGCATTGCATCGGCAGCGTCCAGCCGATTCTCAGCAGCTGCCACGCCCGCGTCCGCAAGTTCGGGCGGATCCGGCGCCAGCCGACTGTATGTCAAGTAGGCAGCATCGCCCTCCAGCGTATTGCCGGCGAGAAATTGCTGGGCCGCGAGTTCCCGCCACCCGTCCGCGAACGCCGCGTCGAGAGTTACCGAGCGCTTGAATGCGGCGAGGGCCTCGATACCGTGGCCGCCCGCTGCGTAGCTGCGGCCGAGCTCGAATTGCATGACCGGGGAGGCGGGGTGCGCTTTGCAGAGCGCTTCCAGAACGCCGGTGGCGGTTGCCGGATCGCCGAGCCGACGGCACGCAGCGGCAAGCAGCAGGTTGGCCTCTTCGTGGCCCGGCATCTTTGCCACGATGTCGCTTGCATGGCGCGCCGCTGCCGCCGGGTCCGAGTCGAGCAGCATGGACGCGCGCATGAGCAAAAGATCGGCGGAGGCGTCAGATGTCAAATAGCTCGCTCCCAGGAATTCAAGGGTGGTCGATCTAAGCGGACTCGGATGGTTTAGTCAACGCGGGAGCGCTGTGGGCGATGGATGGCGCGGTGTTATACAATGGCTGCTCGTGAATACCGCAACCCCGGCGCCGCTCGACGACGCCACCATCATCCGCACACTGCAGGCCTCGAAGGCGGAGGCGGCTGCCGGCCGGATGCCCGAATCTGACCAGCTGCTGGCTGGCGTCGCGCAACGGGCTCCAAATCACCCCGCGGTCTTAAATGAACTTGGCGTGCGCATGCTGGGGCGGGGCGCACCTGACAAGGCACAGGCTCTGTTTGCGCGTGCCACCACCGCGGACCCTAAGCACCCCGCCCTATGGGCGAACCTTGCCTCGAGCCTCAAGGCGCTCGGCCGGCGCGCCGAGGAAATCGATGCGATTGAGAAAGCGCTCGAACTCGAGCCTCGGCATTTGTCGGCATTGCTGCAAAAAGGCGCCTACCTCGAGGAGACCGGCGACCCGCGCAATGCTGCGCGCGCCTACCAGAACGCGCTCGCCTGCGTCCCGGCCGGTGCGGAGTTGCCCGCCCACATCAAGGAAGCCTTCGACCATGCGAAATCGATGGTAGACGCCGACCTTGCGGCATTAACCCAAGCGCTCGAGGAGCCGCTCGCTGAAATTCGCGAGCGTCATGGAGGACGGCGGGAGCTGCGCGTCGATAAATGCCTCGATACCCTGATGGGCAAGCGCCGGGTTTACCACTCGCAGCCGACCTGGATGTACTTCCCGGAGTTGCCGGAGATCGAGTTTTTCGATCGCGAGCACTTCCCCTGGCTGGAGCCGCTCGAGGCTGCATCCAGTGAAATCCGCGCCGAACTGCTGCGGGTGCTGGTTGCCGATCGCGACGGATTGCAGCCCTACATTGATTTCCCGAAAAGCATGCCCCTGGACCAATTCCGGGAGCTGAACCGTTCGCGGCGCTGGAGCGCCTATTTTTTGTGGAATCAAGGCCAAGCCGTCGCCGGCCACATCGCCCGCTGTCCGGTTACCGCACGATCGCTCGAGGCCTTGCCGCGCTGTCGGGTCGAGGGCCGCGCGCCAACCGCATTCTTTTCCATTCTCGATGCCAACACCCGCATCCCCGCGCACACCGGGATTACCAATACGCGCTGCACCGTGCACCTACCGCTGGTGATACCGCCGGACTGCGGGTTTCGAGTCGGTGCAACCACGCGCGAATGGGTACCCGGTCAGGCGTGGGTGTTCGACGACACCATCGAACATGAGGCCTGGAACCTATCCGATACGCCGCGCGCCATTCTGATTTTCGATATTTGGAATCCGCTGCTTAAGCCGGCTGAACGCGACATGATCAAGACCGCCACCGAGGTGTATCAGAAGTATTACTCCCTGCAGCAGGAAAACTCACTTTGAGCTTTCGACCAGCCGCCGTGCGCGCTGCGCACTTAAACTTGATCCTGCTCTTCGCATCGGCAGCAGCATGGCCGGCCGCCGCGCCCACCGCCGCCGACCTGGCGCGCTGCGCCGCGATGACCGCACCCGATGCGCGCCTCGCCTGCTACGACAGTTTGTCCGCGCCCCCGGCGAATGGCGCCGCTGCCGCAGGGGCCGCTACCAAGGCCCCAGCCGTGACTCCCGCGGCGCCTGCGACGCCGGCGGTGAGCGCTCCGGCGGCACCGGCCGCCGCGCCTACCGGAGTGGCACCGGTCACCTCGGCGGGGTCCGCGCCAAGTGCGGTCGCAGCGCCTGCCGCTGCACCCGCAGCGCCAGCGGCATCGGCCTCATCGTCAAAGTCCAGCTCCCCGGCCACTCCCGCGGATGATCCGCAGAATTTTGGCTTCACGCCCGCGCAGGTGCAGGCGCACTCGCAGGCGCCCCCGCCGCAGGGCCTGCAATCCATTCAAGCGCACGTTGCAAATGTCTTTACGGATCGGATGAAAAATGCCTTCGTGTTGCTCGACAACGGCCAGATGTGGGCATATGAGGGCGATGACGGGCGGCTTCGTCCAGGTGATCCCATCACGATCAAGCGCGCCTCACTCGGCTCGTTCATCATGCTGACGCAATCAAGGCGCTCCTACCACGTGACGCGCACGCGCTAGGATTGCTCCGGGCGCTAAAGCCGTTGCACCCACGGCTCGAGTACCGCCAGGACCGGCTGCAGCTGCGCGCCGTAATTTCTCCACTGCTCCATGCCCGATCGATCGAGACCGCGCGCCAGTTGCGCAGTGCTCGGCGTCGCATGCTCGCGCTCCTGCACGCGGGCGGCAAAATCCCCCATGCCAGCCTGCCATTCAAGCCCCAGGAACTCGCAGATTGCGCGCGTCTCCCGGGCAAAGTCCGCCACCAAGGTTTCGTAGCGCACCTCGCGCCAAGCAAGCCCGGACAAAGGGCGCACCTGATCGGCGAAGCGCATCACAGCATCGTAGAAGGCAGCCGCGCCAGGCAGCGTGAGCAATTCATACATCGCTGGATTCATCTTGAAGCGACGCCGGAAGCAGCTGAGCACGACATCGCGCGGATCGCGGCTGGCGAACAGCACCTTCGCACGCGGGAACAAGCGCGCGATCAGCGGCAACTTCAGGGTGTTCAAGGGATATTTGTCGACGAACATCTTGCCGGCCACGTCGATCCCGGCCTTTTGCACCCCGTTCCAATAGGCCGCGCGCAGCGGGCGCAATTCGCCCTCGTCCGCCCGCGCCAGCGTCTCGAAGTTCAGCGGCTCGCGCATGAACTTGAGAACGGCGTCGGTCAGCAGTTCGTGCTCCTCGATGCTAGCGACCTGCGGATGACCGTCGAGCACGACCTCAAGCAATGTCGTGCCGGAACGGGGAAATCCGAGCAGGAATACGTGGCCGAGCGCGCCGGCGGGACTCGTGTCCGCGGACTCGTTCTTTGGCCATGTTCGCTCGCCGAAGTTCGCCATGGCCGCACTCATTGCGCGCGTGTAGTCGAGCATGCTGGTGCCGCTCGCGAAGCGCCGATGAATGTGCCGCAGCGCTTCGTTGCAGGTCGAGTAGGCATCGAATGCTTCGGGGTACCTTCCGAGCGCATCGAGTACATCGCCCAACAATCCGCTGGCGCGCGCCTTGTCGGAGGGCCCCGCCCGGGAATCGAGAATCAATTGATGCAGCAGAGTCTCCGCCTTAAGGTTGGCGCCGCCCGCCAGCTCCGCGGCCGCGAGGCTTAAGACGGCATCGGGAAAACCGGGAGCCAGCTTGAGCGCCTGTTCGGCCCAGCGCCGCGCCTCGTCGTGCTCGCCGCGGTGGGTCGCGATCGATGCCAATGCAGCGGTTGCGGCTAGACTGCCGGGCTCGAGCTCCAACGCCCGCAAGTGGCTCATCTTCGCGCGACCCAGCCACCCAAGGCCGATCAGCGCGTTGCCCTTATTGACATGGGCAAATCCTAAATCAGGATGCTTTTTCAGGAGTTCGTCCACGTGATACAGAGCTTCGGCGGGCCGGTCGAGCCGCTGCAGGCACAGCGCCAGGGCGTTGCGCGCGCCCACATCTCCGGGCGCGATGGTGACCGCGCGCTGCAGCAGTCGCAGCGACTCCTCGAATTTACCCTCCTGCTCCAACCGCGTGGCGAGCACGTTGAGCAGCAGCGGATGCTCGAACCCGCTCGCAAGAGTCTGTTCCGCGAGGGCTCCGGCGCGTTGGAAATCGCGGTTCTGAGCAAGGTTCAGAACCGTGCGGAGTGTCTCCATGTCAGCATCGAGATTGCGGGCCATCTATTCCAAGCCTACCGGATTTCGCGCAGCCCCGCAGATGTGGGAAAATCGCCTCGGGCGTCATGCTCACAGAGGTAACCTTGACGGGAGTTCCAGAGGCGATGTTGCGCGAAGCAACGCAACTGCAGCGCCAGAACCGCGTCCCGGAGGCTATCGATGCTTATCAAGGCATACTGGCCCGCTGGCCGGGCATGGCCGACTGCTGGTTCAATTTAGCGGTGCTGCAGCGGCAGGCCCGACGCCTCGCAGACGCTCTGGATTCCTATCAAAAGGCCCTGAATGCCGGGGTCTCCCGACCGGAGGAAGCGCATCTCAACCGCAGCGTGATCTACACCGATTACCTCGGACAGCATGCGGCTGCCGAGCGCGAGCTCAAGGCGGCGCTGTCGATCAATCCGGCCTTTACGCCGGCTCTGCTCAATCTTGCGAATCTTTACGAGGACCTCGGGCGCCGCCCGGAGGCGCAGGCTATTTATGAGCGAATCCTGGCGCTCGACCCGCGATGCTTTGAGGCCCTGGCGCGATTCGCCAACCTGCAGCCGCCCACGGCTGCGGATCCCATTCTGATCGAGCGGCTGAAGCGCGCGATTGCAGATGGCGCGGCATCGGCTGCCGAGCGCGCCAGTCTCGGCTTCGCGCTGGGCCGGATGCAGGATGCGGCCGGCGACTATCCGGCTGCGTTTGCGGCCATCGATGCCGCGAACCAGGCGAGCCGGGCGAGCGCGGCGCCGAACATTGTGAGCTATGACCGAGCGCAGCAGCACGCCTTCGTGGATCGATTGATCTCCGGCGGCACGATGCAGCCACGGCGCATGGGTGAGATGCGGCCGCGGCCGATATTCATTTGCGGCATGTTTCGGTCCGGTTCTACACTGACCGAACGGCTGCTCAGCGGCATTCAAGGTGTTGCTGCGGGCGGTGAGATCGACTTCCTGCCGCGGATCGTTGGCAGCGAACTGCTCCCGTTTCCAGAATCGCTCGCGGCTTTGCCGCCGCGGCGCTTGGACGACATCGCCGAACGCTATCAAGCGGAACTCAAGCGGGTCGCCGACACCGCCGACTACGTCATCGACAAGCGCCCCGACAATTTCCTGTACATAGGGCTCATCAAAAGCCTGTTTCCGGACGCGCGGATTGTGCACACCGTGCGCAATCCCCTCGACAATTGCCTGTCGATTTATTTTCTGCATCTGGATCAGCAAATGAGTTATGCCCTGGACCTCAAGGATATCGGACACTATTTCCGCGAGTACCGCCGGCTCATGACACACTGGAAGAGCATGTTCGGCTCCGATATCTTCGACTTCGACTACGATGCGCTGGTGAAAGAACCCAAACCTGCTCTTGAGCGGCTGTGCGCGTTTCTCGGACTTGAACCCCCGGACGCGTTACCTCAAGCCGCGCCCGCGGCACTCGCGGTAAAAACCGCCAGCGTCTGGCAGGTGCGGGAGCCGCTGTATCGAACATCGTCGGGCCGCTCGCGACATTACGCCGAGCAACTCACAGAACTGCGCGACTATCTTGCCGATCTGTCATGAATGTCACACCGCCACTCGTCGTGCCGATTCTTGCGACGCCATTGGGTATCGTGCCTTTGCCGGAAGCAGAGAGTCTCAACCCGGCGCTCAGCTCGCTGTTCAGGGCGCGCATGGATGCCGATACCACGCCGCAGGCAGATCCCTTGTGTTACCGCAGCCGCGATGACCTGCTCGAGCGGCCGGAGGAGCCGGTGCGCTCGCTGGCCGCGGCGATATTTCGGGGCGTGTACGCGGTGGTCGAGACCGTCAACGAATTCAGCGCCGCACAGCTGCGGGAATTAAGGCTGGAGGCGCGCGGTTGGTTCACGATCGTCAAGCCCGACGGCGCTGTTCCGGCCGCCAGCTATCCGCTGACGGCCTGGTGCGCAATCTACTGCATCGCCGCGCCGCCGCCCTCCCCGGCGCGTGCTGACGCCGGTGTGCTGCGGATTTACGAGACGCGCCTCGGCACAATGTTTCAGGACGCCACCAACTCCGTGATGAAGATGCCGTACAAACCGAGCCACTGTAGCTGGCGGCCGGTGCCGGGGCATCTCGCGGTGTTCCCTGCCTCGCTCACTCACGAATTTGCATTGTTCCGCTCCATCGGCGAACTGATCCTCGTCACTGCCCGCATTCGCTTCGTGGCCCCGGGCCAGCAGGGCATGCCGCAATGGTGACCCCACCCATCAAGGTGAATCCAATGTTCGCCGTGCCATTTGGTGAGGTGAGATTGGCCGCCTGCGAGCGCTTGAACCGCGAGCTCGAGACATTGTTTTTGGCGCGCGAGAACGACGAAAACAAAAATCCCACCCCCAGCCACATACCGCAGCAGGAAACCTTCGAAAGCCGATTCAACTTGTTTCTGTGGCCGGAGGCCTGTGTCCAGGAGTTGCGGCGGTTCATGCTGGACGCGGTGGCGCACATGGTGCTTAAGACGACGACCCTCAAGCCCGAGGAGCTGGGGCGCATGAAGTTTCACAACCACACCTGGTTCCATGTCTCGCGCTACGCGGGCTCGTTCATCGCCCACAACCACCCGCTGGCATCTTGGTCCGCCGTGTACTGCGTGCGCGCCGGGGAAACCGCGCCCGGCCATCCGGACAGCGGCGTACTGCGATTCCTCGACACACGCCAAGGTGCCGCCGCCTACCTCGACCCGGCAATCGCCCCGTTGCACCGCGAATATGCGCTGCGACCTCTCGAATTTCGTCTCAGCGCCGGGCAGCTGGTCATGTTTCCATCCTATGTGTTCCACGAAGTGACGCCTTTTTACGGCCGCGACACGCGCATAACCGTCGCGACCAATTGTTGGTTCGCTTGAGCGGAGAAACCACGAATAGCAGCCGCGCCAAGCTGGCGCAGGCGCAGACACTTGACCGACAAGGGCGCCTGGCCGAGGCCGCGGCCCTGTATCGCGAAGTGCTGGCGGCTGAGCCGCGCAATGGCGAGGCCCTTCATTCCTTGGGGTTGGCGACCGCCAAGATGGGCCGCCTGCAAGATGCTGTTGGACTCATCGCGGCGGCCGTGGAAATCTCTCCGGCCAATGCCAGCATGCAGGCCAATCTTGGCAATGTCATGTGCGGCCTCGGCCGTTACTCCGAGGCCATCGTCCACTACGACCGCGCCGTGGCGCTGCAGCCCGATCTCGCGGCCGCCTACAGCGGCCGCGGCAAGGCGCTGTTGGCCTTGAACCAGCTTGATCCGGCGCTGGCAAACTTAGGAAAGGCAGTTCGGCTGGCGCCGAACGACGCGGAGAAGCACAACGATCTCGGAGTTGCGCTGGAGCGCGCCAATCGACTATCCGACGCCCTGCATTTTTTCGAAAATGCGATCTCGCTCAATCCCGACAACGCGGAAGCACACCATAACCGCGGAATCGTCGAGATGACGTTGGGGAGGTACCCGGAAGCCCTGACCAGCATCGACCGGGCGCTTAAGCTGCTGCCTCATCAATCTGCGGTCCATGCCAATCGCGGCCTGGTGCTGCTCGCGCTGGGCCGAGCGGCCGAGGCCCTTGCAAGCATCGACCGTGCACTCGCGATGCAGCCGGGCGATGCCAACCAATACCATGCCCGCGGCGTGGCGCTCGTGAACCTCGAGAAGTATCCCGAGGCGCTCGCGAGCTTCGATCATGCGCTCAAGTTGGCCCCAGGCACCGCGCCGACATATCTCTGGCGCGGCAGGGCACACGCGCAGCTTGGGCAGCTGGACGCGGCGCTCGATGACTTCGATCGCGCGCTCAAACTCGCCCCGACGGAATTTGAAGCGCATTTGCAGCGCGGCATTGCGCTCGCGCGGCTCGAGCGCAGCGAGGAATCCTTGCACAGCTTCGATGAGGCGGTACGGCTCGATAGGAACAATGCCGACGCGCTCAACAACCGCGGTGCGGTCCTGGTACGCCTGTCCCGCCCGGCCGAGGCGCTCGACGATTTCGTCAATGCGGTGCGTTGCAAGCCCGATTACGCGGACGCGTATACCAACCTCGGCAACACGCAGAAAGGCTTGGGGAGGTATCGCGAGGCGCTGCAGAGTTTCGATACTGCGCTGTCGTTGAAGCCGGACGACGCCATGGCGATCTGGAGCAAGGCCGTACTTAAGCTCGCAATGGGGGCACTTCGAGACGGTTGGCCCTTGTATGAGGCGCGCCTGCGGCTCGAGACCAATCCTTTGCAGCCGCTTAAGCCAGGCACACGCTGGTCGGGAGGCGAGTCGCTTGAGGGCAGAGCGCTGCTCGTGTACGCCGAGCAGGGACTCGGGGACACTCTGCAGTTCTGCCGCTACATCGCGCCCCTGGAGGCGCTGGGCGCGCGGGTGGTTTTCGAAGTTCAGCCGGTCCTCAAGAAATTGCTCGGCTCTCTCGAGATGCGTGGGACGCTGGTCGGCCGCGGCGAGCCATGGCCGCCCATCGACTTGCACACACCACTTGGCAGCCTGCCGTTGGCTTTTGGCACCGAGCTCGGCAGCATTCCCGGCGGCGTGCCCTACCTTAAAGTCGGCCCTAGGGCTGTAAGCCGGTGGCAGGAGCGGCTGGCCGCAGTGCCAGGACTCAAAGTGGGGATCAATTGGCACGGCAATCCGGAAGCCGAGAAGCGAGCGGCGCTGCAGGCTCGTTCCTTTCCGCTGGCGGCGGCAGCGCCGCTATCGCGGCTCCCGCAGGTGAGCCTGGTATCGCTGCAGAAGGGCGCCGGCGCCGAACAGATCGCTCAAGTGGGATTTGGCGGCGCGATGGTTCAATTGACCGACCCCAATTTCATGGGGCCCGATGAAATAGCCGAGGAAACCGCCGCAATCATGATGGGCCTTGACCTCGTGATCACCGCGGATACTGCAATCGCCCACCTGGCGGGCGCGCTGGGCGTTCCTGTCTGGGTCGTTCTGCAGTCGGTACCCGACTGGCGCTGGCTCATCGATCGCTCCGACAGCCCCTGGTACCCCTCCATGCGGCTGTTCCGCCAGCTTAGGTCCGGAGACTGGCCGGAAGTCTTCGAGCGCGTGGCGAACGAACTGACCGCCTTGCGCAAGTAGCGCCCGGCGCAAGGCGCTCGTTGCGTGACCAGATTATTACGAATTCGTTATCTTTCCGGCCGCCCGGAGCCTGGAGACATGAGCTTAGACAATTGAGTAATAATGACGCCGTTGGCCGGGTCTTTTACAAGAGCAGCAATATCGCTGCGTTGGAAACTAACGAGGATCAAAATATGCAGATCAACAAACTGTCGAGCGCGACAATGGCTGCTGCGGCCGCCATGTTGTTCACTTCTGGAATCAGCACTGCCACATTCGCGGCAGATGCAGCCACCATGCACTGCACGGGTGTGAATTCCTGTAAGGGCACCTCCGAGTGCAAGTCGGCAAAGAACAGCTGCAAGGGTCAGAACAGCTGCAAGGGTCAGGGTTTTGTGTCGATGACGAAGGACGCGTGCACGGCTGCCCAGGCGAAGGCCAAGGCCGCCGCCCCCGCGAAGTAAGCGACGCGCTAGCGTTGATCCGGGGCCGGACGCAGTCGCCCGGCCCCGATTTTGATGAAACTTTGCGGCTTTGGTCTGGGCCTGCGAACGCCCCACTATGAGGCTATCTTAAACGAGCCTCATGCCATCGATTGGCTCGAGGTGATCACCGAAAATTACCTGGTCCCCGGCGGCAAGCCGCTGCACTACCTGGATCGCATACGCGAGCGGTTCCCGATGGTGATGCATGGGGTTTCGCTCTCCATCGGCAGCACCGATCCTGTCGATTTCGAGTACCTGCGCAACGTGCGGGCGCTGGCCTCGCGCATCGAACCGCATTGGATATCCGACCATCTGTGCTGGACGGGAGTTGACGGCCGGAATTTGCACGATTTGCTGCCGCTGCCCTACACCGAGGAGGCGCTGCGCCAGGTGGTCGCGCGGGTCGGGCAGGTTCAGGACGCCCTCGGACGGCAGATCTTGCTCGAAAACGTTTCGAGCTATCTGACGTTTCATGCATCCGAGATGACCGAGTGGGAGTTCTTGAGCGAGGTGGCCTCGCGCGCCGACTGCAACATCCTGCTCGACATCAACAACATCTATGTGAGCAGCGTCAATCATGGATTCGACGCGATGCACTACCTGCAGGCCATGCCGAAATCCCGCGTGCGCCAATTTCACCTCGCCGGGCATAGCGACATGGGTGGCCACCTGATTGATACGCATGACCATCCCATCGTGCCTGCGGTGTGGGAGCTGTACTCGCAGGCCGTGGCGCAATTTGGCGCGGTGCCGACCATGATCGAGCGCGACGACAACATTCCGGAATTGAGCGAGCTGGTGGCGGAACTTGCCGTGGCGCGCGATCTTGCAGCCCGGCACACGCGGCAGGCGGCGTGATGCAGTTGCGCAAGTTGCAACACGAAATGCAGCGTCACCTGCTGGGCGAGGAAAGCGGCGTGATTGCGGGCATCGTGGATGCGCCGCCGTTACCGGCCGCGGACCGATTGGCCATTTATCGCAATGCCTACCAAGTGCGGCTGATCGACGCGCTGCACGATACCTATCCCATACTGCATGCGCTGCTCGGCGACGAGATGTTTGTTGCTTTGGGCGAAGCTTTCGTGGCGGCTCACCCATCCGTGCATCGTTCGATTCGCTGGTATGGACGCGAGCTTGGGGATTTCCTGGCGCGCTGCCCGCCTTATGAGGAACAGCCCATTCTGGCGGAGGTCGCACTGCTCGAATGGACACTGGCGGAGGTCTTTGACGCCCCGGATGCCGAACCTAGGTCACGCGCGGCGTTATCCGCCATCGATCCACGGGCTTGGGCTGAACTTGGCTTCGAGTTTCACCCCAGCTTAAGGCGCCTCGCGCTCAAATGGAACACGGTGGCGGTATGGAAGGCGATGAGCGCCGATGCAACACCGCCCGCACCCGATCTTGGGTTAGCGCCCGTGCCATGGCTTTTGTGGCGGCAGAATTTACAGAATTATTTTCGTTCGCTGACCGACGTCGAAACGGCAGCGCTCGATGCGGCTTTGCGCGGCCGAAATTTCTCGCAAATTTGCGAGGATTTGCGCGCCTGGTTGCCCGACGATGAAATCCCGCCGGCCGCCGCGACCCTGGTTGGGAATTGGGCGGACAGCGGGATGATCATCGCTTTGCGCTAGAGCAACTCGCCCTCGCCCACCATTTGCTTGCGTACCAACGGGATGGGCGGTCCGCCGAATGACAGGAACTTGTCATGGAACTCATGCCAGCGCCCCTTATCGTCCGCGGACGCCGGTGCCGAGCCTGCCGGCGCATTCTTGGCCAGCCAGTCGGTCCGCAATTTACGGATCATGAGCTTGCCAAGCGTGTAGTTCAGGTACGCCGGATCGAAGGTGCCCCGCGCAGCCTGCTGCCGGGCATTGCCGGGATCTTCAAAGGCCTGGTCCTTGAACATTTTTTCCGACTGCGCGACCGACATGCCGTGCGTGTGCAGCCCGATCGTCGACAGCAGGCGCACATCGCGCAGCAGCGCTTCGTTGATCTGGCCGATGTGCGTTTCCGGATCGCCCTTGCCGAGACCCATGTCCCACATCATCTCTTCGCAGTAATGGGCCCAACCCTCGGCGAAGGCATATCCCACCCATAGCGCTTCGAGCTTCGAAGGATTGGCGTTCGCATGCAGAAATTGCAGGAAGTGTCCGGGCCACACTTCGTGCACCGAAGTGAACAGCAACGAGGCTTCGCCGGGGATATACGCGGCTTGCTCCGCCTTGCTCCACTTGGGATCCGGGGGCGCGATGTTATAGGTCGATGCCACGCCGTGGTCGTAGGGTCCCGGAATATTGATGAAGGCCGCGTTGGATCGATTGTAGGGCGGCGCTTCGGCCACCAATATTTCATCGCTGCTCGGAATGGCAGCCACGTTGTTCTTGACAATGAAATCCTTGAGCATCGTCAATTGCGTTCGCGCGTCTTCGACGGCCCCGCTCTTGGGCTTGTTGGCGGCCATCTTCGCCACACATTGCGCCAGTGGCGCATGCGGCGCGTAGGTATTGCACTCCGCTTTCAGCGCCGCGGTATTGCGCTCGAGATCGGCGCGTCCCAAGGCCTCGATTTTATCGACCGGAATGTCCACCTGCTCCGTGTCCTTGAGCATCTGCGCGAACAAGTCGCCACCAAGGGCAAATTTGTCGTTGGCGTGGTTCCGTTCGGTTACCAGATAGTCCTTCAGGGTGCTCATCGCCTGCGCCGCCGCCTTATCCGCCTCGGTCAGCTGCTTTTGCAGCTCCGGGTCGCTGACGGAGGCAAAGGCCGCCGGCGCTTCCTTGGTATAGAAATCGGCGAGGCCGCCGAATTGCGCGATGCCCAGCTCGACGTAGGTCCTCGGCATGGGCGATTTCAGATTGTCCCTGATCTGGCTCGCCATCTTGGGGATGGCGCGCGCGTACTTGATGTAGGCCTTCATGCGCACCGGCAGCGGGGCATAATTTCGGCTGAAGTACATATCCGGATCGATATGGCCGATATAGAAGCCCGGGTTGCTGAACGGAAACTTGGTCTTTTCGATCCAGAAAAGGTCTTTGTCGATCACTGCGAGCAGGTAGTCGCGATCGAAGCGTTCCCGCGGCTCCAATCCCGCCGGATCGACGGCCGCGATTTGATTGCGCGCGTCGTGCAATCGGGAGATTTCGCGCTTGATGCCATGCGCGCTCATGTCGGGGAGCTGACCGTCGAATTCGTGCCGACCAGCTTGGGCCGCGAATGCTGGCTGCGCCAGCATATAGTCTTCGATGAAACTCTTCGTGAGTTTGTCCCACGCCTGGCTCGCGGGCGATGGACCCTTCACCCTGGGCGGCGGCGGCGCCTGGTTGCAGGCAGCAACGGCGAACAGCAGGACGGCCGACAATGCGGCGCCCATGTTAAGCGACTTCCACATAGCTTCTCCCCTTCTTAGTTTTGAGACCTTTCTTTGCTTTTTATTTCCTTAAGTTCAAACCGCCCGAACTGTAGCGCAGGCGCCGCCATCCACAAGGCCGCGCGCCTAGAAGTCGTAAGGGCCGCCGCGTTGCAGCGCGCGTTTGTAGGCGTCGCGCCCATGGATGCGCTCGAGAAATGCCATCAATTTGGGGCGGCTGGAATCCAGGCCGGCCCGCGACGCCGCAGCCTCCACGGGAAAGCTCATCTGCACATCGGCGGCCGTAAATTGATCGCCCGCGAACCAGGTGTGCGCGCCGAGCTCAGCCTCCATAAAGTCCAGATGCCGCTTCAAGTTCGGGCCGATGAAGTTATTTTGCACGGTCGCCGCAATTCTGCGGGCAATTGCGCTGATGGGCCAGGGCGCTGGATTGGCGGCGATCCGATCAAACACCAATTTCATCAGTAACGGCGGCATGGCCGATCCCTCGGCATAGTGCAGCCAATAGGTATAGCGCAATCGCTGTGCGCTGCCGACGGGGGGTATCAAGCGCCCACCGCCGTATTTATCAACCAAGTATTCGACCACCGCGCCCGATTCGGCGATCGTCGCCGCCGCATCCACGATTACCGGCGACTTTCCCAGCGGGTGAACCTGAAGCAGCGCCGGCGGAGCCAGCATCGTTTTGGCATCCCGTTCGTATCGCTTGACCTCGTAAGGCACGCCGAGTTCCTCGAGCAGCCACAACACCCGCTGCGACCGGGAATTGTTGAGGTGATGAACAATGACCATGCGATCATTGTAGCTCACCTGCTCCTCAATGATCGCCCGGGGCGAACCAGGCAGCCTTGACGCTGCGGAATTCGGGCATCGCTTCACAACGCGCCGCCACCGCGCCCAAACCGGGATACGCCACCGCATCCCGGTTGATGGCCAGCGCATCGCTCAGGAAGGTGTAGACACAGGTCGAGGTGATGTCGGCCTGGGTAATTCGGTTGCCGATCAACCATTCCCCGGCACGCGCCTGGCACAGCCGGTCGAGATCGGCGAGTGCCGCATGCATTTGCGTATGGCAGCGCTCGACCCAGGGCCTGTAGCGTTTCTCCGGCGGCCGGAATGCCGTCTCGTACACCTGAATCACGCCTTTTTCCGCGGCGCCGGTAGCGACAGCGATGATGCGCAGCGCTTCGCGCCGCGGCCCGCCGGAGGGCGGCAGGAGCGCGCGTTCAACTCCCACGCTCTCGTCGATGAAATCCAATATCGCGCCGGATTCGATCAGTGTCGAGCCGTCGGCCTGCACCAACGTGGGCACTCGCCCCAAGGGATTGAATTGCCGGATCAGTTCGAAGTCCTTGCCGACAGACCAGTTGCGGTGATCGAACGGAACGCCAAGGAGTTTCATGCTGACGGCCACCCGACGAACGAAGGGCGAATCGAACATGCCGATGAGAATCACGTCAATGGCCTCCCTTCACCGTAAGTCCGGCCGCAGCCAATGCTTCAGCCAGCTGCGATTCGATGCGCGCCGCCGCGTCGCGCTTGATGTACTGCAAGTGCAAGGTGGGCCCGGTCAACACTTCGAGGCCGCGCTTCAA
>DATMRC010000100.1:0-8043 GCA_035567075.1 Steroidobacteraceae bacterium
TGGCGCTCCCTACGGGATTCGAACCCGTGTTACAGCCTTGAGAGGGCCGTGTCCTAGGCCTCTAGACGAAGGGAGCGGACTTGCGGATCTTTGGGCGCTTGAACCCAAGAGGGCTGGTAGTATACGGCCCAATTTTTTGGACTCAAGCAGGAACTCCCCTTTTTGAACGCGACCTCGACCCCACTCCAGCCATTGGTCGTACCTCGGTCTGCGCATTCGATATCGCGCGCGGACATCTCGCCAAACGCCTTGAAAGTGCTTTATCGCCTGAAAGAAGCGGGCTACCAGGGGTTTCTGGTTGGCGGCGCGGTACGCGATCTGCTGTTGGGCATCCGGCCAAAGGATTTCGACGTCGCGACCAACGCGCTGCCCGAGGAGGTGCGGCGTCTGTTTCGCAATTGCCGGCTGATCGGGCGGCGTTTTCGTCTGGCGCATGTGCACTTCGGCCATGAAATCATCGAGGTGGCGACTTTTCGAGCTGCGGCTGCCCCGGAACGCGAGGATTCGGAAGACGAGGACGCGGACGGCGGCGCCGAACGCGGCGCTGACCCCGATTCCGAGCACCGGGCTTTCGATCTCTCGGGACGCATTCTGCGCGACAACATCTACGGCACCATCGAAGAAGACGTATGGCGGCGCGATTTCTCGGCGAACGGCTTGTACTACAACATCGAGGATTTCTCGATCTGGGATTTTGTCGATGGCGTCAGCGATGTCAGGGCGCGGCGTCTGAAGCTGATCGGCAATCCGGAAACCCGCTACCGCGAGGATCCGGTGCGCATGCTGCGAGCGGTGCGATTTGCGGCGAAACTGGATTTCTCCATCGAGGAGAAAACCGAGCGGCCGATTGGAGTGCTTGCGAATCTGTTGGACGGCGTGCCGCCCGCCCGGCTGTTCGATGAGTGCTTGAAATTATTCCTGTCGGGATTCGGCGCGAAATCGTATCGCTTACTCAAGCAATACGGCCTGTTCGAACATTTGTTTCCGCTGTCGGCCGCCGCTTTTGCATTGCCGCCGTACGCGTACGCGCAGGAAATGCTGGAACTCGGGCTGACGAATACCGATGAGCGCATAGCCGCCGACAAACCGGTCACGCCCACCTTCCTGTTCGCGATACTGCTCTGGGGCGCGGTGCTGCGCGAGTTGAACGAGAGCCAGGCGGGGCCGGCGCCGGAGTTGTCCCATCTCATGACGGCTTGCGACACGGTGCTCAGAGCGCAGCAATCGCGCGTGGCGATACCGCGGCGCTTTGCCGTTCCCATGCGGGAGTTACTGATGCTGCAGCCGCGGTTCAATCGCCGCAGCGGCGTGAAATCCCTGAGCCTGTTGCAGCATCCGCGCTTCCGCGCCGCCTACGACTTTCTATTGCTGCGCGCTCAAGCCGGCGTGGCCGACCCGGAATTGGCGCGTTGGTGGACCGATATTCAAGTGCTGCCACAGGAACAGAGGGTGGCGCTGGTGCAGGCACGCCCTGCGGAACCTGCCGTCGAGGGAGCCGGCAAGGGCCGTCGCCGACGCCGCCGGCGACGCGGCGGAGCGGCGCGCAGTTAACCATGGATTCGCTGTGGCGCCCTGCATACGTGGCGATCGGCGGCAATCTGGATTCTCCGCGCGATCGTGTTGTTGACGCCCTTGAGCGCATGTCGCAGCTGCGCGCAACGCGCTTGATACTGCGTTCGCGTCTCTATCTCAGCCGACCGCTCGGTCCTCAGGATCAACCGCATTTCGTCAACGCCGCGGCCGGACTGCTGACGCAACTCGACCCCGAAGATTTGTTGACGGAATTGTTTGCCATCGAGCGCGCCATGGGCCGCGAGCGCAGGGAACGCTGGGGGCCGCGCGTCATCGACCTGGATCTCTTGTGGATGGTCGATTCGGCGGTCGCATCGCCGGGTTTGACGCTGCCGCACCCCGGAGTGTCGATGCGCAACTTCGTCCTGTATCCTCTGGCGGACATCGCCCCCACGCTCAACATTCCCGGACTTGGGCCGGTGCTCGAGCTCAAGTCGCGCGTGGACGATGAGGGAATTTCGGTCTTGCAATAGCACAAGAGTCATCAATGTCAGTGGCTGCAGCACATCGATTCATCGTCGTCGAAGGTCCGATTGGGGTCGGCAAGACCAGTCTTGCGCGCCGCCTGAGCCAATCCTTGGGCGGCGAGCTCGTGTTGGAGCAGGCCGAACAGAATCCGTTTCTCGAGCGCTTCTACAAAAATCCGCGTGCCGCCGCGTTTCAAACTCAATTGTTCTTTTTGTTTCAGCGCGCGCGCCAATTGGAAGAAGTTCGCCAGGAGGATTTATTCAGCGCGGTGCGCGTGGCGGATTACCTGCTGGAGAAGGACCGGCTGTTTGCGCGGGTCACTCTGGACGACGCGGAATACGCGCTGTATGAACGTGTGTACGAGCGCGTGGTGGTCGATGCCCCAAAGCCCGATCTGGTCGTGTACCTGCAGGCGCCGGTCGATGTGCTGGTCGACCGGATCGCGAGGCGTGGTATCCGCTATGAACAGCACATCGAACGCGCTTATCTTGACAAGCTCACCCAGGCGTACGCGCGGTTCTTTCACAGCTATGACGCATCGCCGCTGTTGATCGTCAATTCGGCGGCCATCGACACGGTGAACAGCGACAGCGACTATCAGCAGCTGTTTGCCGAGATCGCCAAGCCGCGCCGCGGCAGGCATTTCTTCAATCCGACCGGCAGCAGCCTGCTGCCGGCCAATTAGCCGCAGATCTTCAAGGTACCGCGTGCTGGGCCAGCGCCCATTGCACGTGCTCTCGTACCAAGGGCGAGGGATGCTGAGCGCGGCTGCGCAGGGCGGCGATCAGTTGCGCAGAGGTGGGTGCGTTGCCGAGCGCGACGGCGACATTGCGCAGCCATCGCTCGTAGCCGATGCGCCGAATGGCGCTGCCGCGAGTCCTTTCCAGGAATTCTGCCTCGCTCCACGCAAACAGGTCGGTGAGCTGCGCCTGATCGAGCCCGTGCCGGACCGCGAAGTCCTTCTCGGCGGTGGGCCGCACAAACTTGTTCCAGGGACACACCAGCTGGCAGTCATCGCAGCCGTAGATGCGATTGCCGATCGCGCGGCGAAACTCGACGGGTATGGCTCCGGTCAGCTCGATGGTGAGGTATGAAATGCAGCGCCGTGCGTCAAGACGGTAGGGCGCGACGATGGCGCCCGTGGGACAGGCCGGCAGGCACGCGCTGCACGAGCCGCAGTGCGCGCTGCCGGGGCTGTCGACCGGCAATTCCAGGTCAAGGTAGATCTCGCCCAGAAAAAAATAGGATCCGGCATTGCGATCGATCAAATTCGTATGCTTGCCGATCCACCCCAGACCGGCATTGCGCGCCAGCGCCTTCTCCAGTACCGGCGCGCTGTCGGTGAACACTCGATGTCCGAACGGACCCACCGCTCCTTGAATGCGATCGCAGAGCTTCTGCAGCCGCGCGCGCAGCACTTTGTGATAGTCCCTTCCCACCGCGTAGCGCGAGACATAAGCAACGCTGCCGTCGGCGAGCGCCGCCGTTGCATCGGCGGCCGCGGCCGGCCAGTAGTTCATGCGCACGCTGATGCAACTTACGGTACCCGGCACCAGCTCCGCCGGGCGGCTGCGTCTGACGCCGTGGCGCGCCATGTATCCCATCTCGCCGTTGAATCCGGCGCGCAACCAGTCGAGAAAAAAAGCTTCGTCGGCCGACAGGTCAATGTTGGTCACGCCGAGGCCGGTAAACCCCAGCTCCTCGGCCCAGCGTCGCAAGGAAGCCGACAGCATTGCGGGATCTGGCCCTACGACGGGTGGTGCGGACGCGTTCATAAGTTAGACGTCCGTATAATGCCAAAAAACCTGCGGCCCGCAGCAAACATGGCAGCCATGTCCCAAGTCCCGCTCGAACTTAAGCTACCCGACAGCCGCATCACCGAGGAGTTGGGTGCGGCGCTCGCGCGCGCCATCCCCAACTTGAGCGCCGGCGCAGTGATTTACCTGCACGGCGAACTTGGCGCCGGGAAGACGAGTTGCGTGCGCAGCTTGCTGCGGGGACTCGGCGTGACCGCGCCGGTGCGCAGCCCCACCTACACGCTCGTCGATACCTACGGCCTCGCTGACCTCAGCTGCGCGCATGTTGACCTGTATCGCTTAAGCTCTGCCGCCGAGGTCGAGGGGCTGGGTTTGCGGGAATTGACGGGTCCTCACTCGCTCATGCTGATCGAGTGGCCGGAAAACGGCGGCGCTGCGATTCCTGCCGCGGATATGCATTTGCGCCTGGCGTATGCCGGGGAAGGCCGCTCGGCATCCCTGACTGCCGTAAGCCCGGTGGGTGAACAGTGGCTGCTAAACTTAGTAACCGACACTAGCTTAGCGCCCTATGTATCTAATTTAACTTGAAAAATACATGGATTCCGCGTTAACTTAATGCCATGTATCGTCAGCTCTCCCAGTGCGCCCTAGGATTGTTGCTAGCGACCTTGGGGGCGGGGGCCGTGCAAGCGGTCGAGGTGCGCGATGTCCGTTTGTGGGCAGGCCCGGACAGTACGCGCGTTGTTTTGGACCTGTCCGGCAATGCGCAACACAGCTTGCTGGTGCTGCAAAATCCCGATCGGGTGGTTCTGGATGTGTCGGGCGCGCGGCTCGCAAAAACGGCACACACCCCGTCCACAGGTGCCGGCAACGTCAAACAAGTGCGCATGGCGCATCGCCCGTCGGGGGAGCTGCGCATCGTGCTTGACTTGACGCAGCCCATCCAAGCCAAGAGTTTTCTCACGGTGCCCAACAACCGCTACGGCTATCGGCTGGTGGTCGATCTGGGTGTGGCGGCGCGCGCCGATAGGCCGATCAAGGTGCAGCATGCGCGGGCGGATGCCCGCGACCTCATCATCGCCATCGACGCCGGCCATGGCGGCGAGGATCCGGGCGCAATCGGCAAGTACGGTACTCGCGAGAAGGACGTGGTTCTCGCGATCGCGCGCGAACTGGCCGCGAAGATCGATGCAGAGGCGGGCATGAAAGCCTTTCTCACCCGCAACGGCGACTATTTTATTCCCCTGCCCGATCGCATGCGCCGCGCACGCGCCCAGCAAGCGGACCTGTTTGTGTCCATACATGCCGATTCGATACGCGACCGCAGCATCGACGGCTCGTCGGTATACATCCTGTCGCAGCGCGGCGCGACCGATGAAGCTTCACGATGGCTGGCCGAGCGGGAAAATGCCTCCGACTTGATCGGCGGGGTTTCGCTCGACGACAAGGACGATGTGCTGGCCTCGGTGCTGCTGGATCTGTCGCAATCGGCGGCGTTGAATGCCAGCCAGGTGGCCGCTACCAGCGTGCTGCACGAACTCGCCCAGGCCGGAGAGGTTCGCAAGCATCAAGTACAACAGGCGCGATTCATCGTATTGAAGGCGCCCGACATACCTTCGATGCTGGTTGAAACCGCCTACATCTCCAACCCCCAGGAGGAGCAGCGGCTGCGCACGCATGCACACCAGGCAAGACTTGCAGGCGCGATTCACCAGGGCGTGCATGACTATTTTTATGCCAATCCGCCGTCGGGCACCCGAATCGCCCAACTCGCAGCGGCGGGCGCGCCGCGGCCCGCGTCGGCCGGCTCGGCTGCCGGTGCCGGTGCCGGCGCCGGCGAGTAGCGGATTGCGCGCGGTTGATCGTGCGCCCTTAAAGCTTCACGCTTATGCGAAAATGCGCGACGCCCGAGGTCGCCATTGCCCATCCAATTACTGCCCGATGCCTTAATCAGCCAAATCGCCGCCGGCGAGGTCATCGAACGTCCGGCTTCCGTGGTCAAGGAGTTGGTGGAAAATGCGCTGGACGCCGGCGCGCGCCGAATCGAGGTTGAACTCGAGCACGGTGGCTGCGGACTGATCCGCGTTCGCGACGATGGCGTTGGCATCGACGCTCGCGAAATGGCGCTGGCGCTATCAAGGCACGCCACCAGCAAGATCGCCTCGCTTGCGGACCTTGAAAACGTCGCATCCTTGGGGTTTCGCGGCGAAGCGCTGCCGAGTATTGCGTCGGTCTCCGCGTTGTCGCTGACTTCGCGCACCGCGCAGGCTGAGCATGCCTGGACGGTGGAAGCCCGCGATGGGGCGGTTACCGCGCCTGCGCCGGCGTCGGACCGCCCGGGAACCAGCGTCGAGGTTCGCGACCTCTTTTTCAACGTGCCCGCAAGGCGCAAATTTCTGCGCACCGAGAACACCGAGTACCAGCACATCGTGCGCATGCTGGAGCGCCTGGCGCTGTCGCGCTTCGATGTAGCCTTTTCCCTGATCCACAACGGCAGGATGATCTGGACGCTGGCGGCGGCGCCCAGTGCTGCCGCGCGCCTGGAGCGAGTCGCAAAGGTTTGCGGCGATGAGTTCGCCGCCCACGTCATTGAACTCAAGTATGACACTGAGAGCTTGCACCTATCGGGCTGGGCGGGCCTACCGACGTTCTCGCGCAGCCAATCTGACCTGCAATTCGCTTATTTGAACGGCCGCTTCGTCCGCGACAAGCTGATTGCCGGCGCTGCACGTCTCGCCTACCAGGACGTGATGTTTCACGGCCGGTTCTGCGCCTACGTGCTCTATCTGAATCTCGATCCGGCCCAGGTGGACGTCAACGCGCATCCGCAGAAGCTGGAGGTGCGCTTCCGGGATCCGCGCCGCATCCATGAATTCGTGTTTCGGACGCTGGAAAAGGCGCTTGGCAGTACGCGCCCAAGCAGCGAATCGGCCGGCAGCGCACCGTTGAATTGGCTCTCGAGCGGTGCGTACGCAGCGCACGCGGCGGGTCCCAATCAAGCGCGCTTCACGCTGCCGGAAGCTGCGCCACGTTCGGCGGCGGATGCCTACAGGAGCTTTCTGGGGCCGTCCGCCGCGGTGGTGCAAGACGAGGCGCAGCGCGGCGCCGCCAACGGCGCGCCCCTGGGCTATGCGATCGCGCAGCTGCATGGCGTGTACATCCTGGCGCAATCCGCTGACGGCATGGTGCTGGTCGATATGCACGCGGCGCATGAACGAATCCTCTACGAGAGCATGAAGAAGCTGCTGTCGGGAAATACGGCGCAGCAGCAACTTTTGATGCCTGAAATCATCAACGTGACCCCCGCGCAGGCCGACGTTGCCGAGGGGCACAGCCACGAATTTGCGGCGCTCGGATTTGCACTGACCCGTTTGGCGCCGGATCAATTGGCCTTGAGGGCCATACCAATCCTGCTGGCGGGGCGCGACCCTGCAGGCATCGTGCGCGATGTGCTGTCCGATCTTCTGGATCAGGGCCATTCGCGGCGCGTAGAGGAATCGATCAATCACCTGCTCGCCACCATGGCGTGCCACGCGGCGGTTCGGGCGCAGCGCTCCCTGAGCCTGCCGGAGATGAACGCGCTGTTGCGTGAAATGGAAGGAACGGAGCGCGCCGATCAATGCAACCATGGTCGCCCAACCTGGGTGCGCTTGTCGCTGAACGACCTCGATCGGCTGTTTTTGCGCGGACGCTGATGCGCGGGGCGTCCAAGCGCGGGGCGTCCAAACGCCCCTCATCGGACCAGCGTTGCGCGGTGCTGTTGATGGGCCCCACCGGCGCGGGGAAGTCCGCACTGGCCGTGCGTCTCGCCGAGCAGCTGCCGTTGGAGATCATCAGCGTGGATTCCGCACTGGTGTATCGGGGCATGGATATCGGCACGGCCAAGCCCGGCCCGGACGAACGGCGGCGGGTGAAGCATCATCTGATTGACATACTCGATCCCTGGGAATCGGCTAGCGTTGCATGGTGGCTGAATAAGGCGGCCGAATGCTGCCAAGAGATTGAAGGCCGGGGCAAACTAGCTCTGTTTGTAGGCGGCACCCCCCTCTATTTAAAGGCATTGCTGCGGGGACTGTTTGACGGTCCACCCGGCGATGGCGACCTGCGCCGCCGACTCATTCAAGAATCCGACCGAGATGGCCCACGGGCCCTCCACCAGCGACTAGCCCAGGTGGATCCCGTCTCCGCGAGGCGGATTCATTCTAATGATGTTCGTCGCATCATTCGGGCTTTGGAGGTCTTTGAG
>DATMRC010000101.1:0-9405 GCA_035567075.1 Steroidobacteraceae bacterium
CGAACGAAAGGGCAGGGAGTCTAGCTCCAAGTTGAAGGGGCGTCTATTGACACATCCATGCCCGCTTGAGTACCCTTGCCGCCTTTCGAAAATCCCCCGCGCGGCCGTTTGCCCGTGGTTTTTGTTCGAGTCGCGCTATGAAACGTACTTTCAATCCCAGCAATTTGCATCGTGCCCGAACCCATGGCTTCCGGGCGCGCATGGCCACCAAGAGCGGCCGCCGTCTGCTGGCTCGCCGGCGCGCCAAGGGCCGCAAGCGCCTCTGCCCTTAGAGGCGCTCTAGAAGGGCTGTCTAACGATCCGTAAACTGACGTTCGAGCCGCGCAAGCGTTTGCACCAGCCGGCCGAATTTCGCGCGTTGCAGCGGCGCGGCACCAAAATCGCCGATGCGTTTTTTACTCTGTCGGTTCTGGCCAATGGTGAAACCTATCCGCGATTGGGATTGAGCATCGCGACGCGCACCTTTGGCAGCGCCGTTGCCCGCAATCGCATCAAGCGCCTCGCACGAGAGTCCTTTCGTTTGAACCAACACTCATTACCGCCGGTCGATGTCACGGTGTCCGCTCGCGACGCGGCGCGCTCGGCCAAGGCCGGCGACTTGCGGGCGAGCCTCGATGCGCATTGGAAAACGATCACACAACGATGGTAACGCTTCGCCAAATTCTGCTGTGGACCATACGCGGCTATCAACTCGCGATCAGTCCCATGTTGGGCCCACGCTGCCGCTTCTATCCTAGCTGCTCATGCTACGCGCACACCGCGATCGAACGCTTCGGCGCGTGGCGCGGTTTCTGGCTGGGAGTTCGGCGCCTGTTGCGTTGCCACCCCTTTACCGATGGCGGCTACGACCCCGTGCCGGACAAGAGTATCAATGCCTAACATCCGTTTAATTCTCTGGGGTGTGCTCGCCGCGCTCCTGTTTCTCAACTACCAAACGTGGATGCATGACTACGAGTCGGCGACCACTGCTGCTCAATCCGCCGGCTCAGCAAGCAACAGTGCCCCGGCCAATTCGCTGAGCCAGTCGGTGCCAGCCGCCGCGCAGCCCGTGCCCAACGCAGCTCCGGCAACCCCTGCATCGACAACCGCGCCCGCGGGCGCGGCGGCGCCTGGACCTGCGGATGCGGCCCCTGCGGCACCGCTACGCGTCACCACGGACGTGCTCGACCTCGAGATCAACCTGAAGGGCGGCGAGCTCGAGCGGGCCGATCTTTTGCAGTATCCGCTGCGCAAGGACACGCCGAATATTCCCGTCAGGCTGCTCTCCTATGAACCGCCGCCCACCCTGTATCTTCTGCAAAGCGGGCTCACCGGCCCCGCGGGCGAAGCGACGCCCACGCATCTTGCCGCCTGGACTTCCAGCGAAAAAAATTATGTGCTCAAGGCGGGCGCCAATGAACTGCGAGTGCCGATGACCTGGAGCGACGGCGCCGGCCTCACCGTCACCAAAACCTTTGTATTCTCCAGAGGCCAGTACGTCATTGGTCTTTATTACGACGTCAAGAACGACGGCCAGCTTGCGCGCAAGCTGGCGTCGTACTCGCAGTTCCTGCGCCACTGGGAACACGCATCGCGATCCTATTTCGATGTCGAATCGTATTCCTTCAAGGGTCCGGCCGTGTTTGATGGTACCAAGTCCAAGGACCTGAACGTCGAGAGCGACAGTGACGCCAAGTACTCGGCAACCATCACGAATGGCTGGCTGGCTTCGCTGCAGCATCAATTCGTATCCGCCATCGTGCCCACGGCCGGCCAGCCGTATCGATACCAGCTCAAGGTCCAGGGCAGTGAATATTTGATCTCCGCCACGGGTCCTGAAGTGGAAGTGGCCGCCGGCGCCGGCGTCAAGTTTCACGAGGAACTCTTCGTCGGCCCGAAGCTGCAGTCGCAGCTGGCCGCGGTCGGCAGGAATCTCGAGCGCACGGTGGACTTCGGAGTCCTGACCGTGGTGGCGCAGCCCTTGTTTACGGGACTTAACTGGGTTCACAAAATCCTCGGCAACTGGGGCTGGTCGATCGTCGTGGTGACCGCCCTGATCAAGCTGGTGTTCTTTCCCTTGAGCCAGGCCAGCGGCCGGTCCATGGCGAAGATGCGCGCCGTGGGACCGCGCATGAAACAAATCCAGGAAACCTTCAAGGACGACCGCGAGAAACTGGGTCGCGCCATGATGGAGCTGTACAAGAAGGAAAAAATCAATCCGCTGGCGGGATGCCTGCCGATGGTGGTGCAGATCCCGGTGTTCATCTCGTTTTATCGGGTGCTGCTGGAGAGCGTGGAAATGCGCCAGGCGCCGTTCCTGCTGTGGATCAACGATCTGTCGTCGCGCGACCCGTTTTTCGTGCTGCCGCTGCTGATGGGCGGCGCGATGTTCGCGCAATTCAGATTGAATCCTGCGCCGCCCGATCCCATGCAGGCGAAAATCATGCAGTTCATGCCGCTGGTCATGACCGGCATGATGGCGTGGTTTCCGTCGGGCTTGACCCTGTACTGGCTGACCAATACCGTGCTGTCGATCGCGCAGCAATGGCGCGTGAATCAGGTGGTCGAGAAAGAGGCCGCTAAACAGCGAACGTAAATCCGTGGCCTCGCCCGATACCATTGCCGCCATCGCCAGCGCTCACGGGCGCGGCGCTGTCGGCGTCATCCGGGTGTCGGGTCCCAACGTACCGCTCATCGCCGACGCGATTCTCGGCGCGCTGCCGCCGCACCGTCGCGCGTGCTTGGCACGATTCCGCGACGCCGACGGCGCCTGCCTGGATGAGGGCCTGGCCCTGTACTTTCCGGCTCCCGATTCATACACCGGCGAACATGTGCTGGAACTGCAGGGCCATGGCGGCGCCCTCATCCTGGATATGCTGCTCAAGCGGCTGCTCGATCTGGGCTGCCGCATGGCGCGGCCGGGTGAGTTCAGCGAACGCGCCTTTCTGAACGGCAAGATGGACATCGCGCAGGCGGAAGCGGTTGCCGACCTGATCGATGCCGGTACCGAGGCGGCGGCGCGCGCCGCGGTGCGCACCCTGCAGGGAGAATTCTCCGAGCGCATCAATGAACTTCAGGCGCGAATCGCCGAATTGCGCATGCTGGTCGAGGCCGCCATTGATTTCCCCGACGAGGAACTCGACTTCATATCGATGGACGCGGCGCAAGCCCACCTGGCCACGGTGTTCGCCGCTTTCGATTCCATCGCGGCCGCCGCGCGTCAAGGCGCGCTGCTCCGCGAAGGGCTGAACGTCGTCATCGCGGGCCGTCCCAATGCCGGCAAATCGAGCCTGCTGAACAAGCTCGTGGGCGAAGAGGTCGCAATCGTCGCCGACAACCCTGGCACCACCCGCGATGTGCTGCGCCAGCACGTGCATCTTGACGGCCTGCCCTTGAACTTGATCGACACCGCGGGTTTGCGCGCTGCCGCCGACGCCGTCGAGGCCGAGGGCGTGCGGCGCGCGAAGATCGCACTCAAGTCGGCCGATCGGGTGCTGTACGTGCTGGATGCCGCAGCGCCTGTGGACCGCGGCGCGCCCGATTGGACCGCGGATCTTGAGCAATTGCCGCCGCGGGTTCCCGTCACCCTGCTCATCAACAAGATCGATTTGACCGCGGCACCGGCGCAAATCGATTCGTCGTCCGTGCCGCCGCGAATTTATTTAAGCGCCAAGACCGGCGCGGGACTGCCGCTGCTGCGCGCGCATCTCAAAGCCTGCGCAGGATATGTGGAAAACACGGGCGCCCTGTCGGCGCGGCGCCGTCATCTCGATGCGCTCGGCCGCGCGCGGCGCGCCGTGGAGGCTGCCGCCGAGAATCTGGCGGCGATGCGCGGCTTCGAGCTATTTGCGGAGGATCTGCGCCTCGCGCAGCTGGCCTTGAGCGAAATCACCGGGGAGGTCACGAGCGATGACTTGCTCGGGGAGATTTTCAGCAGCTTTTGTATCGGCAAATAGCCGTATCGCGCGGGCGGAATCCGCGCGTCAGATGATCGGATTGCGCCGATCCACGGGAATCTCGACCTCGATTGATCGCGCGAGCGCCGCCAGCAACACCAGAATCGCCAGCACCCCGACCGTGATGATCGCGGTGGTCACCGGAAACCGCCAGAACAGCCACAGCATGGTACTGGCGGAGACGGTCAGTATCGCCAAGAGCGCCATGATGGACGCTCGTGTGGACGGTCGCTCGTTCATACCAGCTTCCCCCCAAGTATCGATGCAATTGACTCGCTGTCACAAAGTATACATATCGTGAACTTAAACGCCTATACAGGAAAACCCTAAATTTAATTTCTTTGCTAAACGTTCATATAATTACTCAGCCGAGCATGGTTTCGCGTCTCCAGTGGCGCGCGGTCAGCACGAACAGCAGCAGCGCAAGCGTCAGCGACGCGCTCGCGGAGATCAGAATGTCGAGCCGTGCGATCGGCTGATCCTTGAGCACGCTGGTCATCAACAGGTGCTGGCTCAAGGAAGGGATGAACATCAGCGAGCTCCTGGGTTTGAGCGAGTACACACTGGCGAGCGCGATGGGCAGCGTTGGCACCAGCAGCACCGCCGTGAGATAGCTCTGCGCCTCACGATAGCTGCGCGTGAACGACGCGATCAAGGTCATGAGCGTGGCCCCCACCGGCACGAACGGCAGGCAAATCGCGAAGAAAATCAGCGCGGTGCCTGCGCCTAGATTCGCGCTCATGCCCAGTTTTTCCAGGGGAACGAAGCGGAACACCCAGACAAAAGCCGTGAGGCTCAGCGCCAATGAAATGCACATGTAGGCACAGGCCGCCAACACCTTGCCGCCGACCAGCGCGGCGCGCGCCACCGGCAGACTGAGCAGCGCCTCCAAGGAACCGCGTTCGCGCTCGCCGGCCGTGGAATCGATGGCCAGGTACAAACCTCCCATCAATAGGCCGAACAGCACGAAGTAAGTCATGAGGCCGAGCACCAGCACCGCCCGCCCCGTCGGCGTCGCGACATCGACCTCATTGACCGCCACCGGCACGGTCAGCAACGGACTCACGCCCCTGACCTCCAGTCGCAATTGTGCGACAGTGCTGGCGTAAATCCCCAGCATGTTTCGGGCGCGATCCGCGAGTTTCCGCGTCTGCGTATCCGCGCTGTCGGCAAACAACAGCACCGGCGCCGGCTTGGCCGCCGCGAACAATCTTGGATATTCCTCAGGCACCAGCAGGACGATTTGCGCGCTGCCGCCGCGAACCGCGGCACGTGCCTCATTCTCCGAGAGTTCCCTCTTGGTGAGCTTGGCGCCCCGCGATTCCAGATACCCGGTGAGCCCCGGCGCATGGTGGCTGCCGGAAATCGTGAGCTTGAGCGGGATGTCCGATTCCAGCACGCTCTGCTCCAGGGTGCGCGATATGATCAGACCGAACATCAATGGTCCGAACAAGGGGCCGAACAGCAGCGCCGACAACAGCGTGCGCCGATCGCGCAGATTCTCCAGAAATTCCTTGGCGAACACGATGAACAGCGCGCGCACTTCAGCTCACCCCTTCGGTGGCCCCAAGCACCTGCAAAAACGCCTCTTCCAACGACGCGTTGCCGTTGCGCTCCCGGATTTCCTGCACGGTCGCGTCCGCCAGTACCCGGCCCCCGCCGATGATGACCACTCGATCGCACAGCGCCGCAACTTCCTGCATAACATGCGAGGAGAACAGCACGCAGCGCCCCTGCGCCTTCAAATCCCGCAGTATTTCGCGCAGGTTGCGAATCGCCATTACATCGAGCCCATTGGTGGGTTCGTCGAGAACCACGTTGCCGGGGTCGTGTACCAGCGCCCTGGCCAACGCCGTCTTGATGCGCTGCCCTTGCGAGAAGCCCTTGGCGCGCCGTTCAATGAAATTCTCCAAGCCAAGCGCAGAGCTAAGCTCGTCGATGCGCGCCTGCAAGCGTTCCCGGTTCATCCCGAACAGCGAGCCGAAATATTGAATGTTCTCGCGCGCCGTCAGATTGTTGTAAAGACCGGCGGCATGGGGCAGCACTCCTAAGTGCGCCCGAGCCCTCGAGGTCTCCCCAAGGATGTCGATGCCATCGACACATGCCCTGCCGGAATCTGGGTTGAGCACGCCGTACAGCATGCGGAAGCAGGTGGACTTGCCGGCGCCATTGGCGCCGAGCAGCCCGGTGATCTGCCCGTTCTGCGCCACGAATGACACATCGCGCACCGCCTCGATGCTGCCGAATCGTTTGCTCAAGCCGAAGGCCTCGATCATGGCGCCGGACCCGTCATGCTGATGAAGAAGGGCTCGGAGATGTGTTCCTTGAGGCAGCTGGCATCAAGCTTGTCGGGCGCGGCGGTGTCGAGGAATTCCGCGGTCAGTCGCGGCATGCAGCCGGTGCCCAGCTGGCCATGACCCTCGCCCTTCAATATCAGGTGCCGGTGGTGCGTCAAGCTGAGCGCTGCGCGCTCGGCATCGGCCGGTGGCGTCACCGGATCCGCCTCGCCGGACAGCAGCAGCGTCGGAATATCGCTGGCGAGCGGCGCGTGCAGATCGGCATCCACCGGACCGCGCGGCCATAGCTTGCAGATCTCCTTGAGCGCATCCACCTGCTCGGTGCCCTGGTAGGTCCTGGCCATGGCGGCGCGGTCGATATTGGCCGCCGCAAAGAAGGGTTCATCCTCACTGCAGAGCACGCTGTACTGCATGCCGTTCGCCAGTTGATCGCCGATCAGCCGGGTGTTCATCACCGCCTGCGAGGCCAGCGGCCGCAGCGAGCCATGCGCGGCCTGATGGATGAGGGCCGGCAGCAGCGAGGCATGCAGGGAGCTGTACGACAGAAATCTCAAGGCGGTGCTCAGCATGGCGTGGGTGAAGTCGACCTGCATGGGCAATCCGCTGTTCGGATCATCGATGGTCACCGCGACCTTCTGCGGCCCGAATTGGCGCAGCAGCGTCTCCAGCTCCTGCTGCAATCCGGGATACGCGGCAGCGCATTCAGGCGCCTGCTTGCAGCGCGCCACGATGAGATTCAAGGCGCGCTCGCCGTCTAACGGGGTCTCGGCGCCGATCGCCTGCTGCGGATAGGTCACGCCGTCCAAAATCACGGCGTGTGTGCGCGCCGGGTAGCGGCGCATGTAAAGCTCCGCGACGCGCGTGCCGTACGAGCCGCCGTACAAATTGATCTGCGGGTAGCCCAACGCCTCGCGCAGATCCTCCAGATCCTGAACCGCCACGCTGGTGGTGTAGAAGCGCGCGCGCTGCCCCAGCTTCGCGAGGCACTCGGTGGTTGCCTGGCGTAAGGCAGGCAGAGGATCCGCAGGCTGGCGCCAGTCCTCCGGATAGTCGCAGGACAAAGGACTCGATTGCCCGGTGCCGCGCTGATCCAGCAGCACGATGGCATGATTGCGGTTGATGCGCGCGAACGCCGAGGCTGTTGCCACGTACGCTTGCACCGCACTTTGTCCAGGTCCGCCGGCCAGCAGAAACAGCGGCGCCGCCGTGCTGCGCCGATTGAGCGCCGGCACCACGGCCACGTTCAAGTCGATGGCCGCACCTTGCGGATGTTCGCGATCTTCCGGTACGCGCAAGGTCCCGCAGCGCGCGGCAATGGAAGTCAATTGCAGCGGGTGTTCAAGCCGGCATTCATGCAGGGGCAGGTCTTGATCCGCCGCGACGGCAGGCAGCGCCCACGGTGCAGTGAGACCAAAGGCAATGAATACGATGCCCGCCATCAAGCGCATGCGAACTCCCTATTATGCGGATTGTATGGGATTTGCTACCCGCCACCGCCCGCTCCTTGGTAGATTTGCGGCCCAGGTCGACTTTGGGTGGATGCCATGAGCGTGATTCGCGAAGCCGATGTGATTGCGAGCGTCGCCGACGCCTTGCAGTACATCTCCTATTACCACACGCCGGACTTCATCCGTGCCATGGGGCGCGCCTACGCCGTCGAGCAGAGTCCGTCCGCGCGCGATGCCATCGCGCAGATCCTCACCAATTCACGCATGTGCGCCGAGGGACATCGGCCGATCTGCCAGGATACCGGCATCGTCGTGGTATTCGTCAGCGTCGGCATGGGAGTGCGCTGGGATGCGAAGCTCGATCTCGAAGGCATGATCAACGCAGGCGTGCGGCGCGCTTATCTTGATCCCGACAACAAGCTGCGCGCCTCCATCGTCTCCGACCCGGCATTCAAGCGCGGCAATACCCGCGACAACACGCCCGCCGTGATCCACACGGAGTTCGTTCCCGGCGAGCAGGTGGACATCACGGTGGCCGCCAAGGGCGGCGGGTCCGAGAACAAGTCCATGTTTGCCATGCTGAACCCGTCGGATTCCGTTGCCGATTGGGTGCTGGAAATGGTGCCTGACATGGGCGCGGGCTGGTGTCCTCCCGGAATGCTCGGGATCGGCATCGGCGGCAGCGCCGAGAAGGCCATGCTGCTCGCCAAAAAATCGTTGATGCAGCCCATCGACATCACCGACCTGATCGCGCGCGGACCGCAAAATCAATTGGAAGAGCTGCGCCTGGATGTGTACCGGCGGGTCAACGCGCTCGGCATCGGCGCGCAGGGTCTCGGTGGCTTGACCACCGTGCTCGATGTAAAAGTCCTGGATTATCCGACCCACGCCGCATCCCTGCCGGTCGCCGTGATCCCCAATTGCGCCGCGACCCGTCATATCCACTTCACGCTGAATGGCGATGGTCCCGCGCTGCTCACGCCGCCGGATCTCGATCTCTGGCCGAAGGTTCAGTGGTCTCCCGATGAGAGCGCACGGCGGGTTGCGCTCGACGGCCTGACCCGGTCCGAGATCGCGAGCTGGAAGTCCGGCGAGCGCCTGCTGTTGTCCGGAAAGCTCCTGACGGGCCGCGACGCCGCGCACAAGCGCATCTGCGCGTTGCTCGACGCCGGCAAGCCGCTGCCGGACGGTCTGGATTTTACCGGTCGCGTCATTTACTACGTCGGACCGGTCGATCCGGTCGGAACCGAGGTCGTGGGGCCTGCGGGTCCGACCACGGCCAATCGCATGGATCGATTTACCGACACCATGCTGGGCAAATCCGGACTGCTGGCGATGATCGGGAAGGCCGAGCGCGGACCTGAAACCGTGGAGTCGATCGCGAAGCACCGTTCGGCCTATTTGATCGCGGTCGGCGGCGCCGCATTTCTCGTCTCCAATGCCATTCGCGGCAGCCGCATCGTCGCGTTCGCGGACTTAGGTATGGAGGCCGTGTATGAATTCGAGGTCAAGGACATGCCGGTGACGGTGGCGGTGACGGCGGCCGGCGAATCGGTACATTCCAGCGGACCTAAAGCGTGGGCGGGAAAATTTGCCGGCATTCCGGTGGCCGTGGAATAGCGTGCCCGTTGGGGCTCATAGCGAGCGGCGCAGCAGCAGCCCGGGTCCAAAGCGGGTGTGGAAGGTGCCGAAGAGCTTGAAGCCGCACGCCAGGTAAAACTTCTC
>DATMRC010000102.1:0-9190 GCA_035567075.1 Steroidobacteraceae bacterium
GGCATTGAGTACTCTCGGAATGGGCATCGCGCTCTGTTCCAGCAACATGGCGGACTTCTCGGCGCTCGCGCCCAGCGTTTGCGTATCGGATGTCGAGCATAAGACGGTGGTCGAGGTCGATGAGACCGGCACGGTCGCCGCTGCGGGCACTACCATCACCGTCGGTCCTACTGCCATCGTGGCGCCGATGTTCACGATGACCATGGATCATCCCTTCCTTTACGCCATTCGCGATGATCTGAGCGGCGAGCTGCTGTTTATCGGAATCTTGATGAATCCGATCTGAGGCGTTTCATCGCAACTAAGGTGCTAGCAGTGCTCTTGCGCCGCATTTTTCGCGGATTTGTGTACAAATGATCTTCGTCGCCCGATTTGGCGCTCCATGCCTCTTCGATGGGCGCGACGACTTCACCTTGGATCTTGAATGTGTGCTTCATATAGCCAAACAATGATTGGGATTGCGCCGGTATCGGAGCGAGTAGCGCGACCGGCTTACCATGTTTGGTGATCACGACGGATTGTCCGGTGCGGGCAACATCGTCAATCAATTTCAAGCACTCGGCCTTGAAGACCGTGGCTGGAATATTCATATTCATGAAGATTTGAACACAGTATACAGTCACTATATCCCAACCTGCCGAAGCGCTAAATCGCGCGGATTTCTTCCTCTAGTCCCGGCCCGGCGGAGTATCCCCACGCGCTCCGAGACCTGTTAACTAGGTCGCGGACACCAAACCGCTGCGCGGCTATATTGTCCGTGGGGTAGCTTATGTTAAGGATGAGAGATGGCGACGCTGACTGAAGAACAAGCCAAGGCCTACATGACCAAGCTGCTCACCGCGATGACTCGGGCGGGCGGCTCGGATCTTTTCATCTCGAAGGATTTTCCGCCGAGCATGAGGTCCCAGGGCAACATGCAGCCGTTGGCCACGCAAAAGCTCTCCGCGGACATCACGCGGGATCTCGCGCAATCGATCATGAACGACGAGCAGCGCGAGGAGTTTGCCAGGGATCTTGAATGCAATTTCGCCATCGACATACCCGAGGTGGCGCGCTACCGCGTCAACGTGTTCGTACAACAGCAGAACGTCGGCATGGTCATAAGAGCCATTCCCACCCAGATGCCGACCATCGAACAGTACGGGCTGCCCGAGACCTTTAAGGACGTGGTGATGGCCAAACGCGGCATGGTGCTCATGGTCGGCGCCACCGGCTGCGGCAAGTCGACATCGCTCGCCGCCATGATCAATCATCGCAACCGCTCCTCGCCGGGCCACATCATCACGGTGGAAGATCCGGTGGAATTCGTGCATCAGTCGCACCAGTCTCTGGTCACGCACCGCGATGTCGGCATCGACACCCATAGCTGGCACCTGGCCCTGAAAAACACCTTTCGCCAGTCGCCCGACGTGATCTTGATCGGTGAAATCCGCGACTCGGAAACAATGGAACTGGCGATCACATTCGCGGAGACCGGGCATCTGTGCCTGAGCACCCTGCATTCCAACAGCGCCAGCCAGACTCTCGACCGCATCGTGAATTTCTTCCCCGACCAACGCCGCGCGCAGTTGTTGATGGATTTGTCCAGCAATTTGAAGGCCATCATTTCGCAGCGCCTGGTGCGCACCGCCGACGGCAAGGGCCGCATAGCCGCCATCGAAATCCTGCTGAACACCCCGATCGTCGCGGACAAACTGATGAAGGGTGAATTTCACGAATTGAAGGAGATCATGGGCAAGTCCCGGGAACTCGGCATGCGCACCTTCGACTTGTCGCTGTTCGAACTGTATGACAGTGACGTCATTACCTATGAAGAGGCGATACTCAACGCCGACTCGCAGAACGAGCTGCGCCTGAACATCAAATTGAACAGCAAGCATCCGGACCCGGCGGCGAGCACCTTTATCGGCAAGGTCTCCATCAAGGCCAAGTAGCGCCGTCCAACCAGCAGCTCCGTCGCTCCGGTTTTGCACAATGGGCTGGCTTTCGGTAGAATGAAAACCACCAATTTATTGCTACAGGCACAGCATGCCGAAGCCCCAGGTCCGCTCCGATCCCGAACCGCGCCGCATACTGACGGGCGCGGTGCTGCGCGCCTCAGAGCTGCTTAAGATTTCGCAGTCGACCCTCGCGCAAATTCTGGGCTTAAGCCCCTCCACCGTGTCGCGCATGGCGAACGGCACCTATGCCCTGGACGATCAAAAGAAGGAGTGGGAGTTGGGCGCCTTGTTCGTGCGGCTGTTTCGCTCGCTGGACGCGGTGATCGGCTCCAACGACGCGGCGGCCCGTGCATGGCTCAATGGACAAAACAACGGGTTGACCGGACGTCCGGTCGAACTCATCCGCAGCACCGAAGGCTTGGTACGTGTCGTCCAATATCTGGACGCTGCACGCGGTCGAATCTGAGGCGCGGCATGCCACGCGCCGCCTGTGGCGCGCCGTTGAAGCCCAGCATATCGCCTCGACCTTGAGGCTGGTGGCCAGCGTCGAGGAGCAGCTGGTGCTTGAGCGGCTGTTGGAGAAAAGCAAGCCGCCGCTGCCGGGTGCAGCCGCCGGCCTGCACTACTTGCTCGCGACCCCGTTTCGCTACAGCTCGCCCATCGGCTCGAGATTTCGCGCTGCCAGCGATACCGGTGTCTGGTATGGAGCGGAGCGCGAGCGCACGGCATGCGCGGAATTGGGCTACTGGCGCTGGCGATTCTTGAGGGACGCCGAGGGGCTCGACAGCTTGGGGCCGTCGCCGCAAACCGTCTTTCGCGCTGGCATCGACGGTCGCATGATCGATTTAACCCAAGCTCCTTTCAACCGTGCGCGTGCGGAGTGGACGGATCCCCGCGATTACGGCGCTACTCAGCGCTTCGCGCGGCTCGCACGCGCGGCGGACATCGACGCGATCCGCTACGAATCGGTGCGCGATCCCAATCATGCCGGGGCGGTGGCCGTGCTGCGGCCGTGCTTCAAGCCGCGCAAGCCCTTAGAGCCCCGCGTCTGGCTGCTCACGGTGCGGCGCGAGGCGGCCATTTGGCAGAGCGACGGCGGCAGCTATCAATTTGCCGCGGGCGAATGGGCCTGAGCCGCCAATTGCGCTTAGGTTCGCTTACAATTCAGCGCGACCATAAGGAATGGAATTGGGCCGAAACTTTCACAGCGACAATGTAGCTCCCGCTTGCGAGGCGGTGATCGCGGCGGTGAGCGCAGCCAACTCGGGCTCCGCGGCTTCCTATGGCGGCGATGAAGTGACGGCGCGGCTGCAATCCACGATGAGTCAGGTGTTCGAAACCGAAGTGGCGGTTTTCCCGGTCACCACCGGCACCGCCGCCAATTCGCTGGCGCTGTCGCAGCTCGTGCCGCCCTATGGCGCCGTCTACTGCTACGAAGCGGCGCATATCGTCACCGATGAGTGCGGCGCGCCGGAATTCTTCAGCGGCGGCGCCAAATTGATCGGCTTCCCCGCCGCGGACGGCAGGATTCGTCCCGAACAGCTTGAGCATGCCATTGCATTTGCCGAGGACATGGGCGTGCACCACGTCAAGCCGGCGGCCGTCAGTCTGACCCAGGCCACCGAATGGGGCACGGTGTACTCTTTAAGCGAACTGGCCGAAATCACCGCGGTGGCGAAGAGTCATCGGCTCCCGGTGCACATGGACGGCGCGCGCTTCGCCAATGCGCTGGTGCATTTGAATTGCAGTCCAGCGGAGGCCACCTGGAAACGCGGTGTCGATGTGCTGTCGCTCGGCGCCACCAAGAATGGCGCGCTGTGCGCCGAAGCCGTGGTGTTCTTTGATCCCTCCCAGGCGGATGATTTCGGCCGGCGCCGCAAGCGCGCGGGACACCTGTGGTCGAAAATGCGATTTTTGAGCGCGCAGCTGCTCGCATATCTTACCAACGGACTGTGGCTCGAGAATGCCCGCCATGCCAATGCCATGGCGACGCGAATGGCGCAGGGTCTAAGGAAGGTCGCCGGCAGCCGCCTGCTGCATCCGGTGGAGGCGAACGAGCTGTTTGTCGCCTTGCCCGAAGCGACCGTGGCGCACCTCGAGAAACTTGGATTTCAATTTTATCGCTGGCCGCTCTCTAAGACCGACAGCGGCGTGGCAATTCGATTGGTGACCTCATTCGCAACGTCGAGCGCGGATGTGGATGAATTCATCGGCGCGGCGCAACGGTCTTCCTAGGTATGCAGAACCCGGCAACATCAATTCGCATCAATGCCGACCGCTTATGGTCGCGGCTGATGGAAATGGCAAAAATTGGCGCCACACCGAGCGGCGGATGCAACCGGCAGGCCTTGAGCGATGCTGACATGGCGGGGCGACAGTTGCTCAAAGCCTGGGCTGAAGCCGCCGGCTGCGTGGTCAGAGTCGATGCGATCGGCAATCTGTTCGCGCGCCGCGCGGGGAGCGATGATTCCCTGCCCGTGGTCATGACGGGCAGCCATCTGGACACCCAGCCGACCGGCGGAAAATTTGACGGCGTGTATGGCGTGTTGGCGGGATTCGAGGTGATCGAGTCGCTCAACGATCATAAGCTGAAGACGCGGCACCCCATTGAGCTCTGCGTCTGGTGCAACGAGGAGGGCAGCCGCTTTTCGATGGCGATGATGGGATCGGCGGTTTGGTCCGGACGCTTTGCGCTCGCCTCGGCGCATGAACTCACCGATCGCGCCGGGATCAGCGTGCTCGCTGAACTAAAGCGTGCGGGCATCGCCACCGCGAGCCTCGGGCAGCGCCAGGCCGTCAAGGCATCCTTTGAGGCGCACATCGAGCAGGGGCCGGTCCTCGAACAGAAGGCCAAGACCATCGGGGTCGTGACCGGCGTGCAGCACATGAGCCGCCATGAAGTCGAGGTCGTGGGCCAGGAGGCGCACGCCGGACCCACGCCCATGGACATGCGCCGAGATCCGATCCGCGTGCTGGCGGATTTGCTGCCGCTGCTGTACGGCGCGGCGGAGCGACACGGTCCGAGTGCGCGCTTCACCGTGGGCTTCATCGAAACGCTTCCCGGTTCACCCAATACGGTTCCCGGAAAGCTGCGCTTCACCGTGGATATCAGGCATCCCGACGGCGAGCAGTACGCCTCCTTGAAAGCAGAGGTCTACGCCCTGGTGCTCGAAACGCTGGCGCGGCACAAGCTGAAAGGCGGCATACGCTGTTTTTGGGAAGCTCCCGGTGTGATCTTCGATGCCGAATGCGTGGCGGCCGTGCGCAGCGCCGCGGCGAAGCTCGGCTTTTCCGCCATGGAGATGGTGAGCGGCGCGGGTCATGATTCCTGCAATGTCTGCGAGGTGGCGCGGACGGCGATGGTGTTCGTGCCCTGCGCCGGCGGCTTGAGCCACAACGAAGCCGAGAGCGCGACGCCAAGGGATCTCGCTGCCGGCGCCGATGTGCTGCTGCAGGCGATGCTGTCGATGGCCGCGCCTTTGTCTTGAGGCGCCGTTGACCGATGCGGACTGCATTGTGATCGGCGCCGGAGTCATCGGCCTCGCGGTGGCGCGGGCGTTGGCAGCCCAAGGCCGCGACGTGATCATTCTCGAACGCGAACGGCACTTTGGAATGCACTTGAGCTCGCGCAACAGCGAAGTGATTCATGCCGGCATCCATTACAAACCCGATTCGCTCAAGGCGCGGATGTGCGTTGCCGGCCGCGAGCTTTTGTATCGTTATTGCGCCGAGCACGGCATCGACAGCTCAAGGTGCGGCAAATTCACGGTGGCCACCAGCGAGGCGCAATTGCCGGCGCTTGAGAAAATCGCGGCGAACGCCCGCGACAGTGGGGTATTCGATCTTACGTGGCTGGATGCAGCGGAGGCGCGGCGGCTGGAACCGGCGCTATCCTGCCTCGCCGCGCTGTCATCGCCCTCGACCGGCATCATCGACTCGCACGCCTATATGCAGGCGCTCCTGGCTGACGCGGAGCGCGGCGGCGCCAGCATTGTCTACAGCACCGAGGTCGCCGCGATGCGTATCCATGCAGGCTGCATCGACCTACTCATCGGCGAGGATGCGAGTCCCGCGGTTCGCGCCCGCGCGGTCGTCAATTCGGCGGGCCTGCAAGCCCACCGTGTTGCGGCATCGATCGAGGGATTTCCGCGAGAGCACATCCCGAAGATTTTCTACGGCAAGGGCAGCTACTTTGCCCTTGCCGGTAGATCGCCCTTTGCCCGACTGGTTTACCCGGCTCCGCCCACCTCCGGCGGGCACCTCGGTATCCACATGACGCTTGACTTGAGCGGCGCAGCGCGATTTGGACCGGACTTGGAGTGGGTCGACTGCGTGGACTATGCGGTGGATGAGCGCCGTGCGGCAGCCTTTAGCGTCGCCATCAAAGAGTACTGGCCGGACTTGGACGCAAATCGGCTCAAAGCCGCCTACGCCGGCGTACGCCCGAAGCTCTCCGGTCCCGGCGAGAGCGCGCGGGATTTTCATATTTCAGGCCCTGCTGATCACGGCATTGCCGGCATCGTGAATCTTTTTGGTATGGAATCGCCAGGACTGACTTCCTCGCTGGCCTTGGGCGGTTATATTGCGGGGCTGCTGAGCTAAAGGAGCAATGCATGGATCTTCAATTGACGAAAAAAATTGCGCTGGTCACGGGCTCGACCGCAGGTATCGGCAATGCCATCGCGACGTCGCTGGCGCGGGAGGGCGCGCACGTCATCGTGACCGGCAGAACTCCCGCGGCGGTCGCGGCCGCGGTGGTGGCCATGAAAACCGCCACCGGTGGGGATGTGGTCGGTTTCGCCGGCGATCTCGCCCAAGCGTCGGTGGCCGAAAAACTCATCATCCAGCATCCCCACATCGACGTGCTGGTGAACAATCTGGGCATTTTCGAGGTGAAGCCCTTTGTTGAGATCACCGATCAAGAGTGGCTGCGGTTTTTCGAGGTGAACGTGCTCTCCGGCGCGAGGCTGGCGCGCTTGTGCCTGCCGTCGATGCGCATGCGCAAGTGGGGACGCATCATCTTCATCTCCAGCGAAAGCGCGCTGCACATCCCGGCGGAGATGGTTCACTACGGCATGACCAAGGCGGCTCAAATTGCGGTGGCGCGCGGCTTGGCCGAAGCCACCGCCGGCACCGGCATAACCGTCAACAGCGTACTGCCCGGGCCGACGCGCTCGCGCGGCGTGGGAGATTTCGTCGCGGACTGGGCCGCCAAATCCGGCAAGAGCGCCAAAACGGTGGAGGACGAGTTCTTCAAGAACGCGCGGCCCACCTCCTTGTTGAAGCGTTTCGCCACCCCGGAAGAGGTGGCGGCGCTCGTGACCTTCGTGGCCAGCCCGCTATCGGCTGCGACCAACGGCGCCGCGCTGCGGGTGGACGGCGGCGTGGTCAAGAGCGCATTTTGAACGCCCGAGGTTGATTTCCGAGTGCAGCTGCGCCGCTGCAGCGCGGATACCCGCGGCAGTGCCGCCGCCGGCGTAGTTGATGCTGCGCGATGCGCTGATGAGCAGTCCCGCTCCCCGCGCATCCAGGCCCGCGGCGAGCAGCGCATTCAAATCGCCGCCCTGTGCGCCGACCCCGGGCACCAAGAAGGACACTTCGGGATGCTTTTCACGCAACTCACGCATTTCCTTGGGATAGGTCGCGCCGACCACGAACATGAGATTGCCGTGCTCGTTCCAGTCCCGGGCGGCGCGCTGGGCAACACGCGCGTATAGGGGCAGGCCGTCGACATCAAGATCTTGAAAATCCTTCGCGCCTGAATTGGACGTGCGGCAAAGCAGAAGCGCGCCGCGGTCCGGGCGCTTGAGAAACGGCCGCACCGAGTCCTCGCCCATGTAGGGATTCACGGTCACGGCATCGGCGCCGTAGCGATCGAAGGCTTCGCGCGCGTAGGCTTCCGCCGTGTTGCCGATGTCGCCGCGTTTGGCGTCGAGAATCACCAGCGCGGCCGGCGCGCGCTCGCGAATGTAGCGGATGCTGCGCTCGAGCTGCGCTTCCGCGCCTAAGGCACTGTAGAAGGCGATCTGCGGCTTGAAGGCCGCCGCCAGATCGAAAGTCGCATCAATGATGCGCCGATCGAAGGCATGCAGAACCTCAATGTCGAATCGGGCGCCGGGGTTGCCGCGAATATCGTCGGGGAGCTTTTTTGGATCTGGATCAAGGCCTACGCATAGCAAGCTGCCGCTTGATTGTTGCGCGTGGGCGAGCCTTTCGGCAAAGGTCTGGGGCACGGCTCATGATACCAAGCCGCGTGACGCTAAGGGAGTATGCTTAAGGTCACAGTGAGTACCGCATTGCCGAGCAAAACCCGTTCTGGACCGCGATTGGTGCTGCAGCCGGCGAGCCGCCGTGCGGCGCGCCATACCAGCAGCAGCGCGCTGAAGCGGTTTTTTGCGATTGCCGACGTCTGGGAGCTTTCGCCGCTGCAGCAATGCCGGCTGCTGAAGATTCCCTCCCCGCAAGTGCTGCAGCGTTACCGCCTGGGCCAGGCGCCGCGCCTCTCCGCCACTCAGCAGGAGCGAGCCGCGCTGATCGCCAACATCCAATATTCACTGACTGTGGAACCGGGACCGAAGGACCGCGCCTGGGCGTGGGTGCACGCGCCGTCGCCGCGGCCGCCATTCGACGGCGACAGTCCGCTGTACTTCATGCTGGAAAATGGTCTGCCGGCCCTGCGCGAGGTGGCGCGGCTTCTGGTTCGCGAAAGCGAGCCTCGTTAGCTATACTTGCGGGCTGACTCATTGCGAATGTGGCGGAATTGGTAGACGCGCCAGGCTTAGGACCTGGTGGGGAAACCCGTGCGAGTTCGAGTCTCGCCTTTCGCACCAACGCACATCCGACCCATAGAGGATAGACATGCAGGTTTCCGTCGAGAGTATCGGCAAATTGGAGCGCCGCATGCAAGTGCAGGTGCCCGCCGAGCGCGTGAGCCAGGAAATCGCCGCGCGCCTGAAGAACTTGAGCCGCACCGCGCGCTTGAAGGGCTTTCGCCCGGGCAAGGCGCCGCTCAAGGTGATTCGCCAGCAGTTTGGCACCCAGGTGCACCGCGAGGTGATCGGGGAACTGCTGCAGTCCAGCTATACGGAAGCCGTAGCCCAGAAGCAGCTGATGCCGGCGGGCAGCCCGCGCATCGAGCCGCAGAGCATCGATGAAGGCCAGGATCTGAAGTACGTCGCCACATTCGAAGTGCTTCCGGAAGTGATTCTGCAGCCGATCGAGACGCTGCAGGTCGATAAGCTCACGGCGGA
>DATMRC010000103.1:0-8199 GCA_035567075.1 Steroidobacteraceae bacterium
GCCGCCATCGATACGCGCCGCAGCGACGTCAAGGACTTCATCGCGCACATGGTTGATGTCTATTCCTTCAAGAAGCGGCCGCTGCGCAAGCTGCTGAACTCGGCGCAGATCCAACCCGCCATCATCGAGGCGATGAACAAGCCGGCCGAAAAGGCCAAGCTGTGGTACGAGTATCGCTCGATCTTCGTCACCGAAAGGCGCATCCGCGAAGGCACGGAGTTCTGGATTGCGCATCGCCAGGCGCTCGATCAAGCGAGCGTGCGCAGCGGCGTCGCACCCGAGTACCTGGCGGCAATTCTCGGCGTGGAAACCTTTTACGGCCGCCTGACCGGGTCCTATCGCGTCCTCGACGCACTGGTCACGCTGTCATTCGATTACCCGGCACGGGGCAAATTTTTTCGCGATGAACTCGAGCAGTATCTGCTGCTGACGCGCGACGCGCATCTCGATCCGCTGTCGATAAAAGGATCCTATGCCGGCGCAATGGGCGCGCCGCAGTTCATGCCATCCAATTACCGGCGCTACGCGGTCGATGCGGATGCGGACGGCCATATAGATCTATGGAGCAACTGGGCGGACGTGTGCGCAAGTGTCGGCAACTATCTGAAGGAACATGGTTGGATGGCCGGCGAACCGGTTCTCGCCGAGGCCACCGTGACCGAGGAGAAGGCCGCCGATCTGGACGGCCACAAGCTGGCCCTGTCGGAGACCGTGAGCTCCCTCGCGGCAAAGGGGGTCAGCTTCGACAGTCCGCTTCCCGCGGATGCGCCGGCGCTGCTGATCGCGGCGGACGATATGGACGGCGTTCACTGGCGGGTTGGCTACAACAATTTCTTCGTCATCACCCGATACAACCATAGCGCTCTGTATGCGATGGCCGTGTACGAACTTGCGGCGTCGATCAAGCAACAAGTGCTGTTGAACGATGCATCCGCCACGCTCACCTCGCAACCGCCCGCCGATCCGCGGTGAACGCGCGATGCCCACTGGCCGCCGCATTCTGCGCGGTTGCCGCGGTCGGGCTCACGGCATGTTCCGGCACGCGGCCGCAACACCCGCCGCCAACGCCGCCTGCGGCGATTCCCGCGCCACCGCCCGCGCCTGAAGTCGCGCAGCCGCCGTCGCCGGACGCCGTGCCAGATGCACAACCGAAGCCTGAGCCGCGGTCGCGCTACGGCAATCCGGCGTTCTACGATGTGCTCGGCAAGCGCTACTATGTCCTGTCATCCAGTGTGGGATATCTGGAGCGCGGCGTGGCGTCCTGGTACGGTCCGGGCTTTCACAAGGTGCGCACGTCCATCGGCGAACCCTATGATATGTACGCCATGACGGCGGCTCATACCACCCTGCCCTTGCCCACCTATGTGCGCGTGACGAATTTACAGAACGGCCGCAGCGTCGTGGTTCGCGTCAATGATCGCGGGCCGTTCGTCAACAACCGCATCATCGACCTGTCCTACACGGCGGCCGCCAAGCTCAATATGCTGCGCAACGGCACAGCCATCGTCGAGGTGCGCAGCATCGACCCGGCGGCCGCGGCCGCGCCGACGGAGGTCGCGCGGGTGACCGCCGCGGAGGTCCCGCCGGCGGCGCCGCTGCGCTCCCTTCAGGTGCACGCATTTTTCGTGCAGGCCGGCGCGTTCAGCGACCCGAAGAACGCGGACCGGCTGGCGGAGCAACTGCGCGGCGGCGGTTATGGCACGGTCTTTGTGCGCGACAATGAAATTGCGGGTCGCCGGATGTTTCGGGTGCGCATCGGGCCGATTTCCAGCGTCGAGGAATTCGACCGCATCGTCGCGGCGCTGGCGCGCGGCGGAATAAATGACGCGCACCTCGCGCTCGATTAAGACCGCTATTGCCTCGCGTCGATCCAAAGTACACTACGCAGCTTTTCTACAGGTATTCCATAATCATGTTTCGTTCCTTGTCAGCGTGCTTCCTCATTGCCGCATTCACCGCCGCCCTGTGCGCGGCCGCAACGCCCGCATCAGCGCCTGCGCCAGCTCCGGCCGCGGCCGCGGCCGCGGCCGCGACGGTTCATATACCAACGGCGCCGCAGGTGGATGCGCGCTCCTACCTCGTCGTCGACTATCGAACCGACAAGACCCTGGCCGCGAAGGACCCCGAAGCACGCATGGAGCCGGCCAGCCTCACGAAGCTGATGACGGCCTATATCGTCTTCGGGGAATTGGCGGCCGGCAAGCTCAAGTTGGACCAGCCCGTCACCGTCAGCGAACATGCATGGCGCTCCGAGGGGTCGCGCACTTTCATTGAATTGGGCAAACCCGTGTCGGTCCAGGATCTCATCCTCGGCATGATCGTACAGTCGGGCAACGATGCCACCATCGCGTTGGCCGAGCGCGTTGCCGGCACCGAAGAGACATTCGCGCAGCTGATGAATTCGCAAGCCACTCGACTGGGAATGACCGGCACGCACTTCGAGAACAGCTCCGGACTGCCCTCGCCGCAGCACTACACGACCGCGCGCGACATGGCGTTGCTGGCAATCGCCATGATTCGCGACTATCCGCAGTACTACAAATATTATTCGATTCGCGAGTTCGAACATAACGGCATCAAGCAGCAAAACCGCAATGGCCTGCTCGAAAAAGATCCCACCGTGGATGGCCTGAAAACCGGCCATACCGATTCGGCCGGCTTTTGTCTGGTGACCTCGGCGCTGCGCGATGGTATGCGGCTGGTGTCGGTGGTGTTGGGATCGACCAGCATGAAGGCGCGTGAAAATGCCAGCGCCGCACTGCTGAATTACGGCTTTACGTTCTATGACACCCGCTTGATCGTCAAGGCGGGTACTGCCCTCGCCAGTGCGCGCGTTTGGAAGGCGGATCGCTCGCCGCTCGAGCTCGGGCTGAATGATGATCTGTACCTGACGCTGCCGCGCGGCGAGGCGGACGTCAAAACGGCCGTCGACGTTCAGCCGCGGCTCATCGCGCCCCTTAGCCGGGATGCGAACCTGGGCTCGCTGCGCGTGTTGTCCGGCAGCCAGGTCTTGGCGACCGCGGCGCTGCACCCCCTCCGGGCGGTGGCGTCCGGCGGCTGGTGGCGGCGCCTCATCGACACCATACATCTGTGGTTCGTATGAGCGGACCGTTGGGCGTTTGCTATTTGAACGGCGAATATCTGGCGCTTCAGGAAGCGCGCGTATCGCCTCTCGATCGCGCTTTCCTCTTCGGCGATGCGGTGTATGAAGTGGTGCCGGTGTACGCGTCGCGCCCATTCCGCCTGCGGCAGCATCTGCAAAGGCTGGATCGCAGCCTCGGTGGAATCCGCATGCCGGCGCCGCTGCCGCACGCGGACTGGGCGAAGATCTGCGAGGAGTTGATTTCCCGCAATGGCGCGCGCGAGGCCAGCCTGTATATCCAAGTAACCCGCGGCGCGGAATTCGGCCGCAATCATGCGTGGCCCGAGGGGCTCAAGCCGACCGTGTTCGCCTACTGCACCGGCCTCGATCCCATGCCGCCGGCGCTGCTCGCTCAGGGAGTCGCAGCGGTGACCGCCGCGGATACTCGTTGGGCGCGGCGCGACATCAAATCCACGGCACTGCTCGCCAACATACTTCTGAAGAAGCTCGGCGCCGACGCGGGTGCCTACGAAACCATCATGCTCGAAAACGGCGAACTGACCGAGGGCTCATCGACCACGGTTCACGTCGTGAAGGCCGGCGTCATCCGCACGCCGCCGAACGGGCACCACATCCTGCCGGGCACCACGCGCGATGTGGTGACGGAACTCGCCGATCGCTTGGGGCTGCGCAGCGACAGCGGCCCGGTCGCGGAGGCGCGGCTGCGCGATGCCGATGAGATATGGCTGGCCTTTTCCACGCGCGGCTTGCTGCCGGTCACGACTCTCGACCGTGCGCCTGTCGGCACCGGCCGCCCCGGCCCTCTGTTCAAGCAGATGTTCGCCGCGTTCAACGATTACATTCGCGAGCTCGCCGGGACCCCTGCGTTATGAGCGGCGGCGCCACCCCGAAGGAATTTCCAAGCGAGTTCCCCATCAAGGTCATGGGCCGGCACGACAGCGACCTGCGCTCGCTGACTCAGGCCATCATCGAGCGACACAGCGGACCCATCGCCGATTCCCGCGTGCGCACACGCACCAGCGCGGACGGCAATTTTCTGGCGTTGACCTATCTCGTGCTTGCCAGCAGCCGCGAGCAGCTCGACGCCATCTATCGCGAGTTGACGGCCTGTAAATCGGTGCTGATGGCGTTGTAATCGGGGTCCAGCCCAAGCCGGCGCTTGAGGTGCGGGGTCAAGTCACGCGCCACCTCGTGAAGATCGGCGCGTACGCCCAAGTCGAGCAGGCGGGTGACGGCGAGTCCGCGATATCCGCACACGTTGATGCGTCCGAAGGGCTCCGGATCCAGCGAGACGTTGAGCGCCATGCCGTGATAGCTCGCGCCGCGGCGGATTCTGAGGCCGATGCTGGCGAGCTTGGCCCCATCGACGTAGACACCGGGCGCTTGACGCGATCCGCTGGCGAGGATTGCAAAGCCCGCGAGGTAGTCAATCACCGCGGACTCGAGCGCCATCACCAGCGCGCGCACGCCCATCTTGAGACGCTGCAGATCGATGAGCGGATAAATGAGCAGCTGCCCCGGTCCGTGATAGGTCACCTGACCGCCGCGATCGACCTGCACCACCGGAATGTCGCCCGGAGACAGCAGGTGCTCGCGGCTGGCATTCAATCCCAGGGTGAACACCGGCGGATGTTCCACGAACCAGATCTCATCGGGCGTCGCGGGATCGCGATTCTCGGTGAACCGCTGCATCGCGCGCCAGGTCGGCTCATAGGGCGCCAACCCGAGGTGACGAATTGCGGGACTACCCTCCACGGCCCGCCAGCCTGGCATTGTCAAGACCGGCGTTGTTGCGCGCCAGCGCCTGCTCGGCGCGGTAGCTCGATCGCACCAAGGGACCGGACACGCATTCGAGAAAACCCATGTCCAGCGCCCAGTCGCGATATTGATCGAACTCCCGCGGGGCGACGAATCTCTGCACTTCAAGGTGATTGGGCGTGGGGCGCAGGTATTGGCCCAGGGTCAGTATATCGACGCGGGCCGCGCGCAGATCGAGCATGGTCCGGCGGATTTCGGCGTCGCCTTCGCCCAATCCCAGCATCAAACTGGTCTTGGTGAGTATGGCGGGCCGATGACCCTTCGCCGCGCGCAGCACATCGATGGTCTGTGCGTATCCGGCGCGCGGATCGCGCACCGGATGAGTCAAGCGCTCGACGGTTTCGACATTTTGCGCAAACACGTCCAATCCGGAATCGAGAACCGTGCGCACGTCATTCATCACGCCCTGGAAATCCGGGGTCAATGCCTCCACGGCGGTCGCCGGCGTGCGCCGTTTGATCGCGCGAACCGCAGCCGCGTAGTGGGCGGCTCCGCCGTCGCTCAAGTCGTCCCGGTTCACCGACGTGAGCACCACGTATTTGAGGCCCATCAACTCGACCGATCGCGCGACGTTTTCAGGCTCCTCCGCGTCCAGCCAGCCGCGCGGATTGCCGGTGTCCACGGCGCAGAAACGGCAGGCGCGCGTGCACACCGCGCCCATCAGCATGATGGTGGCGGTCCCGGCGTTCCAGCATTCGCCGATGTTCGGGCATTTCGCCTCCTCGCACACCGTGCTCAGGCGGTGCTCGCGGACGATGTTCTTGACGGCGTTGAATTCGGCTCCTACGCCCAGCGGCACTCGCAGCCACGGCGGTTTGCGCAGCGTTGCGCTGCCGCCATTCGAGTGCTTCACGCCGTCCTTGATCGCCGTAAAGCCCTGCGGGGTCGTATATTTTTCGCCGCTGCGCGCCACCTTGGAAGGCGGCACGATGGGGATGCCTTTGAACTCGGCCATGCGCCAATTGTACCCGATTGGCCTGGCGGCGCTGCCTCAAGGACCCGCCCGGCCGCAGGCCGTGGCGCTAGGGGAACTGCGCCAGAATCCACTCAACCAGCTTTTTAAGATCCCCGGCCGGAATGTCAGTCGACGGCATGGTATTCGGACCCCAGGTGCCGCTGCTGCCGTTCAGAATGCTCGCCGAGAGCTCATCCCTGGCGTTGTTATCGCTCGCGTATTTCTTGGCGACGGCGCGGTAGGTCGGGCCCTGCATCGAGGAGTCGTACAGCGAATGACATGACTGGCAGTTGTATTTGGCCGCGAGTCTGTTGCCGGTCGCGTCGCCGATGGGCTCATCGGCCGCGGCAACCAAGATCACTCCCAACGTCAACAGCAATCCTGGCAACAGCATTTTCATGGGTGGCTCCGCGCGACGATTGACTGAAGGTCAAGGTTTGCACCTGGCCACCGCCTGCGGCAATTGGTACAAAGTCCAGTGCGCGCGCGCCTAAGGCTTGCGATTCAGCTCCTCGAGCCGCTGCGGCGTGCCGACATCCTCCCACAGGCCCGCGTACAGCTCTCCCGAACAGCGCTTGGCCGCCATCGATCGCAGCAACAGCGGCTTTAAGGGGAACACGCCATCGCTGCAATCTGAAAAAAACGCCGCGCGATACACCGCTATGCCGGTGAAGGTGTGGCGAACGGCTGCAGCCGCGAGCGCCATGCCTTGTTCCAGCCCGAAATCTCCTTGTCTGTGATGGACCGGGTTGGGTGCCAGCACCAGATGGGCATCTCGATCGCCGGCCAGCGCCAGGCTGTCGAATGGAAAGTCCGTATAGATGTCGCCATTGACCACCGCGAAAGGTCCCGGCGCGAGGTAGGGCAGCGCGCGCACAATGCCGCCGCCGGTCTCCAGGGCCTGCGGCGTCTCCTCGCTGTAGGTGATTGCGGCGCCGAAGCGCGCGCCGTCGCCGAGATATTCGCGGATCTGCGGCCCCAGCCACGCCAGATTGATGACGATGCGCTTGATGCCGGCGCTCGTGAGCCCAGCCACATGGCGTTCAATCAGTGTTTCGCCGCGTACCCTGAGCAGCGGCTTCGGTGTGGCGTCGGTCAGCGGCCGCATGCGTTCGCCGCGCCCGGCGGCGAGTATCATTGCTGTCTGCGGGCGTTGCGGCGCGTGGCTCACGTGAATTCGGCGCTCACGCGAGCGCCAGTTTTTGCGCAGCCGGAAATTCGGGATCGATGCGCGCGGCGATGAAGTCGGCAAATTGCGCGGCCTCCTCGTATTCGCCGGCGGCATCTTTCGCGTACTGCAGCACCCGCGGCAGGTCGTTGAGGTATTGCGGCTTGCCATCGCGGTAGTACAACCGGGAAAAAATCCCCAGTACCTTGATGTGTCGCTGCAGGCCCATCAGATCGAACCAACGCATGAACTGCGCGGCGTCTCCCGGCAGGGCCACGCCTGCCTCGAGCAGCTGCTCTCGATAATTCAGCGCCCAGGCGCGCACCCGCGACGGCGGCCAGGCGATGTAGCAATCCTTGAGCAAGGAGGCCAAATCGTAGGTGATGGGCCCATAAACGGCATCCTGGAAATCCAAAATCCCGGGATTATTTTCCGCGCACAGCAGCAGGTTGCGCGAGTGATAGTCGCGATGCACGAAGCTGGCCGGCTGCGCCGCGGCCGACTGCGCCAGGGATTCGAACAGCCGGTCCAGCATGGCGCGCTCGTGGCGCTCAACGGTCAGCCCAAGGTGCCGGTGCAGGAACCACTCCGGCATGAGCTGCATCTCGTTGACCAGCAATGCGCGGTCATAGCGGGGCAGCGCGCGCGACAGTCCGGCATCGGCGGTCTGAATTTTCTGCAGACTGCCGAGCGCATCGGCATACAGCCGGTCGGCGGCGCCCGGCACGGCCAACTCATCCAGATACTGGCGCGACCCAAGATCCGACAGCAGCAAGAAGCCGCGTTCCAGATCCCGCGCCAGTATCAGCGGGACATTGAGATCGATGCCTGCCAGCAGTCTCGCGACTTTGACGAACGGTCCCACATCTTCCTTGCCCGGCGGCGCATCCATCACGATGTAGGTATCCGCATCGCGCGTCACGCGAAAATAGCGGCGAAAACTCGCATCGACCGACGCGGGAACAATCGAGCCGCCGGCGAATCCCAAGTCATCGACCACCCATTGCGTCAGATCCGCCAGACGGGAATCGCTTGCATCCAATACACCCATGCTTGACCATTCGCACACCGCAAACGCGGCGTTTTAAGTATACCGACTAAGGCGATGCATTTTGTCCATGGCTTCTCTGGTTCGGGCCGCATTCATCTTCTCCT
>DATMRC010000104.1:0-28085 GCA_035567075.1 Steroidobacteraceae bacterium
GGGTAACCCCGCTATCGAGCGCACTAAGCTCTGCGCTGCAGTGACTTCGGTCTCGACGTTTCGCAGCCGCGCCGCAGCGGGCTCCGGTGGTTCGCCGTCCAAAGCGAGATCGAGCAACAATCGAGCTGTTGCTAAGTGGAAATTTGCCCGAAGCGCGAGCACGCGCCAGGGCTTAGAATTGATGTCAGCCATGATTTGAATCCTTGGTTCAAGTTGTGGTCAGGCGGGCGGCGGTGCTAGTAACACTGCCGTTCGCCGTTCTTTATTCGATGGCCGCTAGTTGGCCCACCTCCAGGAGACTCTTGACGGGAACCTGCGCGCCGATCATTCGCAGCAACTCAAAGTGGATCTTGTCTGTGATTTCCAAGACGCGCGAGTTGAGGTCGCCGTTCATCAGATTGCCGTTTAATATCATTTCGCACAGTTCATCCCTGGGAATCGCGATGGTCAGCCCGCCATCCCGTCGTCGTCGGATCTTCATGCGCTTTCCAGTTCCTTAGCGCGAAATCTTTCACACCGTTCCACCGACGACCGCAAGAAGTCGATGGCCAAGCGCAGCGTCACATTGACTGGCTCGTGGAAGCCGAATTCGCGCAGGCTCTCGCTTTCTTCCTCAACCGCGCTTGTGCTGTCCTGTAGCTCCTTCCATACCCGGTAGTACCGAATCCAAAGCGCATCGTTCGGCGCGATTTGATCAAGATCAGTCGCAAGATTCCTCAAGGCCTCCGCGCTTTGCATATTTCGGCGATCACTAAGATGCGGCTGAGCTTTCCCTTCGCGCCACTCAGCTTGAAAGATAACCTTTTGAATAAACTCCTCGCGCATTTCGGCGACCGACTTCAACTCTGCTCTGCTTGCGGGCAAGGAGGTCCGTTGCCTTAGCTTGACGATTCGATTTTCGGTGCTCTGTTGCCGCATTTTTAGCTCCCCTTCCTTTACCCGGTTCTCAAATGCAGCGGCTGCAATCGAGGACCAATTGATGTCCTCTTTTGTGCGATCCATTCGCTTCTTCAAATCCTCTGGAATCGAAATTGTGACTCTAACAGCCATCGGATTACCCTATACGTACTGATTACGCATCGAGTATGTAACCGGTAACTGACCCCTGTCAAGTCGGCAAGCGATACGGCTAGAATTGCTGCATGGCCAAGAAAAAACTAACAGCGGCTGAGCGCCTTCTCGATCAACAACTTTTGGCGCTTTTAGAATGGGCGACTGAGCACCCCGGCTGGCATAGTATCGGGAACATCGATGCAACCAAGCGCGCGGCAGAGCTATTGGCCAAACGTGGTGTGATTGAAATTTGGCGGGAAACTGGCCTATACAGGCTCAAGCCGGTGCCGCGTGGAAAGTGATGACGATCCCGATCCGGAAATCCTGGCCGCCATTACCGAGGCGCTCGAAGCGCTGAACCAAACCCGGCCCGCTCTCATTCTTGAGATCACTGAAGCGATTCACGCGCGTGGTGGCGGGCGTAAGAAGATGGCGAACGTCGAGGCTGCAGCACGCAAAGCAGCCGCGGCAGTTATGCCCACAGATCCAGACGCAGCCCGGACGCTGTTCACCCTTGCGGAGTTGATCGCGCTGGCGCGGGATTAGCGGCGAAGTGCCCCGCGACTGACTGCCGCAGCCGGCGCTGCAGGGCAACCGTCTCGGCGGTCTCGCGGAGCGCCTCGCTCACGGCCGCGGACTATCGGCTTTGGCGCTTTGCTCTCATCCCGCGTGGAATTTCTGATAGGACTATTTGAGCCCATCAAACAACAAACGAGTCAAATTGACCGCGACCGTGCCGTGGCGACCGTCGTCGTCGACAGCCCGAAGCGCCACAGGTACGCCCCCGATTGCCTGCCGCAACCGCTCAAAACCACTGTGACATTGAAACTGCGAGGCAACGATGTTGGTATGAGGTTGTACACACGTAAGTAGGTCTAGGCGCTTGAGGTTCTCCGCGCTGTAACCAAATCCCAGGAACAACAGATTCTTGCTCTCGGCTATGAGCTTGCGAGCCACTGCAACAGCCTCGCGCGATTTGGGTTCAAAGCACGTTGAAATTCCGTTAGCTGCAGTCTGCAGGTGTCTCGTCGATGGAAATTCCCCGTAAGGTCGGCTCCAATGATGGCCGTTCAGCGCCGGCCCGATGGCACCATAGATGTGCTGGAAATTGAGTGCTGTCAATGCTTCGTTCGCTTCCTCCTCCTCTAGCCGGTGCCGGACTTGGAGCGTGCCCGCCAAATAATGCTCCAGCGACATCTCGTAATTGAAGGTGACTATCGACAGCGCGCCGTCGCCGAGTTTGGGGTCGTTTTCCAGCACTTCATCCAAGAGAACTCGGTACCACGGGTCGCTGTGGTTGGGATTCTGGTGTTCTTTCAGGCGCTCGTGCCGGTTGAGCTGGAACGCGATTGCGATTTTCATATAGTCCGCGTGCTCGGAATAGACCCGCAGAAAATCATCAACCGACGATGATTGGTATCGGTGGAGTAGGTCCTGAATCTCCACCCATGCCTTCACGTCAAGACTAGCCTCCTTCAACTTGACATTGAATATCCCGTCCGTTTTCAAAAGATCGTCGCGCAATGCGCTGCCGATTGGAAACCCGTACGGGGCGCTCGCACCCGCGCCGAGAATTAATGTTGTCCGTGACTTGATCATTTATCTTCGTCTTCGGAGGTTACGAGGCATCCTCGATTGTCAATCCGATCATCCAGCCTTCTTTGTGGCAATCTAAACGAAGGCAAGAGAAGGTATGATAGAAAACTTAATGTTTCACACGGGCGGACGGTTATCGAAGGGCATTGATTGGGGTATTTGGCGGGGTACGGCAATAGCCGCATTGTCTGAAACGCTGGAAAAACCCCTTGTTTTTCAATGCTTTCGATTCCGACCCTAGCCTCCATTTCAATGTAGCGCCGTGTTCCGCTATGGCCGAAGACGTTTCGAACCTGATCAACTTGCGCGCGGCAAATTCGCCCGACGCCCTTGATCTGCGCCGTGTGGCCGCGCACCCGGATTATTGGTACCCGCTGGCCTGGTCCGACGAGTTACCCGTGGGACGAACCTTGGGCCGGAGGTTCGCGGGATCCCCCGTCGTGCTGTACCGGGGATCAAGCGGGCAGGCGTTCGCCTTGGAAGATCGCTGCGCGCATCGGCAAGTACCGCTGCATCTCGGCATGGTCAGCGGCGATGAACTCAAGTGCCACTACCATGGCTGGACTTACAATTGCGCCGGCCGCTGCGTCAACGTTCCTTACGTCGGCGGCGAGCGGTTGCCGAACGGCGTGAAGAGTTATCCCGCCCGCGAGGTGGATGGGCTGATTTTCATTTTCCCCGGCGATCCGGCAATGGCCGAGAGCCGCCTGCCCGCAGGATTGGGATCCTCGCAGCGCAAGGACTACAAGACCCGCCGGCTGAATCGCGAAGTAGCCTGTCATTACACCTTCATGCACGAAAACCTGTTCGACATGAACCACCAATTCATGCATCGCAAGTACATGGGCTCGATTCGGGCCAGCTGCATCGGCCGCGACCACGGCGATAACTGGGCGCAGGTGGAATACAGTTTCAGTCGTACCTCGGGAAGATCCTCTGTGGGCGAACAAGTCATCGTGGACTTGATGCGCAAGCGCAGCGAGGCCAAGAAGGGATTTTCAGATCATATGCGGATTCGCACCGATTACCCCGCGCAAAGTCTCAAGGTGTGGGTGGGGCGAAATTTAGAATCCTTGCACGATCCGGTGCTGGACGTGTGGCTTGGATACACGCCGCTCGATGCACAACAGCGCAGCAATCGCACCTTCGGCTATCTATCGGTGAAAAAGCCGCGCTTTCCCGGTCTGATCCACGCCGTGTGGCCCTTCGTGACCTGGTTTACGGAAAACATTTTCCGCGAGGACAAGCAGATTGTGGAATATGAACAGCGGGCTTACGAAGCGCAGGGCGCCGACTGGAACAACGAATTGTTTGCGCCCCTGCGAGACCTGCGTTTGCTGCTGGCGCGCTGCGGCATTCCCGCAAAGTAACCGGGAATTCGCAAACGCCGGATATTCATGCGAAGTCCAGAACATTTGCCGCAGTCGATAGCCACCGCCAATCAACCGTGGGATGCGCGATTGGCGCGCCGCTTGGTCATGCCGCTCAAGGACAGCCGGGTCACGCCGAATCATCTGACGACGCTGCGCTTGGGCGTGGGTCTCGCTGCGGCGGCCGTCTTCACGCCGGGCACCTACGGCTGGTCGAATCTGGCGGCGCTGTTGCTGGTGCTGTCGAACTTCCTGGATCACGCCGATGGCGAGCTGGCGCGCATCAGCGGCAGGATCAGCCGAATCGGGCATCTCTATGACGTCGCCAGCGATGCCGCGGTGACCATCTTGATTTTCATTGCGATGGGGGTCGGCGTGGCCGCGGCGCCGCAGATCGATCTTGAACTGCCGCCGGTGCTGCTGGGCGCGATTTCCGGCGGCGCAATTGCGCTGATTTTTTTTCTGCGTATGCGCATGGAAGACATGCTCGGCAAGGCCGCCACCCGCCAGGCGAATGTCGCCGGCTTTGAGACGGAAGACGTCCTGTATCTGCTGCCGCTGGTCACGTTGTGCAATGTCACTGCGCAGTTCCTGCTCGCCGCGACGATTTGCGCGCCGTTGTTCGCGGTTTGGGTGGCGATCGACTATCGGCGCGTACTCCGGATTCGTCGCGTGGCGCGGGACGTCGCCGGACAATCTTGGCAGCCACGATAGGCGCAAGCGGACTATGCGCCGCTGCTGTTCAGCGCGCGAGCCGCGGCAGGGCCGAATGACCCGCACGACCGCTGGGCTGTTATCGGTCGGTGTCCTGCTGTTTGTCGGCGCGGTGGTGTCGCAGGGACTGCCGGCGATCGCAGCCACCTTGGGCAATGCCGGCTGGGGTTTGGTGCTGGTCGCCGTATTTCACCTGTTGCCGCTGCTGCTCGACGCCATGGCGATTTGCGTGCTGTTTGATACGGGATATGGCGGCGCTGCAGTCCGCGACTCCTTGCTGGCTCGCTGGGCGGGGGAGTCGGCAAATAGCCTGATGCCTGCTGGACTGATCGGGGGCCCGGTCTTCATGGCCCGGCATCTGGCACACCGCGGGATGCCCTTGCCCGAGGCGGCCGCGGTTATTACGGTCAGTATTACTTTGCAAACCTTTGCGCAGATCCTATTCGCATTGGTCGGCATTATTTTGGCGGGTGCGCACGCCAGCCTTTCGCAGCATGCACTGCGCACCTCGGCATTGATCGCCAGTGGCTTCCTCGCAATACAAGTGGGAGGTTTCTATTTCGTTCAGCGGCGTGGATTTTTCGGCAAGCTGATACGGACACTCACGCGGTTCTCGAGCAAGCGCGATTGGGCGCAATTCAGGCACCATGCGGACGCCATTGATCGAAGCGTGGATGGAATCTATGGCCGAAGATGGCCGGTTGCCATGAGTTTCACCTGGAGTCTGGCGGGCTGGTTCGTGGGTACCGGCGAGGTGTATTTGATCGCGCTTCTGATCGGTGCGCCCTTGAGTTGGGGCGAGTCGCTGCTGCTGGAAAGCTTGGGACAGGCAATTCGCGGCGCTGGGTTTGCCATACCAGGTGCACTGGGAATTCAAGAAGGGGGGTATCTGCTGCTGGCACCGCTGGTAGGTCTGCCGCCCAGCGCAGCGCTGGCGTTGTCGCTGGCCAAACGCACTCGGGAACTGCTGCTGGGACTGCCCGGTTTGCTGTACCTACACTTTGCTGAGCGCGCCGGCCAACCAATGCCGCCAGTCATATAAGCATTTGTGTAATATTCCCGACGCTTTACTTACGGAGATTTCTTGATGCGCGCAATTATTCTGGCAGCAGGACGCGGTTTGCGCCTGGTACAGCCAGAAGACCGGCAGCTGCCGAAGTGCCTGCTGCGATTCGACGGCATGACCCTGCTGGAACGGCATCTCAGAATGTTGAAAGGCGCCGGCGTCGAGGAGATCGTGCTCGCAGTCGGATTTCGGCACGAACTCATCGAGGCTGAGCTCGACCATCTGGCATGGCAGCCGCGTCCTGCGATCGTGCTCAACATGCAGTTCGAACTCGGCAGTGTGCTGACGCTGCACACGGCGGCTGACGGCATGACCCGCGGCGGCGATGTCTTGGTGATGGACGCCGACGTATTGTACGACGAGCGCATCATCGATGCGCTGCTGGCAGGTGGTCATTCGGTCAATCGCCTGCTGATCGATCGCGATTTCGAGGACGGCGAAGAGCCCGTCAAGCTGTGTCTGCGCGGCGGTGTACCCGTGGAATTACGCAAGCAGCTGGCAGCCGGCATCGGATACGACGCCATCGGCGAGTCGGTGGGATTTTTCCGTTTCACTCCTGCGGCTGCGCGGCGTCTTGCGGCTCTGGTTGCCGGCTATGTAGCAAGCGGCCGGGCGCAAATGCCGCACGAGGAGGCGGTGCGGGACCTGATCATCGAGCGCAGCCAGCGCATCGAAGTCGTCGACGTGACCGGCGCACCATGGATCGAAATCGATTATTCGGAAGACGTCCTGCGCGCGGCCAACGAAGTGCTTCCCCGACTTCAATTGTTGGCCGTGCGGTGAGGACATTTTTTACCGCCGCCATCGCCGTTGCCATGGGCACAGCGTTCGCGCCGTGCCAGTCGCGCGCCGCAGGCGGCGCGGACGTGCCGCCCACCCCAATGCCCGTGGAGGTGCCTCAGGGCCCGCTGCCCTCGGAACCTGAGCCTCCGAGCGGCCTGGCGCGCTGGTTCAATCCCGCAACCGCGCCATTCATTCCGGTGCCGCTGATATCGACTGACCCGAACAGCGGTTCAACGTTTGGGTTGATTCCCACCTGGGTGAAGACCGATGCGAATCACGACGTCAGCCGCATCATCGCCCCGGACATCCTGGTCAATGAAAATTTTGGACTGGGCGTGCATGGCCGCGTGTTTGCATATTCATCGGCCGACGAACAATGGTCGATGGTGGCGGGCATCAAGGAGCGGGTGGAACGCGAATTTGATTTCGAGTATCAAATGGGGCGATTGCGCCAGGAGCGTTGGTCGATCAGCTACAGTTTGATCTATGACCGCGACGGTACACCGCGCTTCTTTGGCATCGGCAACGAAACGCCGGTAAGCGGACAATCAAACTATACGAACCAGCAAGGTTTTGGCCGGGTGCAGGTCGGCTTGAATCTCACTCACGCCTGGCAGCTGCAGTACACGCTGCAGCTGCAGACCGTTGATGTGCTGCCGGGCACATTGGAGGATATACCGTCCATTCAAACGCTGTATCCGTCGGTGTACGGCCTGGGCACGAGCAACGAAGTGCTCAATCGCCTCGCCATTATTTATGACACTCGCGACGATCAGAGCATACCCAGCCGCGGCATGCAGTGGGTGGTATACGGCGGCGCTGCCGCAAAAAGTGGGCTATTGAACGCTTCCTCGTACGGTGAATACGGCCTGGACGCCCGATTTTTCTGGCCGGTGGCGCCCGACACGGAACTCGCCACACACATGGCGCTGCGCTATCTGCCCGGTTCCGGACAGGTGCCTTTTTGGGCGCTGAGCAGCATCGGCGGTGCCGACAGCCACATAGGCGGCGAGCAGCCTTTGCGCGGCTATGGCACGGGGCGGTATTACGATCGCAATTCCTTTTCTACCAGCATCGAACTGCGCTGCAAGGTATTTACGTTCGATGCGATCACCACCAAACTCGACATCGAAATCGCTCCGTTCGTTGATCTCGGCACTGTTTTCGCTCGAACCAGCACAGTTCCGGTGGATGAGGTCCATCAGGTGTACGGGGTGGGCTTTCGCGGCATTGCCCGGCCATTCGTGGTTGGGTATGTCGATATCGGACACGGCAGCGAGGGGCTCGCGGTTTTTACCGGACTTAACTATCCATTCTAGCTGCGCTATGCGATGTTCTCGGCGACGGCCGCCCGCCCACTAAGCGGCTGCGCGGCGCAGCGCGGCGCGCGCCAGCAGGCGCGTCGAATCCAGAGTTGGCAGCGCGGAATTGGCGTCATTGATGATCAGCGGGATCTCGGTGCAGCCTAAGATTACGGCATCGCAGCCTTCATCCTGCTTGAGCCGTGCGATGACTGTCTGAAAGTAAGCAACTGTTTTCGCGCTGAACACGCCGCGCACCAGCTCATCCATGATCAGGCGGTTGATTTCGTCGCGTTCGTTGCTGTTCGGGCGGGCGAATTCCAGGCCGCGCGACTTAAGCTTCGACGGATACACTGCGCTATCGACCAACCAGCGGGTTCCGGTCAGGCCGAGGCGCTTGAAACCGTGCTCGAGCGCCTGGTCGGCAACGACGTCGGCAATGTGCAGCCAGGGCAGCGGCAGGCGCGAATCGATGAAGGGCAGAGCCTGGTGAATGGTATTGTCCGGACAGATCAGAAAATCCGCCCCGATGCTCTTGAGTTTATTTGCCGAGCTGAGCATGAGTTCCGCGACCCCCGGCCAGTCGCCGCTGTAGATGCGCTCCATGTACTCGCCCAAGGAATGCGTGTGCATCGACACTTCCGGGTGAGCGTGTGTACCCAGCATTTGCGCACCCTCGATGCAAATCGTTTTGTAACAAAGCGCGGCGCCCTCGGCGGAGCAGGCAACAATGCCGATGTGCAGGCCCATGTAGAATCCTTTTGACTGTAGTTGCGCAAGATAACCGTTCCAAAATCCGCCGTGGGGAGACCTTTGGCACGATGCTGCAGATTCCTGTGATTATGCGGGCCTACTTAGTGCATAATCCATAAGTTACGAGGGGATTTGGAAGTGGCATGAGAAGCAACAAAAAGAACGAGGGGGCGCGGCTGCGTCCCGCAGGCCCCATCATCGTCACCCGAGTGCGGCCAGCGACCGTGACGCAAACCGCGCAAATCACCGTGCTGTTCGCCGATCTGCGCGGCTATACCGCAATGGCGGAGCGCTTGCCTGCGGTTCGCGTGGTTTCGCTGCTGGACGAATTCTTTCGAGTCCTTGGCGGCATTGTCGAGAGCTATGGAGGCCAGATCTATCACATGGCGGGTGATGGAATCATGGCCGGCTTCGGAGTGAACTCCGAGAGCGGCGGCGGTGCGTTCGAAGCCTTGGCTGCCGGCCACGCCATGCTTCGGGACTTCGCGCCCATTGCGCAGCGTTGGCGCGACGAATTGTCGGTGGATGCCGGTATCGGTGTCGGATTGCATTTAGGCGAGGTTGCATTTGGAGTCCTGGGCCCCTCGCGCCGCAAGTCCACCACCTTGGTTGGCGATACCGTGAATGTGGCGTCGCGGCTCTGCAGTCGCGCGCGCGCCGGTGAACTGCTGCTCTCCTGCACCGTGGCTACCGCCGTTGAAGGCAGCAGCGCGGATGTGCGCGGCAATGCAGGAGTCGCGCGCTTGCTGCAGTTGCCCCAATTTGAACTGCGCGGCCGCAGCCGGCCGATAGACATCTGGTGCGTGCCCGCCGCCGAGCGCCTCGCCCTGTAAGCGCGCAGCGAAGCTGCTAGACTTTTGCGAGTGCCCTCGTGGCGGAATCGGTAGACGCAACGGACTTAAAATCCGTCGGTTAACAGCCATCCCGGTTCGAGTCCGGGCGAGGGCACCACTACTGATTGCGCTTAAGCCCCTGATCGGCCTCATGCAGCCACTCGTCCCGATCGGGCGATTCAGGAAATGCCAGCGCCGCAGCGCGAGCCCGCGCATAATTTTCTGCTGCTCCGGCGCCGTCTCCGGATTTTGCCAGCGCCTCTGCCAGCGCCAGCTGATTGGGCGGGTACTCGGGCCGCAGCGCCACTGCACGGCGCGCGGCCGCCAGCCCCGCCTCGGCGTCGCCCGGCCCCAAGGGCCATCCCGGCGCCCGGATCAACACCAGCGCTTTCACGCGCGCAGGTCCCGCCTCGTCGTAGCCGGCATCCGCTGCTTCTGCGCGCGTCAGGGCATCGAGCATCCCGGTTAAGTATTCGTTTGCGCGCGTGGGGTGGGCGCGCGCATTGAGGCCGAGCGCGACTGCGCGCCCGTACAGGCATGCTGCTGCCTGCGGCTCGAGCCCGATGCAGGCCTCGGCGTCGGCGCTGGCCCGTGCGGCCAGTTCGCGGCGGATCTTCGAATCAATTTCATGATCGCTGCGCTGCGCATCTGATTGGATGGCCGCGGCCAGTTCAGCAACCGACGATCCTGGGAGTACCGCCGAAGGGAGCGGGGGAGCCGGCGGCGGCTGCGTCGCACATCCGGCAACCGCCAGCAGCAAAAGCCCGCAGCAGATTCTCGGCATCACCGGGCGTTGAGAGTGGGCAACCGGGGCAGTACGAAGCCGCGCAAACGCAGCGCTTCCATTGCCCCGGCGCTCCCCGTTGCGCGACCCATTTTGAGCAGCGCCTCCTGGAAGGCCCGCGCGCGGCCCGCGGCCAAACGCGATTTGACCACCACGATCATGGCGACGGGCAGCTCCGGAGATTGCACCACGGCCGTGAGTTCCTTGGAGAACGGCAGGCTGGGAAGCGCCGCTGCCTGCGTTTGATCGAGCAATACTGCCACTGGTTCGCCCGCGCTCACCCTACGCAAGGCGCTGAGTATTTGTCCGGTGGGCTCGATCTTGACGTCAGGCGGAAGTGCCAGGCTGCCAAGGGCGCGTTGGCGCACGAAATCCGGGGCGTAACCCGCGGTGCTCAGCAAGGTGTAACCCGCCAGCGACTGTGGCGAGGTCACGCGTCCGGCCTTCGCAACCAGAGTCCAGCGTTGCTGCACGCCAATGTCCGCCACGTCGGCCTGCACCAGCGCCGTCAAGTGCAACTGCGCTGCATGTTCCACGAAGAAAGGGTAGGGCACAAAGGCGAGCACGGCGTCTTCGCTCTCGAGTTTTTTCACTCCGCCTTCTTCGGTCGGGTCGTAGACGGCGGCAAGACTTCCCGCGGGCCAACCTGCGGCAGCCGCGGCCGCGGTCGCGAAATCGCTGACCAGCGGCTGCGCGTCGCCGGCGCCGCCAGGATATCCAGGTGCGCAGAACACCAGAGTCGCAAGGGCAGCTGCTAACAGGGTGGTCATTCGATTAGGCTATCATTCTCGTCTCATGAGTGTGCCCGCTTCGCCCAAGGTCGTACAAGTCTTCCTTCGTCTGCTGCATGCTCGAGGCTACATTGCGGGCGCGTTTCTGCTCCTCACCATTGCCGGAATCTACGGCGCCATGCGGGTGCCGGACGATTCCGCAATCGAGCGGCTGATCGCAGCCGACGATCCTGTCGTGGTTGCCACCGCCGAGTTCGATCGTCTGTTCCCGGAGGGCGATCAGGCCCTCATCATGCTCGAGGCGCCGGATCCCTTGAGCCTCGGGTCGCTGCGCGCCGCTGACCGGCTCGAGAAGCAGCTGGCGGGGATTCCAAATATCGCCGCGCACAGTCTGCTCGACCTCTACCAACGCGCGGGCGCCACGGGTGAATTCAACGCCGGCGACGCCGAGCGATTGCACAAGTTCGCGACCGGGACGCCGCTGTTTCGCCGCGCCGGACTTCTCGGCGACCATTTCTTCGGCATCGCGCTCGAACTGCAGGTGGATTCACCCGTCGAGCGGGACCGTGCACTGACTGCGATCGATGCCCTGGTTTTGCCCCTTGAGAATTCCGGCGGCCCGTTCACCAAGATTCGGCGGGTCGGATCTCCGTGGCTCGACGCCTGGCTCGAGCGGCAAACCGGCGTTGCCACGGCCCGCTTCATGCCTTTGTTCGGCGTTTTTCTGATGACCCTGGTGCTGATCATCTACCGCTCCTGGCGGGCATTGGCGGCCATTGTTCTCACCCTCGGCGCCCTCGTCGCGATGGCGATGGGGTTGGCGGATCTCCTCGGCTTTACGCATACGGTGATTTCCACCCTGGTTCCGCTCACCGTCATGGTCACGACGACCGCCACCATGGTCTACGTGCATTCACGGTTCATCGAGCCGGACGATTCCCCGACGCTTCTCGAACACCACGCGCGCGCGCTCGCGAACAAGTTCCTGCCGTGCACCGCTTCGATGTTTGCCACCGCAGTGGGCTTTGCCGCGCTCGCGGTTTCGGATATTCGACCGGTCCGCGACATGGGCCTGTGGACTGCGTGCGGCCTCATCGTTGCCTGGATGGGCTGCTTTACGCTGTTTCCGGCCCTGCAGTCGCTGTTGCGTACGCCGATGCGCGCCGAGAAATCCCGCGCCGGCAAGTGGTTTCTCAGCTTCGTTGCGGCGTTGGTACCGGCAAGCCGGCGATTGCGCTGGCCGCTGGTCGGCGGTGCGCTGGCGCTGATGTTGTCCGGCGCGATCGCGTTGTTCGGCATTCCAGGGGTACTGGCGCCGCTCGATCTCGAGATGGACGTGTTGACCTATGTCAATCCCAGCGAGCGCGCAGCCCAGGACACCCGCTACTTCGAGGAGTCGAACGCGCTCGATTCGGTTGAACTGTGGCTACGCACACCCGCCGGCCACGCGCTCGACCCGGACTTCTTACACGCAGCGGAGCAGTTGACCCAGCAGCTGGAGAGCGATGCTCGAATCACCGCCGTTGACGGCCCGACCTCGGTGCTGCGCTGGGCGCGCTATGTCGAAACCGGATCCGATCAGCTGCCGGCGGCCGCGTCCGCCTGGCCGAAGCTGGCAGCGGATCTCGAACAGATCCTGCTGACCGAACCCGGAGCGCGTGCCTACGTTGATTTGAAGGACCTCGCCAATGTGCGCATCAGCATCCGCGGCAGAGCGAAGCTGTTCGGCCGGGTCGGCGCCATGCGCGCATTCGTCGAGCAGCAGTGGGCCGCGGCACAAGTTCGCGAGCCGGCACTGCGCACCGTTCAGGGCCAGGTGGTCGGCAAGGGGGTGCTCGGCGCGGAGATCACACAGCGCCTGCTCCCCACACTCACGGAAAGCTTTGCGATCACGGCGAGTGTCATCTTCCTTGCGTTCCTGCTGGTGTTTCGCAACCCGACCGCGCGGTTGATGACGATGATCCCGTCGCTGTTCGCAATACTGTCCGTATTTCTGGTGATGCGACTGACGGATATCCCGCTCAATATCGCAACCATTCTCATCGGATCAACGATACTGGGCGCGACCGAAAATGATCAGATTCACTTCTTCTACCATTTTCAGGAAGGCCGCTCGACCGGTACCACAGCCGGCGCTCTTCAGCATGCCTTGGTGGTTGCAGGGCGCCCGATTCTGTTCGCGACGCTCATCAATGTCAGCGGATTTCTGGCCCTCGTGCTGTCCGACCTGCCGCCGATGCGCGAGTTCGGCATTGTCGCCTCGTCGGCATTTGTTCTTGCGCTGCTCGCCGATTTCACCGCATTGCCCGGCGCGTTGTGGATCTTGAGCCGCGATGATCGCAGCGCGGGCGGCGCGGCTCAGGGCTTGCGGCCGAAGTGATAGGTAAGCTCTGCCTTGGCCAAACTGGCCGCTTGGATCGCGGCGAGCATGCTTTGGGCGGTGGCATCGGCGGGCACCTCCAAGGTGGCCGACTTGAGCGCATATACCGTCATCACATAGCCATGCGGCGCGTCGGCGGTCGGCGGGCAGGAGCCGCTGAATCCCATCGCGCGAAAGCCATTCTTGATCTGCACGGCGCCGGCCGGCATCTTCGAGCCATCGTTCTTGCCGGCATCACGCGCCAACGCGGTGGTGCCCGCTGGGATGTTCACCATCAACCAGTGCCAGAAACCGCGGCCCTGCATGGCGTCCGGATCGAATAGCGCAACGGCATAGCTTTTGGTTGCGGCCGGCGCGCCGCTCCAGCTCAAGCTGGGGGATTGGTTGCCGCCGCTGCAGCCGAATCCGTTGAACACGAAATCCTGCGCGAGCGCTATGTCGGGACCCACATCGGGACTGGTCAATTTGAAATCGGCGGCAAACGCCGGGCGCAGCACAAGCACAGCCGCGAATGCCCCCAACAGTGCCGCAATATTTCGGTGCGTCATGTTTGGGATTCCTGTGTTTACCGGATTTCTTGGATGCGACGACGCTGATTATAGACTCAATTATCTGGAGGATGTCTGCACCGGATAATTCACTTCGAGTAAAATGCCCGCGCGGAAAATCGGTAGCGCCGTGTGGAGCGTGTCAAGACCCATGGATTCTCTTAGCGCGTTGCTGCCGGCCCGGTGGTTGAATGCATTTTCGCTCGCGCCCACCGATCTATTGCGCGATCGGACCTATCGCCGTCTGTGGACCTCGATTCTGATCTCATCCTTTGGCGGGCAGGTGACCCTGCTGGCGTTGCCCCTGACCGCGGCGGTGTTGATGCATGCGGCCCCGACGCAAATGGGCCTCTTGACCGCGATGGAAGTCATTCCCTTCGTGTTGTTCTCCCTGCCCACCGGCGTCTGGCTGGATCGGGTGCGAAAACTGCCGGTGTACATCATCGGTGAACTGTCGATCGCCGTCGGCGTGACCACAGTGCCGCTGGCCTGGTGGCTGGGCTGGCTGTCCATGCCCTGGCTTTACATCGTGGGATTTCTGATCGGCGTGGTGAACACCACCGCCGGCAGCGCGGCGCAAATCGTACTGACGCAAATTGTTCCGCGCGAGCGGCTGGTGGAGGCGCACGCGAAGAACGCGCTGGCTTCGGCCGCGGCGGAAGTGACCGGGCCTGCCGCCGCCGGCGCACTGATCAAGCTGACCGGAGCGCCGCTTGCGTTGCTGGCGGATGCGTGCCTGCTGATGATCTCCGCGTCCATTCTTCGCGGCGTGCCGGTCAAGGAGACGCGCAGTGCGCAGCACACCGCCTTCTGGGCGGCAATGCGCCAGGGCGTCGATTTCGTGCGCAGCCACAAGCTGTTGGTGACGATGGCCGCCTGTGTCGGCACCTGGCAGATGTGCAGCCAGGGGGCGATGGTGGTGCAGATTCTGTTTGCGTTACACGAGCTGGGACTGTCGGAACGCGGCGTGGGCTTGAGCTACGTTGCACTGGGTGTGGGCACGGTATTTGCCAGCGCGAACGGACATCGCGTGGTACGGCGCTTGGGCCCTGGGCCGACGCTGGTGCTTGGATTTGCAATTTCCGGCTCGGGGTGGCTGGTGCTTGCCGCGGCGCCGGTCAATTCCTTCGGCGTATTTGCCTACGCCATGATGCTGCTGATGCACGGCGTCGGGGCAATATTCATATTCATCAATTTTCTGTCCTTGCGTCAGTCGGTGACGCCGGCGCCGATGCTTGGCCGCATGACGAGCACCATGCGTTGGCTGATTCTTCTTCCCGCCGGACCCGGCGCGCTGCTGGCCGGATGGTTGGGCGAGCATCTGGGATTGCGCTCGGCACTCGGATTCTCGGGCGTTACCGCATTGCTGCTGGCATTGGTCGCATGGCGCTTGCCGGTGATTCGCAGCGTGAAAACATTACCAACACTTAAGGCGGAGGCGGTCACGCCATATTCTTCAGACACTCAATGACTTAAGTAGGCGGATGCGCCGTGGGTCTTGTGACGCAGTCCTACAGACCCACCCTTAAGGTCAACCGAAGATATTGGCGTGCCGTTGAGGCTATAAGTTCGGCGATTGCGGCCGAATGACACATGAAAGAGGAGTGTCCAATGAACGCCTATCGGAAAGCGCTATTTTTAGGGTTGTGCATGGCCGCGAGCGCGATCACCGTACCGTCGATCGCATCGGCGGGGGTATTTATCGATATCGATATTGCGCCGCCGCCGCTGCGCATTGAGACGGTGCCGCCGCCGCGCGTGGGTTACGTGTGGGCGCCGGGCTATTGGGAGTGGCGTGGACATGAGCACGTGTGGGTCGGCGGCCGCTGGATCGGCGAGCGCCGAGGCTACTACTGGGTACCGGATCGCTGGGAGCAGCGCGGACCCCACTGGCACCACGAACGGGGGCACTGGGATCGTTGACGAACCACGCCCATTCCGCGGCTGCATTATAGTGCGCGCGGAATGGGCGCCAATAAAAGTGAGCTGCGTGTCGGACTCCTGTCCGACACGCATGGACTTCTCCGAGCCGAGGCGCGCGCCTTCCTGACCGGCTGCGACTACATCATTCACGGCGGCGATGTCGGGGCTGCCGCGATTCTCGAGGACCTCGAAGCGCTGGCTCCTCTCATTGCGGTGAGGGGCAATAATGACGACAAGCCCTGGGCAGACAATCTGCGCGAAACGGAATTGATCCGGCTGGGCGGCGTCTTTGTCTATGTCATTCATGATCTGGCGAAACTCAATGTCGATCCAACCGCGCTCGGCATTCGCGCGGTCATCTGCGGCCATTCGCATAAGCCCCTGATCGACGAGCGGGCGGGGATCCTTTACATCAATCCCGGCAGCTGCGGACCCAAACGATTCAAGCTGCCGGTTTCGGTCGGCGAGCTGCTGGTCGAAGGCGAAAATGTCCGCGCGCGGATTGTCGAGCTTAGCGCTTGAGCGCTCAATATCCGGGTTGCGTGGTTCCCTTGCCCGGCGTGATGAACCGATACACCAGAGCACCGATGGCACCGCCCAACAGCGGCGCCGCCCAAAACAGCCACAATTGGCTTAGCGCCCACCCCTGTATGAACACCGCGGGCCCGGTGCTGCGCGCCGGATTCACCGATGTGTTGGTGACGGGAATGCTGATCAAATGGATCAGTGTCAGCGCAAGGCCAATGGCCAGGGGCGCGAAGCCGGCCGGGACTTTTTTATCGGTAGCTCCCATGATGACGAACAGAAAAATTGCAGTCATCACCAGCTCGCAGACAAACCCGGCCATCATGCTGTAATGCCCCGGGGAGTGATCGCCGAAACCATTGGCGGCGAGACCGCCGGCGAGAGGGTCGATGCCATTGCCGGCGGCGATGAATACCAGAACCTGCGCCGCGCTTATGGCGCCCAGAACCTGCACGATCCAGTAGGGCAGCAAATCCTTGACCGGGTGGCGCCCGCCGATTACCAGGCCGAACGTCACGGCGGGATTCAAATGACAGCCGGAAACGTCGCCGATGGTGTAGGCCATGGTCAGCACCGTGAGTCCGAAGGCCAATGAAACCCCGAGCAGTCCAATTCCAACGTGGGGAAAAGCAGCGGCAAGAACGGCGCTCCCGCAACCTCCCAAAACCAGCCAGAAGGTGCCGATGAACTCTGCCGCAAGCTTCCTCAGTAAGGGCATGGACGACTCCTGTCGTTGTTTATTTTTGGGTCCACCGCGACGCGGGTAGAAAATAACAGAAAGCGATGGGGCAGGAAATCTGCGAGCACGTGCTCATTTAGCGATATACATTGCAAGATGGGTGTGAATAGGTAGCTTCAACCCCTTGATTTCGCTAAGCTCGCGTCAATGAATTCGGCACCAGAAGGTCTTCGCATAGAAAAGGTCCACGTATGGCGCGGCGAGCGTCATGTGCTCAAGGGATTGAGTTTGGAGGTGCAGCCGCGCGAATTGCTGCATGTCTCGGGCCCCAACGGCACCGGAAAAACCACATTGCTGCGCGTCGCCAGCGGTTTGCTGCGTCCGGAGCAGGGGACGGTGAGCTGGATGGGCCGGTCCATATCCAGGTCTCCGGGGCAATACCAGGCTGTCATGGCCTATTGCGCGCACGAGCCGGCGCTGAAAAATGATCTCACCGCGCTTGAAAACCTGCGTTTTGCCGTCGGATTGAAGCGTCGTGTCACTCTCCAGGAGCTGCACACGGTGCTGGATTGCACCGGTGTCGGATCCATCGCCGATTTGCCGACTCGCGTGCTGTCGGCCGGACAGCGGCGCCGCGTCGCACTGGCGCGAGTATTGGCGATGAGGGCCACGCTCTGGCTGCTCGATGAACCCTATTCGAATCTGGATGCCTCGGGTACCGAGCTCATATCGGGGTTGTTGCAGGCACATGTCGAAGGCGGCGGTGCGGCCGTGGTGGTCGCGCATCATGCCCTGACGCTCGATTGCAATGTGCGCCGGCTGGAGCTCAATTCATGACGGTGGGCGTCTGGGAAGCGTTTGTGCTGATCGTGCGCCGTGAATTGTGTCTCAGTTTTCGGCGTCCCGAGCAATTGTTGCAGCCATTGGTGTTCTTCCTGATCGTGACCACGCTGTTTCCCCTGGGATTGAGCCTGCAGCTGTCGCTGCTGCGAGACATCTCCCCGGGTGTGCTTTGGACGGCGGCGCTGCTATCGTCGCTGCTGTCGCTGGACTCATTGTTCAAAAGCGACGCGGACGACGGCACATTGGAGCAACTTTGCCTCAGTTCGCAGGGACTAACCGTCATTGTGGTGGCAAAAACCTGCGCCCACTGGCTGGTAAGCGGTGCGGCGCTGGTGATTGTGTCGCCGATTGTGGCGACTGCGCTCGGTATTCCGGTTGCGGCATTTGCGACAATGATGCTGAGTTTGGCCTTAGGGACGGTGACCTTGAGCTGGCTCGGCGCCATCGGTGCGGGCCTCACCATCGGGCTGCGTCGCGGCAATGTGCTGCTCTCGCTGATTGTGCTGCCGCTGGCAACGCCATTGTTGATTTTCGGCGCTGCCGCGACCGAGCGGGCGATTTCTGGTTCGAGTACTGCTGGAGCCTTGTATTTTCTGGCGTCTCTGTGCGTGTTCACCTGCACATTGGCGCCGCTGGCGGCGACGGCCGCGTTACGTATCACGCTGGAATAGTGGCTGGAAATTCATGTGGACCTGGTTTTATAAACTCGCCTCTCCGCCCTACGTCTATGGGGTCGCGGGCGCGTTCGCGCCGTGGCTGCTGGGCAGCGCCGTGCTCGCTCTCGGCTACGGCCTCATTGCCGGACTCGCGATTGCACCTCCGGATTACCAGCAGGGCGATGCGTTTCGCATGATCTACGTGCATGTGCCGAGCGCGATTTTGTCCCTGACCGTCTACACCGTGATGGCGGCGGCCAGCGCCGTGGCGCTCATCTGGCGCATCAAGGTGGGGCATGCCGTTGCGGCGGCGTCGGCGCCGATCGGTGCTTCCTTCACGCTTGCGGCCTTGGTGACCGGCTCACTGTGGGGCCGGCCGATGTGGGGAACGTACTGGGCCTGGGATCCGCGGCTGACCTCGGAACTCATTTTATTGTTCCTCTATGTGGGCGTGATGTCGCTGCGTTCGGCATTCGAAGACCCGGCGCGCGGCGATCGAGCAGCCGCGCTGCTGGCCATCGTTGGGGTGGTGAACGTTCCCATCGTGCACTTTTCGGTGGTCTGGTGGAACTCACTGCACCAGGGGGCGACGGTTGTTAAACTAGGCGCACCCTCCATGCCCGGCAGCATGCTCTGGCCGCTGCTGGCCATGTGGCTTGGGTTCATGTGCTTTTATGGCGCCGTGCTTTGTTTGCGCCTGCAAGGCGAACTGCTCAATCGCGAGCGGCAGGCGGTATGGGTGCGGGAGGCGATCAAATCATGAGCAGCGGTTTCTGGTCCATGGGAGGTTACGCGCGCTACGTGTGGCCATGCTTTGGCTTTGCCGGTGTGGTGCTGGGCTGGAACCTCTGGTCGGCGCGCCGCGCTTTGCGTGCCGCGCGAGTGCGCGCCGGGCGCGCCCTTTCAATGGCGCTGGCCGAGAGTGACGCGCGATGACTCCGCGGCGCAAGCGCTTGTTCGTGGTCTTGGGGATACTGGGCGGCGTCGCCGCATCGGTGTCCCTCGCCGTGATGGCGTCGCGCGAGAACATCATGTTCTATTACGATCCCTCGCAGGTGGTCGAAGGCAAAGCACCGGTCGCCAAGCGCTTTCGCATCGGCGGCATGGTGGTCAAGGGCAGCGTGGCGCGCAAACCGGGCGATCTGGAGGTGCGCTTCGTGCTCACCGATTTTGCGCATCAAGTGCCGGTGGAATATACCGGCGTATTGCCCGATTTGTTCCGCGAAGGGCAGGGAATCATTGCCCACGGCACGATGAATGCTCACGGCGCATTTGTCGCGGACGAGGTGCTCGCCAAGCATGACGAGAAATACATGCCGCCCGAAGTCGCAGCGTCGCTCAAGAACAAGCCGGCCGCGGGCCCGCCTGCCATCGGACCCACTGGCTAACCCCGAGAATCGCCATGGCACCGGAATTAGGAATATTTGCGCTGATCCTCGCTTTCATACTGAGCTTGTCGCAGGCGTTTTTCGGCTTGACGGGTGCCTGGCGAGGCAAGCCTGTTTGGATGGCGGTGGCGCGTCCGGCGGTGACCGGGCAATTCGTCTTTGTGGTCATGGCGTTTTCGTGCCTGGTCTATTCGTTCGTCAACAATGACTTCTCGGTGCTGTATGTGGCGCGCAATTCGAATTCGCAGCTGCCCCTGTTCTACAAAGTGGCCGCCCTCTGGGGTGCGCATGAGGGCTCGCTGCTGCTGTGGATATTGATTCTGTCCATCTGGAGCGTGGCGGTCGCGGCCTTCAGCCGCGCGCTGCCGTTGACATTTTCGAGCCGGGTACTCGGCGTGATGGGGCTTATCAGCGCCGGCTTCATGCTGTTTACCCTATGGACCTCGAGTCCCTTCCTGCGCTTGATTCCCGCAGCGCAGGACGGCGCGGACTTGAATCCCGTATTGCAGGACTTTGCGCTCGCGATTCATCCCCCCATGCTGTACACGGGCTACGTGGGCTTCTCGGTGGCGTTTGCATTTGCCTGCGCGGCCATGCTGGAGGGACGCCTGGATCAAAACTGGGCCAAGTGGACGCGCCCCTGGACCATATTCGCCTGGCTGTTTCAAACCATTGGTATTGCGCTCGGCAGTTGGTGGGCTTACTACGAACTGGGTTGGGGCGGCTGGTGGTTCTGGGATCCGGTTGAGAACGCCTCATTCATGCCGTGGTTGGCGGGCACCGCATTGATTCATTCGCTCAGCGTCACGGAGAAGCGCGGCATTTTCAAGAGCTGGACGCTGCTGCTGGCGATTTTCGCGTTTTCATTGAGCTTGGTGGGGACCTTTCTGGTGCGCTCCGGCGTGCTGGTCTCAGTGCACTCGTTTGCAACCGATCCGACGCGCGGTTTGTACATCTTGGCGTTCTTGGTGCTGACCATCGGCGGTTCGCTCACGCTGTACGCCTGGCGCGCCCCGAAGCTGTATGCAGCGGGCGGTTTCGAGCTGTTTTCGCGCGAATTCTTTCTCCTGGTGAACAATGTGATTCTGGCCGCCGTGGCGGCGCTGGTCCTGTGGGGCACTTTGTCGCCGCTGGTGTACGAGCTGCTGGGTGTGGGCAAGATCTCGGTCGGGCCGCCGGTGTTCGCAGTGATGTTCTTGGTACCCATGTTGCCGCTCATGGTGTTCATGGCCATCGGCATGCACTCGGCGTGGCGGCGCGGCAAGCTCACCGCGACCGCAAAACCTCTATGGTGGCTCGCGGGCGCCGCGGTTCTCCTGTCGGCAAGTATTCAGGGCTTGGTGTTCGGCGAGCTGCATTGGCTGGGCTTGATAGGATTCAGTTTCGGCTTCTGGATTATTTTCTCCGCGCTGCTCGAGCCGCTGCGGCGTCTGCGTCAAAAGCAGACCCTGACAGCGGCGCTGCTGGGGATGTGCATTGCGCACCTGGGGGTCGGCATGTTTGCCATAGGCGCCAGCGGCGTGGAGAGCTACAAGATAGAAAAGGATGTTTCGCTGAAACCGGGCGGCAGCTTTCGAATCGCCGGCTACGACTTCAAATTTTTGAGCGCCGCAAACGTCCGCGGACCGAATTACGACGCGGTGCAGGCCGAAGTGCAGGTGACCCGCGGCGGCAAAGCGGTGACGCTGCTCGAGCCGCAGAAGCGCCATTTCTGGGTACAGCAGACCTCGAACAGCAAGGCCGCCATTTCCGTGAATTGGGCGCGCGACCTGTTCGTGGCGATGGGCGATCCGCTGGGCGACAACGCATGGAGCATGCGCATTCAATACAAGCCGCTGGTGCGCTATATCTGGCTCGGCGCCATTGTCATGGCGCTCGGTGGATTGATCGCGGCTACCGATCGACGCTACCGAGTCAAGGTACCGGCCGCTGCGCAGCGGTTGGCGACGCCGCCCGATCCCAACGCGGAACTGGGTTCAGCCTGATGTGGAAGTTCCTGCTGCCGTTTGCGGCGTTTGTCGCGCTGGTCGTGCTGTTCGCCTTTGGCTTGAATCCCAGCCGGGATATCCACGCGTTGCCGTCGCCGCTGATCGGAAAGCCCGCGCCGGAATTCGCGCTGACGGACGTCTTAGACCCTTCAAGGGTGGTCAGCAACGCAACGCTGAAGGGGCAGGTTTACGTCTTGAATGTATGGGGCACGTGGTGCGTCGCCTGCCGGCAGGAACACGAGGCACTGCTCGCGATCGCGCAGCAGCACGTGGTGCCCATCATCGGTTTGGATTACATGGATGAGCGCGAAAAGGCGAAGCAATGGCTGACGCAGCTCGGCAATCCCTATAACGCGGTGGCCTTCGACACCGACGGCAGAACCGCAATTGACTGGGGGGTGTACGGCGCGCCGGAGACCTATCTGGTGGACGGCAAAGGCCGGGTCATCTTCAAATTCATTACGCCCATGACCGCGGAGGTCTGGCAGCACGAATTCCTGCCGCGCATCGCCGCGGCGCGGCGGGAGGGCGCATGAGCGTGCAGGCACACCTGCGGCTATCGGCGTTTGCGTTGCTGCTGGCCTGTGGTGCCTTCGCGCATTCGCAATCCGCCGGCAGCCTCGACGCCAACGGCCAGCTGGAAAATCCAGCATTGCAGGCGCGGTTCGAGCGCATCACCAAGGAACTGCGCTGTCTCGTCTGTCAGAACGAGTCGATCGCCGACTCCAATGTCGAGCTCGCCAGCGACCTGCGCCGGCAGGTGCGGGAAATGCTCATCGCCGGCAGAAGCGATGACGCGATTTTCAAGTTCATGACGGACCGCTATGGCGAGTTCGTTCGCTTCGGACCGCCGCTGTCGGCCAAGACATTGTTGATATGGGGTGCACCGTTCATCGCGTTGCTGCTGGGCGTGTTCATCATCTATAGAGTTGCGCGCAATCGCTCGCGCCAGCCGTTGGACGAATGATTACCTTCCTCGTCATCGCGGCCTTCATGGCTGCGATCGCCGCGACCGCGGTGGCCGTCCCGCTGCTGCGCGATCGAAACAGCCGCATCCTGGGCGCGATCGCGGCGCTGTTGGTGATCGGCGCGGCCGGCGGCCTCTACCCGCTGTGGTCGAATTGGAACTGGCACGCCCCGGCCGCAGCAGTGGCGGCGCCGCGACCCGACATCTTGGCCATGGTGGCCAAGCTCGAGCAGCATATGCGCGATTTCCCCGACGACCAGCAGGGCTGGCTGATGCTCGGCCGCTCCTACATTGCGCTGGAACGACCGGAAGATGCGGTCATCGCCTACGATCACGCTCATCGCCTCGGCAAAAATGCGGAGGCCGCCCTGGGGCTGGGCGAAGCCTTGAGCATGCGCGCCGGCGGGGATATCACACCCGACGCGGCGCAGCTGTTCGAGGAGGCGCTCAACCTGGCGCCGACCAATGCGAAGGCGCTGCTCTATGGCGGGTTTGCCGCTGCGATTCGCGGCGACAAGGCGCTGGCGCGCGACCGCTGGCAGGCGCTGAAGGATTTGCATCCGCCGCCGCAGATCGTGCAAATGCTGGATGCGCGGATCGCGGAGCTCGGGCCGGTAAGCGGCGCCGGTAGCACCCCAGCGGCGGCGGCAGGGACGAGTGCGTCGCCCGCAGGGACGAACACGAGTTCTGAGGGGTCTGCGCCGGCTGAGGTCGCTGTCAATATCCAGTTGGCGCCCGCATTGAAATCACGACTAAAAACGGAGGCCCCCTTGTTCGTATTCGCCCGAGAGCCCGGCGGCCGGGGCCCCCCCCTGGCGGCGAAGCGTCTGACGAGCGCTGCCATCGGCACGCAGGTTCACCTGAGTGCGGCGGACTCCATGATACCGGGACGCGTTCTCTTGGCGGGCAAGCGGGTTTCCATCACGGCGCGAATATCCTTCAGCGGACAGCCCATTCCCGCGGCCGGAGATCTGTACGGCGAAGTCTTGACGGATGTGGGCCGCAACGGCGCGCTCGATCTTCTGATCGACCGTGTTGCCGATTAGGGGATCCGATGAGCGTTGCGAAAAATCTTGCTGCCGGACGGATCCTCGAGGATCAGCTGTTTCCCTACCCGGCTCTGCGGCACAAGGACCAGGAGGTTCTGCGTCTGATGGTCGATGCGATCGATCAATTCTTGAGCCCCAAACATCAGGACTTCAAGCGTTGGGACCGTGAGGCGGAGCAGCCCGAGGAATTCATCCAGGGTCTCCGCGACCTGGGTTTGTTCGGTCTCATCGTGCCGGAGCAATACGGCGGGCTCGGACTGTCCAACGCCGGCTATGCGCGGGTCTTAAGCCAGAGCAGCTCCCACGACAGCTCGGTATCCTTGACCATCGGGGCGCACAGCTCCATCGGCATGAAGGGCATTCTGCTGTTCGGCACCGCCGAGCAAAAGGCCCGCTATCTGCCGAAGCTGGCCAGCGGCGAATTGATTGCCGCATTTTGCCTGACCGAGTCGGGAGCCGGCTCCGACGCCGCCTCGATTCGTACCCAAGCGGTCAAGAATCCTGACGGCACCTGGACCTTGAACGGCGAGAAGATCTGGATCACCAACGGCGGTATTGCCGACCTTTACACCGTGTTCGCACGCACGTCATCTCAAGCCGGCAAGATCACCGCTTTCCTGGTGGAGGCGGCTTGGGCCGGAGTCAGTCATGGACAGCATGAGGACAAGATGGGCATTCGCGCCTCCTCGACCACCACGGTCAATTTTGCGGACGTTAAGGTACCCGCCGAAAACGTGCTGGATGTGGAGGGCAAGGGGTTCAAGGTGGCCATGGCGATTTTGAACAATGGCCGCACCGGTTTGGGGGGCGGGGCCGTCGGCGGCATGAAGGCGCTGATCGCACTGTCGAGCAGCCAGGCACAAAGCCGCAAACAGTTCCATCAGCCCATCGCTGAATTTGGCCTCATCCGCGAGAAAATCTCGCAGATGGCGCTCGATTGCTTCGCGGCTGAGAGCGTGGTCTGGATGGTCGCTCATTACATCGATTCCGGTGTTGAGGACTATTCGGTGGAAGCGGCCATCAGCAAGGTGTTTGCGAGCGAGGCACTGCAGCGCAGCGCCTACGAAGCTCTGCAGATTGCGGCCGGCAACGGCTTCATGCGCGAGTACCCCTACGAGCAAATCACCCGCGATTGCCGCATTTTGACGATTTTTGAGGGAACCAATGAGGTCCTGCGCCTGTATATAGCCCTGTCGGCCCTCAAGGACCTGGGTAAATCCCTGGGTGATATGAAGGCGGCGGTTGACGACATCTTCAATAACCCCATCAAGGGGTTCGGGGTATTGACCGACTACGCGGAGAGACGCCTGACCCAGGCGACCGGGGTGGGGCGGGACAAAATATTGGCGTCCCTGCCGCAACTTTTGCGCGATGCCGCGGGTATTTATGAAAGGTACACGCTGGAGCTGGCGAGGACATGCGACTTTTTGCTGCGCAAGCATGGCAAATCCATTGCAGACAGGCAGCACTCGCTCAAGCGGGTGGCCGACATCGCCATTGATCTATTCGTGGGACTGTGTGTATTGTCGCGCGCCGCAGCGCTGGCCGACCAGCCGGATGGGAACGGTTCCCAGGCCGTCGCCATCGCCCGTGTGTTTGCGCAGCAGGCGAAGCGGCGCATGGCCAATAACATACGGCGCGCCGAGCGCAATGAGGACGAGGAGATGAACAGCCTGGCCGGGTTCATCTTGGACAAAGGAAGTTATCCCTGGGATGTGGTGTCATGAGTACAATTTTGTTTGATCAACAACCTGAAACAACCGCGGCGCCGAAAGTGTTGAACCGGCGCATCATTGCGTGGCTGGTCGGCGGGCTCTTGATCGCCGTGGTGATATCGCTGGTCGCGTGGCGCATCACGCATGCGCTGGCAAAACCCGAAGCGGTCGCTTCAGCCATCCCGACGGTCTCGGTCGCGGAGGTAGGCATCAGCGCCGTGCCTTCCACGGTCAGCATCATTGGCACCATTGCGGCACGCTACGACATGCCGATTGGCGTTGAGGGCGATGGCGGGCGCGTGACCGCGGTGTATGTCGAGGCCGGCGATCACGTGAAGCAGGGCCAGGTGCTGGTGCACTTGAACAATTCAGTGCTCGAGCCGCAGGTCACCAATTTGGAAGCCGCGCTCGATCAAGCGCGCGCCGAGGCGGAATTGGCTGAGGCCGAGTATCAACGCGCGCGCGCGGTGGGTTCTTCCGGTGCGTTGTCGGCCGAAGAAACGCAACGCCGCAAGTCGAGCGCGGTGACCGCGGCCGCGCACGTCAAGGTGGCTGCCGCGCAGCTCGTAGAAGCCAAGGCGCGCCTGGCCCGAGCCGATGTGCGTGCACCGGCCAATGGCATCATTCTCACCCGCAGCGTGGAAGTGGGGCAGACGGCGATGCCGGGCGGGGAGGCGTTGTTTCGCCTATCCAAGGATGGTGAGACGGAATTGCGCGGTCAAGTTGCCGAGCAGGACCTGCCGCTGCTCAAGGTGGGGCAGCTTGTGGACGTGAAACTCACAGGGACGTCGAAGATTTATCAAGGCCGCATCCGGCTGCTCGGCGCAGTCATTGATCCAGCGACGCGCCTCGGCACCGCCAAGGTCTCGCTCACGCCTGATCCCAATCTGCGGCCTGGCGCCTTCGCGCGCGCGCAGGTGACCGTCAGCAACGCCGAGCGCGCGGTGCTGCCGCAAACCGCGGTGCTCAACGACGACCGGGGCAGCTACGTGCTCATTGTCAACGCCCAGGGCAAGGTTGAGCGGCGCGCGGTGCGCGTGACCGGCATGGTGCCGGCCGGGGTGACCGTTGCCGACGGCATCAACCCCAGGGACCAGGTCGTCACGACAGCGGGTGCGTTTCTGCAGGAGGGCGAGACCGTGAAAGCGGTCCTGATGGCGGCAGGCACGTCATGAAAAACATTTCCGCCTGGGCGATCCGCCACCCGGTGACCCCCATTGTGCTGTTCGTGGTGTTGTTCTTCCTGGGCACCGTCGCCTTTATTCGCCTGCCGATCAACTTGAATCCGGATGTTTCCTTCCCGGCGGTCGACATCAATATCTCCCAGCCCGGCGCCGCGCCGCAGGAAATGGAGACGCAGATCGCGCAAAAGGTGGAAGGAGCGATTGCCAGCATCGGCAACGTTCATCACCAGCAAACACGCATTACCGAAGGCAATGTTCTGATTCTTGTCGAGTTCGATATCGGCACGCCGATCGATCGGGCGGTCACCGACGTGCGCGACGCCATCGCCCGGGTGCGCGCCGATCTGCCGCAAGGCATCCTGGAACCGCAGGTGCAGCGCGAGAATGCGGACGGCGGCCCATTTGCCATCTACGCGGTCACGACCACCAACATGACGCCCGAGCAGCTGAGCTGGTCAATCGACAACACCATCAGCAAACGGTTGCTGGGCGTGAATGGCGTGGCCCAGGTGCAGCGCATCGGCGGCGCCGATCGGGAAATTCGCGTGGAACTGGATCCCTCGCGCATGCAGGCGCTGGGCTTGACGGCGGTGGAGGTCAACGAGCAGCTGCGGCAACTGAATTTGGACGCGCCCGGCGGACGCGCGCAGGTCGGCGGCGGCGAGCAGGCCATCCGCGTGCTCGGCGGCGCCAAGTCGGCCGCAGCCCTGGGCGACACGCTCATCATCGTGCCCGGGGGCAAGTCGGTGCGGCTGAGCGAGATTGCCGACGTGCACGACGGCATTGCGGAGATGCGCAGTCTGGCGAGACTCAACGGCCGGCCGGCGACGGCATTCGAGGTTTACAAGTCCAAGGGCGTCTCCGACGTCACCACGGCGGACGGGGTCGCCAACGAACTGGTCAAGATTCAAAAAGACAACCCGTCGCTGCATATCCAGCAGATTTTCACCACGGTCAATCACACCATCAAGACTTATCATTCGGCGCTGGAGGCCCTGATCGAGGGCTCGGTGCTGGCGGTTGCCGTGGTCTGGCTGTTTCTGCGCAATTGGCGCGCGACGCTGATCTCGGCGCTGGCCATTCCCCTATCGGCCATACCCACCTTTGCCTTCATGCAATGGATGGGCTTCACCCTCAATGAGATCACGCTGCTGTCGTTGTCCTTGGTGGCCGGCGTGCTGGTGGATGATGCCATCGTCGAGATCGAGAACATCGTGCGCCACATGCGCATGGGCAAAAGCGGATTCCGCGCCGCG
>DATMRC010000105.1:0-43198 GCA_035567075.1 Steroidobacteraceae bacterium
CGGCCGGTCATGACCAGCGCTTCCTTGTTGGCGAGCAACACGCGCTTGCCGGCGCGCACGCCCGCCAAGGTCGGCTTGAGACCGGCGGCGCCGACGATCGCCGCCATCACCACCGCGACATTGCCGCCGCTGACGGCGTCCGCCAGTGCCTGCTCGCCGCTCTCGACGATCGTCGCCGAGCCGCAATCGCGCAGCGCGGCGCGCGCTTGGGCTGCCGCATGTTCGTCGACCAACACCACGGTGTCCGGGTGAAATGCCTTTGCCTGCTCGACGATGGCTTGCCAGCTATTGAAGGCGCCCAGCATCGCGACCTTGAAAATTTCCGGGTGCAGCGCGATGACGGCGAGCGTGCTGCGGCTGATGCTGCCCGTCGATCCTAAGATTGCGATGCCGCGCTGGGAACTCATCGGATCACGCCGGAGCCGAACAATCCCAGAGCATACAGAGGCGCCGCCGCCGTCACACTGTCGAGGCGATCCAGCAGTCCGCCGTGTCCGGGCAGCAACGCGCTGCTATCCTTGAGCGCCGCTGCGCGCTTGAACATGCTCTCGGTCAGATCGCCGATGATGGAGAAAATTCCGACGGCGCAGCCGAATGCAATCGCGCCGAGCGGCGGCAGACCAAAAAACTCGGCGCCGCTCAAGGCCACCAGCGCGGCCGCGAGCAGCCCGCCAAGGGCTCCCTCCCAGGTTTTCCCCGGGCTGACGCGCGGCGCCAATTTCCGCCGCCCGAAACTGCGTCCGGCAAAATATGCGCCGATATCCGCGGCACACACCATCAGCACCAACCACAGCACGATCAGCGGACCGCTTTGATTCGCCTGGTCGGATATTTGCATTCTCGCCAGCGCGAGAAACGCCGGCACCAACACCGGCAGTCCGCAGAGCAGCACCAGGACCGGCCGCTGGCGGGTCGGCGCCAGGATGAGCCACGAAAACGCGACCAGCCACCATGCGCACGCCACCGTCAGCAGCACGATCAAGTGCGCGGGGTCCTTGCTCCATTGCCAGCTGAGCAGATAAATGAATGCGACGCTGAGGGCGTAGGTCGCTCTCGCCGAGGCTGCGCGCAAGGCGCCGAACCCAGCCCACTCCCAGGCACCGATGGTGAACACGGCGCCGAATGCGAGCACCGCCCAGAATGGCGGCAGCAAGAACAAGCCCAACAGCAGCAGCGCGGCCAGTATGCAGCCGGTGATGATCCTGGTCTTAAGCATCGCCCACCTTACGCACCGGCTTTCGCCCCCACCTGTTCCGAGGTTTTGCCGAAGCGGCGCTCGCGCTGCGCGAAATGCTCGAATGCCGCCTGCAAATGCACGGGCGAGAATTCCGGCCACAGCGCCTCTGAAAAATACAGTTCGGTGTAGGCAAGATTCCACAACAGAAAATTGCTGATGCGCTGCTCGCCGCCGGTGCGGATGAGAAGATCCGGATCCGGAATTCCGGCCAATTCGAGCTTCGCGGCCACCTGCTCCTCGCCGATATCGGCCGCAGCCATTGATCCTGCGGCCACATCGGCAGCCAGCGCCTGGCAGGCCCGCGCAATGTCCCAGCGTCCGCCATACGCCACCGCCACCATCAAGCCCAGTCCGGAATTGTTTGCCGTCAGCACTTCCGCATCGTGCATGCGCTGTTTGAGCTCGACGCCCAATAAGGCGCGGTTGCCGATGAAGCGCAGGCGCACTTGATTGCTGTGCAGGTCCGCCACCTCGCGCACCAGCGCATCGAGGAACAATCCCATCAGCACTCCCACCTCATCGGGAGGCCGCCGCCAGTTCTCGCTGCTGAAGGCGAACAGCGTCAAATACCGCACATGGCGCTGCGCGCACTCCTCGACGATCTTGCGCACCACCTTGACGCTGGCGCGATGGCCGGCAACCCGCGGCAGGCCGCGCGATCGGGCCCAGCGGCCGTTGCCGTCCATGATGATTGCGACATGCTGCGGCGAGTCGGCCATGGGCGTTTTTGGAGTGCGGGTCTTGTTGCGATCAGACCTGCATCAGCTCCTTTTCCTTGTCCGCCATGGCCTGATCGATGTCCGCTACGTGCTTGTCCGTCAATTTTTGAACGTCATCCTGGGCGCGCCGGTCATCGTCCTGCGCAATGAGCTTTTCCTTGAGCATTTCCTTCAACTCGCTCATGATTTCGCGGCGCACGCCGCGTACCGCGACGCGGGCATTCTCAGCTTCTGACTTCACCACCTTGATGATGTCGCGGCGCCGCTCTTCGGTCAGCGCCGGCATGTGTATGCGGATGATTTGACCGGCAGTATTCGGCGTGAGCCCGAGATCGGATTTGTAGATAGCCTTTTCGATGATCGGCACCATGGCCTTTTCCCAGGGACTGACCGTCAAGGTGCGGGCATCCTCGGTCGCGATGTTGGCAACCTGATTCAAGGGCTTCTCCGAGCCGTAGTAGTCGACTTTGATATGCTCAATGAGACTGGTATGGGCGCGGCCGGTGCGCATCTTTTTCAGCTGTTCCTTGAAGGCGGCCACGCACTTCTGCATCCGCAGCGCCGCATCCTTCTTTACATCCTCGAGCATGTACCCCCCTTGACCTTACTCGGCCGATACCACGGTGCCGACGTCTTCACCCTGGACAATACGCATCAAATCGCCGGCATGGAACAGATTGAAGACCTGCAGCGGCAGATTGTTTTCCCGGCACATCACGATGGCCGTAGCGTCCATCACATTGAGGCGGTCATTCAGCACCTTGTCGAAGGTCAGGCGCGCGTAGCGCTTGGCGTGCGGATTGGTGAGCGGATCGGAGTCGTAAACGCCGTTCACCTTGGTGGCCTTGAGCAGTATCTCGGCGTTGATCTCGATGGCGCGCAAGCTGGCGGCGGTATCGGTGGTGAAGAACGGATTGCCGGTGCCGGCGCCGAAAATCACGACGCGGCCCTTTTCCAGATGCCGCACCGCCCTGCGCCTGATGTAATCCTCGCAAACCTCGTTGATGCGCAATGCCGACATGACGCGTGCGTAGGCGCCCAGACTCTCGAGCGCATCCTGCAGCGCCAGCGCGTTGATCACCGTGGCCAGCATGCCCATATGATCGGCGGTGACCCGATCCATGCCGGCGCGGGCGAGACCCGCACCGCGAAAGATATTTCCGCCGCCGAGGACCACCGCGACCTGGACCCCCAGCTGGGTCAGGTCGTGAATTTCGCCGGCGATGCGCTTGAGAATGACCGGGTCAATGCCGTAATCCTCATCCCCCAGCAGCGCCTCGCCGGATAATTTGACCAAAATTCTGCGATAACGTGCCGTGCCGGTTTTGCTGGTCATTAGGTTCAGTGTTTCTTGGGACCGTGCTTGTCGTCGGTCGGGTCTTTTTCCTGCGCCTTCACCTGCTTCATCACTTCGCCGACGAAATCATCCTGTTTCTTTTCAATGCCCGCGCCCACTTCATAGCGCACGAATTGCACCACCTTGGCACCCGCCCCTTTGAGCAGCTTCTCGATGGTGATGTCCAGATCCTTGACGAACGGCTGGCCCACCAGGGTGATTTCCGCGACGTACTTGCGCAGACGGCCTTCCACCATCTTGGCAATGATTTCGGGCGGCTTCTTCTCCGCCTTGGTTTGTTCGATGAGAATGGCGCGTTCCTGGTCGAGCGTCGCGGCAGGCACATCGGCGATATCAATGTAGGCGGGATTGCTGGCGGCCACGTGCATCGCCAGGTCCTTGGCGAGCGCTTCATCGCCGCCCTGCAAGGCCACCAGCGAGCCGATGCGTGAACCGTGCGCATAAGTGCCGAGCGGCCCGGGCGAGGTCACGCGCACGAAGCGCCGCACGGAAATGTTCTCGCCGATCTTCGCGATCAGGACGCGCCGCCGCTCTTCGAGGCTCGACCCGCCGCCCTGCGGCAGCGCCAGCAGGGCCTCCAAATTGGCGGGCGCCTGGCTGAGCGCCGCGCGCGCCACATCCCTGGCGAACGCCTGAAACTCATCGCTGCGTGCCACGAAGTCGGTCTCGCAGTTGACCTCGACGAGCACGGCGTTGCTTTGGGAACGCTCGATCGCCACGCTGCCTTCGGCGGCGACGCGCGTGGCTTTCTTGTCGGCTTTCGACAGGCCGCTCTTGCGCATCAGTTCGGCGGCGGCGTCCAAGTCGCCCTGGGTTTCCACCAGTGCCCGCTTGCACTCCATCATGCCGGCGCCGGTGCGCTCTCGAAGCTGTTTGACTGAATCTGCCGTAATGTTCATCGGTAGCTAAAACCGCCGAGCATGGCGGTTCCTCAATTGAGCCAAGATTTCGCGTGATAGGCCAGCGCTTCGAGCGCTCCCCTACGCGCACATAACACCGGCTTACGCGCCTCGCGCCGGAGCACGCCGTCCAACCGGGCGGCGGCGCGGCGCACTCGCCGGCCGGGTCTCGGCTGGCGGAGTATCCACCGCATCCACGTCGTCGGCTTCGACCTCGACCTCGTCGAGCGAAGCCGCCACGGCTGCGACGCTCGGCACCACGGTCACCGGGACTTTGCGTCGCGGCGGCTGCTTGCGTTGACCGCCGCGCGCCGCAGAGGGAGGACGACGCCCGCCGGCGCTGCGCTTCTTCGGATTGCCCTCCTCATCCAGCTCCACGAATTCGTCTTCACCGACCGGAACCTCCGGCAGCGAGGCTTTGCCCTCCAACACCGAATCCGCGATGCCCCCCGCGTACAGCAGGATGGCGCGCATCGCGTCGTCGTTGCCGGGGATGACATAGTCGATGCCATCGGGCGAGCAATTGGTATCGACCACCGCGACCACCGGGATACCGAGCTTCTGCGCCTCGTGTATCGCGATCTGTTCGTGTCCCACATCGATCACGAACAATGCATCGGGCAACGCGGTCATCTCGCGAATGCCACCGAGGCTGCGCAGCAGTTTCTCCATTTCACGGCGCAGCATTTGCGCCTCTTTCTTGCCGCGCCGCTCAAGGGCGCCGCTTTGCGCCATCTCGTCCAGATCGTTCAAGCGTTTGATGGATCCGCGGATGGTCTTGAAATTGGTGAGCATGCCTCCCAGCCAGCGCTGGTTGACGTAGGGCATTGCCGCGCGCGTCGCCTCTTTTTGTACCGCATCGCGCGCCGAGCGCTTGGTGCCGACGAACAGCACCTTGCCGCCCTCGGCGGCGACATTTTTGATGAACGCCGCGGCCTGCGCGTACAGAGGCTGCGTCTTCTCCAGATTGATGATATGGATTTTGTTGCGCTCGCCGAAAATGAACGGGGCCATTTTCGGGTTCCAGAAGCGGGTTTGATGTCCAAAATGGACGCCCGCTTCCAGCATTTGTCGCATGGACACGCTGGTCATAAAACACTCCTGGTTGGGTTGAGCCTCCGCGTATCCCAATCGGCAACCCGTTTCAGCCTTGAAATCGAAGGCTTAAGCCTTCAGTTTCGACAGCCTCTCCGGGCACCCGGCCGATTGTGACGACACGCGTGCGGGGTTGTTAAAAATAGCCGCGCTTTATACCATGAACGCCCATCGGAAACAAAGCCCGGGCGAATCCCGGGCCTGGCCTTAAATTTGCTATGAATGTAACCATCAAAACCCCCGTCGAACAGGACAAAATGCGTGCCGCGGGCCGCCTGGCCGCCAGCGTCCTCGACATGATCGAGCCGTTCGTGCAGCCGGGCGTCAGCACCGATGAGCTGGACAAGCGCTGCCACGACTTCATCGTCGATGAGCTCAAATCCATTCCCGCCAACCTCAATTACCGGGGCTTTCCGAAGACCATTTGCACCTCCGTGAACCATGTGGTGTGCCATGGAATTCCCGGGGATAAGCGCCTGAAAAGCGGCGACATCATCAACATCGACGTGACGGTGATACGCGATGGCTTTCATGGCGACACCAGCCGCATGTACTTGGTGGGCAATGCCGCCATCCTCGCCCGCCGGCTGACCTCGGCCTGTCACGAAGCCATGTGGCACGGCATTCGCCAGGTCAAGCCCGGGGCGCACCTGGGCGACATCGGGCATGCCATACAGAACTTCGCCGAGGGCAATGGCTTTTCCGTGGTGCGCGAATACTGCGGACATGGCATCGGGCGCGTTTACCACGAAGATCCACAGGTGCTGCACTACGGCAAGCCCGGCACCGGGCTGGAATTGTCCGCCGGCATGACCTTTACCATCGAACCCATGATCAATGCCGGGCGCCGCGATGTGCGGCTGCTGCCGGACGGCTGGACCGTGGTCACCAAGGATCAGTCGCTGTCGGCGCAGTGGGAACACACCGTCCTGGTCACGGATGGCGGCTACGAGGTGCTGACCTTGAGTGCGAACGTCGAGCTGCCTGCGGCCGCGGCGGCTTCTTGAACGCCCACGGCAAGTTTCTCGATCAAATCCCCGACTGGCCGTACCTCGCGGCGGTCCCCAAAGAGCTCGAAGACGGCCAATTCTCGCCCATCGTATTTCGCCAGGTCCTGGATCGCGGCACCGAGCTCTTGAAGGATCGCTTCGTCGCGGACGATGCCATCGAAGATCTGGTGCGCGACCGCGCACGCCTGGTCGACATCGCGCTGCGCGCCGCGTGGCTGCGCCACGCCGGAAAGTTTGCCGACGATCTGGCGCTCATTGCCGTCGGCGGTTATGGGCGCGGCGAACTGCACCCGAGTTCGGACATCGACATCATGGTACTGCTGCCAAAAAGCGATTCCGCGGACTGGCAGCCGGACATCGAGCGATTCCTGACGTTTCTCTGGGACATCGGACTGGAAGTCGGACACAGCGTGCGCTCCATCGATGACTGCCAGCGCGAGAGTCTTGCCGACATCAGCGTGGCGACCACGTTGTTCGAAGCCCGCCTGCTGAGCGGGCCCGAGTCGCTGTTCGCCGGCATGCGCCGCGCGCTGGCCTCCGACCGGCTGTGGACGTCGCAGGATTTCTTTGAAGCCAAGGTCAAGGAACAGATCGAGCGGCATCACCGCTACTTCGACACCGCGTACAACCTCGAGCCCAACGTCAAATCGAGCCCGGGAGGATTGCGCGACGTTCAAACCATCGGCTGGGTGGCAAAGCGCCATTTCGGCACCGATACGCTCGATGAGCTGGTGGCGCATGGCTTCCTGACGCGCGAGGAATTGCGCAAGCTCAAGGCCGGGCAATCGTTCCTGTGGAAGGTGCGCTTCGGGCTGCACGTGTTGACCGGCCGGCGCGAGGATCGGCTGCTGTTCGATTACCAGATCAAACTCGCCAAGCTGTTCGGCTATGAAGACGCGAGCTTTACGCTGGCGGTCGAGCAGTTGATGCAGAAATATTACCGCACCGTCATGGACATCTCACTGCTCAACGAAATGCTGCTGCAGCTGTTTCGCGAGGCCATCCTGACGCAAAGCGGGGCGCCCGAGCCCATCAATGCCCGCTTCCAGATCCGCAACGATTATCTCGAGGTCACGCACCCGGAAGTATTTGCCCGCTATCCATCGGCGCTGCTCGAACTGTTCGTGCTGCTGCAGCAGCACCCCGAAGTGCGCGGTGTGCGCGCCGAAACCATCCGGCTGATCGGCACCCATGCCGGCCTCATCGATGAGGAATTCCGGCAAAATCCGCGCCATCATCGCCTATTCATGGAGATTCTCTGCGCACCCGTCGGGGTGACGCATGAGCTGCGCCGCATGAATCTGTACGGCGTGCTCGGCCGCTATATACCGGCATTCGGCCGCGTCGTCGGCCGCATGCAGTACGATTTGTTCCACGCCTATACGGTGGACGCGCACACCCTGTTCGTGGTCAGCAATCTGCGCCGCCTGGCGATGCCCAAATTCAACAATGAATTTCCTACTTTAAGCCAGATCATGCAATCGCTGCCGCGCCAGGAGATCGCCTATCTTGCGGCACTGTTCCACGACATCGCCAAGGGCCGCGGCGGCGACCACTCCGAATTGGGGGCGGTTGACGCGGAGGCATTTTGCCTGGAACAGGGACTCGGCCGATATGAAGCGCGCCTGGTGGCGTGGCTGGTGAGAAATCATCTGATCCTGTCCATCACTTCGCAGAAGAAGGACATCAGCGATCCGGACATCATCCACGACTTTGCGCAGCTGGTGGGCGATCAGGTGCATCTGGACTATCTGTACGTGCTGACCGTTTGCGACGTGCGCGGTACCAATCCGAAACTGTGGAACGCCTGGAAAGCGCGCTTATTCGAGGAGTTCTACGAGCGCACCAAGCGGGCGCTGCGCAGGGGTCTCGAGACCCCCGTCGATCAGGAAGAGTTGATCCGCGAAACGCAGGAGCAGGCGCGGGCGAACATCCCTCCCGAGGTAGTGGCGGAAAAGATCGCAGAGGTTTGGTCGCAGTGGACCGAAGCGTATTTCCTGCGCTATACGCCTGAGGAAATCGCCTGGCATACGACGCTGCTCGCCGGCCGCGGCGCCAACGACGACGCACCGCTGGTCGCCATCCGGCAGCTCACCGAGCGTGGCGGCACCGCGGTGCTCACCTACACGCCGCGCCGCCTGCGCAGCTTTGCCCGCACCACGGCGGTGCTGGATCAGATGGGCCTGAACGTCGTCGATGCGCGCCTGATCAGCAGCGCCAATGGCTTCAGCCTGGAAACCTACGTGGTGCTCGAGGACAGCGGCGCGGTCATTGCCGACGCCGCGCGCATCCGCGAAATCGAGCGCGGCCTGTGGCGCGCCCTGCAGCCGGGCGAGGACTTGCCGCCCACCGTCACGCGGCGCGCGCCGCGCCAGGTCCGCATGTTCTCGACACCCACGCAGGTCAATTTCAGCATCGACAGCCGCAATGCGCGCACCATTCTCGAACTGATCGCGGCGGACCGGCCGGGCCTGCTGTCCGAGGTGGGCAAGGTATTTCGCGCCGAGCGCGTCGCCATCAACGGCGCGAAGATCATGACCGTGGGTGAACGCGCGGAGGACGTGTTCTACATCACCGGCGCCGACGGCGGTCTGCTGCCGGAAGAGGTGTGCCGCCGGGTGCAGGAGTCGCTGGTGCTGGCGCTGGATCGCCGCGACGTGGCGCGGGCATAAACAGATGACCGCAGCGCCGGCAAAACCCTCAAGCGACTTGAGGCCGATCATCGACCGCGCCTACGAATCAAGGGCTGAGTTGACGCCGCGAACCACGCCCGCGGAGGTGCGCGCGGCGATCGAAGAGTCGATCGAATTGCTGGACGCCGGCAAGCTGCGCGTGGCGCAGCGCGAAGCCGATGGCTGGCGCGTCAATGAGTGGCTGAAGAAGGCGGTGCTGCTGTCCTTTCGCATCAGGGACAACGAGGCGATACGGGCCGAGAACTTGAGTTTCTACGACAAGGTCGCGCTGAAATACAGCGGCTGGGACGCCGCGCGGTTCGCCGCCGCCGGCGTGCGCGTCGTGCCACCCGCGACGGTAAGGCGCGGCGCCTACGTCGCGCCCAACGTGGTGCTGATGCCGAGCTATGTCAATGTGGGCGCATACGTGGACAGCGGCACCATGGTGGACACCTGGGCGACGGTGGGTTCGTGCGCGCAGATCGGCAAAAACGTGCATTTGTCCGGCGGCGTCGGCATCGGCGGGGTGCTGGAACCGCTGCAGGCAAGCCCGACCATCATCGAGGATGACTGCTTCATCGGCGCGCGCTCCGAAATCGTCGAGGGCGTGGTGGTGGAAACGGGCGCCGTGATCTCCATGGGCGTGTTCATCGGTCAGAGCACACGCATCTACGATCGTGAGCGCGACCAGATCCTGTACGGCCGGGTGCCCGCCGGCGCCGTGGTGGTGCCGGGGACTCTGCCTGCCGCGAACGGCAAGTACGCGCTCGCCTGCGCGGTGATCGTCAAACGGGTCGACGCGCAGACCCGCGCGAAAACCTCATTGAACGAATTGCTGCGCAACACCGATTAGCATGGCGCCCATTACGGGCCGTTTAGCAGCCGCTCCAATGAGTCGGATGCGGCGCGGCCAAAGCGCTGCGTCAATCGTCGCAACAATGCCAGGTCGAGCTGACCGCCGGCGGCCGTGATCGCGCTCTTGGCATCCGACAGTCCCTCGGCTCCACCGGCGAATACTTTCATTGCAATGAAATCCTCGCGGCCAATCACCCGCAAGGCCACGCCTTGAAATTGAACCTCCACCGCCCGTGCAAACGCGTCCGGTTCAAGGCCTCGCAAGCCGACCAGCAGATCGACACGGTTTTCGAAACGATCCGTCAGCTGCAATACCGCAGGAATCGGATCGTCCGCATCTCCCAGCCGCAGCGCCGTTTGAAAGCCCGCAGCTCTAAAGGTTCTCTCCAAATCGGATTGTTTTTGCGCACCGAGCGAAAGAATCGCATCCGCGTCGATGCTGGCGCGCACGACGCCGTAAATCGATGCGGCCATGGCGCCGATCACCGCATAGTCGACTCTCTCGCTCGTCAACACCGCGATTGCATCCAATAACAGCAGGGCGGATTGTCCGACGCCGGTCGATCTCACGACGGCAGCGATCGCGACGCCAGATGGATGCGCTCACCCGCCAGCCGCAGCTCCATCATCAATTGACAGTGCATGAGGAATGCATCGAGGCGCTGTTCGGGACTCATTCTCTGAGTAGCCGCCAGCAGCGCCAACTTAGCTTGCAGGGCGAGTTTCGATTCCATGGCGCATCTTAACTTGTGTGTGGCTTAATGGCACAGCAATGGGCTAACAATGCATCGCAGACAATGTAAAATTTAGCGACACCGACCAGGATTGAAAAATGCACCGTCTGATCGCCGCTATTTCTCTCTGCACCCTTTCATTCATCGGGGCAGGCCAACCTGCGGCCGGCCAGCCTGCGGGCGGCGGCGCCCACGCGGATATACCCTGGATCAGGCAGAGCAACGTGTATACCAACATGCTGCTCGACGTGCAGCTCGAGCACACGCCCGAGCAAGGCTCGCATGAGGGCCTGGCGAAATTCGACGCTCGCATATCCAACCCCACGCTCGCCGACGACCTGACGCAGCGCCAAGAGCTCAAGGCGGTGCTGGCGAAGATCAAGGCGGCGGAGCCCAAGGAGAGCGACAAAAACATCCAGGAGGATCTGGACATTCTGCAGAAGGCTTTCGAGCTGAAATTTCGAACCGAGGATTTCGAACTGCAGCGCGAGGTGCCGTTCTACAATGCCAGCGCCGTGATATTTCAAGGCTTGCGCGGTCTGCTCGACGACCAGGTGGCCGCGGAGCGGCGGCCGGCCGCTCTGATCCGGCTGCGCAAGTACGCCGGCATCGAGCAGGGTTACACGCCGTTCACCGAAATACTCAAAACGCGGGAGCGCGAACAGATCGCCAAGCCCGGCGTCATTTATCCCTCAAAAGGCGAAGTGGAGACGGAGCTTGGCCGCAACTCCAACTATGTCGAGGGCATCCCCGCGTTGTTCAAGAAGTACCAACTCGACGGCTGGGAACCAGCCTACGAGAAACTGAAGGAGCAGCTGATCGGCTACGACGCCTGGGTGAGGGAAAACATTCTGCCCAAGGCCCGCACCGACTTTCGTCTGCCGCCGGAGAGGTATGCGCTGGCGCTCGAAGGCTATGGCATCGACATTTCCCCGGCGAGGATCGCGGCGATGGCGCATGCCGCTTTTGCGCAATACCAGGCCGAGATGGCGCCGCTGGCGGCGCAGGTGGCGAAGGCGCGCGGCTTTACCTCGAGCGACTACCGCAGCGTGATCGCGGAATTGAAGAAGCAGCAGATCACCGGTGACGCCATTCTGCCGTTCTTCGAAGGCCGACTGCACGAAATTGAAAAAATCGTAGTGGCGAGGAATCTCGTCACATTGCCTGACCGCCCCGCCATCATCCGTCTCGCGACCGCCGCCGAGACGGTGCGCAACCCGGCGCCGCACATGTCGCCGCCGCCGTTTGTACACAACACGGGTCAGCGCGGCGAGTTCGTGCTGCCCCTCAACATTCCATCGGCGACCGGCGGCGCGGAAGACAAATACGATGACTTCACCTTCGATGCCGTTGCCTGGACGCTGACCGCCCATGAGGCGCGGCCGGGGCACGAACTGCAGTTCGATTCGATGGTCGAGCATGGAGTCAGTCTGGCGCGCGCGCTGTATGCGTTCAATTCCACCAACGTCGAGGGCTGGGGTCTGTACGCCGAATACATCATGCAGCCGTACGAGCCCGCCGAGGGACAACTGCTGACGCTGCAGCTGCGGTTACTGCGGGCGGCGCGCGCATTTCTCGATCCCGAACTGCAAAGCGGCAAGGTGACGCCGGAGCAGGCGTATGCCGTGCTGGAGAAGGACGTGTTACTCAGCCACGCGTTCGCCAAGGAAGAGGTCGAGCGGTTCACCTTCCGCACTCCCGGGCAGGCCAACAGCTACTTCTATGGGTATACGCGCCTGCTGGCGCTGCGCAAGGAAACCGAGGCAAGGCTCAAGTCCAAATTCGATCAGAAAAAATTTCATGATTTTCTCCTGGCGCAGGGCCTGCTGCCGCCGGATCTCATGCGCGCCGCGGTGCTCGCGGATTTCATACCATCGCAGCGCTAGATTTTCAGCCGAACCGGCCGGTGATGTAGTCTTCGGTGAGCTTCTGCTGGGGATTGGTGAACACCAGATCCGTGGGGCCGACTTCGATCAAATCACCGAGGTGAAAATAGGCGGTGCGCTGCGATACCCGCGCCGCCTGCTGCATGTTGTGGGTGACGATCGCAATCGCGTAATTTTCGCGCAACTCGTCGATCAAGTCCTCGATTCTGGCGCCGGCGATCGGATCCAGCGCCGAGGTGGGCTCGTCCATGAGGATCACCTCGGGGTTGACGGCAATGGTTCGCGCGATGCACAGGCGTTGCTGCTGGCCGCCGGACAAACTGGTACCCGCGGTCGACAAGCGGTCCTTGACCTCGTCCCATAGTCCGGCACGCGCCAGACTGCTCTGCACCAGCTCATCCATGTCGGCGCGGCTCTTGGTCAATCCGTGGATGCGCGGTCCGTAAGCGACGTTGGCGTACACCGAATGTGGGAACGGCGTCGGCTTCTGGAACACAATGCCGACCCGCGCGCGCAGCTGCGCCACATCCTGCTGCCGATCATAGATATTCTGGCCATCGAGCGTGATCCTGCCGCTGACGTGGGCGCTCGGGATGGTGTCGTTCATGCGGTTCAAGCAGCGCAGAAAAGTCGATTTTCCGCAGCCGGACGGTCCGATCATGGCCAGCACCTGATTGCGTCCGATATCGAGGCTGACGTTGCGAACCGCGCATTTGTCGCCGTAGTGGACGCTGACCTCGCGCGCGCTCATGACGGGATCGAATAGTTTGTCGCGCACGGCTGCGGTGCCGGCCGTCTGCGGCGCTTGATCGCCGATGTTGGCGCTGATGTCGTTCATGACTTAGCCGAAACGGCCGGTAATGTAATCATCGGTCTTGCGATTCTTGGGTGAGGTGAAAATCTCGCTGGACGGTCCCATTTCGACCAGCTCGCCCATGAACATGAATCCGGTGACATTGGACACGCGTGCCGCCTGCTGCAAATTGTGCGTCACCACGACGATGCAGTACTTTTCACGCAGCGCCTGCAGGGTTTCCTCCACGCGCAGGGTTGATATGGGATCGAGAGCGGCCGTCGGCTCATCGAGCAGCAGCACCTCGGGCTGTACGGCGATGGTGCGGGCGATGCACAGGCGCTGTTGCTGGCCGCCCGACAGGCTGCGGCCGTCGGCATGCAATTTATCCTTGACCTCGTCCCAGATGGCTGAGTCGCGCAGCGCGGTTTCGACGCGCACTTTGAGCTCGGCGCCGCGGATGCCGCCCGCCAGGCGCAGGCCAAAGGCGACATTGTCGAATACCGACATGGGGAACGGCGTGGCCTTCTGAAACACCATGCCCACGCGGTAGCGCAATTCGGCGACATCCACCGACGGCGCCAGGATGTCGCGGCCGCTGATCAGCACTTCGCCTTCGGCGCGCTGATTGGGATACAGCGCATACATCCGGTTCATCACGCGCAGCAGCGTCGATTTGCCGCAGCCCGAAGGGCCGATGAAGGCCGATATCGAGCGGTCGGCCAGGGTCATATTGATGTTATGCAGCGACTGCAGCTCGCCGTAGAAAAAATTCAATCCCCGCACTTCGATCTTTGGCGGCCCCGCGTCCTGCGCGGGCGCCGCCGCCACCGGATAGGGCAGGCGCGTCTTCAAGTGCTTCGGCAGCTTGGTCGACGGAATCATTCCTTTATGATCCTCGCTGCATCTGCAGCAACGCCAGCAACACGCGGGCGGAAATACTCAGCAGCAGGATGGTCACGGTGATGATCAACGCGCCCGCCCAGGCCAGGTCCTGCCAGTCCTTGTAGGGACTCAAGGCAAATTGAAAAATAACCACGGGAAGATTGGCCATCGGAGCATTCAAATTGTTGCTCCAAAATTGGTTGTTGAGCGCGGTGAACAGCAGCGGCGCGGTTTCGCCGCTGATGCGGGCGATCGCCAGCAGCAAACCGGTCACGATGCCGCTGCGCGCCGCGGGATACAGCACGCTCAAAGTGGTGCGCCATGGATAGGCGCCGAGCGCCGCGGACGAGTCCTTCATGCCGACGGGCACGAGGTTCAGCATGTCTTCGGTGGTTCTCAAGGTTACCGGGATTGCCAGCACGGCGAGCGCCAGCGCGCCGGCGATCGCCGAAAAATGGCCCATGCGAACCACCACGACCTCGTAGACGAACAGTCCGACGATGATGGAAGGAGCGCTGAGGAGTACGTCATTGATGAACCGGATCGCCGTGCTGAGGCGCGAACTCCTGCCATATTCAGCAAGATAGGTACCCGCAAGCACCCCGATGGGAGATCCGATCAAGATTCCGAGAAGAGTCATCACGGCGCTGCCGTACAGGGCATTGAGCAGGCCGCCCTGACCGCCGGGCGGCGGGGTCATTTGCGTGAAAATGCGCGATGACATGCCGCCCAACCCATGCGAAATGAGCGTCCATAGCAGCGCCGCCAAACAGGCCAGTCCGGTCAGCGTCGCCAGCAACGAAAGCGTTAGAAACGCGCCGTTCTTGAACTTGCGCAGCATGCGTCGATTCATACGGCGGCACCTACACGCCGCTCGAGCCTGCGCAGCATTGCCTGTGCCAGCGCAATCACCGTGAAGGTGATCAGAAACAACAGCAGCCCGAGCGCAATCAGCGAGGAGGTATAGAGATCGCCGACCGCTTCGGTGAACTCATTGGCAATCGCCGAAGAGATGGTGGTGCCCGGCGCCAGCAAGGAAGAACTGATGCGGTGCGCATTGCCGATCACGAATGTCACCGCCATGGTTTCACCGAGCGCGCGGCCGAGACCCAACATGACACCGCCGACGATGCCCGCCCGCGAATGCGGAACGACCACATTCCAAATCACTTCCCAGGTCGTGGCGCCGAGGCCGTAGCCGGATTCTTTGAGCATGGGCGGCACGGTGTCGAACACATCGCGCATGGTTGCCGCAATGAATGGCAGCACCATGATGGCAAGAACGACGCCGGCGGTCAGAATGCCGATCCCGTAGGGCGGACCCTTGAACAGGTGACCGATGGCAGGAGCATTGCCCAGAGAGCCGATCAACCAAGGCTGCACGTGCCGCTGCAGCACCGGGGCAAGCACGAACAAACCCCATATCCCAAAGATGATGCTGGGCACCGCCGCCAACAGCTCCACGGCGACGCCGATGGGCCGCTTCAGCAGCGGCGGACAGAGCTCGGTCAAAAACAGGGCAATGCCGAAACCCGCCGGCACCGCGAGCAGCATGGCGATCAGCGAGGTGACCACGGTGCCGTAAATCGGCGCCAGCGCTCCGAATTGATCCGTGACGGGATTCCAGATCTCGCGGGTGACGAACGAGAATCCGAAGTGGCTCAAGGCCGGCCACGCACCGCGCAGAAGGGAGGCGGCCACCCCGCCCAGGATCAACAACACCAAGATCGCCGCGGTAAATGTTGCCGAACGGAATATCCTCTCGTAAATCAACTGCTTTGCGGCGTGCCCGGGTTCTATGATCGCCACTGTCAGCTTCGCTCCCGCTTAAGACGAAATCGGTCGAGCGCGAAAGCGCAAGACTTTCGGGCTCGACCGTATCTTAAACAAATATCTTAGCTGGCTAATCCGCTTAGGTTGCGATTAATTACCGCCATACACCGGGTGGCCGCCCGTGGTGACCTGCGATGCCCAGGTCTTTTTTACCTGGGAAATCAAGGCCGCCGGCAGCGGCACGTAGTCCAGCTCGGCCGCCATCGCGGCGCCGTCTTTGTAGGCCCAGGCAAAGAATTTCAGGGCTTCGCCGACCGGCGCAGGGTCATCCGGCTGTTTGTAGACGAGAATGAAACTCGCTCCCGTGATTGGCCAGCTCTTCTCCCCCGCCTGATCGGTCAATATCAGGTAGTAGCTGTCGGCGCCGGCCCAATCGGCGGTGGCCGCGGCGGCCTGGAAGGACTCCGTGCTCGGCGCCACCGTAGTGCCGGCCTTGTTGGTGAGCGAGGTGTAAGACATCTTGTTCTGTTTGGCATAGGCATATTCGACATAGCCGATCGCGCCGTCGGTCTGCGTCGTCATATTCGCCACGCCCTCATTGCCCTTGGCGCCGATGCCGATCGGCCATTGCACCGAGGCGTTAGCGCCAATGCTCGACTGGAATTTCGGGCTGGCTTTGGACAGATAGTCGGTAAATAGAAAATTCGTTCCGGAGCCATCCGAACGATACACCGGCGCAATCGCCGTGCTGGGCAGCGTCAGCTTCGGGTTGAGCTTCACAATCTTAGGATCGTTCCACTGGGTGATGTCGCCAAGATAAATGCTGGCGACGGTGCTGCCGTCCAAATGCAATTGACCGGGCTGCACGCCCTTGATGTTCACCACCGGAACCACCCCGCCGATGATCATCGGGAACTGAATCAGACCGGAGGTCTTCAAGTCGTCCGGCTTCAAGGGCATATCCGACGCACCAAAGGTCACGGTTTTCGCCTTGATCTGCTTGATGCCGCCGCCCGAGCCTATGGACTGATAGTTGAGCCCCACTCCCGTGAGTTTTTTGTACGCATCCGCCCATTTGGCATAAATCGGATAGGGGAATGTCGCGCCGGCGCCGGAAATATCGGCTGCAGAAGCCGCCAGGCCAAAAGAAGCTGCGACGCCTAAGATCAAGAGGCGCTTGAAAACTTGCATTTATATCGCTCCAGTTGATTGAGCCTGGCGTTCTAAGATCGTGCCGAAGGCGTGTTTGACTCGCGATTATCGGGACCGATTGTGACAGTTATGTGACAGCGGCCCAGAGAGCGCCCGCGGCGAGCGGGCCATGGGCGCCCGCCGCTTAAGGAGATCCGCGCCGCGAGCTCCTCAGTGGTAGTAATCGGCGGTGACGGTCTTGTCGGCCGAATTTCGCGCATTCATGGCGTTGAACACCGGCGTCAGTACGACGGCAACGGCAAGGTTCAGGATCACCGTGTAAACGGCCGTGTAGCCCGGGAACGCGTGGCCGCCGATCGAGAGCGGATAGGTATTCGTCAGGTTGACGGCGAAGGCCATTGCGGTCCCGGCACAGGTCCCGACCGCCCATCCGGCCAGCAGCGCCCAGGCGTTGAACCAACGGGTATAGGCGCCCAGCATGACCGGAGGCAGCGTTTGAATGATCCAGATACCGCCCAAGAGCTGCAGCTGCACGGCGTATTGCGTGGGCACGAACAAAATGAACACCAGCGCGCCGACCTTGACGATCAGCGACACCAGCTTCGCCACTCGCGCTTCCTGCTTGTCGGTCGGATTCTTGTTGATGAACTCGCGATGAATATTGCGTGTGTAGAGGTTTGCCGCGGCGATCGACATGATGGCGGCCGGCACCAGCGCACCGATGCCGATGGCGGCAAACGCGATACCGACGAACCAGGACGGGAAGCTGTGCAGCAGCAGCGCCGGCACCGCAAAGTTGTTGTGGAATTGCTTGAAGCCCGCGGCGTATTCGGGGAGCTTGTCCACGCCGCTGGCGATGACGAAAAAGCCGAACAGTGCCAGCAGGCCCAGCAGGAAGGTGTAGGCCGGCAGCATGGCGGCATTGCGCCGGACCACGTGGCCGCTGCTGGCGCTCAAGATGCCCGTCAAAGAATGCGGGTAGAGAAACAGTGCGAGCGCCGAACCCAGTGCCAGCGTGGCGTAGCCGCTGTACGCGCCGGTGGTATTGGGACCGGGAATGGCCAGCAGGAGCTTCTGCGCCGGCACGGCGGCGAAAATCTTATGGAAGCCGCCGAGCTGCATCGGTATCACGATGATGGCCACGAATGCGGTGAGGTAGATCAGAACGTCTTTCACGATGGCGATCGACGCCGGCGCACGCAGACCGCTGGAGTAGGTGAAGGCCGCCAGGATCACGAAAGCAATGAGCAGCGGCAGATCGGCCGCCAATCCAGAGCCTGAGATGCCCAGTGCGCCGATGACGACCTGCAAGCCGACCAGCTGCAAGGCGATGTAGGGCATGGTGGCGACGATGCCGGTCACGCACACCGCCAGAGCCAGCCAGCGGTTGCCGAAGCGGCCTTTAACGAAGTCACCGGCGGTGATGTACTGGTGCTTGCTGCAGACATTCCACAGGCGCCGAAACGCCAGGAACATGATGGGATAAATGATGATGGTATACGGCACCGCAAAGAAGGCGACCGCCCCGGCGCCGTAGGCAAGGGCGGGAATGGCGATGAACGTATAGGCGGTGTAAAGATCGCCGCCGACCAGGAACCAAGTGATGACGGTACCGAAGCGCCTGCCGCCCAGGCCCCATTCATGCAGCAGGTCCAGATCGCCCCGGCGCCAACGTGCGGCCGCGAATCCCAGCCAGGTAATAAAGCCGAACAACAATACGAAAATCGTCAGTGCTACCCAGTTCAGATCCTGCACGATTATCCCCCGTGTCCCATCTTGTTGTTTTGAGAATCAGTGCGCGGCGAGGCGGATCACTCTTTCACAGCGAAATAGACCACCGCGGTGAAGACGGCGCTGACGATCACCCACGCCAGCTGAAACCAGTAGAAAAACGGCATTCCGAGGAGGGATGGCTCGGCCTTGTTGTACAGAGGCGGCCACAGGGCCACGGCAAACTGGACGACGAAGAGCAGATACCACCAGCTCCACCCGCCGCGTTTTTTTTCTGCGTCGTTCATAGAGTATCCCCCGAACTTTCCCCAGGACGGTGATTTTACGCGCGTGGGCCGGCGCGTGTCGCGATGATTTTTGTTATGGAAGACCTCATGGCCGCAATAGCCATGAGGTCAATCCTCTGATCGCTAGAATATATACCGCAAACCGACGGTGGTCGTCACGTCGTTGGTATGAAACACATAGCCGTTGGCCTGACCGCCGTGCACGCCGGTGTACATCATGCCGGCATAGCTCGAGAAGCGCTTGGACATCTTCCAAACGAAGTCGCCCGAATAGTCATCCGTGGTGCCGCTGCAGGTGCCGAAGGCGTTGCTGTTGCAGTTCGTGCTGGCGCCGACGCCATAGCTGTTCTGCTTGTAGCCGTACCACGCGGCGGTGAAGTCGACTTGCGGGTTGACCGCCCATTTGAAGCCGCCCCAGTAGACCTGCAATATCTTGTTCTGCGGAAATGCGGCGTTGTTGACGTACGCGAGCTTGTATCCGCCGATGTCATCGAAACCGGCACCCAGCGGCGTCTGCGGATTGCCGAAACTGATGTGCTCATAGCCCGCATACAGCTTCACCGGCGCCCAGTTGTACAGGGCCATGAAGGAGAACGAGGTGTTGTCCGAAACCGTGCCGGAGAGCGCCTTGTCCGGTGAGATTCCCAAGGCGGGCAATCCGGCCACCTGAGCGGGACTCAGTGCCGATACCGAAACGGCATCCTTGATCTTGGCGTAGTAGCCGTCGAGTGAGAATCCCGCATATTCGAAGCCGAGATTGTGCTCCCACGCCGTGTAGGCACTGCCCCAAGCGCCGTTGAATTTGTACATCGCGCCGACATGCAGGAAGCTGGCGAATGTGTTCGTGTACTTCGCCGACTCATCCAGCCGGCGATCCTGGGTGTCGCCGCCGCCTGCCGTCGTTCCCGACAATCCGATCAAGGAGAACGCCTGGGACGCCGCGTTGGGGTCGTATTTCGCAACGCCGTCCGCAATCAAGGTGTTTTGCCGGCCAAAGGTGATGGTTCCGTAGGTCTTGGAGCTGAAGCCGAGATAGGACTGCGTAAAGAGTTGCCCCGCGACGCTGGAATCGATGTTCGTGGTTTGCGTGCCCGAGGCCACCGTGCGGCCGTTGTTCTGCGTCAGCGACTTCAAGGCATCGCTGAGTTCGCCGGATTGCGGGTTGAAAAATATTTCCAGCTTGAACACCGCGTTCCAATCATCGAACAGCTCTTCCTTGCCGTTCAAACCGAGGCGCGACTGGCTCAGGTTGTTGGGAGTGACGCCCGTGATCGAATGATTGCTGTTTTTCTGCACGATATCGGCGCTGCCGGCAGGAAAATAGTCACTGATGGGCGCGCCATGGGTTTGGTACTGCAGGCCGAGATCGACGATGCCGTACAGGGTGATGCCCTTGTAGGTCAGGCTGTCGTCGGCCGGAACAGTCTGCGCATGCGCGAGACCCGTCGCTGCCAACACCGAACCCAGGACCAGTGCGTATTTCAGAAATCCCGCGCGGCCTTTACGCCAGACTTTAAATCCCTTCCCTTGGCTAACATTGATTGCGTCATTCACAGCTAAGACTCCCGCGGTTTTCGATTGTTGGATTTAATCGACGTATTGTTACATCAACGTGACGTTGCTTTTGCCTGTAATTCTACTGGCATTCGAATAGGATGCCACTTATATCAGCTTCGCCAGAATGCTCATAATACAATTGTTGCTATTTTACCACAGATAAGAGCTGTGTGCGCTACGGCGGTGCGTGGGGCCGCAGGCGTCCTGAAGGGTGAGCCATCACGCCGGTATGGTGGTATCGGTTGGCGCAAACACGATTGGCGACAGCCGCAAGGAAATGCGCAGGCTCGTACCCTCATTGGGTTTGCTGTCAATGGACAACTCGGCGCCGATGAGTTCCGCTTGCTCGCGCAACCCGACGATGCCGTAGTGTCCGGGCCGCAGCGCTTTGGGATCGAAACCAACCCCGTTGTCTTCGATGCGCAATTCCAGGCCGGCGTCGTCCGTGGATTGCAATCGCAGCACCACCCGAGTGGCCCGCGCGTGGCGCTCCACGTTGCGCAATGCCTCCTGCGCCATGCGCAAAATGGTCTCCGCGCGCTCGTCACCGAACCGGGCGGCGGCCAGATCTGCGCTGAAATCCCCGGCAAGTCCGGTGCGATTGATAAAGCGTTCGAATTCGCTTTCGAGCGCCGGACCCAAACCTGTCTCGCGCACCGCGGTGACGCGCATCTGGGTGATCGCCGATCGCGCTTCCTGAAGCCCCTCATGAGCCAGCTTTTCGGCGCGCGTCAGCTCCGCGGCAACCGCACCCGGATCTCGCGCCTGGAGCCTGCGCAGCAGTCGAACCTCGCTGAGCATGGCCATCATCGAGTGCGCGAGCGTGTCATGCAGGTCGCGCGCAATCGTCAAGCGTTCGCGCACAATCGCGGCATAACGCGACTCTTCCGCGAGCCTTTCCACTTCGCGCGTTCGCACCGCGACGCGCCGCTCGAGCTCGCCGCGCTCCTGTTGGAGATCGCCCAGAATCTTGGCAAACGCGGCTCCGAGCTGCGCTACTTCATCGACACCGCGGGGAATTTCCATGGTCGCCGCGTCGTTGTTGCCGACGCGGGCGACCGACCGGGCCAGGCGCTTCAAGCGCCCGGTCAAATGCCGCGCGCCCAGTATCCCGAGAAATGCCGTGGCGGCTCCGAGGCACATCGACACCCACAGAATTCGCAGCGTCAGCGCATTGGCACGCTGATACACCCGCTCATTCGGCTCGCACAGCTGAACCTGCCAGCCGAGCGTGGTTATTTCGTTGCTGGCGCTGAGCAAGGACCGCGACACCAGGACCCGGCGACCGTCGGCGAGGTGCTCGAACCGCGGCGCATTCAACTTCTCTGCGGTTGCCGGCAGCGCGCCGCGCGGCGATTCATCCTCAGCAATCCCACTCCAGCGCTTGTTGCGGAGATTCTCAGGGCCGATGAGCACGATTGCGTCGCGATCAAGGACATAGGCTTCCGTCGCAGCTCGCGGATCGAGCTCGTCCGTGAGGCGCTCGGGATGCTGGGCGGTGCGCCGCCAGCTCAAGTGTGCAGCGATCACGCCCACGACGCGACCGGTTGCCTCGCGCACTGGAATGGCCATATCGCCCAGAGCGGTGACATTCGCAGCGGCTGTTGGCGGTGAGCGGCCGAGCGCTTCGATGACGCCAAGCCACGGGCCCTGCAATCCCGACGCAAACCAGGGGCCGGTGGCGACATTGTCCCCCGCGTGATAAGCGCCATTCGATGCGATGACGGCGCCGCCCGAATCCGCGATTGCAATCCAATCAAGCTGCGGGTAAGCCGACAGCAGTTCCTCGAAGACTTGACCCAAGCCGGGTCGGTCGGGAGCGCGCGCCGCCAAGATATGTCCCGCGGCACGAACCGCATCGAGGCGCGCGGCAAGCGCTTGTCCGAGATCGGAGCTCAGTTGATCGGTTTCAAGAGAAAGCCTTCGCACATGCTGCTGCAGCACGTTTTCGCTGGCGATGCGGCCCACCCAGACAGCCGCAGCGATCGAGAACGCAGCCGCCAGCGCGAGGATCAGCCACATCGCCGCTGCGCCCAGACTGCGCCGCGGGTCGAGGCTTGCGAGTACCGATCGCAGTGTGTCAGCTATACCCGGGCCGGCCATGCGCACACGTTAGCAGGTGACTAAAGTCACTTCCAATCGATGGCGCGCGCGTCGCATGATTGTCCCTCGCATGAGGATTATCACGTGACCACCGGCGAGTCGATCACCCATCCCGCCATCCGCATCGTCATTGCGGAGGATCAAGAGTTAGTGCGCCGGGGCGCGGCGATACTCCTGTCCATGGAGCCTGACATGGAGGTCGTGGGTCAGGCACGCAATGGCGTTGAAGCCGTCGAGCTCGCGCAACTGCTGCATCCCGACGTGGTGCTGATGGACTTGCACATGCCGCTCAAAGGGGGCGTGGCGGCAACCCGCGAGATCACGCGAAATCTCCCCAATACGCAAATTCTCGTGCTGACGACGCTCAATGACGATGAAACCGTGTTCGAAGCGGTGCGCGCCGGAGCCCATGCATATCTCTTGAAGGATGCAGATGAAGACGAATTGCTCGAAACCATTCGCGCGCTGCGGCGTGGCGAGTCCAGATTGACCCCGCAGATCGCCCGCAAGGTGATGGACCAATTCCGGCGTCTCGCGCAAATGCCGCAGGCGGACCCGGTGCGCGAGCGCGCTGCCAATGCCTCTGCGGCAGGCACGGAGTCGCTGAGCGAGAAGGAGGAAAGGATTCTGCAGCTCATCTCCGAAAGCATGACCAATCGACAGATCGCCAACACGCTGTTTCTTGCCGAAGGCACGGTGAAAAACTATGTCAGCCGCATCATGGAAAAACTGCACGCCAACACGCGTACCGAACTTGCCCTGCTATCGATGAAGCAGTCGCGTCCCGACTGATTGCCCCCGGGGCGATCGAGGGATTCAAAAAGTGACTAAAGTCACTATAAAAGTTCACCAAGTCCGGCCGAGAAGTGACTTTCGGCCCCTGACATCCCGCACCGCAATGCATAGATTACGCGCATTGCCATAGAGGACTTTGCATGTCCGTCGTCGAAATTGCGCTGAAGCGGCCCTACACCGTCGCCGCGGTGCTCATCCTCGTCGCGCTTTCGGGGATGGGCGCGGCGCTGCGCATGCCGGTCGACATATTTCCGGAAATCGATATTCCGGTGGCGGCCGTGGTCTGGACCTACAACGGCATGAGCGCGCAGGACATTCAGAACCGTATCCTGACATTGCACGAACGGCAGCTCGCCTCGCTGGTGGATGACATCGCGCGCATCGAAGCGGTGAGCTACCAGGGCGTCGGCGTGGAAAAGATCTATCTTCACGAAGGCGCGGATGTGACCCGTGCGATCTCGCAGCTCGACAGCAGCGCGTTGGTGGTGCTCAAGTACATGCCGCCCAATATCACGCCGCCGCTGGTGCTGCGCTACGGCGCGACCGATGTGCCCATCATCCAGCTCAGTCTGTCGAGCAAGTCGCTGCCCGATACCAAGCTGAACGATTTGGGCCAGAACATCATTCGCCCGGCGCTGGCCGTGGTGCACGGCGCCGAGGTTCCCTACCCCTACGGCGGCAAGCCGCGCGTGATCATGGCCGATCTGGACTCGACGGCGCTGCAAGCGCGCGGCCTGTCTGCCGCCGATGTCAGCACGGCCTTGCAGCGCCAGAACGTCATACTTCCGGCCGGCGACGTCAAGATCGGGGATAAGGACTACGCCCTGGCGATGAATAATTCGCCCGACGTCATCGAATCCATCAACGCTTTCCCGATCAAGCAGGTGGACGGGCGAACGGTGTTCATGCGGGATGTTGCGCATGTGCACGACGGCTTCCAAGTTCAGACGAATTCCGTGTCGGTCAATGGAACTCCCGGCGCGCTCATGACGATCCGTAAAACCGGGGGCGTGTCGACTCTCGCGGTGATCGACGGCGTGCGTGCCGCACTGCTCGACATCAAGAAGGTCCTGCCCCCGGATGTGACCATCAAGGCGTTGTTCGATCAATCGCTGTTCGTGAAGGCCGCGCTCAATAGCGTCTTCTTAAGCGCCTGCATGGCGGCGGCCTTGACCGCCCTGGTCATCATTTTGTTTCTCGGCAACGTGCGGCTGTCGCTGATCATTCTCGCCTCCATCCCGCTATCCATCATCACGGCCGTTCTGTTCATCGATCTTGCCGGACAAACGCTGAACACCATGACCCTGGGTGGATTGGCGCTGGCGATTGGAATCCTGGTCGACAACGGCACCGTGGTGATCGAAAACATCGAGCGCCATGTCGCGATGCGCGAGCCATTGCATCAAGCCATCGTCGCCGGTGCCAGTGAGGTGGCGGTACCCACGTTTCTGTCCACCCTGTGCATCTGCATCGTCTTCGTACCCGTATTTCTGCTGCAGGGCACCGCCAAGTATTTGTTCTCGCCGCTGTCGCTGTCGGTCATTGGCGCACTGCTTGCAAGTCTCGCGCTCTCCTTCACGATGGTGCCGGTGCTGTTCAATCTCTTGATGCGCCGCGCGGTGCAGGAATTCGAGGCGCAGCCGGCGCAGACGCATGAACCGGCACAGCCCAAGAATTTTCTGGTGAGAACTCAGGCCGGTTTCGAACACGGATTTCAACGCTTCCGTGCCGGCTACCGCAATATCCTGTCATGGGCGCTGTCGCAGGCGCGTCTGACGGTGAGCGCATTCGCCGCCATGATCGTGGTATCGGCAATGCTGTTTCCGTTCCTGGGGCGGGATTTTTTTCCGCAAGTGGACGCCGGGCAAATGCGCCTGCACGTCAGGGCACCGCCGGGAACCCGGCTGGAAAAGACCCAGCAGTATCTTGCCGAGGTCGAGGCGCAAATCCGCAAGCTGCTCGGCAATGACCAGATCGATGTGATGCTTGACAACATTGGATTGCCTTACAGCGGAATCAACATCGCGCTAAGCGATTCGGCCACGGTGGGCCCGATGGACGGCGAGATCTTGATCTCGCTGAATGCTCATCACGCGCCGACCGCGAAAATCATCGCAATGCTGCGCCGTGAACTGCCGGCGCGGTTTGCACAGCTGCAGTTCTTCTTTCAACCCGCCGACATCGTCGACCAGGTGCTGAACTTTGGACAGCCGGCGCCCATCGACGTGCGGGTTTCGGGACCGGATCAAAACGCCGCGTTTGCACTGGCTTCGCAGATCGCGCACGCCATGACCGGCGTCGCCGGAGTCGTCGATTCGCATGTGTTTCAAGTCCCGAACGCGCCGGCGCTGACCGTGGACATGGATCGCGCGCTGGCAACCGAGACGGGCGTGACGCAGCAGGAAGCGGCCAACAACGTGCTGGTGGCCACCAATTCGAGTGCACAGTCCAGCCCCAATTTTTGGATTGATCCGCGCAACAGCGTCAGTTATCCCTTGGTGGTGCAAATTCCGCCGTACCGGATTCGCTCATCGCAAGATCTGCAGACGATGCCCGTGACTTCCGGCGGCGGCGCCGGCAACGGACAACTGCTGCTGAATCTCGCGTCCTTTGGCCGCGAGACGGTACCGATGGTGACTTCGCAATTGAACATCCGCCCGGTATTCGACGTGCATGCGGATGTGCAGGGGCGGGATCTCTACGGTGCAGCCGGCGACATCGACAAGGTGTTGAAGCAGTACCGCCCGGATGCGTCGCAGGCATTGACGGTGACCTTGAGCGGCCAGGTCGAGACCATGCGCGAGAGCTACACCGGATTATTCACCGGCATCGCACTTGCCGTCATCCTGGTGTATTTGTTTCTGGTGATGAACTTCCAAAGCTGGATCGACCCTCTCATTGTGCTGATGGCGGTTCCGTTTGCGCTGGGCGGGGTCATGTGGATGCTGTTCCTGTCGCAAACGCCCATGAGCGTGCCGGCGCTCATGGGCACACTGATGTGTATTGGCCTGACGACCGCCAACAGCATCCTGGTGGTCACCTTTGCCAATCAGCGCATAGCGGCGGGCGACGAGCCATTGCGCGCCGCCATCAATGCGGGATACACCCGATTGCGGCCGGTGCTCATGACCGCCGGGGCAATGATCGTCGGCATGGTGCCGATGGCGTTGGGGTTGGGCGAAGGCGGCGAACAGAACGCTCCCTTGGGCAGAGCGGTGATTGGCGGCTTATTGTTCGCAACGTTTGCAACGCTGATTTTCGTGCCCACCATGTATTGCCTGCTGCGCCGGCAACCGACTGCCGCCGTCGATTCGGACGTCAGAGGGAGGGCCAATGCCATCGCATGAGCCGGAAAATCCCGAGACCTCACTCCCCTTGAGCGCTGTGCCCTCCCATGGTGAGTATCCCGATGAGATCTCGCGCTCGGAACTCGACGAGGTGTCGATGAGCTTCGATGCCAACACGGGGCAGCGCGCCAAAAGGGCCGTCGTCATTGCGGTCGGAATCCTGCTGGCGTGTTTTCTGCTCGTTGTGGTGCTGCGTTTCTTCCATGCCCACGGTGTCGCAAAGGCAGGGGAAGTTGCTTTCTCGACAGCGCCGCCGGTGGACATCGTGATCGCCCGGGCGGCTACCGCCGGTCAGGATCTGGTGCTTCCCGGGGAGACTGCGGCCTGGTACGAGACGACGATTTATGCGCGCGTCAACGGCTATGTGGCCAGGTGGCTGGTGGACATCGGCGATCATGTCAAAAAGGGTCAATCGCTGGCGGTCATCGAGACACCCGAACTCGACGCCGAATTACAGGCCGCGAAAGCGCAGCTCAGCGCTTCGCTGGCGCAGGTGAGCGCGCGCAAGGCGGAGGCTGAATTCAGCAAAACAACCAACGAGCGCTGGCGCGATTCACCGAAGGGCGTTGTTTCCGACCAGGAGCGCGAAGCCAAGAAAGCGGATTACGAGACCGCCGAAGCGCGGCTGTATGCGGCCGAGAGCCAGGTGAACCTCGATAAGTCCAAGGTGGAGCAATACGGCGCCTTGGCCGAATTCAAACTGGTCAAGGCTCCCTTCGACGGGACCATCACCGAACGCAAGATCGACATCGGCAACCTGGTGGCCGCGGGCAGCGGATCGACGACCACGCCTTTGTATCGCATGGCGCAGACCGATCCTTTGCGCATTTTCGTCGACGTGCCGCAGAGCGCTGCCGGAGAGCTGATGAACGCCGGGGCACCCGCTGAAATTCGCGCCACGGGCGCGGTGGGCGGCGTATTCGCCGGAAAGATTGCCCGTTCCGCGGAGTCCATCAACCCGCAGGCCCGCACCATGCGGGTGGAGGTCGACATGCCCAATACCAATCATGCCTTGGTCCCTGGAATGTACGTGAATATCGCATTCAGGCTGCCGCCCCGAGGCTTGGTCGAAGTGCCCGCCGCCGCGTTGATATTTCGCGCCGGCACCACCCAGGTCGCGAAGGTCGACTCCGCCGGCAAAATCACATTTGAAAACGTAGCGATCGCGCGCGATGACGGCAGCATGGTCGAATTGGCATCGGGAGTGCTCCCGGGTGAGCGGCTGGTCTTGAACATCAGCAGCCAGATTGCAGCGGGTCAAACGGTGGCCGTGAACGACCCGGAAGCCGCCAACAAACAGCTTGAAGCGAAGCGCTAAAGGCCGATGAAAGCCTTGAGAGTACCCCTCGTTTGGCTGCTTGCCGCCTTAAGCGCCTGTGCGGTGGGGCCCAATTACCGCACGCCAAAACCCGATGCGCCCCTTGAGTTCGCCGCCAAAGCCGCGGCATCGCCGGACGCCGGCGCTGAGCCCGCGCCGGCCGCACCCGATCTGGCGACCTGGTGGCAGGCGCTGAACGACGATGAGCTCAATTCGTTGGTCGATCGCGCGGTGAAATCGAATCTCGATTTGGAAATTGCGCTGGATCGATTGCAGCAAGCCCGCACTTACGAAGCGGTTGTGGTGGGACACGCATTGCCGGAGGTCGACGCGAGCGCCGCAGCGGGGCGCGGCACGGGCAGCGATCTTACCAAGGGCCGCGCAAATCCCGCGCTCCGATCCGCGGACAACGGCGCTGGATTGCAGCAAATCAACACGATTGCCGGCTTCGATGCGGTGTGGGAACTGGATTTTTTCGGCAAATATCGCCGCGAATTCCAAGCCACGCGCGCCGAGTCTCAAGCAGCACGCGCCGCGCGTTCCGAAGTGTTGACGACGGTGGTCGCCGACGTGGTGCGCGCCTACATCGACCTGCGCGGATTTCAGATACGAGCCAGTATCCTGCACAAGGCGCGCGATGTGCTGCGCGAGTCGCTGCGCCTCGTCAGTATCCGCTATGAGCGCGGCATCACCAACGAACTCGATGTGGCGCTCGCCACCCGCGAGCTTGCGACACTGGAGGCGCAGATTGCGCCGGTGGAGGCGGAGGCGAGTGCGGCGCAGTACGCCCTGGCGGTGCTCGTGGGTGAGTATCCCGAGAACATGATTCAGGAGCTTTCGAAGCCCGACCTGATTCCATCCATGCCGCCGCCCGCGGCACCTGGAACGCCGCTTGAGTTGTTGAAACGCCGGCCGGACATCCAGCAGGCCGAGCGCGAACTTGCCGCTGCCACCGCGCGCGTCGGTGTGGCCACCGCGAACCTGTTTCCGCAGGTCGCGGTCATCGCATCAATCGGCAGCCAGTCCCAGGGCTGGGGAACCACGCCCAGCGTCAGTAAACACATCTGGTCATTCGGACCGGGGGCGGTCTGGCCGCTGCTCGACTTCGGTGCGCTCGATGCGGAAGTGGATATTGCAGATCTCGCGGCTCACGCCAGCCTGGTCAATTACCGGAAAACCATCCTGAACGCCGTGCAGCAGGTCGATACCTCGCTCGATGCCTATCAAGCGCAACAGGACCGTATGGAAAAATTGAGCACCGCAATGGTGGCCGGCGAACGTGCCTTGTTTCTGGCAACCTCGCGCTACGACCGCGGTCTGACGGATTTTCTCAACGTCGTCGATGCCGAGCGCCAACTCTACGATCTGGAAGTCGAGTACACGGAGGCGCAGGTGGCGCAAGGCGAGCAGTTCGTGCAGTTGTACAAGAGCTTGGGCGGCGGGTGGCAGAACTATCAGAGCGTTCCTAACATCCGGCGCCCACAGCCGGCGATCATCGCCGCGTTTCGCCGGGTGCTCAGCTCATCGGCGCCCTGATGCCTGCGCTGCGTCGCTCATTTGCCGGCATTGATCACGCCGATCGAATTCACGACCTTTTTCACGTGCGGGGCTTGTCGCGCGATCTGTTCGGCTTGCTCACGCATCAGATCCGTATCGACAAGGCCGTAGAGATACACCACGCCATTCAAGGTCTGCACGCTCACCGCGCCGGGGGAGCCCACGCCGGGATGCTGATCGAGCAACGCCGTTACCGCCGCGGTGATTTGCGCATCCCCCGGACAGCCTTGTAAGCCGCACTTCTCAAACGTTGCGCATGAGGGCAGCGCGCCCAGGAGAACGACGGCGAGAGCCGCCGCAAAAAGAAGTTTTAATGTGCCCATGGCCCGCTACAGGCTCCGACCTCACGAGGCCAGCAATAGTTCCAGGGTGCGCCGATAGATCGAGTGCAGGCGGTCGATGTCCGCCACGCACACGCATTCGTTCACTTTGTGGATGGTTTCGTTGATCACGCCCAGTTCGATCACCTGGGCGCCCATCGGCGCAATGAAGCGCCCGTCGGAGGTTCCACCGCCCGTGGTGAGCTTAGGATGGATGCGCAACTGCTCTTGGATGGCGCGAGCCGCGGCATGCGACAGATCGCCGGGAACGGTTAGAAACGGCAGTCCCGACACGAACCAATCGAGGGTGTACTTGACGCGATGCCGGCGCAGTATTTCCTCGACGATCAGCTTGAGTCCGTCGACGGTCTGTTCGGTGGAAAAGCGCAAGTTGAAACGCGCCCGCAGCTCGCCCGGGATCACGTTCGGCGCGCCCGTGCCCGCCGAGATATTCGACACCTGGAACGAGGTAGCCTGAAAATGCTCGTTGCCGTGATCCCAGGTTCGGGCGGCGAGTTCGGCCAGCGCCGGCGCCAGCGCATGCACGGGATTGTCCGCGGACTGCGGATAGGCGATATGACCTTGGATGCCATGCACCGTGAGCCGGCCGCTCAAGCTGCCGCGCCGGCCGATCTTGATGGTGTCGCCCAAGGTCGCTTCGCTCGAAGGTTCGCCCACCAGACACCAATCGATGGGCTCGCGGCGCTCGCGCAATACCTCGACCACCCGGCGCGTGCCATCGACGGACGGCCCTTCTTCATCGCTGGTGATCAAGAAAGCCAGGGTGCCGCGGTGCTGCGGGTGCTGCGCCACGAATTCTTCGCTGGCGGTCACCATGGCGGCGAGACCGCTTTTCATATCCGCGGCGCCGCGTCCATAGAGCAGCCCGTCCTTGATGACCGGCTCGAAGGGATCGGTGCGCCATTCCTCCAGCGGTCCCGAGGGCACCACATCGGTATGACCCGCAAAGCAGAACACCGGCCCGCCCGAGCCCCGCTTGGCCCAGAAATTATCCACCACACCAAAACGCAGGGTCTCGACGCTGAACCCGGATGCCTTGAGGCGCTCGATCATCAGCGCCTGGCATCCGCCATCGGTCGGACTGACCGACTGGCGCGCGATCAGTGCTTTGGTCAATTGCAGCGTGTCGGACATCAGAAGCGCAGGATGGGCGGCTGGCGCCGCAGATTGACCCACAGCCCAAATCCGCCCAAGACTGCGGCGCCGAAGATCACCCAGGCCGGCATCGCGAGTCCGAGAAACGTCCAGGTCACCTTGGCGCATTCCCCGGATCCGGTCAGCACCTTGACCAGCACCTCGCTCAACGAGAACACCTTGAGCATGAAATCGAGCGACGCTCCACAGGCCGGAACACTGTCGGGCGGCAAGCTTTGTATATATAGATGCCGCAGGGCAACGCCGATCGTGGCCAAAGCCGCGAGCATGAGCAGCAGCGCATACAACCGCCTGCCCAAGGGTCTTGGATCATGCGCAGCGGCGATCAGGAACACAACGCCGAGGACAAATACGCCCACTCTCTGAAATATGCACAGCGGACAGGGCTCGAGGTGCAGGAAGAACTGCGCGTAATAGGCGTATGCCAGCAGGCAAATGCACGCCAGGAATCCGAGAAGATTACCCCGGCGCGCCGTCATCAGCGGCGCGTGAGCGCTTGCGCCGCGTCAATCTGCTTCGCGACGTCCTCGAGCGAGGAATGGCGAATATCCTTACCGTGCACCATGTAGATCACGTACTCGCAGATGTTCTTGGCATGATCGCCGATGCGCTCCAGGGCGCGCACCACCCACATGATCTCGAGCGCGCGCCGGATGGTGCGCGGATCCTCCATCATGAAGGTAATGCACTGACGGTGGATGGACTCGTACTCCTCGTCCACCATTTTGTCCTCCTGCGCGGTCTTCAAGGCTGCCTGCGAGTCCATGCGGGCGAAGGCGTCCAGGGAGTCGTGCACCATCTGCGCCACCTGCCTGCCTAAGTGCTTGACCTCGCGGTACTTGTCCGCCGGGCGCTCCATCGTGGCGAGACGCGAGGCGATATAGCCGATTTTTTCGCCCTCATCGCCGATGCGCTCCAAGTCGGTGATGGTCTTGATGATGGCGACGATCACACGCAAATCGCTCGCCGCCGGCGCTCGAATCGCCAGGATCCGGCTGCACTCCTCGTCGATCGACAGTTCCATGCCGTTGACCTTGTAGTCGTCCGTGGCAACCGACTCGCCCAGGCGGCTGTCGCCCTCGACCAAGGCGGTGATCGCTTTGTGCAGCTGCTGCTCGACGAAACCGCCCATTTGCAGGACCTGATTGCGCACCTTCTCCAAGTCCTCGTTGAAGCGTCGGGAAATGTGATGGGTGAGGTCGGCGGTTTCCATATGTTTACCTTGAAGCCTATTGATGCCGCGTTCGTTTGATGAGCGCTGCGCTGGTGTTACGCCGAGTCGTTTACATCCGATTGCCGCGCACGTCAACCATGCTCGCGAGTTTTGTGACGTTCATGCACTCGCGGCAGCGCTCGCAGGCGAGCGCGTCGCGAGCTTCCAAACGCGCTGCTGCGGGAAATGACAGGTGAAGGTGCTGCCCTTGCCCTCGATACTCTGCACGTCGAGCCAGCCGCCGTGGCGCTGTAGCGCATGTTTGACGATCGCAAGCCCCAACCCGGAACCGCCCTGTCCGCGCGTTCGTCCCGCATCCACGCGATAGAAGCGCTCCGTGAGCCGCGGAATGTGCTCCGCCGGAATACCGATGCCGCTGTCGATGACTGCGAAGTAGGCTCCCGCCTCGTCCACCCACCAGCGCATTTTCACGGAGCCCTCAGCCATGGTGTATTTCACGGCGTTCACCAGGAGGTTGGTAAACGCGGATTCGATCTCGTGCGCCGCGCCCAGCAAGCCATCGCCGGACTCGAGCTCCAGCAGCACGTGGCGCGGCCGATCCGGGCTGATCAGCGCATCCCGATGCAGCCGCTCCAGCATCAGCGGCACGTCGATGGGATCGCGCGGCGCCTCGCCCTCGGTGGATTCCAGGCGCGACAACTCCAGGAGGTCGGCGATGATGGCATTCATGCGCTGCGCCTGCGTGCGCATGTCCCGTATCGGGCCTTCCCACGCCGGATCGACCGAACGATCATCAGCCAGCGTATCGAGATACCCGGAAATCACCGTCAACGGGGTGCGCAGCTCATGCGAGGCGTTGGCGACGAAGTCCTTGCGCATGGCTTCCAGGCGCATTTGGCGCGTCACATCGCGCACCAGCAGCAGCGACTGGCCGCCGCCGTAGGGGACCACCTGCAGCGACAGATACAAATCGATCTGTACCGGCGGGCGGATGATGAGCGGCATCGCAAAGTCATCGCCGTGCAGATAATGCGCAAACTCCGGGGCACGGATCAGATTGTCGATTCGGAGGCCCACATCCACCGGCCGGCGCAAGCCCAGCAATCGGGCCGCCGGGCGGTTGAACCAGACGATCTCGCGCTGCGGACTCAAGATGATCACGCCGTCCGGCAGCGCCGCGGTGGAACGCCGCAGCTCGCGATACAGCTGCACCAGGCGTTGCTTGTGATACTGCTTGCGCCGATACAGGCGAATGACCTGGGCGGTGATATCGCCCCATATGCCGCCAAGATTCGGCGGGCCGATCTGCGAGCGCAGGCGCAACCAGCGGTCCAGCCGATACAGGTTCAGAAGCTGCCAGGCCAGGCACAGGCAGGCGGCGATGAGGATCCACAACCAAACAGGACCGACCAGCAGACCCACGCACAGGCCCAGCACCAATATGCCCGCGAGCCGCGCGAGCGCGTAGATCCACATCGCTGCCATGGGTGAGTAGATTGCTCGCTTAGGCCTCGCGCGTCGAGAATCGGTATCCGGCGCCACGCACGGTTTGCACCAACCGGTCCAATACGAATGGCTCCAGAGCCTTGCGCAATCTGCGGATGTGCACATCCACGGTGCGCTCTTCGACGTAGGTATTACCCCCCCAGACGCGGTCCAGCAACTGACCCCGGGTAAAAACCCGTTCGGGGTGGGTCATGAAGAAGTGCAGCAATCGATATTCCGTGGGCCCCAGGGCAATTTCCCGTTCTCCCGCGCTCACGCGGTGGCTGGAATCGTCGAGCCTTAAGCCGTCCACCTCCACCACATCGTCGGCGCCTGCCGGGGCCACCCGGCGCAACACCGCCTGGATGCGGGCCAGCAATTCGCGCGGCGAGAAAGGTTTGGTGATGTAGTCGTCGGCACCGCCCTCGAGGCCGTTAACCTTGTCCTGCTCCTCGGCGCGTGCTGTGAGCATGATGACTGGGATTTCTTCGGTATCCTTGGCGCGTTTCAATGATCGGGTGAGTTCGAGCCCGCTCATATCCGGCAGCATCCAGTCGACGAGCATCAAATCGGGCCGCACGTCGACGATGCGAGCGCGAGCTTCGCGGCAGTCTTCCGCTTCGCGAACATCATAGCCGGCACGGCGCAATCCAAAGGCGATCATGTCGCGTATCGGTTTTTCGTCTTCCACCACGAGGATGCGCCTGGCTGACATACGATAGTCCCTTGATTCCAAAGCCGACTATTACAGACTTCGATTGTGACAGTTCCGTGACTTCTGACTACTTGGCGGCGCGTTCGGCCTCGGTCAGCGCCACTTTGTCTCGCAAATACAGCGGTTGAAGCTCGGCGGGGTCGAGTCCAAGCCCAAGCTTCAAGCGCAGGGCGCCGAGGCGGGCAATTTCGCGCGCGTTTGGCAGCGCGCGGCTGCGCGGTTCGTCAATTTCAACGCCGAGACGCGCGGCAAGAGTGGGATAGGCGGAAAAGCCGCGCCCGATGCCCCGGACAGGCTGACCTGAATCGGCGCCCGCCCAGCTTAAGCTGGCGGGCAGGGACACGCTGTCAGGAGGCCCGACGCCGGGAGGGCCGGCGGCGATCAGCCCCAGGGCGGCATCCGCCGCGAAGCAGCCCCAATACACTTCGCCCATGCGCGCATCCAAACAGGCGATGGCGCGACCGGGCTCACCCTTGAGGACCTGAAGCGCCAGCGCTTCCAGCGTGCTGACCGCTGCCACCGGCAGTCCCGCGCCGAATGCCAGCCCCTGCGCCACGGCCACGCTGATTCTCACGCCGGTGAACGCACCGGGCCCAATGCTCGCCGCGATGCCATCGAGCATGGACCAGGAAACCTCGGTCTCGGCCATCAACTCCGCGACCATGGTGATGAGCTGCTGCGCATGATCCCGGCCGGCCTCGACCGATCGCTCCCACACTTCCCCGTCGCAAAGCAATGCGACCGAACAGGCCTCGGTGGCCGCGTCCAGAGCCAAGACGCGTGTCACTGCCTTACCTCCGCCGCGCGCGCCGCGGCTGCGCGCCGCCCTACGCGCTCGGCGAGGAATCGGGCGCCCGCGGCGCCATCGGTGATGACGGGGCTTCGCGGCAGGGAGTTAAGAAACACCCGTCCATAGGTCTTGGTGCTGATACGCGGATCGCCGATGACGATCACGCCGTAGTCGTCGAAGTCGCGAATCAATCGCCCGACGCCCTGCTTCAACGCCAGGACGGCCTGCGGCAATTGGTATTCGTGGAACGGGTTGCCGCCGCGTCGGCGAATTCCTTCCAGGCGGGCTTTGAGCAGCGGGTCATCCGGCGCCGCAAAGGGCAGTTTGTCGATCGCGACGATCGACAGCGCTTCGCCTTTGACGTCAACGCCTTCCCAGAAACTGCCGGTGGCGAGCAGTACGGCATTGCCGAGTTCGCGAAATCGATTGAGCAGCGCTTCGCGCGGCGCCTCGCCCTGCACCAGCACCGGAAACGGCGGCTCGGGAAAACGTGACTTCAAGGCGCGCACGCCTTCGGCCAAGCCGCGATAACTGGTGTAGAGCAGGAAGGCGCGGCCGCCGCAGGCTTCGAGCAGCGGTGCGCACGCCCGGATGAATTCATCGGCGAAGGCCGGATCCTGCGGCTCCGGCATGCGCGGCGGCAGAAACAGGCGCGCCTGGGACGGATAATCGAAGGGACTGTCGATGCGCAGCGTGCGCGCTTCGGGCAGGCCGATGCGCGCGGCGAAATGCGAAAAATCCTCGCCGATTGCCAGGGTCGCCGAGGTGAACACCCAGGCACAGGGCCGCGATTCCACATATTCGCGCAAGCGCTCGGCGATCTCGAACGGCGTGAATTGCAGCGACAATCCATTGGCTGCAGCCTCGATCCAGCGCAATCCCGATTCATCGGAAAACTCGCGCAGCGCGGCCAGCGAGTTGGCGAGACCTGCGGCCCGGCGCGCGCAATTCGCGGTGCCGGCGCCGCCGCCCAAGCCCTCGAGTTCACCGGCCAGATTGCTCAAGGCGGTCTCGATGAGCGGCAGCGCGTCGAGAAAGGCGTCGGGCAACTCCGACCATTCAACACGCCCGGCGCCGCGCGGCACGGCGTGCCTTAAATCCTCGAGCTGCGCTTCAGCATTCAGAACGGCTTCGATGACGACCGGCGCGCGAATTGCCGCGGCGTTAAGTTCGGCCGTCACGTCGCGCAGCAGCAGCTGCGCCCTGCGAACCGACCAGACCACACCAAAGAACTGCGCTGCGATATCTGGAACCTGGTGGGCTTCATCGAGGATCACGGCTTCGGCGCCCGGCAGCAGATCGCCGAAACCCTCCTCCTTCAAGGCAAGATCCGCCAGCAGCAGGTGATGATTCACCACCACAATATCCGCGGCCTGGGCATTGCGGCGGGCATTGACCACATGGCAGTTCGAGAACTGCGGACACTCTGCCCCAAGGCAGTTCTCGCGCGTCGAGGTAATGCTGGGCCAGACCGCGGATTGCTCGGGCAAGTCAGTAAGTTCGGATAGATCGCCGCATTTCGTGGTCGCGGCCCAACGCGACACCCGCGCGAGGACTCCCGCATCGCCGCGCTCTACCCTGAGCAGCGAACCCTGCTGTACCGCAAGTTCCAGCCGATGCCGGCATAGATAGTTGGCGCGGCCCTTGAGCAGCGCGATCTTCACCGGCGACCCTAAGGCCTTCGCCAGCATCGGCAGGTCGCGCCTGAACAGCTGGTCTTGCAGCGTACGCGTGCCGGTGGAGATGATGACGCTGCGCCCCGACAACAGCGCGGGAACAAGGTAGGCAAAGGTCTTGCCCGTACCGGTGCCTGCTTCGACGATCAGGGGCTCGAGCTGCGCCAACGCGCGGCCCACGGCCTTGGCCATTGCGGCCTGCTCGGGGCGATAGGCGTAATCATCCAGGGCCTGCGCGAGTTTGCCGGCGGAGCCGAAGACGTCGCTGTAATCGGTGTTCAATGTTTCACGAGCGCACGGAAGCGCACGAAGGCCACGGCGTGGCCCTTCAGATTCTTCTTCAACTGCCAGCGGATGTGGGTGTAATCCGCGGCAACCGCAGGGCGCAGAGATCCTTCGGGAGTGCGGACTTTAAGTTTCTCCGGGCTATCGAAGCTGCGGCCTGCATCGACGGAAAAGCTCACCTCCGCCCCCGGTCCAATGGCCGAGTCCGCGACATACTCCATGTGCTCCGGGACGGGATAGGTCACCGTCGGCGCCGCAACCGGCGCGGCATCGGTGTTGAGCACTTGCAGGGTGTAGAACAGCCGGTCGCCGGGCACCACCCGGTCCGCTGGCACCAGTTTTGATGTTTCATGCCCCTTCTCCAAGGTGCGCACTTCCACCTCTGCAACCGCCTTGATCGCAATGGGATTTGCCGGCACTTGCGCCCCGGCGAGCGTGGCCGCCGCAAGGACGAATACGCCAAGCGCGCAGCTGGAACACGATCTGTACATAACACCAGTGTAGCCGATGACTACATCGATTCGGGCATTCAAGGCAGTTGGCGAGGCCACGCCCATCTGTCATCCTTATCGGCCTATCAAGCTTGCTTCTAGGGACCGCCATGGCCACCGCTCCTCAGCAATTCACCGCGTTAGCCAGCATGGATCACGACGTCGCGGCCTGGGTCGATGAAGTTGCGCGGCTGACGCAGCCGCAGAAGATTCATTGGTGCGAGGGCAGCGAAGCGGAATTTCATGCTCTGGAGGGCGAGCTCATTGCTGCGCAGCAGCTGCTGCCGCTCAACGACCAAAGTTTTCCGGGCTGCGTCCTCTCGCGCTCCCACCCCTCCGATGTGGCACGGGTGGAACACCTCACCTTCGTTTGCACCAAGAATCGCGAGGATGCGGGCCCGAACAACCCGTGGATGGACCCCAAACAGGCCCATGCCCAGATGGACGCCCTGTTCGCCGGCTGCATGAAGGGCCGTACCTTGTATGTCGTGCCCTACTGCATGGGGCCCATCGACTCGCCGTTTTCGCGCTGCGGGGTCGAAATCACGGACAGCGCCTATGTGGTTCTCAACATGCACTTGATGACCCGCATGGGGCGCGCGGCGCTGGCTCGGATCGCACGCGATGGCTCCTTCGTCAGGGGCGTGCACTCCACCGGAGATCTCGATCCCAAGCGCCGCTTCATCATGCATTTCCCCGAAGAGTTGTCGATCCGAAGTTTCGGCTCCGGCTACGGCGGCAATGCCTTGCTCGGCAAAAAATGCCACGCGCTGCGCATCGCGAGCTGGCAGGCGCGCACCGAAGGCTGGCTGGCGGAGCACATGCTCATCGTCGGCATCGAGAATCCCGCGGGCGAGGTTCACTACCTGGCATGCGCGTTTCCGTCCGCCTGCGGCAAGACCAATCTGTCGATGTTGATCCCACCGGCCAGCTACAAGGGCTGGAAGGTATGGACTCTGGGCGATGACATCGCCTGGCTGCACCCGGGCAAGGACGGGCGGCTGTACGCCATCAACCCGGAATCCGGATATTTCGGCGTGGTGCCGGGCACCAACGCCAAAACCAACCGCAACGCATTCGAAATGATCCACCGCGACACCATTTTCACCAATGTCGCGCTCACCGCCGATAATCAACCCTGGTGGGAAGGCCTCCCCGAAGGCAAACCGGTGCTCGACTGGCAGGGTCGGGCCTACGATCCCGCCAATGGTCCCGCTGCGCACCCGAACTCGCGCTTCACCATCTCGGCCAAACGCAATCCCAGCTATTCGAAGCTGGCCGACGCGCCGCGCGGCGTGCCGATTTCCGCCATCGTCTTTGGCGGCAGACGGCGCGCCTTGGCGCCGCTGGTCTATCAAGCGCGCAATTGGCTGCATGGCGTGCTGGTGGGAGCCGGCGTCGCTTCCGAGACCACCGCGGCAGCCACGGATGCGGTCGGGGTGGTGCGCCGCGACCCGATGGCCATGAAACCCTTTGCCGGATACAACTTCGGCGACTATTGGTCGCATTGGATCGACGTCGGCGCGAAGCTCAAATCGCCGCCGAAGATTTTCCACGTCAACTGGTTCCGCCAGGACGATGCCGGCAAGTTCCTGTGGCCGGGCTACGGCGAAAACCTGCGCGTCCTGCGCTGGATCATCGATCGTTGCAAGGGCACGGCGGGCGCACGCGCAACCGCCATCGGGCATCTGCCCAATCCTGCCGATCTCGATACCGAAGGATTGCAGATCTCGCCCGCGGCGCTCGAGGAATTATTGGCCGTCAATCCACGGCTGTGGCAGGAAGAATTTTCCGGCATCGGCAAGTACCTGGAGGAATTCGGCGACCGCGTGCCGCAGCCCCTCAAGAGCGAACTCAAAAGCGCGCTGGAGCGGGTTCACTCCTCGCAGGTGTAGCGAATCACCTGGGAGGAGTTGCTGTCCGGCGCCTTGCCGAGTCCGATCAGCCCTTCGCCGCGAATTTGCATGGAATCGCGCCGTACGAACGCCTCTTCGCCGTCTTTGCCGATGACAAACGTACCGTTGGTGCTTTGATCGACGAGTATGAATTTATTGCGGTTGATCTCGACGCGCGCATGCAGCCGCGAGATGAGATTGCCCTTCACCACCAGATCGTTTTCCTCGGCGCGGCCAATGGTGATCATGGCCCGCTCGTCGTTCACGATGACTTCCTGCCCCTGATACCGCAGGCGCAAGCGGTCCGATTTATGTGCCTTCTCGCGCTCGCGGGCGCTGATGGCAATCTCCGGCACCATGCTGGTGTTGTCCTCGGTCTGCCATAGCACCTCGAACAGCGCCACCTCGCTGCTGCGCCCTTTGAGCGTCGCGATGTCGATCTGGCGCACCGAGGTGCGCCAATTGGGCGAGAGACGTTCCACCATGGTCGCAGTGGTCATGATTTGACCGGCTTTCGCCTGGCTGGTCATGCGGTTCGCCGTATGCACGGCGGAGCCGAAGATATCGCGGTTTTCCAGCACCACCGGACCGAAGTTGGTGCCGATACGGATGGCGACGGTCTGTTCGTCGACTTTGAGCTGCGGATGCGTCACGATTTGCTGCTGCATCTGGGCGGCGGCATTCAACGCATCGTCGGCGGTCGGGAAGGTCGCCATGACCTCATCGCCCATGGTCTTGATCACCGTGCCGTGATTTTGCTCGGTCGCCGCACGCATCACGTCGATGCAAATGCCCACCATGTCGCGCGCGCGAAGATCGCCCAGTTGCTCGTAAAGCTTGGTGCTGCCGACCACGTCGGCGAAGAGGATGGCGACTTCGATTTCTTTGCCCATTATCAGCCGATTATACTTAACCTGGTGCGGCCGCTTGGGCAGTTTACGCAGCCAGACCCTGGTTTGTTAGGGGTAAGGCCGAAAACAGGGTTTCCGGCAACGCATCGGGTCGCGCTGCCACCTCCGAGAGAAACCGCCGCCAGGCGCGCGCGCCGTCGCGGCCGGCCATCACGCCATGCATGTGGCGCGTGATCGAATGCAGGCGAATTCCACGCTGCGCGCACTGTTTGGCGTAGGGCACCAGGCGCTCGACGATCTGCCAGGGTTCAGGCGGGATCCACGCAGGATCGATCAGCGCCTGCTCCAGCTCCGCGAGCAGTGCCGGGCGGTGATAGGCCGCCCGCCCGAGCATGACGCCGTCGAGTCCGGCGGCCACATGGGCGCAAATTTCCGCGCGGTCGGTGAGGCCGCCGTTCAATATCAGGGTCAATTCCGGCCGTTCGCGCTTGAGCCGATACACATGCTCGTAATTGAGCGGCGGAATCTCGCGATTCTGTTTGGGTGAGAGGCCGGCGAGAACCGCGGCCCGCGCGTGCACGTTGAGGGCGTCAATGCCTGCGGCCGCGACCGCATCCACGAACTCGGCGAAAAATTCGTAGTCGACGCGGTCATCGATCCCGATCCGGCATTTCACGGTCACCGGTAAATGAGTGCCATCGCGAATGCCACGCACGCAGTCGGCCACCAGGGCGGGCTTTAGCATGAGACAGGCTCCGAATGAGCCATTCTTGACCCGGTCGCTGGGGCAGCCGACATTGAGATTGATCTCGGCGTAACCCGCCGCGGTGCCGATACGCGCCGCCTTGGCGAGCTCTGCGGGATCGCAGCCGCCCAACTGCAGAGCGACGGGATGCTCGGTGGCGTCGTGGTCGAGCAAGCGGCGCACATCGCCGCGCACGATGGCCTTGGCAACGATCATTTCCGTGTACAGCAAGGCATGGGGCGCATACAGCCGATGCAGGTAGCGGCAGTGGCGGTCGGTCCAATCCATCATGGGGGCCACGCAGATTTTGCGGTTCAATACTTGGGCTTTAGGCGAGTGAGTCGTCATATCATTCGTGGGTGACGGGCAGGCCGCTGAGTATACCGAATGCGCGCGGGAGAGTGATTTTTATGGCTGGATCCACGACGCGCGCCGAGTTCGAGGCGGCAAAGCGGCAGAGGTTTCGTTCGCTGGTGCGCCACGCCAGCATGCACGCGCCCTACTACGCCAACATCATCCGCGAGCGCGGCCTCGACTTGGCTACCTGCGGGCCCGCTGATTTTCCGGTGCTCACAAAAACGCTGCTGATGGCGAATTTCGATGCCATCGTCACCGACCCGCGCATCACCAAGCAGGTGGTCGCGGATTTCCTGACGCGCTCATCCAACCCCGCGGAACGGCTGTTCGACAAGATCACCGTCACGCACACCTCGGGAACATCCGGCGAGGTGGGTTATTTTCTGTTGGCGCCGGCCGATCGCATGCGCATGCGCGCGATGTCGATGCGCAATCGGCGGGTGTTTCGGCATCTGTTTCCGCGCCGTTGGCCGGGCTTACGCCGTATCCGGGTAGGATTCTACGGCGCAACCGGCGGCCACTACGCAGGCGTGACCGGCGTGGCGTCGATGCAGCGCGGCGTGGCACGCTTTTTGGTCAATGCCCAAGCCTTCGAAGTCAACACGCCTCTGCCATCGGTGGTCAGCGGGCTCAATGCTTTCCAGCCCGACGTCATCTTCGGCTACACCACGGCGCTCAAGATACTGGCCGAAGAACAGCGTGCCGCGCGCCTGAAAATCCGGCCCATGGCCGTCATGGCCACCGGTGAAATGGTGACCAAGGCGGATATGTCATTCCTGTCGGAAGCTTTCGGCGGTGCCACCGCATCGAGCATCTATGCCTGTACCGAGCACATGATGATGGGAGTTTCAAATCCCGACGGTGACACCATGACTCTGACGGACGAGAGTCTGATCTTTGAGATCTACGAAGATCACACCCTCATCACCAACCTCTTCAATTACACCATGCCGTTGATCCGCTATCGTATGTCCGACATTCTGCGCGTGGTGAGCGAACCGGATGCGCGGCGCATCGTGATCAACAATCTGGTTGGCCGCATGGAGCAAATGCCGACTTTCGTGAACAGTGCGGGCGCCAAGGACTTCATCAGTCCGCACACCATCAACGAAGTATTCGTGCAGGGCGTGACGCGATTTCAAATGCAGATCACGGGACCCGCTTCGTTCCGTTTTCCGATCTGCGTCGATGCGGCCCTGGACGATCAAGCGCGCAGTGCCGCCGCCGCGGGAGTCGGGGCGCGACTGCGCGAGATCCTAAAGCAAAAAGGCCTTGGCAACGTGACGTTCGAGGTGCCGATCGTTGCCGAGATTCCGCTCAACGAGCGCACCCGCAAGTTTCAGCTCGTCGTGCAGAAAAGGGTGGGCGAAGTCTGAGGGCTCGTTAAAACCCCAGCGTCAACTGCGGCGTGTCGGGCCGCGGCGGGCGGAACAGGCGAGTCGTGAGTTCGTAGCGCTCGCTCTCCGGTGCGAATCC
>DATMRC010000106.1:0-29119 GCA_035567075.1 Steroidobacteraceae bacterium
ATAAAATTGCGCCAATGCTGCATAAAAATGCAGGCGCTGTCAATACGCCGCATCGCCCTGGTTGAGAAAGGCGCGCAGACGCTCGAGTTCGGATTCGAGGCCGGCGCGAAACTTGCGCTCACGGGGCGCGCGGCCGATGTAGCCAAACGTTGCCCGCAGGCCGCCGTCGGCCACGGCCACATTCCCCCAGCCGATGACGCGGGCATGCCACAGCAGCGGCAGGGCGTAATAGCCCAGCTTGCGCTTCGGCGCCGGCGTGTAGGCCTCGAAACGGTAGGCCCAGCCCCAGAACATCTCGAACCGGCGGCGGTCCCAAACGATGGGATCGAAGGGCGTGAGCAGGCGCACGGTATCGTCGATTCGCCAGCGCGCCGATTGGGGCGTGTCTTCGGCCGGCCAGTACCACTCGACGCCATCCAGCCGCGCCGATTTGAGCCGCTGCTTGGCGCGCGCCACGGTCGCCGAACGATCCGCCGCCCACTGCGGCACGCCGTAGCGCAAACGGCTGAGAAGGAACCCGAGGCTGGGCGCGGGCAGCGGCGCGTATTTGCGGATTGCGACATCGGCCAGTTCGTCGATCGCGGCGTGCCGCTGCGCGGCGGTTGCCGGCGCTGTTGCCGCTGCGCGCGCCGCATATACCCGCGTTCCCCCCACGCGCCTCGCGACGCGCAGCATGCCGCGATAGTGCATGGCATCGAGCAGCTGGGTGCTCGCATTGGATGATCCGCCGAACCAATTGGCTGCCTTGCCATGCGCAAAATGTGCATCCACCTCGCGCGGATGCGCCACGCCGCGTTCGCGAATGAATGCCAGCAGCGCCTCGGCCTGGCGCGCGCGCGCCGCCGTCCAATTGGACGTCATCCAAAGCGCCGCCGTCTTGCGGCCAAGCGGCACTCGCGGATGCATCAAGTCATGGAGGGCGCGCGGCACAAAGCCGTAGTTGATGAAGAAGTCCTCCTCCAGCTTGAGCGTGGGATACAGGCGCTCGAGGTCTCCCGCGCAATATCCCAGGACGCGATGGCGCAGCGTGAGGTCCTGGGCGCGGGCCGGCGCGCGGATCGGATCGGCCTGAACGAAGCCCAGCTTCTTGATCGCACGCCCCAGCGTGGTCGGCTTGAACAACGACCGGGCAATGCCATAGCGGCGCAGGTTCTCGAGTGTCAGCGGCATGCGGCGATGATATCGAAACCGCCGCGCTGCAAAGCAGCCCGCGTTACATTACATTAGCCCCGATGCTGGAAACCATTGAAGTCGAAACTGCGCCCCAACCCAATGCGGCCATCATCTGGCTGCATGGTCTCGGCGCTGACGGTCACGACTTCGAGCCGGTCGTGCCGGAACTTAAGCTACGGGGCGAGCGTGCATGGCGTTTCATTTTTCCGAACGCGCCGGTCCGCCCCGTCACCATCAATGGTGGAATGCGGATGCGTGCTTGGTACGACATCAAGGGTCTGGATCGCAACAGCGCCGAAGACACGGAGGGCTTCAAGGCGGCGGAAGGGCAAATCCACGAACTGCTCGCGAGGGAAGCCACGCGCGGCATTCCGGCCGCAAGGATCGTGCTCGCCGGATTCTCGCAGGGCGGCGTCGTCTCCCTGTACACACTGACGCGGCTCAAGGACAAATTGGCCGGCGTCATGGCGCTGTCGTGCTACCTGCCGGGGGTGGAGAGCTTTGCGGCCGAGCGGCAGGCCTCGAACGACGCCACGCCGATATTCATGGCCCACGGCATCGCCGATCCCATGCTGCCGATGGCGCTGGGCGCGAAATCCCGCGACTTCTTGAGCGCCCACGGCTATGCGGTTGAATGGCGCGAGTATCCGATGGCACATGCCGTTTGCGCGGCGGAAATCGCCGATATTCGAAAATTCTTGTTGCGCGTGCTACCTTGAAGATCATGGCAACCAGCAAGGCATTGATGCAGCGCCTTCAGTCGGATGCCGCAAAGGCCGAGGCTCAGGCCGTCGCCGCCAAGCAGCGTGTGCGAGCCGCGAAGGCCGAGCTCAAGCGGACTCGAAAGCTCTACAAGGCCGAGAAAAAAGCTGCGAAGCAGGCGCGAAAAAAGTTCGCCGCGGCGCGTACCGCCGCCCGCAAGCCCAAACCGAGTCCTCGGAAGCCTTCGCGCGTCGCCCAGGATGCGGTGCGGGCGCCTGCCGCCAAGGCGCATGCGGTGAAGTCGAAAGCTCCCAAGCGGGTACCGGTTTCTCGCAAACCGCGCCGCGCGCGCCAACCGCACGCTGCGGCGGCACGGGACCCGATGCGCTCGGCTGCCGATGTCGCAAAATCGGTCATCGAGCGTCTGCAAAGCCCGGCTCCGTCGCCGGCACCCGAAGCGCCGGCGGATCCTGTCGTTGGCAAGGATTCGCCCGAGGGCAACCCATAGGCTGCGGGTTTGGGTCAGTGCGGCGCAGTCGGCACTAGACCTGGGAACAGCAGGGCAATCAACGCGCTCAAGAATAGGGCGGCCAGCAGCGCCAGCAGTTGGCCGAGCACCCAGACCCCAAAAGCCTTGCGCGTGGTGAGGCCCAGAATTTCGCTGAATCCCATCACCTGCAAAACGACGCTCCATAGCATCAGCAGCACGTACCCCGCGAATTGCAGCCGCAAGACGAAGGCCACGAAACCATCCACGTCGGTGCCCGGGGTGGCCGCGGCCGGCGTGTCGATGATGGCGGCTTCTCCGATGAACAATGCCGTCAATGCCCACAAAATCAGCGATGCCGCCACCGGAATCCCGCCGTAGGCGAGAACGTGGAACACCTGGTTGCGCTTGGAAGTACCCCCGGCCCGGGCGCCCAGACGGCCATAGATGGCGGCAAACAAATACAGACTGAACACCCCGCCGATGGGTCCGAAAAGCAGGGAGCTTTGCAGAACTTCCGCCGCGCTCGGATGCGCGCCGGCGAACTGGGTACGATAGACCGCCATGGAGGTCGCGACCCCTTGCGCAGCTGCCAGGAGATAGTCGGTAATTCCTACAGGCTTCGATGCCAGTTCACGAAACACGCGTCTGGGCTTGAGCCAGACATCCTTCAACGGGCGAACGGGTTCGGTACTGGGCACCTACAGAGCCTACGCAATCCGCGCCACCGACTCCAGTATCACTCACAGATGACAGCGGACTTTTTCAGGGCTACTCTCACAGTGAGTTTGAATGATCTCCCAGGAGAAGAGTGACCATGGCAAAAAAGAGCAAGTCGAAAAAGCGCAAAGCGAAGAAGCGTCCGATGGCAAAAGCCAAGCGCACGTCCGCCAAAAAGAGCGCCGCTAAAAAGAAATCGCGGCCGATGAAGGCGAAGGCAAAGGCAAAGGGGAAGTCGAAGGCAAAGGCTGCGCCCAAGAAAAAGGCTGCGCCCAGGAAAAAGGCAATGGCCAAGCCGGCGCCAAAGCCGGCGCCAAAACCCGCACCAGCGCCCGTGGCCGTCGCGGCTCCGCCCAAGCCAAAACCCGCAGCCCCCATGGCGCCGATGGCGCCACCGCCTCCAATGCCGGCCGCGGAGCCAGCCGCGTCGACGTCGATCGCTGCTGCATGGCCGGAACCGAAACCGTCGGGGATGTAAACCGACGGGGATGCAGGATATCGATTGAGTGGCAGTTCAGGCGCGTACCAGCCCTTGGAGAGGGCGCGCGCCGCTACTGTCCGGGAATACTCGCTTGGCCAGGGTATTCGCATCGACGTGCAGGTGCTCGTCGAGCACGCCTTTGAACACGCTGCGCAAATCAAGCGTTGGCTTGAGGTCGCGGTTGTCGAGCAACGCCCCCCGCGAAAGGCCCGGCCAATCGGCGATCACCCGACCGCCGCGCACCGCGCCACCCACGAGGAACGCGCAGCCACCCGTTCCATGGTCGGTGCCGCGCGTGCCGTTGATTGCCGCCGTGCGTCCAAATTCAGTGACCACGAGCACCGCGGTTTGCGGCCACAACGGACCCAATTCCTCGCCGAGGGCGCGCAACGCCTTGTCGAGTCCGGCCAGCCGCTGAGCCAGAGCTCCTTTCGCGCCGCCCTGATTGGCGTGGGTATCCCAGCCGCTGGCCTCGATGACCGCCACCTCGGGACCGCCGTCACTGCGCATCAAACTGGCCGCCATATGCGCCACCGCGCTGATGCGATCGGGAGGCGTCGTCGCCATCGTCGGGGCGCCTGCGTCGTCCACCATTTTCTCGGTCTGCACCGCTTCGCTCAACCGCGCGGAAAACCAATCGTCGTTGGAATACAAGTCCGCCAGACGCAGCAACAAATCTTCATCGATATCCGGAGTGGCCTGCGGTGATTTGGAAATCACCGGCGCATCGCCGCGCAGAATCAGCGGAACATTCTGACTGATGGCGATGGCTCGCTCCCCGGGTCCGGCGGCGCGGCGCGGTAAGGCCGCGAGCGCCCGATTGAGCCAGCCATCCGCGGTGCCCAATGGTTTGGTGAGTCCGTTTTCCAGCACATTCTGACCATCGAAATGCGACCTGTCCCGATAGGGCGAGGCAACCGCATTGAAGACGACCAGCTCGCCGGCGGCGTAGCGCTGGTGCAAGTATGCGAACGAGGGGTGCAAGCCGAAGGTGTTGTTCAGCGCCAGCGCGCCATCGGGGGCACCGGGCGGGCCGATCGCAAGTTCGCGATGCAAACCCGCATAGCTGGGATCCGCATAGGGCGGCACGGCAGCCAGCCCGTCCAGCGCGCCGCGCAGGATCACGACCACCAAACGCGAAGATCCGCCCGTTCGGGCGAACATCACATTGGGCAGGGCGGCGCTCGCGGCGAGGGCACCGGTGCCGAGGAGAAAGCGGCGCCTGCTGGTCATCGTTGGGAATTGGCGATGCATCGCTATCTCCGTTGAAATTCGGGGCTCATCAGGAGCAGCGCCAATGCCTGGGACGATGAGGTGGCGCGCTTCAGCGCCGTTAGGGTTTCGGGGCGGGCGTAGCTTCCTAAGCTGGATGCGGCGAGTTCGACCGGGTCCACGCCGCGCTCATACTTTGCCGCCACCCGCGATGCCCACAGCACGCGGTGCATGAGTGCGTCGGATCCATCCCAGCTCTTCGAGGTGTCCGGCCAGCCCGCCGGCGAACCGGGTGTGTATTGGCGCTGACCCAGCAGATCGAAGCTGCGCACCACTTCCTCCGGCTGGCTCGGCGATACATTCAGCGACCGTAAGGTGGAGAAAACAAAATCCTCCGGCGTCTTGAACTTCCGTGCATCCGGATCCCAGCCTTCCGGTGATTGGATCAACGCCGCATACACCTGCGGCAGATACCCGCCGGTTTTTTGGAATGCGCGCGCCACCCGCTCGACCGCCGCCGCTGGAGGGTCATCCGCAATGAAATGCCGGACCAGCTTGGTGGCGATGAAACGCGCGGTGGCGGGATTGCCCGCCAAATCGGCAAGCACCGCCTCGCCCTGACGCTGACCTTGTTCGTAGTAGGTCTTGCCGAGGAAGGATTTTGCACCAGGCTCGTGCATGTTCTCGCGGAAATAAAAACGGCCCGGCGTACCTCCCGCAAGCCGCCCCTTGCCGCCGCCAATGGACCATCCGGTGATGATCTCTGCAAAACTTGTGACATCGGCCTGGGTGTAGCCGCCGTTCACCCCGAGGGTGTGCAGTTCAAGAATCTCGCGCGCCAGATTTTCATTGATGCCCAATTGGCGTTGCGCCGCTTCCGCGGCGAAAGGCCTTCTTGCGATGAGGCGGACCGCCTCCGAATCCTTGCCCATGGAAAATTGATTGTCGAGAAAGGCGATCATGGCAGGGTGCTGCTCCACCGCCGTCAAAAGCTCGATGAATCGCCCGCCGACGTGGGGCCTGATGGCCTCGTTCTCGACCGTCCCCGCGAGCCCGAAGACCACGCCCTTGTCGGCCGAAATGGCAAAATGATTGGACCAAAAGTGCACCAGGCGTTCGGCGAACGGCCTGTCGGTCAGCGCGGCACTTTGCGCGCGCGCCAGAACCTGCGCGCGGTACTGCGGTTGATACGCCTCGCGAATGGCGTTGAATGCGACTTTGGCGTCGGTTGCCCCGGCCTCGCGCCGCATTTGCTGCTGTTCGTCGCGCGCCGCCACATACGCGGCGAAGATCTGATCGGAGGGTGTGAGCGGCGTATTGACGGCGAGCGGCACGGCGCCCCTGATCTGCGCTGTCAGCCAGCCGCGCGGATCGCCGGCAGCGGCCTTCAGGTCGCCGGGTCGCGCGCCCAGGCCAAAGCGGAGAACCGCAATTTCGGTTTGCATCGTGAAATAGTAACGGTACAGGAACCCCCACGTTGACGTCGGGCCTCACAGAAATGGGCATCGATTGCGTCGCAACAGGCCCCGGGGCCGGATCGCCGCCTAGGCGGGATGGCCGGCCGCCCACAGAAAGTGCAGCGCCAAAATCACCGCGATCATCGCAATGATCACGTTCAGCACCACGCCGGCCCGCGTCCAATATCCGGGCGGCACGACCGCGGGGTCCAGGTCCTTGGCGACCTGCAGAAACTGTCGCGCCGAGATCAATGCCACCGCGGCGCCCAGGAGCAGCAGCAGGACCCCAAACATAAGCGAAAAGCCGCGTTGCGTATCGACTTCGGATTGATGCATCACCATCGCGAGGAACAGGCCGAATCGTTCGATGACGAATCCGAAACCCATCAATGCAATAGCGCTGCGCTGCCACGCCAGCAACGTGCGTTCGGCGGCAAACAGCACACGAGGATCTGCGGTATAGGGCATTTTCTTCAGGCTCCTTGGACCATCGCAGCCGGTCAAATCTTACATATTCCAGGGAGGTGCGGGTGGTGCTCCGCAGCGCCGGGCGTTATTCTCGCTCAATCCCTGAGCACGAGTGGTCATGAATCAGCGCAGATGGTCAGCCCCGGCTTCGATAATTGGTCTCATCCTCGGTGCGGCGCTGCAAGGCTGCGTGGTTGTGCCCGATCAGGGTCACCAACCCGATGGAATCGTGATGGTGGCTCCGCCACCGGCTCGCGGGGAAGTCATCGGCGACGCACCCACGCCGGGATACGTCTGGTTCGGCGGTTATTGGGACTGGGTCGGCGGCCGGTATGAATGGGTGCAGGGTCATTGGGGCGCCGGCCGGCAGGGATACCATTGGGTCGCCCATCAATGGGTGCGGCAAGGCGATGGCTGGCGCATGAAGCAGGGCCATTGGGCCCGCGGCTAGCGCGACACCCATGAGGAGGTCCGCTGCAAATCCCGCAGGCGCGGGCCGCCACCGGCATCGAACCAATGCTCGATCAAGCGAAATGAGATGGAGACGCTGGGCGGCACGATCGGCCGGCCCTCCGCCAAGTCAGCGCGCGTAAACCACTGCGCATCTTCGAGCTCCTGATCCTTAAGATGGATGGCCGTCGTAATCGCATGCGCGGTGAATCCCAGCATCAACGAGGAAGGAAACGGCCACGGCTGCGAGGAGTGATACTCGATGGTGTCAACGTTGATGCCGGTTTCCTCCAGCACTTCGCGGGCCACCGAGTCTTCCAGGGATTCTCCCGGTTCAACAAAGCCGGCGATGGTGGAATAGCGTCCGGCGGGCCACGCCGCCTGGCGTCCGAGCAACGCCCGTTCCCCGTCGCTGACCAAAACGATGATGGCGGGATCAATGCGCGGAAATTGCTCGTGCCGGCATTCCGGGTTCGTGCACACCAGCACATGCCCGCCCTTGGCCGCCAGCGTCGTGGCGCCGCAGCTGCCGCAGAAGCGATGCCGGCGCCGCCACGCCACCATGGCGCGCGCGTAGCTCAATAAGCCCGCCTCTTCGGCCGGCAGTATCGAGGCCACCATGCGCAGATCCTCGAAGCGCGTGCCGGGCAGCAGCTGCGGCGGCTCCGCCGATTCAATTTCGTAGGTGAACACATCGATGCCGTCGAAGCGGCCGAGCAGCGTGAGATCCGCGCTGTTGCGCCGCTCTTCGGCGATGCAGGACAACTCAAGATATGCCGCGCGCGGCGCGCTGCCCTCGGCGATGAGGTTGCGCGAATTCCATACCGGCAGCGCACGACTGCGGGCATTGCCAAGCGCGCTTGCAAACCATGCGGCGTCCTGCCGCATATGCGCGGCGCGGTCCAGGTACTGACCGCCGAAAATATTCCCAGGCTGCATCGAGTGGATTCTAGCAGGCCGCGGCCGGCGCGGCGCCGTCGCAATTGCCGCAGACGAGCTTGTGGCGGGCGAGCAGGTCGCGCACCTGCACCCCGCCGCATGTTTCGCAGCGTGCGATGCCCACCTCGTCGTGCCGCGCCAGCGCCAGCAGCAGAAACCAGGCATGCTCGAAGGAAATGCTGGCCGGCGCGTGCAATTCCCGGTACGCCTCGTAGGCGCGGCACAGCAGCGCGCCGGATTGCAGTGATCCCACGCGATAGCGCGGCTCCAGCCCGCGGGCGCTGCCGCCCACCAGTCCGTACATCACAAACAGGCTGGCAAGCTGCGCGGCGTGAAAGTTGAGCTCGGCGTTCCTGAAAAAGAATGCCGCCTGGCGCGGCGACTTGCCGCGGTGGCGCAATATCCCGTGCGCGTCCTGTTGCACGACATAGCTGCGGTACAGTTTGCGTATTCGATCGTCGCTGAGGCCGGTCCACTGGCGGATCGTGTAGGTGCGGGCCTCGTGGCGGATCAGCCGCAGTGCAAGATCGATTTTTTCGCGGTCCCTGGTGTAGCGATCATCGGATATTCTCATGGCCGATCCTCGTGGCGATTTCACGCGATTTTGGGGCAAAAAGAATTTGACAGAAATTAATCACAAAGTTAGCTTGGCCGCCAGGGGGTCGTGAGGCGCAATTGCTGTGCGTTTGCGGCGAAATGCGCGAAGGCCTCACGCAGCCAAGGTTGTGGCACAAACTTAAGCGCAGGGGGCGGTCGTGCAGGACGCATTCATCGGCAACTGGGCGCCGGAGTCCCACCTATCGGCCGAGCACCTGAATTCGATGCGCGACCTCAATCATCGATTTCTTGATCTCGCGGGGGCCAGGGCGGGCGATTGGGCGGCCGCCGGCAGGAGCGGCGATGCCGGTCTCGGCAGGCGATTAGCGCCGCTGTCGCGGGCGCAGCGCGCGGCGGCGGCCAATTGTCCCTACGCGCTGTTCGACCTGCGCTTTGAGGACGATGAGTACTGGCTGGGGCGCCTGTCGCAAGCCGCGGCCTGGCGGGTTGCCGAGGATCAGGGCGTCGATGGCGAGACAATCGATTTCGTGCGGCTGGCCCTGTTCTATGCCTGGCATGTGGCATCGAGCGCCAGTCTCGCCGCCCACCTGCTCATGGGAATGCGCAGCCAGACCGCAAACGCCTTTCGCCGTATCACGGTCGACCGCCTGCCGGCATTGGTTGCCACGGAGGCGGTGAACCTGACCGCGCGGTGGAGCGGCTGCAGCGCTTACTGGAGTGCCCTCATCGGCGCGGCAGCGCGCGCCGATCCCGCCGCCCTGCGTCGCGTCCAGCTCTCGGGCTTGCAGCTCGCCGCCGCATCAAGGCTGCCGGCCGCCGGATCGCCCGCCGGCTGATTTTGAGCGCACAAATCGGCCGAATCGAGGCACAAAGGGCGCCGCGCGCTTGAATTGGCGTTGCGGGCGGAGCCCCGCCAGGTTTAGTCTACGCGGCTCTTATGCATGCCCTCGTTCTCCGCAAGCTCACCAAGGTCTACAAAAACGGCATCCAAGCGCTCAAGGCCATAGATCTCGACGTCGACGAGGGCGATTTCTTCGCGCTGCTCGGTCCCAACGGCGCGGGCAAGACCACCCTGATCGGCATCACGACCTCGCTGGTCAACAAAACCAGCGGCGTGGTCGAAGTCTTCGGTCATGACATCGACAAAGAGCTGGAAGTGGCCAAATCCTGCATCGGCGTGGTGCCGCAGGAAATCAATTTCAACATGTTCGAGACGCCGTTCACCATTGTGGTGAATCAGGCCGGGTTTTACGGTATCCCGCGGCGGCTGGCGAAAATGCGCGCCGAGAAATATCTCAAGCAGCTGCAGCTCTGGGACCGGCGCGATTCGATTGCGCGCAGCCTGTCGGGCGGCATGAAGCGGCGGCTGATGATTGCGCGCGCCTTGATGCACGAGCCGCGGCTGCTGATCCTGGACGAGCCCACGGCGGGAGTCGACATCGAGAACCGCCGCTCGATGTGGGAATTCCTGCGCGGCATCAACGAGCAGGGCACGACCATCATCCTGACCACGCACTATTTGGAAGAAGCCGAGAATCTGTGCCGCAACATCGCCATCATCGACGGCGGCAACATCATCGAGCGCGACAGCATGGCGAATGTGCTGCGCAAGCTGCAGACCGAGGTGTTCGTCTTCGATTTGCGCGACGCCCGCACGGCGGCGCCGCAGATGTCGGGCTTCACGCCGGTACTCTCCGATGAGCACACCTTGGAAATCGAGATGTCCAAAACGCAGAGCTTGAACGATCTATTCGCGCAGCTGTCGGCGCAGGGCATCGCCGTGAACAGCATGCGCAACAAGGTCAATCGGCTCGAGGAGCTGTTCATCCGCCTGGTTGACAGCAGCGCGCGAACCGCCGCCGCAAAGGCCTCGTGAATGACCGAATCGCGCCTCGGCACCGACTGGATCGGCTTCTCCACCATCGTCATCCGTGAATTCAGCCGCATCGTGCGCATCTGGGGCCAGACCCTTGTGCCTCCCGCGGTCACCGCCACCCTGTACTTCGTCATTTTCGGCAGCTTGATCGGACGGCGCGTCGGGCAGGTGGGCGGTTTCGACTACATGCAGTTCATGGCGCCCGGCATCATCATGATGAACGTGATCCAGACCTCCTATGGCAATGTGGTGTCCTCGTTCTTCGGCGCAAAATTCGGCAAGCACATCGAGGAGCTGTTGGTGTCGCCGCTGCCGAATTGGCTGATCGTCGCCGGCTACACCATGGGCGGCGTGCTGCGCGGGGTGCTGGTGGGTTCGGTGGTGACGATCATTTCCCTGTTCTTCACGCGCCTGGCGATCACGCATGTGGCGGCGATTATCTCCGCGGCCTTTTTGACGAGTGTCATCTTCGCGCTCGGCGGGTTGATCAACGCCCTGTTCGCCAAGAACTTCGACCAGATTTCCTGGTTCCCGACCTTCGTGCTGACGCCGCTCACCTATCTTGGCGGCGTGTTTTATTCGGTGACCATGCTGCCGGTCTGGGCGCATGCCGCCTCGCATGCGAATCCCATCCTGTACATGGTCAGTGCATTTCGCTTTGGGTTTCTCGGCGTCTCGGACGTCGATTTGCGGCTGGCCTATGGGATCATGGTGGGCGCCGCCGCCGCGATGTTCACGCTGGCGGTTGCGTTGTTGAACCGCGGCACCGGAATCAGAGAATGAAGGAGAATTGCTTGCCATTTACGCTTTCGCGCATCGCGTGCGCCCTCATCGCAACCCTGATCGGCCTCGGAACCGCCGCCAGCATGGCCGCGGATGGTCCGGGCGTCGCTACGCCGGGCGTCGCTACGCCGGGCAGCAACGAACTCGAGGGATTTTCTACCGCGGCCGCCGCTGCGCAGCTGCAATTGGAAGCGCGCTTCGATGCCGATCTCTCCGCCGCGGAGCTCTCCGCCTGGATGCGGCAGATGGCGTCGCAGCCGAATCATGTGGGCTCCGCGCACGACAAGGCCAATGCCGAATTCCAACTCGCGAAGTTTCGCGAGTGGGGCTGGGATGCCGCGATCGAGACATTTTCGGTGCTATACCCAACGCCGCGCGAAGTGACCGTGGAGCTCGTGGCGCCGACGCATTTCAAAGCGCGATTGACCGAGCCGTCCATCGCGGGCGACAGCACATCCGTGCAAACCAAGGATGAGCTGCCGGCCTACAACGTGTACGGCGCCGATGGCGATGTGACCGCGGAACTGGTCTACGCAAATCACGGCATGCCGGACGACTACAAGGAACTCGAGCGTCAGGGAATCAGTGTCAAGGGGCGCATCGTGTTGACGCGATATGGCGGCGGCTGGCGCGGCTTGAAGCCCAAGCTGGCGTATGAACACGGCGCGGTGGGCTGCCTGATCTACTCCGATCCGCGCGACGACGGCTATGCCTTGGGAGATGCATATCCCAAGGGTGGCTATCGGCCGCCCGATGCCGTTCAACGCGGCTCGGTGCAGGATCTGACCCTGTACAGCGGCGATCCATTGACTCCCGGCGTGGGCGCGTCGCCCGGGGCCAAGCGGCTCGCGCTCGCGGATGCCAGGACGGTGCTGAAAATTCCGGTGCTGCCGATTTCCTACGCTGCCGCACAGCCGCTGCTGGCCGCCTTGGGCGGCCGGGTCGCACCGGTCAGCTTTCGCGGCGGGCTGCCCCTTACCTATCATCTCGGCCCGGGTCCCGCGACCGTGCACATGAAGGTGCTTTCGAATTGGGAGCAGAAGCCTGTATACGATGTCGTCGCGAAGATTCGCGGCAGTCAGGAACCCGATCGCTGGATCATTCGCGGCAACCATCACGATGGCTGGGTGTTCGGCGCCACGGATCCTTTATCGGGGCAGGTTGCATTGATGGCCGAGGCAAAGGCGATCGGCAAATTGGTCAAGGCCGGCTGGCAGCCGCGCCGCACATTGGTTTACACCAGCTGGGACGGCGAGGAGCCAGGATTGCTGGGGTCGACCGAATGGGCCGAGCAGCATGCCGCGGAACTCAAGACCAAGGCGGTCCTGTACGTCAATTCCGATACCAACTCCAAAGGCTTTTTCCAGGCCGAAGGCAGCCACGCCCTGCAGCATTTCCTGAGCGAAGCGGCGCGCGATGTGAAGGATCCCGAAACCGGCGCCAGCGTACTGGCGCGCGCACTGGCCGCGAGACGCGTCGCGAATTATGAATCAACCGGCACCGAAGCGCCGCACGGCAATGCAAACGGTGATCTCTCCCTCGGCGCGCTGGGCTCGGGCTCGGACTACACGCCGTTCCTGCAGCACCTGGGCGTGAATTCCTTGAATGTGGAATTTGGCGGCGAAGCCGACTACGGCGTCTATCATTCCGCCTATGATTCATTCGATCATTTCCGCCGATTCGTCGATCCAACATTTGAATATGGAGTGGCGCTCGCCAAGGTCGCGGGCCGGATCATGCTGCGCGCCAGCCAGGCGGAGCTGATCCCGGTGCGCGAAACGGATTTTGCGTCCTCGGTCGCGGGATACGCCGATGAACTGCACAAGCTCAGCGAAAATATGCGCGGCAAAACCCGCGAACTCAACAAGCTGCTGGACGACGATGCCTACAAATTGGCGGCGAACCCGGAAAAGCCGCGCGCACCTCCGCCGCGCGCCGACGAAGTGCCGTTCTTGAATTTCTCCGAATTGGACAATGCGGTGCAGAAATTGGAGCAGAGCGCCAAGGCGTTCGACAAGGAATACGCGCGACTCGACGCCAGCAATGATGCAGCCTTGAACGGCGAACGCGAGCGGGTGAACTCAACGCTGTCGATTCTGGAGCAGAGCTTGACGGACCCGCACGGCTTGCCGGGACGCGACTGGTATCAGCATATGATTTACGCGCCGGGCGCGCATACCGGCTACGGCGTCAAGACCCTGCCGGGAATTCGCGAAGCGATCGAAGAGCGCCGCTGGGAGGAAGCCAACCAATACATAGGGGTGGTCTCGCGCGCGCTCAACGCCTACAGTACCAGGCTGGATCGCGCCATCGCGGCACCGTAGCTTGAACGCCCGATTTCCGAAACCTCGTGGTAGTCGTGTATTGTGCCTGCAGACGATTAAGGAGACGAACGATGAATGAAGAGAAGCAGCAGAAGTTTACTGCCAAAGTGCGCCGCGGATTGGTGTGGGTGCACTCGGTCGCGGCCGCGGAACTCGCCAAGAAGAAGGCCGAGGCGACCGGCGTGAGGCTCGAGGGGTTCACCGCCAGTGAACTCGCCGATGTTGAATCCGCATTGACCTGGATCGCGCAGAACAAGGAATCGAAGAGCGCTGAACCGGCGTAAGGACATGTACGGCCAGGCGGGGCAGGGCGCCCGGCCTGAAGTATCGCGCCGGGTTGCTCGTCGCGAATCCGCGAACGGCCTGATGAGGGGACGCTGACTGGCGCGTAAAGGACTGCGCTAAACTAACTCATGGCCCGCAAACGTGCATTGGTCGTCGATGATTCCAAGTCGGCCCGAGTGCTCTTGAGTCGCATGCTCGAGCGATACGAGGTCGAGGTCGACATGGCGGAATCCGCCGAGCAAGCCATTGAGTACCTGAAAAACCATCGGCCGGATGCAATTTTCATGGACCATCTGATGCCGGGCATGGATGGTTTGCAGGCGGTGCGGGCGATCAAGGGCAATCCGCAAACCGCAATGATCCCCATCATGATGTACACCTCGCAGGAAGGAGAGCTGTACGTCGGTCAGGCTCGGGCCCTCGGCGCAATGGGCGTGCTGCCCAAGCAACTGCGGCCCGTGGATGTGTCGAAAGTGCTGTATGAATTGCACTTGCTGCCGAATCGGCGCGACACCGCGGAGCCAGCGCTGTCGCCGGTGGAGTTGGATGCCGGCGCGACCGCCTACGGCGCGGCGGCCTACGGCGGCGCAGGCGCCGGCAGCGGCGCATCAGCCGACAAACCGGCGCCGCAAAAATCCGCCGAGGCCGCGCCGCCCACCGATATCAGGCGCTACATCGCCGACACTCTCAACAACGCCGCGGCGCGCATTGTGCGCGATATCCGCGATTCCATGCCCATACAAACCGGCGAGCCTCTGGTGCCGCTGCGGCCGATGCCGCCCGCGCCTCCCGTTTGGCCATGGGCCGCGGCGCTGCTGGCAGCGTGCATCATGGCCGCCGCCTTCGCCGCAAACTGGTTCGCGTCGCGCAATGATCTGGCGGGTGCGCGCGCTGAAATCGCCAGCCTGAACGCGGCGAATGCCGAATTGCAGCGTACGCGCGCCGACCTGTCGGCGGTGGTCAAGGATCTTACCGCCGCGCTGGCAGGCGCGAACGGCAACTCGGGCGCCGCGGCCGCGGCCGCCGGCTCTTCACCGGCGATTGCGCCACGATTCGAGCCGGTGCCCTATGGCGAAATACCTTTCGATCACAGCCGCCTCGATGTGCTGCGCGAGTTGTTGGCGACGCTCGAATCGCAGGGATTTCGCGGCGTGGTGAAAGTGACGCATCTGGCGGGCAACTACTGCCTCAGCGGCAACGCGACGGATGGCTACGCGCCTGCGGCGGCGTCACTGCCCCTCAGCCGGTGCGATCTGATCGGCAATCCATTCGAGGAATCCCTGTCGAGCCAGCAGCGCGAGTCGCTGGCGTTTGCCAACCTGGTTGCGGGCGTGCGCCTGCGCACTGCAGGCGCGATTACCGTCGCGGTGGAAGGCGAGGCTGCCGGGGTTGCCGGGGCGCCCGCCGGCGCGCCATATCCCGCGCGCAACGAGACTCTCACGGCCGGCGAATGGAATCGCGCCGCGGCGGCCAACAATCGGGTGGAGTTCTCGGCGGAAGGCGGCGGCCCTTAGAAGGCGACTCTGACGTAAACTTCCGGGCCCTTTGAAGTGAAGTTGAAGTAGCCCCCTTGCTTGGCTTGGGTCGAATCGAGATTGGCCCTCACGATGTTGTAGCCCAGCGCGAACGCGATGTTGGCACGCAGCCGGTACAACACGTCGAACTCGCCATAGCCCAGCGAGCCGGCAAGGTTATTGTAGGACAGGTGCATGTACTCAGCGCGGCCGTCCAGGTACCAGCGCTTGCTCAAGACATAGGTCCCGTCCAGTCCGGCGGTCGGGAAGGGGCCGGCCTGATCTTCGGTCTGATCGATATGGCGGGCCTGCGTGGTTACGCGCGCACGCGCCGAGATATCGGTTTCGGTAACCCCGATCGTCGCCGCAACCTCGTATTTCTCGGTATGAAAGAAAGAATATTCGTAGGTGATGCCGAAGGTGCTCAAGGATAGGTTCGAGTTCAATGGATCGCCGGGCTGCAGGACCACATCGCGAAAGATGATCGGCTGCGTGACGGTGGTCGAGCCGTCGCGATCCAGCTGAAAGAAATCGAAGCGCAGACGGTGGCGCTCCTGGACGCGCACCATGGCCTGAAATTTCGGCTCGTAGTCCGACTTGTCCAGACCGAATTGCTTCTCCGCGTTGATCGGCGTACCCGCAACCCCGGTACTGCTGTCGATCTGCAGGTCGGTGTTGGTCGACGTGTGTATGACGCCGAGCGACAGCCGCACGCGCTCCTCCGTGGGGCTCAGATAGTCATCGGCGTGGGCAAGCGTTGTGAAAAACGCAAGCACCGCCACTGCCATACCGAACTTCGTCATGCAGGTCTCCTCAAAATCAACTCATCCGTGGCGGCGCGCCTGACGGCTGCCGGCAAAGACGGGCCGATACGCTCCATCACGTGGGCGGCTGCTGCGCGCCACCCGGTAAGTTTGCCGCCGTAGATGCCCAGCACGCGCGGGCGTGCGTCTCGATCCAGGGTGAATATGGTCTCCCGCGACCGGTCGAATGCTGCCTGGGTGGCGGCGGGAAGGACGCGAAGCCCCGCGAATCGTTCGCTGATGTCGCCGCGCGTCAGTCCGCTCAAGGCCGGGAAATAATGCCGCACGACCGCCAGCAGATATTCCTCCTCCTGCGGCAGGGGGCGCACATGGTCCGGGTCTCCGTGGTACGGCGTTTCGGTGGTGCCGATCAGGGTGGCCCCCGCCCACGGCATCACGAAGACGGCGCGCCCGTCGGTCGGACTCTCGACATAGTAGATGCCGGCCGTGAGGGCAAAAGGAATCACGATATGCGTTCCTTGCACCAGGTCCACATCCGGCACAGGGATCGCGGGCTGAACGGCGCGTGCGACCTGCGGCGCCCAAGGCCCGGCGGCGTTGATCAGCACCCGCGCCCCGCATTCTAGGCTTGACTCTCCTGCCGAGTAACTCACGGTGACGCCGCTGTCGCGCAAGGTTGCCTGCGTGAAGGTCGCCGGCATCGCGAGTTCGCCGCCCAGCTCGAGCGCCGACTGCACCACGGCGCGCGTCAACAAGGCATCGTTGGTTTGCGCGTCATGGTAGCGAACGACGGCATCCAAATCCTCGGTCTTCAGGCCATCAAGAGACGACCAGTCGGCGCGCGGCACGCTGCCGAAGCGCGTAGCTGCGTCAAATCCCCCGAGCAGCGCATACATCCAAAGTCCGATCTTCAGCTGCCAGGGCCGCCGCCGGGTGTCGCGATACACGGGAATGAAGAAGGGCTGCAGTGACACCAATTCCGCGGCGATTCGCAGATGAATCGCGCGCTCGCGCAAGCTCTCGCGCACCAAGGCAAACTGCCCGGATTCCAAGTAGCGCAGTCCGCCATGGATGAGTTTGCTGGAGCGGCTCGAGGTGCCGCTGGCAAGCCCCCGCCGTTCGATGAGCAGGGCGCGAAATCCCGCAGCCGCGGCAGCCTGGAGGACGCCGGCGCCGTGAATGCCGCCGCCGATGATGACCACATCGTATTCTTTCAATCGTATTCTTTCATTTGCGATAGAGGCTTGCTGTCACGCTAGGATGCGGGAATACGCGTGAACACACCAACTTTGCGGGTCTTGTCGCCATTTGCTAACAAGCACGAAGGATTGCGCGGTTACGCTTTGGCTTCCCGCTTTTCCTCGAATTCCAGCACCGGGGTGTCCGATGTGACCTCGATTTCGCCGTCGACGATCGCCCCCTTGGCGATGGCGACCGTGCGCGCGCTGACCCTGCCGCGTATGACCGCCGTGTAGCCGATTTCCAGCTTATCCTTGACGCTCAAGCCGCCGAGAATCTTACCGGCGACAATCGCCTGCTGCGCCTGAATGTGGCCATGCCAGCTTCCCGTGGCGGATAGATTCAGCGCGCCATCCAATTCACCGTCGCCGTGCACTTCGCCGGAAACCACGAATTGACCGGTGCCGCGGATGTTGCCGACGAACACCGAATTGGCGCCGATGAAGGTCGGGGTGGCCTCGCCTAACTCGAGAAATCGCCGCTTTGGTTGGTCCATATTCACTTTTTATCCCATCCAGGGCAGCTCGTGATGTGACGAGCTTGGCGTCGCCGCCACGTCGCAAATCGACGTAGAATACGCAGATCCTTTGGGAGCCTTCAGCTCGAGCGTGAAAATGGCCTTCAACAACATCATCCGGGTCTTAAGTTTGAGCGCCGTGCTGGCCGTTTCGGGCTGCAGCCGACAGCAAAGCGACTGGGAAAAAGCCGTGGGCACCAATACCCCGGATTCCTACGAGCTATTCCTGAAGAAGTATCCCAGTGGCGAATTCACCGCTCAGGCCCAAGCGCGCCTCAAGGAACTCTACGAAGAGCGCGACTGGCAGAAAGCTCGAGACGCCGACACTCTCGAGGGCTATCAGTCATTCGTGAAGCAGTACCCCGAAGGCAAGTGGACGGAGGAAGCGCGAATACGCGTGGAGAACTTCACCCTGGCGGCGGCTCCCTCCACCACCGTTCTGCCGGCGCCCGCGGCGCCGCCGGCAGCTGCAGCAGCCGTGGCGCACGGCGCAGCGCACGGCGAGGCGCCTAAGGCGGCAGCAGCGGCCGGCACTGCGCCCAAACCAGCGGCGGCGCCGGGTGCCCTACCTAAGTCGAATGCCTCCAAAACTGCAGGATCCTTTGGTGTTCAGCTCGGCGCGTTCAAGTCCGGCGCGGATGCGGCAAACGCGCGCTGGGCGGAGCTGGAAAAAAAATATCCAGGACTTCTGAAGGGGCTGACGCCGAAAGTCGCGCCGAAGAAGTCGGCCTCGGGCACGTTGTATCGCTTGCAGGTCGCCAACATCAGTGAAACGCGCGCCGCCTCGATCTGCAAGACCTTGAAGGGGCACTCGCAGGCGTGCACCGTGCTTCGTCCCGTCAGCTCTTGAATTCCCGATGCGCGGCTTTGTCAGCAGCCGACAATTTCTGTCACCTGAAGCACCCCGGCGTCTAACTTAAGCCATTGAATTTCTTGGAGTGCGGGTGTGGCACGCCGCTTGCTTCGTATGTTCACATGCAATCGAAAATTGTCGTGTTGCTGGCTCCCGAGGGGAGCCGCGAGGCCGCACTGCTGGTGCGGCGCGCCGATGGGCAATTTGCACTCGCGCGCATAGACGCCCGCCTAGGGCTGGCCGCGCGGCTTGCTGCTTCCTATGCCAACCCGGTGAACGGCTACGACGCCGAGGTGCTGGCAGCGAAGCGCTGATGGTTTCCAAGCATGGGGATAACCCCTGGCGCCGCGATACTAAGCTTCCCCGCATGCGGCGCCTTTTTTTTACCTGCCCATACCCAATTCATCCAGGATGAATGCGTACTCCATCGCGATCTCCCGATAGCGCTGAAAACGCCCGGCCTTGCCGCCGTGACCGGCCTCCATCTCGACATGCAGCAGCAGCCGGTTCCGATCGGTTTTGAGAGCGCGTAACTTGGCCACCCATTTGGCCGGCTCGTAGTACTGCACCTGGCTGTCCCAGAGACCGGTGGTGACGAACATCGCGGGATACGCCTTTGCGCAGACATTGTCGTAGGGCGAATACGACAGCATGTAGTCGTGGTACTTGCGTTCGCGCGGGTCGCCCCATTCGTCGTATTCGTTGGTGGTCAGCGGGATGCTCTCGTCCAGCATGGTGGTGACCACGTCAACGAAGGGAACCTGCGCCACGATGCCGCGGTAATCCTCAGGACTCATGTTGGCGACGGCCGCCATCAGCATGCCGCCGGCGCTGCCGCCCATCGCAAACACCTTGTCCTTCGCCGCAACCCCACGCGCCACCAGCATGTGTGTGACATCCAGAAAGTCGTTGAATGAATTTCTCTTGTGCAGCAGCCGCCCGTCGTCGTACCAAGCGCGGCCCAGCTCCTCGCCGCCGCGCACATGGGCAATCGCGTACACCACGCCCCGGTCAATGAGACTCAAGCGGGCCGGCGCGAAGCTTGGGTCCATCGACAAGCCGTAGGAGCCGTAGCCGTATTGCAGCAGCGGCGCCGAGCCGTCGCGCTTGACGCCCTTGCGATAGACCAAGGACACGGGGACTTGCGCGCCGTCGCGCGCCGGCGCGGACAGAAATTCAGTGACGTAGTCGCCGGGATCAAAACTGCCCAGCACCGGATCGCGCTTCAGCAGAATCTGCTGCCGGGTGCGAACGTTGTAATCGTATATCGTGGTCGGCGTGGTGAGCGATGAGTAGGCGTAGCGCACGATCTCGGTGTCGAGCACCGGATTCACGGAAAGCGCATTGCTGTAGGCAGCCTCATCGCTCGCGATGAAGAACTCGGAGTCCAGCCCAAGCATGTGAATGCAGATCTTGCGCAGCCCGCCGCTGCGGACCGCGAGCGCCAGGAATCCGTCGAATACGTCGAAATCCTCGATGTAAGTATCGTCGCGATGCGCCACCACATCGAGCCATGCGGCGGGGTTGGTGTGCGCGCCGATCGCCGCTCGCGCCAGCCGGAAATTTCGCGCACTTAGGTTGGTTCTGACGATGAAGGAATCGCCGAGATGCTCGATGTCGTATTCATGATCGGGTTCGTGCGCAAGAAAAATCTCGAATTTGAGCTCCGGATCTTCGGCATGCGCATAGCGCCACTCCGAGGACAGGGTGCTTTCCATGCGGATGAAAACATATGCATCCGATTTGGATTTGGACACGCCCGTGTAGAACTTCAAATCCGTCTGCTCGAACACCAGGACATCGTCCGCAGGATCCTCGCCCAGCACATGTTTCTTGACGTACAGACCGAGCAGCGTCTCCGGATCCTTCTCGACATAGAGCACGGTGCGGTTGTCGGCGGCCCACGCCAGGTCAGGTTCGACGTCGGCAATGGCGGCCGATTGAATTTCGCCGCTGCCTAGATTCTTGAAGCGCAGCGTGAACTGGCGCCGGCCGACGGTATCCTCGCAGAAGGCCAGCCATTGACCATTCGGCGAGACTTCGATCGCACCTATGCGGTAGTAGTCATGTCCCGCGGCGAGGCTGTTGACGTCGAGCATGATCTCCTCGGGCGCATCGAGCGAGGTTCTGCGCCGCGCGTATATCGGGTGTTCCTTTCCGGGTTCGAAGCGGGTGTGGTACCAGAACCCGTTCTTGCGATACGGCACGCTCGAGTCGTCCTGCTTGAGGCGCGCGATGATCTCCTCGTACAGCGCGTCCTCGAGCGGCTTGGCGCGCGCCATGCTGCGTTCGCGATAGGCATTTTCCTCCTTCAGATAGGCCAGGACTTCCGGGTCCGCGCGTTCATCGTCGCGCAGCCAGTAATAGGGGTCGTTCCGCACCCCAAACGGCGAGGTCACGGCATGGGGTCTGACCGCAGCAACGGGCGGTGTTGGATCCGGATCGGGCATGGTTTTATGGCCACTTGTCCCAGCGAAAGGCGCGAGTATAGTCATTGCAAAGGGCTGGTGGTCCGATCAGGCAATTCGGGGGGTTTATGCAGACCGTGAGTCAATTGCTCATGCTCAAGGGCAACCAAATTTTCTCCGTCGCGCCGCATGAGTCCGTGCTGCGCGCCATTGAAATCATGGCGACGCGCTATGTGGGCGCGCTGCTGGTGATGAACGAGGGCACGCTGCTTGGAATCATCTCGGAGCGCGATTATGCCCGCAAGGTGATCCTCAAAAACCGCTCCTCGCATGACACGCCGGTGAGCGACATCATGACTTCGCCGGCGATCAGCGTCACGCCCGAGGACACCGTGCATCACTGCATGCAGCTGATGACGGAGGGTCGTTTCAGGCACCTGCCGGTGATGAAGGCCGGCCGGGTGGTCGGCATGCTGTCCATCGGTGACTTGGTCAAGGCCGTGATCCAGGATCAGACGGAACACATCCAGCAGCTGGAACGCTACATCGCCGGGTGAAGCGCTCGATCACAAGCGATTGACGATCAGTACTTCCTCGGTATTATGAGTTCCATACTTAGGCGACACCGCGTTGCCCCACCTGGGGCGCTTGACTTCGAGCGCCTGGAACCGAATTAAGTCATTGTTTTGAAAGGTCCTGCGCTCCTATGGGCGGGGCCTTGGGCTTCTTTGGGCGCAAGATATGTCGATTCCACACACCGCAGCTTTCAACACCAGCCTTCAAGGCGCCGATCCGCGCGTGGGCGATTGGGGCCTGTGCGCGGCGCGCTATGAGAAGGATTCCTGCGGCTTCGGCCTCATCGCCAGCCTCGACGACAAGGCCAGCCATTGGGTATTGCAGACCGCCATCAGTTCGTTGAATCGGCTTACCCATCGCGGCGCCATCGCCACCGACGGCAAGACCGGGGATGGCTGCGGATTGCTCATCAAGCAGCCCACGGCCTTCTTGAAGGCTGTGGCTCAAGAAGCGGGCTTTACCTTGGCGCCGCTGTTTGCCGCGGGCCTCGTGTTCCTGAGCCGCGATGCGGCGCAGGCCGGCGAAGCGCGAAGAATTCTTACCGAGCAACTTAAAGTAGAGAAACTCAGCCTCGCCGGGTTTCGCGAGATCCCCACAGATCCAGAAGCATGCGGTTCGGAAGCGCTGAAGACCCTGCCGATCATCGAGCAGGTGTTCGTGAATGCGGGCAGCGATCTTGACGAAGCCACCTTCAACCGCAAACTGTTCCTGGCGAGAAGGCGCGCGGAAAAGATATTGGACGCACAGGACCCGGTCTTCTACATCCCGTCGCTGTCCTCGAGCACCATCGTCTACAAAGGCATGGTGATGCCGCAGTTCCTGGTGCAGTTCTATCCGGATCTCAAGGACCCCAGGATGGAAGCCTCGGTGGTGGTTTTCCATCAGCGCTTTTCCACCAATACCCTGCCGCAATGGCGCCTGGCGCACCCGTACCGCTATCTTGCGCACAACGGCGAGATCAATACGGTGCAAGGCAACCGCAGTTGGGCGGTGGCGCGGGGCCCCTTGTTTCATTCGCCGTTGCTGCCGGACCTCACCGACATTCTGCCGCTGGTGTCGCTCACCGGGTCGGACTCGCAATCCTTGGACAACATGCTGGAAGTGCTGCTGGCCGGCGGCCTCGACCCCATGCATGCGATGCGCCTGCTGATACCGCCGGCGTGGCAGTCGGTCGATATGATCGACCCGGACCTGAAGGCATTTTACGAGTACTACGCCACGCACATGGAGCCCTGGGACGGTCCGGCCGGCATCGTACTCACCGACGGCCGCTACGCGCTATGCACCTTGGATCGCAACGGGCTGCGCCCGGCGCGTTGGGTGATCACGAAGAATCGGCATATCACGATTGCCTCGGAAGCGGGCGTGTGGGATTACGCGCCGGAAGAGGTGGTCGAGAAGGGCAAGCTCGGACCGGGCGAGATGCTGGCGCTGGATTTGCAGACCGCCGAGCTGCTCAACACCCAGCGCGTCGACGAGCTCTTGAAAAGCCGTCACCCGTACAAGGCGTGGCTGAAGAAGGGCGTGCGCTATCTGCAGACCGATCTCATCGATCCCAGGCTTGCCGCCGAGCCTTTCGATCGCGACACGCTGGCGCTGTACCAAAAGATGTACAACGTCTCGGCCGAAGAGCGCGACGAGATCATCCGGGTTCTCGCCGAGGACGAAAGCGAGGCCGTGGGCTCGATGGGCGATGACACGCCGATGCCCGTGTTGTCGCGAAAGGCGCGCTCCTTGTTTGATTATTTCCGCCAGCAATTCGCCCAGGTCACGAATCCGCCGATCGACAGCCTGCGCGAGAGCATCGTGATGTCGCTGCAGACCCAGATCGGCCGGGAAGCCAACATCTTCGTGCCGGGACAGCACCATGCCGAACAAATCGTCCTAAGCTCGCCGGTGCTCTCGCAGCGCAAGCTGCGGCAAATCGTGGCGCTGGCCGATTCCGGAGTGCCGAACGAATTCATCGATCTGCAATACGACGAGCATCTGGATCTCAAGACGGCTCTGCTTCAGATCTGCGATCAGGCCGAAGCCGCGGTGCGCAACGGCAAAATCGTGCTGCTGTTGTCGGATCGCTACTTGGTGGAAGGCAAATTGCCCCTGCACGCCCTGCTCGCCACCGGCGCGGTACATCACCGCCTGATCGCCACGGGGCTGCGCTGCAAGTGCAACATCCTGGTGGAAACAGGCACGGCGCGGGATGCGCATCATTTCGCCTGCTTGATCGGCTACGGCGCTACCGCCGTGTATCCCTATCTTGCCTACCAAACCCTTTTCGATCTGATGCGCAAGGGCGCGCTCAAGATGGAAGCCGCGGCGCGCCAGGAACTCGGCCGCAGCTATCGGCGCGGTATCCGCAAGGGCTTGTTCAAAATCATGTCCAAGATGGGCATCTCCACCATCGCCAGCTACCGCAGCGCGCAGCTGTTCGAGATCGTCGGATTGGGCGACGAGGTGGTCGCTCTCTGCTTCGAAGGATCGGAAAGCCGCATCCAAGGCGCGGACTTCGATGATCTTAAAGCCGATTCGCAGTACCTTGCCAAGCGCGCCTGGGACCTAAGCGTGCCTGTCGAGCAGGGCGGACTGCTCAAGTACATGCACGACGGCGAATATCACATGTACAACCCGGACGTGGTGGCGACGCTGCAAGCGGCGGTCATGACCGGCGACTACGAGCAGTACCGGCAATTCGCGGCATTGGTCAACGAGCGGCCGGTGTCGTGCATTCGCGATCTGCTCAAGCTCAAAGCCAACGCCGCGCCCATTTCCATCGAAGACGTTGAACCGATCTCGAGCATCATCGCGCGCTTCGACAGTGCCGGGATGTCCCTGGGCGCACTGTCTCCCGAGGCGCACGAAGCCCTGGCGATCGCCATGAACCGCCTGGGCGCGCGCTCCAATTCCGGCGAAGGCGGCGAGGATCCGGTGCGCTACGGCACCGAGAAGAATTCCAAGATCAAGCAGGTGGCCTCCGGCCGATTTGGGGTGACACCGGAATACCTGATCAATGCGGAAGTGCTGCAGATCAAGATTGCGCAGGGTGCAAAGCCCGGAGAGGGCGGGCAGCTGCCCGGCCACAAGGTCAACGACATGATCGCGCGCTTGCGATTTGCGCGGCCCGGCGTGGGCTTGATCTCGCCGCCGCCGCATCACGACATCTACTCCATCGAAGATCTGGCGCAGCTGATCTTTGACTTGAAGCAGGTCAATCCGAGCGCGCTGGTGTCGGTCAAACTGGTGGCCGAGCCCGGCGTGGGCACGGTCGCGGCCGGAGTCGCCAAGGCGTACGCGGATTTGATCACGATCAGCGGCTACGATGGCGGCACCGGCGCCAGCCCCCTGTCCTCGATCAAGTACGCTGGCACGCCCTGGGAGCTGGGTCTTGCCGAAACCCATCAGACTCTGCGCGCCAACGAATTGCGCCACCGGGTCCGCCTGCAGACCGATGGCGGATTGAAGACCGGGCTCGACGTCATCAAGGCGGCGCTGATCGGCGCGGAGAGCTTCGGCTTCGGTACGGCGCCGATCGTCGCCTTAGGGTGCAAATACCTGCGCATCTGTCATTTGAACAACTGCGCCACGGGTGTCGCCACCCAGCACAATGTACTGCGCAGCAAGTATTTCATCGGCCTGCCCGAGATGGTGGTCAACTATTTCAAGTTCGTGGCGCAGGAATGCCGGGAAATCATGGCTGCCTTGGGCGTGAGCAACATCGCCGACCTGATCGGACACACGGAACTTCTGGAGATCCTGCCCGGCGAGACGCCGAAGCAGCGCAAGCTCGATTTGTCGCCGCTGCTGGCCAACTCCGCGCTGCTGTCGGCGAAGCCGCAATACTGCATCGACCCCAAGAACGAACCGTTCGACAAAGGCGTGCTCGGGGAGCAAATGCTGCGCGACATGCGCGGCGCGATCGACCGCAAATCAGGCGGTGAATTCGCCTATCAGATCAGCAATTTTCATCGCTCCATCGGCGCGCGTCTTTCCGGGGAAATCGCCAAGCGCTGGGGCAGCACCGGCATGAGCGCGGCGCCGTTGATCGTGAATCTCAAAGGGTCCGCCGGACAGAGCTTCGGGGTCTGGAATGCGGGCGGGCTGCATCTGCACCTCGAAGGCGAAGCCAATGACTACGTCGGCAAGGGGATGGCGGGGGGCAAGATCGTGCTCAAACCGCACGTGAATTCGAGCTTCATCGCGCGCGACACGATCATCATGGGAAATACCTGTCTGTATGGGGCCACCGGCGGCGAGCTGTATGCCGCGGGCCGCGCGGGGGAGAGATTTGCCGTGCGCAATTCCGGCGCACTGGCCGTGGTGGAAGGCACCGGCGATCATTGCTGCGAGTACATGACGGGCGGCGTGGTGTGCGTGCTCGGGACCACCGGTGTGAACTTTGGCGCCGGCTTCACCGGCGGCTTCGCCTACGTGCTCGACATGGAGCGGGATTTCGTCGACCGCTACAACCACGATCTGATCGACATTCATCGCGTGTCGCCCGAAGGCATGGGGACCCATGTGCAGCATCTGCGCGGCTTGATCGAGCAGCATGTAGATGCCACGGGCAGCGTCTGGGGCGCGCAGCTGCTCAACGATTTTCGCAGCTACATCGGCAGGTTCTGGGTGGTCAAGCCCAAGGCCTCGGCCATCGATTCGCTGCTTGAAAACTTGCGCCGCGCGGCCTGAAGTCAGACCCTCATGGCCGACAAACACCTGCAATTTCTCGATATTCCGCGCAAGGAACCCGACAAGCTTGCCCTGGAGGTGCGCACCACGGAATTTCGCGAGATTTACTCGCAGTACAGCGCTGAATCGGCGGCGCAGCAGGCGGGCCGCTGCATCTCCTGCGGCAATCCCTTCTGCGAGTGGAAATGTCCGGTCCACAATTACATTCCGAACTGGCTGGCGCTGATCAACGACGGCAAGCTGTTCGAGGCGGCGGAGCTGTCGCACCAGACCAACTCGCTGCCGGAAATGTGCGGCCGCATTTGCCCGCAGGATCGGCTGTGCGAGGGGGCGTGCACGTTGAATGACGGGCTTGGCGCAGTGAGCATCGGCGCCATCGAAAAATACATCACGGACGAGGCCCTCAAGCAGGGCTGGAAGCCGGATATGTCGCACGTGATCCGCACCCCCAAGCGCGTGGCGGTGGTGGGCGCAGGTCCCGCGGGTTTGGCCTGCGCCGACATCCTGGTGCGCAACGGCGTGACGCCGGTGGTGTTCGATCGCTATGCAAAGATCGGCGGTCTTCTGACTTTCGGGATTCCGCCGTTCAAGCTCGAAAAGGATGTCGTGGAGAAGCGCCGCGAAATCCTGCAGGAAATGGGCGTGGAATTTCGCTTGAACGTCGATGTCGGCCGCGACATCGCCTTCGAGGAATTGATCGCAGGTTTCGACGCCGTGTTTCTCGGCATGGGCACCTACACCTACGTCAAAGGCGGCTTCGGCGGCGAAGATCTGCCCGGCGTGCACGAGGCGCTCCCCTTTCTCATCTCCAATATCAATCGCGAGCTGGAGCTTGAGAAGGATGCCGCCGAATACATCGATATGAAGGAAAAGAATGTGGTGGTCTTGGGCGGCGGCGACACGGCGATGGATTGCAACCGAACCGCCGTGCGCCAGGGCGCGGTGAGCGTCACCTGCACCTACCGGCGCGATGAGGACAATATGCCCGGTTCGCGGCGCGACTATAAGAACAGCAAGGAAGAGGGCGTCACGTTTCTGTTCAATCGGCAGCCCATCGAAATCGTCGGCTCCGATCGGGTACAGGGCGTGAAATTGGTCGAGACGCGATTGGGACCGCCGGATCGGCGCGGCCGCCGCGTGCCGGAACCGGTTCCAGGAACCGAGGAGACCATCGCGGCCGACGCGGTGATCATCGCCTTTGGCTTTCTACCGAGTCCGCCGGATTGGTTTGAGCGCCAGAACATCGGGCTGCACGGCAATGGCCGCGTGCGGGTGTCGGCGGCGCCGCGGTACCGATTCCAGACCACCAACCCCAAGGTGTTTGCCGGCGGCGATATGGTGCGCGGCTCGGATTTGGTGGTGACCGCGGTATTCGAGGGCCGCGAAGCGGCGCAGGGAATTTTGCATTATCTGGGGCTGCGGTCCGCCTTGAGCGCGTAGAAAAAGCTATTTCTCATGGCGTGCCCACGCGATCGATCCAGGAGTCGCCTGTATACATGCGCATGGGCCGGCCGCTCGGCTCGGCGAATCGCACCACCTCGCCCACCACTCCGCCACCGGTGGGCGCAACGAAGCGGAAGCGCCCCTGCCCCAGCGGCTCCAGGGTGACGATATTCTCGAGAGTTGGCGCGTTGGGCCTGATGATAACCAGCTTCTTGTTGAGCAGCACCACCGCAAGGTCGCCGTTGCGACCGCGGTACAGCCCGGCGAAGCGCTCCCACGCGGAGTCCCAGGCCACCGGGCTCGGCTTGGTGGCGGCCTTGGCGACCGCCTGGCCCACCGTGTTCATCAGTATCTGTGCGATGTCGCCGGGATTGGAGTCGTTGGTGTTGGTAAGGACGATGACGCCTACCTTGTCCTCGAGCCGAATCAGCGTCTGGGTGGTATTGCCGGGATAGCCGCCGCCGTGTCCGATGTAGGTCTTATCCTTGACGCGCTCCACGTCGAATCCAAGACCCGTTCCAGAGGTCCAGTTTTCCTCCACGGACCGCACGCGCAGCATCTCGCGCCACGAGCCGCTGCTGACGATTTGCGCCCCGCCGCGCGGGCCGCGGCGGAACTGCGCGGACAAGAACTTCGCCAGGTCCTCGACATCCGAGGTGACTCCCGTGGCCGCCGCCATGCCGCGCGCGTCGACAAAGGGCAGCACTTCGCGCGAGCCATCCGGCATGCGCCGGCCGTAGGGGACCGCCAGCCCCGGAACATTCTTATCGACGCTGGAATCCGCCATACCCAACGGCTTGAAAATGTTTTCATCCACATAGTCGGCCCATTTCTTGCCGCTCACTTTCTCGACGATCAGTCCGGCCACGGCGTAAGCGAGATTGGAATATTTCCAACGCACCGATGGCGGAAACGCCGCCTGCCGGTCGGCATACAGGCGCTGCAGTTGCTCGGCCGTCGGGAAATCAAAAGACACCCAGTGATCTCCCGCCTCGCGCTGCAGGCCCGAGCTGTGCGACAACAGCTGCTCAATGGTGATTGGACCATCATCGTCCCCGGCGGGTTTGGCCTTGAACCAAGGCAGATACTTCACCACCGGATCGTCCAGGCGCAGCTTGCCTTCCTCGCGAAGCTGCATGATGGCAATGGCGGTAAACAGCTTGCTGTTGGAGGCTATGCGAAATTTAGTGGCCGCCGTCATCGGCTG
>DATMRC010000107.1:0-23859 GCA_035567075.1 Steroidobacteraceae bacterium
CAATAAATGACATGACCGTCATCCATGCAACTCCGCAGGCCAATTTAGGACTTCCGTGTTCACGCATGACCTAAAGAATCAATACACGTTGATGGCAATCACGTGGACGATCCCCGCGATCAGCAAGATGAAGAACAGCGGAATGTGCAGCACGTGCCACAGCGAAAACAATTGCGCGTACAGCTGATATTCGGTCATGCGGCGACCCGCCTCCAGGCGGCGGTCGGCATAGCGGCGCGCAACTTGCGCAATGCGCGGCGCATTCGCGCGGATCACACGATCGTGCCGGGTGGCCTTGAGAACTGCTTCCTTGATCTCGCGGCGCACCCGCCAACGCGCCGTGGCCAAGCGTGCGCTGCCGGTGAACAGATGCAGAAAGCGGCCAATGGGATTCCTCGGCGCTTCGATATACCGGCGCTCCACCGTCTCGATCGCCTGCAGCAGTCCCGGCAGGAATGAGATCGACGTGGTCTGCGTGCGCAGGCGTTCGCCGACCGCCTTGAGCTGCTCCAGCGTGTCCACATGGCCGTCCATCTGCGCGTGCAGCCGGGTATAGATGTAGCGGCCGACCACGCCGCTGCCGGCCACAATGAGCATGGAGAAAAGCGCAACATTGCTGTTGGTGGCGCCGAGGCTGAAATTGGCGTGGAACAGCACCAGCACCGGACCGACGACGCCGAGCATCATGTGGAACTGGAACCAGGTCGGGATTGCGCCAAGCCAGCGCAGCCACGCGTAGCGTTTGCGCGCCGAATACACCAGGAGCAGCAGCATCATCGAGCCGCCGATGATCCCGAGCCAATACCCGAGTCCGCGCTGCGGCGTGATGTAGCGCTCGAGGTGGGCGTGACTGCCCCACGCGATCACTGCCGCCACCACCACGCTCCACACCAGCGGCCAGTGCAGTCGCGGGCCTTTGCTAATCGGCAGATCGGCGGCGGCGGCGTTCACGTGATCTCGCGGTCGATCAAGACTTTCAGCGGCTGATGATCCGCGGGATTGATGGGGCCGGTCGTGCCCTGCAGATCGCCGGCAGCCGGCAGCGGCTGGCCGCTCTGGGAAATCCGTGCCTCTATCGTCACGCGCCCGGCGCTGGAAAGGTTGCGGCCAGGAAGCATCGACTGGGAATCATCGAGCGTAAATTTCAGCGGCCAAGCGCCCACTTTGGCGCGCAGCACCGCCACCGGTGCGCCGGGAGAGTCGACGGATTTGGCGACGATGAACAGCGTGGCTCCCGCGGCGGCCTTCGCACTCAAGGATGGCGCCAGCGAAACTTCGCCGCTCACTGCGCTGGCGGACCCGGAACCAATCCTGTTCGGCGCCGCGCCGGCGGCGTCTCCCGCAAGCTTCATGTCCTGCTGTAAATTGGCAGCCACGATTTTCGCATCGGCTGTATCCGCGGGCAGCACCGCCTGCAGCTGCTGCCAAACGGTCACGGCCGCGGCATATCGTCCGGCTTCTTGATCGGCGCTCGCCTTGAGCCACAGCGCCTTGGGATGTTGCGGATTGAGTGCCAGCGACCTCGCAATATAGGTTTCCGGCTCGCCGGAAAGCTTGCCGCCCTGCGCGGAAGCCGCGGCATCCGCATAGTCGGCCCAGCTGTCCGCATTCATCTGGCCGCGCGCCGCGAGCTGCGCATAGATCGTTGCGGCTTGCTTCATTTGTTTGTTCTGTCTCGCGCTGCCTGCCTTGGTCAGGAGCCGCAGCGACTCCGCCGACAAGGTCGGCGCCACCGGCGGCGCCATGGCGGCGGTGTTGGGGCTCGCGTCCCCGTCATTCGCCGGCAAGGGCGGCAGCTTGTGTGCGCGCGCTTGCGCGGCCTCGTCCGGGCGGCCCAAGAATTCAAACGATTTCGCGAGAAGCTCCCAGTCGTCGGCGCTGCCGCCGCCCTTGGCGAGACGCGATTCCAGCGCCGTGATGGCGCTGCTCATCGGGCCGGCGCCGCTTTGCGTCGCCGGATTCGCCGCGCTTGCCGCATTGTTGTTGAAGGCGCCCAGCGCTTCTCGGAAACCATTGGCTGCCGCGGGCGTGCGCGCACGCGACTGCTCCGGGTGCCAGAGCCATTGGTACATCGCCAAGCAGATGGCCGCGACGACGCAGGCGCTTATCGCCACCTGCCAGGACGCCGACGGCAGCGGACCGAAGCGCGGAATTCTGCGCACCCATGGCAAAATCAAAATGAGCGCGCCGAGCGTGGCCAGCATGCCGGTCAGGAACCAAAAAAATGCCAACGCAATTTCTCCTTGTTCTTAACAAGAAATGCCGAAGACCCGGCTGCGCGGGCGACATAACCTGGCCGTGAATCATCCCGCTCTTTGCCCTGCAAAGAACTGTTAAGCATTGTAATCTTGCGGGATTGCGCCCATCCAATGTGCGCGATTCGCGACACTTTCGCTGTCTGCAAAAAGTGACGAAACTCACAGAATCTTGTTGTCCTGGTACCTAGGCTAACGCGGCCTACGTCGGTCACTCGCTGAGCTCGAACCGCATGGATCTTTTTTGGTCTCTCGCTCTTTACGGGCTGCCGCTGTTGGCTACCCTCGCAATCTATCTGTGGCGGCAGAGGAGGATGCATGCGCGCACCAAGCGCGCGTACGAGGAATCCATCGCCTCCGGCATGACCGAACCGGCCTCGTTGCATCCGCTCATCGATCCCGCCAAATGCCTGGGCTGCGGCGCATGCGTCAAAGCCTGTCCGGAGCAGCCGCATCACGAGGTGCTGGGCCTGATCAATGGCAAGGCGGTGCTCGTGGGTCCAACCGATTGCATCGGCCATGGCGCATGCAAAGTGGTTTGCCCGTTCGATGCGATCACGCTGGTATTCGGCACCGAGCGGCGCGGCCTGGACATCCCGGTGCTCAAGCCGAATTTCGAATCCAACGTGCCGGGAATTTACGTGGCTGGCGAACTTGGCGGCATGGGTCTCATCAAGAACGCGCTGATGCAGGGACAACAGGCGCTCGAATCGATCGCCAAGGCCGGCGTGAAGCGCACCGGCGCCCTCGATGTGTTGATCGTCGGCGCAGGACCGGCGGGTCTGGCCGCGTCGCTGGCCGCCAAGAAAATGGGGCTCAACTACCAGACCATCGAGCAGGACTCCCTGGGCGGCGCCGTGTTCCAGTATCCACGCGGCAAGTTGGTGATGACCGCGCCCGTGGAACTGCCCATCGTCGGCAAGGTGCAGTTTCGCAACACCTCCAAGGAAACCCTGCTCAAATTCTGGACCGATGCCTGCAAAGCCAATGGACTGAAAATCCGCTATCAAGAACGCGTGGAAAGCATCGACAACAAAAACGGCGTCTTTCATGTGAGCGCCGGCGGTAAGCACTACATCGCCGCGGCCGTGTTGCTGGCCATCGGCCGGCGCGGCACGCCGCGCAAGCTCGGGGTGCCGGGTGAAGAGCTGTCGAAGGTCGTATATCGGCTGATCGATCCCGAACAATACCGGGGCCGGAAGGTCATCGTCGTCGGCGGCGGCGATAGTGCGCTCGAGGCGGCGGCCAGCATAGCCGAACTCGGCGACACGTCCGTGGTGTTATCGTACCGCGGTGAAGCTTTCCAGCGCGCCAAGCAGCGCAATCGCCAGCGCGTCGAAGAAGCCAGGGCCAAGGGCCGGCTCAACGTGCTGCTGAATTCCCAAGTCCGGGAAATCCGTTCGAACGAAGTACTCTTGAAGCAGGCCGCCAAGGACATGAAGATGAACAATGATGCGGTGATCGTGAGCGCCGGCGGCATTCTGCCGAATGATTTCCTGCGCTCGATCGGGATCGAGGTCGAAACCAAGTACGGAACCGCATGAAGGGCGGGCACCGCGCTCCTCGCCTCACGCTCGCCGCGCTGTGCTGCGTGTGCAGCGTTACCGTCGCCGGCGCAGCCGCACGGCCGACCAGGCCCGCGGATCCATTGGAGCCGGCACGCGCGGCTCTGCGCACCTTGCAGTTCAACAAAGCGATCGAGTTGCTGAACGCCGCCGCCGGGACAGGCAACATCGACGCTGAATACTTGCTCGGGCTCATTTACTTGAATGGCGTCGGTGTCGCGGCCGACCCGGTACACGGGCGCGCGTTCCTCAAGTCGGCGGCCGAGCATGGTCAGGGCGCGGCTGCGTTCGTGATGGCCGCGGAACTCGCACGCGATCCCAGTGCGCCCCCCGACGCGGCTCAACGCTGGCTGGAGCGATCCGCCAAGCAGGGCTACGTGCGCGCCGCCGAGGTGCTGAAATCGGGCCGACCCTTGCTCGATCACGAGACCGTGGGTGCCTCGGATCCGGCGCTGCTGACCGCATGGGTGCTCGATTGCGCGCGCAACAATGACGCCGCCGAACTGCGGCGCCTCGGGAAAGCCGGCGCCGCCGTACGGGATGAGTTTGGCCGCGGTCCCTTGTCCTATGCCGCAGCCGCAGGTGCGGTCGCTGCCGCCGCGGCGCTGCTGGACTTGGGCGCGGACCTGCGCGCTGCGGATCAAGTCGGCACCACGGCGCTGATGCTCGCGGCCGAACGGCCCGATGCGGCCATGCTGGATCTTCTATTGCAGCATGGCGCCGATCCGCAGGTACCGGATGCGGAGCGGCGCACCGCACTTTTCTATGCAGCGCGTGCCGATCGAGGCGCGAACATCGACGCGCTGCATCGCGCCGACGCGAGCCTGGAAGCGCGTGACCGCCGCGGCTACAACGCGCTTGACGCCGCGCTTGCCGTCGGCGCCGATGCGGCCGCTGCCGAGCTGCGCTCACTGGGAGTGCGTGCCGATGTGGTCGCGGTCGAATCGCGCCATAGCGGAAAATTCGACGCGGCGCATCCGGGTGACATCTATCGCGGCTGGCCGCCGCTGGCGCTCGCCGTGGCGCGCAACGACACGGCCGGCGTGCAGCAATTGCTGAGTGCCGGAGCCAGTGCCAATCTCAAGCTGCCGCAGGGCGATCCGCTGCTGCAGGTGGCCGCCGATGCGCATGCACTGGACACACTGCCTCTATTGCTGGCACACGGCGCGGATCCCGCAGCCACCGGGCACTCAGGGCACAGCACCTTGTGGCTTGCCGCAACCAGAAACGATCTCGAGGTGGTACGTGCGTTGCTCAAAGCCGGGATCAAGGCCGATGCGCATGCGCCGAGCGAACAGGCGCCGCTGCTCGAGGCGGTACGCACGAAGAATTCGGATGTTGCGCAAGTATTGCTCGCGGCTGGCGCCGACCCAGAGTCGACCGACGCGCAAGGACATACGCCGCTGATGCTGGCAGCCGTCGGCGGCCGGCTGCCGCTGGTTCAAGCACTGCTCGCGCATCATGCACGGCTCGACGCCCAAGACCATGCTCGGCGCACCGCGCTTTGGTATGCGGCCGCCTACGGCTCGCGCGACACGCTGATCGCGTTGCTGGCGGCGGGCGCGAGTCAGGAGCCGGCCGACGATCAGGGTGTCACGGTACTGCACGCCGCCGCGGCGCAGGCAGATGCCGCGGTGGTTGCTGCGCTGCTGGTGTCTGATGCGCGAACCAGCCGCCGCAGCGCCGGCGGCGACACGCCGCTGTTAATCGCCGCGGCGATTGGGCATGTCGAGGTGGTGCAGGCGCTGCTGACCCGTTCGCCGGACCTCGACACGCAGAACAAGGCTGGCGACACGGCATTGATCGCGGCCAGCCGCGGCGGCTACGCGGCGATCTGTCATCTGCTGTTGACCGCAGGCGCGAACAAGGGGCTGCGCAATGGTGCGGGCGTTTCGGCCGGCGATGTCGCCGCGGGCCGCGGCTTTGCGGCCATCGCCAAGGAATTGGGCGGCAAAGGTTAGCGCCGCCGCGGGCCGCGATCAATAAGCGTAGTAAGGACCGGTGTAGGTAGCCGCTACGCGCTGATCGATGCCGATGTAAATCTTGCGGCCATAAAAAAACGGCATGCCCCAGGTAAACGTGGTCGAACCACCGCCGCCCGCAAGATCAATGAACGCCGCCGCGTTGGCGACGAAAGTATTCGGATCGGCAATCGCGAAGTCCACCGTGTTGGTGGCATTGTTGACGCCGACGCCGCTATTGACCGCGAATGCAGCCTGAGGCGCAGCCACCGGGCAGTAGTATCCGATGAACGCGCCCGTGGCGCACACCGCGATGGTGGGGTCATTGAAGGCGTAAGAGTCGATTCCCGAGTCGATCAGTGCCGGCAGCGCGGTCGCAACGCCGTTGATTGTATATGTCGCGGTGAAATCTCCGCTGGCGTTTGCGCCAAGCACCGTCAATCCCGTCGCCGGCAGCGCATTGTCAACTTGCGTGGCGATGCCGAAGATCAGCTCGCCTTGAACGCTCGCATCGCCGTTGGCGTTTACCAGGTTCGGCAGGCTGACGATGATGCCGTTGTTGTCCGCGGCAAACATGGCCACCGGGTTGGTGACTTGAGCGCTGAGCGCGGCATTCTCGGCCGTGCACACCCCGGCGGCGGTGCAGCCGTAGTAGATCGGCAGCGGTGCAGCAGCGTTGACGCATGCCGCTCCGCAGTCCTGGGCGAACACTCCGACTCCCAGCACGCCATTGGCATCGAATCCGGAGACGCCGTTGATCAGCGTGCCGCCGGCGCCGCAGGCCGCAGGCGGCGGGGCGCTGGTGCCGGCGTCGTCCATGATCTGTACCGGCAGCTTGGCGGCGCTTTCTCCGGCAAGCGAGACATCCGCAAATGCCACCGGTCCCCAGGTCTGCCCGCCGCCGAAAGTCACGCATTCTTCGATCGCGAGGCCCTGCGCGTCGGTTTCGCCGCTGAGCGCGACGCCGCTGGCTGCGAGCACGGAGCCGACCAGCCGCAATCCCCACGAGCCGGTATCGAGCAGCACATGATCAATGCTGGCGCATTGCGTCTTGCTGCCGGCCGTACAGATCTTGACGGTTACATAGGCATGATTGATTGCGCCGGTCGCGGCGGCCGGCCCGGAATCGACGCTCACGGTCAGGGAGTTCGGCGTCGCCGGAACGGTATTGTTGGTCGCCGCCGTCGTGCCGCTGCCGCCGATACAGGCGCTGAGCAGGGTCGTCGCAAGCAAAACCAAGATCTGAGTGACGCGCATCGATGATTCCTAGCGGGACACTAGAGAAACTCAGCCGCCGGTATCCCGCCCGGAATCAGGGCGGCAAGATAGGCGCGGCCGGCATAGGCTCGAAGATGCCCTCCCAGTTCCAAGATCAGACCGGACGACTCCACCCGCAACGAGCGGCGAACCCCAGGATGATCAACCGCCGCCAGGGCCGCGGCGTAGGTCGTAAAGTGCTCGCCGAGCAGGCGCTGTAAATCCGGCGGCACCGGACCGTTCCAGCTCACGGCAAACACGATCCCGTCTTTATTGAGGTACTCGCGAACGCTTATACCGGCAGCGGTGCTGATCTTGAGAACCTGATACCGCTCGCGGATTTCGGATTGAACGTCGCCGTGCATGCTGGCGCCGTCGACCGACACACTGGCCGCGTCGCTGCCGAGAGCGGCGCGCGCCGATCCCGACCACAACGCGCTCATGCAGACAGCGGCAAGCAGTAATGCGTACTTTGCCTTGCAAATCGTCATGCGCGGATTTTGCAACACAATTGTGCAACTGGGCACTGTCGTATGTGAGCGACAGGTCGCAGATTTTTAGAATTGAAGACAACGGCGCTGTGTGAGGCGGTCGTACAATCGCCGCCAACGCCATGGCCACCGCCTCACTCGTGCAGGGGAATGCGATAAATATTCCGGCGCGCTTCGCCCTTCACGAACGCGTATACCGATGGATCGGATGCCACTGATAGATCGAGCTGCGCATGTGGTATCAGCGTGGCGTCGGAGGGAATTTCGGCTGCGGCTTGTATCGGCAGGCCGTCGGCCCCGATGGGCCACACGGCCGTTCGTCCGTGCCGCTGGGAATTTTCACCGGTACCAACTTCGACGTACAGCGCCTTGCCATCTCGCGACCAATGCGAAGGCCACCAGCCCTTGCGAATCAAGCTCGGCGCGCCGCCGCCAACGGGCACCAGCCAGGCGCCTGCGATACCGCCGTCGACCGGTAGATCGACAGTCACCCAATTGCCGGCCGGCGCCACCGCGTGGAATTCAACGATCGGCGTCGGCAACACCCGGACGTTTGTACTGCCGTCCGAATTCATTCGATGCAAATAATTGGCATGTGCGCCGAGGCTTCGGAAGAACACGTGCCCAGCGCCGTCGAATGCCACCTCATCCCCGCCGCTGATCAACAACTTCGGCGGCGCATGCCGATCGAGCGGCGCGGTCCAGATCTGCCAGGCGCCATCGCGCTGTGTCGTAAAGACCACCTGCTGTTCGTCGAACGAAATGTCGTAGCTGTTGATTGCAAATCCGGCGAGCAGCGATTCCTTGCGCCCCGACGCGGCGTCCAGGCGCCACAGCGCCGAAGGCTCGGTGGAACTTCGGGCGGACAAAAAATAAACCCGATGCGCATCGGCCGAAAGCCACGGCGAGAATGCATAGCTCTCGGTCGTCAAGAGGCGCTCGCTGTTCGCGTCGTGCAACCATATTGCGCTCTGCTCCCGGCCTAGCGAAGTCAGCAGCGATCGTCCATCAGGCGCGCAAAATACCGTTTCCTCATCCGCGGGTCCAAAGGTGATCTGCTCCGGCGTTCCGTCAGGATACAGCTGACGCCAAAGATGCGAGTGACCGGCGATCTGAACGGAGAAATACATCCACTTCCCGCTTGGAGACCATGCGGCGGATATACAGGTGCCGGTGGGGCCGACCAGAATGCCCGGTGAGCTGCCGTCGAATGGCACCAGGCGACATCGCCAGTTAGCCGTCCGGTCCATTTCCGCAATCAGCACGGCCTTTCGGTCGGGCGACAAATAGGAGTAGTGCGCCATGCCGCGCTCGTGATCTGGTAGATAGATTTCGCGGTGCTGAGACCGATCATCCAGCGAGGACACGATGCCAAGGTGCAGTCCCGTCTTAAACTCGGAGTACATCACCGCATGAGATCCGATGTAGCTTAAGCCCGATGCGTTCGGCAGAAGCCGGGTCGACTCACCCCCGGTGATCGCAACCGTCCACGTGTCCCAGGTACTGCCTGGCCGCTGATCGATCAGCGTATAGGCGACATGGGTACCATTAGGCGTAAAGGCCGGCGCAAAGATCAGGCCGGATGAATGCGTCAACTGAACCGGCTCGCCGTCGGGTAGCAGCTTCAGCCAGATCTGGCCCGCACTCAAAAATGGCCCATCACCCTTGATGAAGGCGAGCAGACGCCCGTCGGGCGATAGCGCCGGCGCCGTGGCAATGTCCGCCACATCGGTCAGAGCCTGGTACTCGGCGGCGGAGGTGATGGGACGCCGGCGTGAATTGATCAGCAGCATTGCAGCGGCAATCGCCACGATGGTTGCGAACGCCACCGCGGTGATCACCCAGGGCCGGCGTTGCCGCGCGCGCACGAAATCATTTGCCGCATCATGCACCGCCGGGTCGGGCAGCGTCGCCGCCGGCTCGAGCTGGCGTGCCAATGAATCGGCTTTGGCGTGCGTTTCATATTTCCCGTTTGGCACCACGGTCACGGGTGCCACGAACTTGTAGCCCCGTCCCGGTATGGTAAGGATGAATCGCCGCTCACCCGCCGCCTCACCCAGTACTTTGCGCAGCGTGAAGATGCACTGGCTGAGATTGTTCTCCTCGACCACCGCGCGCGGCCAGACCGCCTTCATGAGGGAGGACTTCTCGACAAGCTCGCCGGAGCGCTCGACCAGATATCGCAGCGTCTCGAACGCCCGGGAGGGCAGCGGAACGGGCTTACCCGTCGGCGCGAGGAGTACCTGAAGAATCGTATCGAGGCGAAAACCCTCGAACTCGTAATTTGGTGTACTGGTCTGGTCCATCGCCGCGGATCTTTATGGCGCCCGTCCAGCGCTCCAGGAAAAGCTGATTTCCAATATACGCCAGTGCGCGAACTGCCGCGTTCACAACAATTAATACGGCGTTAAAGCATTTTCAGAGGGCCTGAATGAAGCTTCGGTGTCAACGCGACCAAAGGTTGCGGGGGGGGACATTGGAACTTAACTTAAGGAGCATGAATATGAGGTACTTTGGCATCAAGGCTGCGGGGCTCACCGTCGCGATCGGCGTCCTAGGGTTAACCGTCGCGGGTGAGGCGAGCGCTGGGTGCGCAGATTTCGCTGCGCCCTCGCGGCTTGGCAGCCCGGCACGGCTCAAACCGGCCGCATACTATCCCACGGACAACGACTCCGGGTTCTTTCGGTCGGTGGGCAACGCGGAGTTTGGACACGCGTCGATAGTGGGGCTATGGAAAATTGAGTTTCTGGCCAAGAACAACACCAATGGAATTCCGGACGGCGCGCTCATCGATTTTGGCACCGCCATTTGGTATAGCGACGGAACCGAGATGATGGTTTCGGGGGGACGCGATCCCAGTACCGGCGATGTGTGCATGGGCGTCTGGGAGCAAGTGGGACCATCGACCTTTAAACTCAATCACGTTGCCCTGGCATGGCAACCTGGCTCCTATCTCGGACCCGCCAGCATCACGGAGACGGTAATCCTCGATCCGTCCGGCAGCACGTTCAAGGGCAGATTCACAATTACTCAGTACGCGGCGACTGCGGCGCCCGGCGCAGAGTTCGATGAATCCACGGTGGTTCCGCCCACGCCGATTCATGGCGTGATCACCGGTACTCGCGTCACCGCGGATTGATGATGGCGAGCCTCCGTACTGTCATCGGTACGGAGGCTCCGGCAATCAATCAAGCGACCTGTCGAGGAACATCTGCTTGTCCACCGTCGCCCACACGATCTTGTAGAGCTCTTCCACTTTGTGCGGGTAGTAGACATTGTCGAAGCGCAATTTCACCTTGGTTTGTTCCGGGCCCTGCCGAACCATGGATAAGGTGAGGCCGGAAGCTCCCATGCGATTCATCATGCTCTGCCCCAGTGTGGGATCGATATCGTAAGGGCCTTGCCTGCCGAGCACGCTGGGCGGATAGCCCTTGGCCTGCACGTATTGCGCCAAGCCCTCACTGCGCAGGGCGTCCTCTTGCTGCGGCGGCAATTGCGGTAACGAGGCCGTGATGTAATGCGAGGTGCGCTCCATGTTGGTGACCCGACAGCCGAGGGTAGCCAGCGCCGTGATCATGGAATCGAAGACCCGATCGAAACCTTTGTCGAAGACTCGGTCGCCGAGAGCGAGGGCCATCTTCTCCCGCTCATCATGCCAGGCCGGGAGGTCGGGATTATTCATCAGGTCCTGCATGAGCCGCTGCTTTGCCATCAAGACACTGGGGTCGGGCCGGACCACGGTGTTCTGCCCGCCCGGATAACCCGAGGGGAGACGCGCCGGCGTGCTGACGCACCCTGCCGCGCCGAGGCAGAGCAGCGCCAACAGGATGAGCGGACCGGGGCGCTTCATCCCCGCGGCCTAGAACTGGCTTGCACGCACGGAATAATCCTTGACCGTCTTGTCGGCATTGAATTTGGTGATCACTGTCAGGGAGCGGAATGATGTCGCGGTACTGGCGGCCGCGGACCCCTGCCCTCCGCTGGCCGAAGCGCCGGCCTGGAAGTTGCCAAACGCCGCACCCAGATTGGCTGCTGCCTGCCAATTTTGGTTCTTCGAGGTGACATCGGTCTGTGAGACCGAGCGCTCGTAGACCCAGGTTTCCAGTCCTTGATTGTCCACGGTCGAGATGTTGGGACCGCCAAACATCTGCAACAGATCAGCCTGGGTGGTCTTGCCCCTGATAACGGTCGAGGTAACCGAGCCATAAGATAGTGCGCTCGCACCGCTCTGCGCTGGCGGCGCGGAGAGCGCCTGCGCCTGCGGCGTGGGCGGCGGCGCTGTCGGCTGCGATTGCGGCGCCATGCAGCCTACAGCCAAGGCCGCAGCGAGGAGCACCACGATAAATGGGGGATGTTTGCAGCTCACGGCAGGTCTCCTTTCGAGGTCGATCCATTCCGGGGTGCAGATAAATCGGGGCGCTTGGTCTTTTATCGCCCGATCGCCGACTAGTCCGAAACGTGCCACCCGGCCCATCTAAAGTCAAGTTGGCAGAAATACTGGGAGGAACCTATCGGAGGGTATAGTCACCTTTCAGTTCGCGACCAGGTTTATGAGCGTGAGGCGGTTTGCGACTAGCGTTTCCCAAGATCCCCGCATAGGATCGAAGCGTGAAGGCTCTAATATTCTTGGCGTTTCTCGTGGCCCTGGGTTCGCTCGCGCTCGCTCAAAATGGACCGGCCACGGTTTCAACGACGGCGACTGCAGTCGCCGCGGTCGATCCCGCAGCAGTCCTGGTCGGACGCCTGGAGCTCGAGAAATATAAGTCGACGATTAAAGCGCTCACGCGGTTCGGCGACCGCCGGCAGGGCACCGACCGAAATCGTGCTGCAATCGACTGGATCGAGGGTCAGCTCAAAAGCTACGGCTGCGCCAACACGGCCCGTCTGAAGTATGACTATTCGTCCAGTGCCCCCCGTGCGCCGAGCGGGCCGGCGATCGCGCGTTCGCCCGACGCCGCGTCCGGCGGAGGACGTTACCGCGGCGTGCGCGCCCACACCGGCGTCAACGAAGATCCGCTGCGGCAGCCGGACGAGAAACTTCGCGCGCTCAATTCCCAGCCGAGCGTCGACGGCCCGCGCGAGGAGGTGTACTGCACCAAGATCGGAACCACGCATCCGGAGGAGATGTACATCATTGGGGCGCACATGGATGGAATCGGATGGGGCGAAGCCGCCAACGACGATGGGTCGGGTACCGCCTTGGTGATGGAACTTGCTCGCATATTTTCGTCATTCGACGTGCGCACGGAGCGATCGATTCGCTTCGTGCTCTGGAACAACGAGGAAACCGGACTGAACGGGGCCCGGGCTTATGTCGTCCAGCGCGCCGCCCTCCAAGGCCAGGAGAATCCATCGGGATCAGGGCGATACCCTGAACCGAGGTGGCTTGGCATGATCCAGCATGACATGGTGCTCTTCGATCACGGCATGCCCCGCCCCGACGGCACCGTGCCCGCACAGCAGCGCGCGGAAGCCGACGTCAATATCGAATTTCAGTCGGCGGCAAAATTCGCGGACGACTCGCAGAAGCTCGCATGGGCGTTCCACGCAGCGAATGAAGCGTATGCAAGCGACTATCCGGCGGCGGTCGGGCCGCACATGACCAATACCGACAGCACTCCGTTCATGGACCTCGTGGCTGCAATCAGCGTCCGCGAGAATGAACGCGGCCGCGAGATCGGGGCCGGCTGGGATCCACACTGGCACCAGCCAACTGATCTCTACGCCACGTTCACCGACCAGGACTTCATACTGGGTTTGAACGCGGCGCAAACGACACTCGGCGCGGTCGCTCGATTGAGCGGCGCGTCGCTGCGCCAATAATCATTAGTTGGTTACCTCGACAAGGCGTGAGGATCTCCCGAGAATCCAAGCGAAACCGAATCCCGCCGACCAATCGTAAGCTCTTTCCACCAGCGGACTGTCTTGGAACACCGCACCGCGAAGCGTGTCGTAACGAACGTAGGCCGCGAACCATACACTCGAAAACCGCTTCGTGAGAGTAAATCCGAACTGTGTTCCGGAGTATCCGCCAGGAGCGGTATACGCCGGGCGAGTCGCGGTCGCGTATTGTGGCGCAACCGAATAATAATAATCGCTGTACTTCTTGTCGACAAACATCGGACCGCTGCCAAGTTCGGTATCCCAACCGTGCATCCCAAAAGTATCCTTAATCTTCAAGACTAACCGCGGATCGCCGATCCAGCCGATAGACTGCGGCGAACCGGAAATCGTAAACGCAGCCCGGATCGGCACTTGGAGATCCAATTTCAACCGACCCGAATCGCGGTTAAGAATATGGAAGTACACCGCGGGGCCAAACTCTATGGTCGGCCGTAGTTCCGGCATACCATACCGCGCGGAATCATGTGGTACCACAGCGTTGATGTCGCCGCTGATATTGAGTTCCAGCCAGTCCTGATTGATCAATAAACCGCGCACCCCATTCTTGTCGGCCCTGAGAAACGCGCCGTTATAAACGAAGTAAGGGACGGGGATTGGGTAAACGCGCGTCGTGTCCGAACCCGGATAATCTTGAAATGCGGTTGCACCAATGCCAAGTCCGAACTCCCACAAAGGCGCCTGCCGGGTTTCTGCGCGGCTCTGCATGGCGCCGATCATGAGCGCCGCGACGATCAATGCTCTGCTGTGCATACCGGGAAACGGTATCACTCCGGAAACTCTCCGCAAGTAGCTAACAAATCTTTGCAAAGCGTCACGCGGCGGTAGCCTATGTAACTATATCTATAGTTGACAAGCAGCTGCGGCCTGTGCACTATAACTATACGCATAGTAGGAGTGGCGATGAACATAGCGCTGACCGACCGCGAAGCCGACGTGATGCGTGTGCTCTGGGATGACGGTCCGTCCTCAGTCGCCGAGGTGCGCGATGCGTTGAGCGACAGGCTGGCATACACAACCGTGTTGACCATTTTGCGGGTGCTGGAGGGCAAGGGGTACGTTGGTCACGAAGAAGCCGGCCGCGGCTACCGCTATTTTGCGGCGGTGCCAGAACAAGCCGCTCAAAAAAGCGCCGTGCGGCATCTGACCGGCAAATTGTTCAAAGGCTCCTCCGAGTTGCTGTTTGCGCATCTGGTTTCCGAGCAGAAATTGACCGCGGAACAGATCCGCCGCATCAAAAAGCTGTTAAACAAACCTTGAGGGAAGAATCCAAATGCTCATCTGGATGATCTCCATTGTCGGCATGGCCACCCTGCTCTGCGCAACCTCATGGCTTGCCGAAAAAGCGGCCCGGGTACAGAAAGCGCCAACGCGGTGGATTTGGACTTTAGCCATCATCGGATCGCTTCTGCTGCCTGCAGCGCTGCGCTTCATATTGGCAGAATGGTCTAGTCTCGCGGCACTGATTCCCGCGCAGAGCGCTGCACCACCCGGCGCCAAGGCCCAGTTCGATCTTTTGCCAGGGTCCCATTCTCTAGGCGTCGCACCGATTACGGATTCCTGGCAGCGATACGATGCCTTTCTTTTGTACGCATGGATCACCGTCTCCGTCACCTTGGGCTTCGCACTCATCATCAGCCATGCGACGTGGCTTCGTCGCAGGCGGGGCTGGTCGCGAGGCCACCTCAGTCAGTCGTCGGTTCACTTTACTGCCAATTTTGGCCCTGCGGTGATGGGATTTATTCGCCCGACCATCATTGTCCCGACCTGGCTCAAACAAAGTCCGCCAACCCAACAGGCCTTCGTGCTCGCCCATGAAGCCTCACACATCGATGCGTTCGATCCGCAGCTTCTTACCGTGGCGCTCGCGCTGGCAGTGTTGATGCCCTGGAATTTGCCGGTGTGGTGGCAGCTTAAGCGCCTACGCAAGGCGGTCGAAATCGACTGCGACGCCCGGGTATTGAGGGCCGGCCACGATGCAACTGGCTACAGTGAAACCTTGCTCGCCATCGGCCTAAGGCAGTCGAAAATCATCGGCACCGCGATCGCAATGTCGGAGTCTCCCTCGTTTCTGGAAGAGAGGATCTCAATCATGCTCAAGAAACCGGTTCGCTCGGCCCGAATAATCGCTCTTGGCTTCGTAACGCTTTCGCTGGCGGCAGCAGCGATTGCGACCCAAGTCGCTCCGACGAGCGCTCTTCCACCGGCAGGAACACACGCTGCTCCAACCGTAGGCCCAGAAGTGCTGGTAAAACTCACTCCCAGCGCTCTGGACGCTTTTGTCGGGTACTACAGAGCGGCCGACAATTCAGTTTTGGCGGTTACCCGGGAGAACGATCACCTCAATGTCCAATTCTCCGGCGAGGCCAAAGCGGAACCCGTGTACCCGGAGGGTGCAACGCGATTTTTCCACGCGAGCATGAACATAGACGCCAAACTTGAGTTTCTGACCGATGCCGCAGGGCAGCCGACTTCCGCGGTGCTATTGCAAAACGGTGGTCGCTTACGCATGCCGCGGATCGATGCGGCCAGCGCCCAGCACATTGAAGCCACGCGCCTTGCAAGACTTCAAAGCCAGTCTCCCGCCGCGGGAAGCGCGGCGGCGGTTCGAAGTTTCATCGATGGAATTCAAAGCGGCCATCCGAACCTCGATAAGCTCAGTCCGCCGCTCGCCGGACAAGTCGCTAAAGATCTGCCGAGACTGCAGCTCACCCTTGCTCCGCTTGGTGAGTTGAAATCTCTGGTGTTTCGTTCCGTCGACCCCAATGGCTTTGACGTTTATGAGGCGACGCACGTGCATGGCACGTCTCAATGGCGCGTCGATGTCGACGGTGACGGCGTCATCACCGGCGCGATGTTTCCCGTTGTTGTAAAGGATTGAATACATTTGGTCCTCAATTGACACGGTTAATCTAGATCTAGATTGCCGTGAATCTAACTCGCTTTGGTTCGGACAATCCATAAGTGCTAGTCTGCCTGCTGTCGATTGAAACACGTCTCTGTGGGCTGGCTTCATGTTGAATACACATATCGCAAACGCTGGCGATGCGGGGACGCAGAGTGCGAGTCCTATTTGGGTCGATTTGCTCAATCCGACGCCGGACGAGATCGCGCGGGTGGCGGCGGAGTCTGGCATCCAAGTTCCTTCGCGGGAATCCCTGCAGGAAATCGAAACCTCCAGCCGCTTAAGAGCGCAAGGACAGATGCTGTTCGTCAGCATGCCGCTCACCCTTCAGGATGAAACCGCCGGCTTCGCACCGGTACCGCTGGGTTTCGTTCTCTCCCCGCAGGTGTTGGTCACCATACGGTATTCATCGGTCCACGCTTTTGCGCAGGTCGAGGCGGATGTGGCCAAGGGACTGTGCGCGGGCAGCGCCAGCGTGTTCGCCGCACTGATCGACGGCATGGTGGATTTTGACGCCGACAGGCTGGAAAAGTTGAGCAGCGATCTGGCCGAGGTCTCGGCGCGGGCTTTCACCCCGCATGGAGATTCTGCCAAAAGCAATAAACGCGCCTCACGCACGCTGCGTGAAAGCCTCAACGCAGTGGGCACTGCGGGAGATCATCTGTCACGAATTCGCGAGAGCCTGCTGGGCCTGCAGCGGATCATCGGCTTTGTCCTGAAAATGGCTGCAGATTGGCTGCCCCTGGAACAAAAGACGCGCTTAGGCACGGCCCAACAGGATCTTACCTCGCTTGTTGACTTCGAAGCGCACTTGTCTGGTAAGACGCAATTTCTGTTAGACGCAATACTGGGCTTCATCAACACCGAGCAAAACGACATCTTCAAGGTGCTCACCATCGTGTCGGTGGTGGGAATTCCACCAACACTCATTGCCAGCATGTACGGCATGAACTTCCACAATATGCCAGAGCTCACGTGGCGCTGGGGTTATCCCTACGGCCTTGTACTCATTGCACTCAGTATCTTGCTGCCAATCCTCTGGTTTAAGCGTCGCGGATGGTGGTAGGTCGTGGCGGTGTCGGATCTCCGGGCTAGCGCAAGGCCTGATTCAGGACAAACGCGAGACGCACCCCAGCCTTGCTCAGCTGTTGTTGAGTCACGGTAGCGGCATCCGAAACGTAGGCCGCGGACAGTTGGTAATGGTTTGGCTGATCAGTGGCCGGTAGCAATCCGTAGGAGTGCTCTTTTGCCACGGCGAAGGTTTCCGCCGCCCAGTCGGCCGCGGTGCCCATTTCCCATTGGCTGCGCTGCGCATTGGTGATATTGGCAATGAGCTGCTGTGCAATTGCCGCCGCGTTCGGTCCTAGCACACTGACAAATTCCGTATCCCAATCGTGGTGCAGATTGTTTGATGCGATACCGGGAGCGGTTACCGTCTTTAAATTCCCGCCCCGATCTTGGTCGTCACTCGCATGGAGGGGTTGATGCACGTCACCGACTAAGTGCAGGATGAACTGCAGAGCGAATCGCTTTTCCGTCTCGCTCGTCGTGGATTGCTTAAGCTCAGCGGCGAATTCATCGATTTTATCGACCACGCAGTCATTGGCAGGCCCCGCGGAAGCGGGAGTTTCTTTAGGCAATGGCGGGCGGCCAAAACAGGCCGCTTTCAAATCCGGGGCCTGCAACTCCAGATCCACAAAGTGCCAGTTGCGAGTGCGGCTGTAATTGACTTTCGTGGTATTGCGATCCGAGTCGCGGTACTTGTCCGCCCACGTTGCCTCGCTGTCCATTTGAGTGGTCGGCGTCAGATGGGTTGTATCGCCGGCGAGAATGGCGATTACCTTGGTGCGCACCGCGGGCTCTAGATAGTGATCCGCAATCAGCCCGATCACTTCGTGACCCTCGTCACCCCAGGAATATGCGGCTGCCGGGATGGCGCACAGGGCGAGCGTACTAAGGACGCCTGCGAGGTAGGCGATGCCGTTGGAGGAATACGTCATAAGGGGCGCTCGTTGAGGCAAACGGGGTGGGGGCATTGCGTCGGGTGGACCACGTCCGTGTACTCCTGCGCTTTTTTTGGATATTGCGCCTGGTTTGGGTGGTGGTCAAAAATGCGGCAGTCGGCGCAAGCGAATTATTTTCCGGAAAAACAAAATAACGCGGACGCCCAGGATCGAAGTTCACCCGATTCTCCGACCAGCCGTTAAGGTTTCCTTAACGGCTGGTCAGATACTGTGTTTGTTGTGAACCCGTGGGTGGCCGAGTCTGCTGGCTCCCCGATCTGTCGACGGAGTATTTACATGAACGATGAAACGATCCCTTCTCGCCGCTCCGCCTTTAAAACCGCAATCCGCGCGGCCGGCTTCATCACGGCGTGTCTCGCAATGCCTATCGCTGCAATGGCACTACAGCCATCCCTCGATGCGCCGACCAGCGCTGCCAAGGTGTCGCTAACCGGTCTCGACCTCGCGACCTCGGAGGGCATCGCCGCAGCGCGCGAGCGCCTCCAGGAGACTGCGCGTCAATTCTGTTCTCAGGTCAGTGGGAATCTCGACGCATCGCGTCTTGCCGACTTCCTAAGCTGTCTCGACAGGACACTGATAGACGAACTCAAGCAAGTCAGCAGCGGCGCGCGAGCCGCCATCGTTGCGCACGGCTCGGCGTGGCCTACCGCAACTGAAGAGGGGACCGCCGGCGAACCGCGCGAAGGCGTTCCCGACACGCGTGTCATGGCAATCTCGATCGCGGATGTGGATCTTAAGTCCGCCCAAGGCGTGGATATTGCTGAAAAACGAATCCAAAAAACCGCGCGACGTATCTGCAGCCAGCTCATTGGCAGCCAAGATCCCGCGTCGCGCTATACGAAATGCGTAAATGACGCGACCGCCGGTGCGCTTCGCCAGATTCACGAAACCGCGCCCGCCGTGTCCTAGGAGTGGGGTACCGCCCGCCTGGTTAAGCTGAACTGTCCAGCGATCAGTACTTCAAATTCTCAAGATAGGAGGCAATATTTTGCTCTCTGTCTTTGAACACCGGAGGAATCTGCAGCCGGCTGCCGAGATCTTCGTATCGCTCGTCGATCAAAAAGCCCTCGGGTTTGGATACCGTTGCTTCGAACAAAGCTCCGGCGGGCGTCCGCACGTAAATCGAATCAAAATATCCACGGTCCTTGCGATCAGATGTGTCAGTGAAACCAAGTCCTTCGAGGCGAAATTTGACGTTGCTTTGAATATCGAGATTTTCAACCTTGAATGCACAATGATGAACAACGCCCTCTCCGTACGCCCAGGATCCTTGGGGAAGGCTTGGCTCCAATAGAAAGTCGATAATACAGCCGCTTCCACCGGATCCGACTTCGTAACGGATGCAACTCCCGTCAACGCGACGGTGTTTTCCACTCCACCCGTATTGCATGAACTCGTCAGAACTTTCGGCATCTCGTAGTGAGACCGTTATTCCGTGTGTGCCTCGAATGCCGAATTCGGCCGGAACATGTCCGTTGGAATAAGGGCGACGGTTGTCGTCGTCGACGGCGACCATCGCGTAGTTGATGCCGCAGGGGTGACTGAAACACAACATTCGCTCTGCAAATCGTTCGCTGAGTTGCGTCTCAATGCCGTGCTTCTTCAGGCGAGCTTCCCAGAATTGCAATGACGAAGCCGGAACAGACAGAGACAGAGTCTTGATCTGTCCCGTTCCGGGGCGGGCTTTGCGACCGGATTGCCGCATTGGAAAGCAGGTGATCAGCGTGCTTTCGTCGCCCAAAATCATTTCCGTAGTACAGGTGATATATAGGTTCGTCGCCATCATATAGCGCGGTTTTCTTTACGCTCTTTAGGCCCAGCACCTTGGTGTGAAAGTCATAGTCTTCCTGTGCGGTACCGACACTGAGAGTGATGTGGTGGTGTTTCAAGATATGTGGATTCGGTTCCATCATTGCTTCCTATTTGTTAGGCGGCGGGGGTAAGCCGGAACTCAGCCATGCATGCGGCGGAGCTTACGCTTGAATGCCAAAAATGCCAGGGTTCAGCAAGTCCTAACTCATTGATTGATCAACGCATTGCGTACCCCAAATCGTCCGCTGCATGTTTTAACGGATCAAGCATTACATCATCCGCCAGCGCCCGATGAAACTTAGGATGCTCGGGAAAAAATGGCACTCGCAGCGCCCGCTCGTTCAACGCCAGCGCTTCTCTTCCGCCATGCATTGACGCCGCATAGAGAATGCCTTGAATTTCAGGAAACGCCTCGTACAAATCCCGCGCCCAGCCGCGCGCCCTGCCCCGGCTCCCGGCATGAATCGCCATCGACGCGCCCATGCGCGTCGCAAAATCCCCGGTGAGATCCAAGAGAACGACGGTAGCCAGCGTTTCAAACACCACCAACCACGGCGCTTGAAACACCCGATCGATGCGCCGCGTCACCTGAAAGACTTCAGCTAGACAGGTCTTCGCATCGCGTGCCGCGTAATAGATGCCTCGGTTCTGATGTTTGGGTCTGGCCGCCGCGTCCGATAAGTGATGATCCCAGCGGGAACTCAAGGGCCCGTAGTACCTCAACTGATTCCAGGCTTGAGCGTAGGAGGCGCGCGAGTAGTAAACCCGAGCCAATGTCGTGCCGGCGGGCAGCGGAACCAGCGCTGGAGTCAGCTGGCTGAGCGCGAAGGCACCCGGCGAATTCGGAAACTTGGCCACTTTTGACTCTGACGTTACTCAAAACTCTGCGCCAACCCCACTACCACCTCGGTGGATTCACCTTTGAGCAGCCACTCTCGTGGACTTAAAACTCTGTCCCCTGCTTCTAGATCCGGATTCGGCGACAAGAACCACTCCGCCACATCCAGCGGATTCAACTCCTTCGGTAATGCGCCGATGACTTCCCTCAGGCCAGGTATCACCTGCTTGCGTTCAAACTGAAATCGCGGCAGCCGCCTTTCGCCGTCGTAGTCGATGCCGAACAAACTGTGTTCGCGCAAGCGCTGGCGAATCCTGCTCGCATCGACGCCCAAGTACTTGGCCGCTTCGCTGGTGGTGTAACTGGTTTCAAGCAGCGCCATGTAATCCGCGATCGACTGCTTAAGCGGATCGCGTTCGGCACCCTCCGCCCACGTGTCGGTGTTCAATCCCACCGCCTTTAATGCAGCGACTTCACCAAGACTCAAGTCTTGCGCCCCAGAACCACCCTCCCCTGAATCCGCACGCAACGGCTCGTTCTTGAGCAAGCGCCGTCGCGCCTCCTGAAATAGCTTCTCAGGTACCGCATCAATAACCGCATCATTCATTTTTAACTCCCGAATATTTTCGTCGAGAATGTGCGGGAGTATAGCCTGAAAACCCCCTTTTTCGCAACTGCGCCCAGCCAGCTCGTTTCCAATACCCTCATTCTCGAGTTCGTCAGGGATTTGCGCGAGGCTCAGTAGCTGACCTTGAACGTCACGGCGATGTCGGCGTCGTGGTCGCGGCATTGGTGAGGGCGTCCCTCAGGTGCTAGCGGAAGTCGGTCGCGCTCGGCGAGATGTTAGGCTGCGGTTACGGGTTTGGCCGTAACTCGGTGGCTGCGACCGCGCCATTGCGCGTCGTTTCCAAAGCGATCTCGGAGCGCAGGTGCAGGTCGACCGGCTCTCCAAACACACCATTGAGCAAATCGTTCATGTGGCCAACTTCCTCGCTGGTGATTGGCTTCGGCCCTTTCACGACAACAAAAGCCGCCGTGAGACCGAATCGATCTTGGATGGTGACGTCAACGAGGTTCGATCCGGGAAATCGCTGTAGTTCGTGTTCGACGAGCTGCCGAGTTTTGGAGCGCAGCGTCGCCTCTCCGAAGGTCCGCTGGAAGACGTTGAATAGGTGAAATCCAACGAGCAGCAGGATTGCGAGGCAGACGATCCGAGAAATCACCCCACCGACTCGACCAGAGGCTGCGGGCCCCACGATCGTGGCGCGGTGTCCCAGGATCATGAACACCACCATGGCCGCGAAGGTGATGGCGACGAAGTTGGCGACAAAAAGTAGGAATGCGCCTTCGGCGAGAGCGGGCAGACCGCGCGCAATGAGGATCCCACAGGTGGTCAAAGGAGGCACGAGTGCCGTCGCAATGGCCACGCCCACTGGCAATGCACCTAAACGCGGTGTCGCAACAGCGTAGGCGGCGGCCGCCCCGCCTACCAGTCCGATGAAGAGGTCGAGAATATTCGGAGCCGTCCTGGAGAGGATTTCATGACCCAACGGCGACGTACGATCGATCGTCCCCAGCGCGATACCGAGGACCAAGACAAAGGCAGCGCCCGTGACCTCTGCTATCAGCGACATTCGCAACAGCTTGAGGTCAGCCTCTGCCAGCGCCATAGCCAGACCCTGAATCGGTCCGAGCAGTGCCGCGATCAGCATCGCGCCGATGATGACGGCGGGAGAGTCCTCGAACAGTCCGAAACCGGCGATCAGCGTCGCCGCTGCGTTCATCAAGAGATATGGGCCGCCGAGTGCCGCAGCTTCTTCTGCTGAGCGCCGCGTCTGGATGCGCCGCATATCCCTTGGGTCTTGATCCGGGGTCGATTTCATGGGAAAGAAGCACTGCGCTGAAAGGAAAAGCGAATTACTCTTGCTGGCTTGGGGAAGTCGTGTTGACGCTACTCTCCCGCAGGAAGCCGGCCCGCAGCGCCTCCTAGATCGGTGAGTCGTGCAGCAGGGTCGGCACCAGATTTATGCTAAATCAGACTAGTGCGCGGCCGACATAGCCTTTAGTCCAATGGCCTCGCCTTTGCTTTAGAGGAACTCTGCGTAACTTGGTGGGAATTTGCTGCCGAGCCCATTCCAAATGCGCCCCCCAACCTGCAATTCGGCGAACGCGGCAATGACGCCACCGAAAGGGATCGAATCCTAAAGGCTCCGGCTCGCGAGAGATGACCCATGAGATATCGTAACCGACTCCCCTCGCTGGTTCTCGTGGGTGTGCTAAGTGCGCCGACGGGCGCATTCGCGCAGGGGAACGCGGCACACACGCCGCCGCCCGACCCCTGGCCGCGCGTAATTAACCTCGCCGAAGGCCAAGTGCTGGTCTATCAGCCGCAGGTCAATCAATGGAGCGACAATCGACTCGATTTCCGGGCGGCTCTTGCCATCAAACCGGACAATGCGAAGCAGGAAACCTTCGGCGTGATCGTCGCGAGTACGCGAACGCAGGTCGATAAAGTGCTGCGCACAGTCACCTTCGAGGACCTGAGGATTTCGAAGATCGATTTTCCGACGCTGCCCGATCATGGCGCGACGTATGCAACGGAACTGCAGCGCGCATTCGCCAAGTCGATACGTACCATCTCGCTCGACCGCCTCGACTCCTCGCTCGCGCTGGCTGGCATCAAGCCGCCAACCGTCGCCGTGCAGAACAACCCGCCGTGGGTGATTGTCAGCTACTCGCCGGCGATCTTAGTGCCGATCGACGGCGCACCGGTGTTAAAGGCGGTGCCTGCCGATTCGCGTTTCCAGCGCGTCATCAACACTCGCGCACTGATCCTGCAGGGAGGGATTG
>DATMRC010000108.1:0-8533 GCA_035567075.1 Steroidobacteraceae bacterium
CGCGGCTGAAGTGCAGCCGCAGGCGATCCAGCCGCAGCTTATTGGACCGGCGCAGGCGGCGACGCTGCTCATGGTCAATGGCTATCCATCCATACCCTCGGATTATGCGGCTGTTAATGGTATAGAAATCAAAAGTATACGAGAATTATCTATTCTTGATCCTAATACCCTGCTGCGATTTCTGCCGGCGCCCTCCGATGCCGATCAGCGCCGCTGGGTCTTGCTCAATACCGCGCTATTCCACGATGGCCTGTACCTCAAGATCACCCGGCCGCTGACAGCGCCGCTGCTCATACTGCATATCTCGACCGGAGGTGGCGCCAATGACGTCGCCCATCCTCGGGTCATCATCGATGCCTCGCCGAGATCCAGCGCCACGATCATCGAGCATCACGTGGTGCAGGGAGAGCACGCGCCGCTCAACAATTCCAATACTCACATCGCACTGGCCAAGGATGCGCGGCTGGAGCACTACCGCGTCTTTGCGACGAACGCCGGCGCCACGCACATCGATTCGCTGGACATCCATCAGGATCATGGCAGTCACTGCCGGCAATTCACTGTGGTGTTGGGCGGCGGCCTGGTGCGGGCGACTCTCGAAGCAAATCTGCGCCAGCCCGGTGCCGCGCTCGACAGCTATTCGCTGTTGGTGGGGCACGAAAACCGCCATGTCGACTGCGTCAACATCGTCACGCATGGCGCGCCCGAGACCCGCAGCAGCCAGACCGCGCGCGCCATAGCCAGCGACTTCAGCCGGGTGATCTTCAACAGCAAGGTGATCGTCGACGCCGGGGCGGTCAATTCCAACTCCCAGCAGTCCTGCCGCGGCCTGTTGCTCTCACCGACGGCGGAAATCGACACGCGACCCCAGCTCGAAATTCATGCCGACGAGGTGAAGTGCGCGCATGGCGCAACCACCGGGCGTCTCGATCCCGACATGCTGTTCTACATGCTGTCGCGCGGTCTGGACCGCGCGACCGCGCAGAGCTTGCTGGTGTATGCCTTTCTCGCCGATGTGCTTACCGGAATGTCGGTAACCTCGGCGCGCTCCGCTATCGAGAACGCATTGATCAGTCAGCTGCCGGATTCGCAGCTGCTGCGGAAATTCCGATGAACAACATTGCCTTGGCCCACGATCAGCTGACTTTCGACGTCGACGCCGTGCGCCGCGAATTTCCAATCCTGGCGCGCATGGTGCGCGGCAGACCGCTGGCTTATCTGGACAATGGCGCGTCGGCGCAGCGCCCGGCATGCGTCATCGATGCGGTGGACGACTACGAGCGCCGGCATCACGCCAACATCCATCGCGGTGTGCACACCTTAAGCCAGGAGGCAACGGCGCTTTACGAGAGCACACGCGACCGGCTGGTTCGCTTCGTCAATGCGCGGTCGCGGGCCGAGATCATTTTCGTGCGCGGCACGACCGAAGCCATCAATCTCGTGGCGCAAAGCTACGCGCGGCCCCTTCTGAAACCGGGCGATGAAGTGCTGATCACGCACCTGGAGCACCACGCCAACATCGTGCCCTGGCAAATGGTCTGCAACCAGACGGGCGCCACCTTGGTGGTTGCGCCCATCGATCGCCAAGGTGAGGTTCACCTCGATGCCGTAGTGCCCTTGATGAATCCCCGCACCAGGGTGTTTGCTTGCGCACACGTCTCGAACGCCCTGGGCACGGTGCTGCCCGTGCGGCGTTTGATTGCCGCCGCCAAAGCCCGCGGCATCGCCACCCTGATCGACGGTGCACAGGCGGTCGCGCACCTGCCGGTGGACGTGCAGGACCTGGGCTGCGACTTCTATGCCTTTTCCGGCCACAAGATGTACGGTCCCACGGGCGTCGGGGTGCTGTATGGGCGCGAACAACTTCTGGAACGCATGCCGCCGTGGCAAGGCGGCGGCGAAATGATTCTTGCCGTGACTTTCGCCAAGACCACCTACAATGCCCTGCCCAACAAGTTCGAGGCCGGCACGCCCAATATTTCCGGCACCGTCGGGCTTGGCGCCGCGGTGAAATTTCTCGAGGGCCTGGATCTTCCGGCCGCCCGCGCGCATGAAAGCGCGCTGCTAGGAGCTGCCACCGCGGTTCTCGGCAATATCCCCGGACTGCACATCATCGGTACGGCGGCCGATAAGGCGAGTCTGGTCTCGTTCGTGGTCGACGGCGTGCACCCGCACGATCTGGGCACCATTCTCGATGAGGACGGCATCGCCGTACGAACCGGGCATCACTGCGCCATGCCGGTGATGGAGTTCTTCAACCTGCCTGCTACCGCGCGCGCTTCGTTTGCGTTTTACAACACGTTCGATGAAATCGACAGGCTCAAGTCGGGCATCGAGCGAGCGCGCAAGCTATTCGGGTAACGCCGCCATGGATCTCAATGAGCTTTATCGGGACGTGATCCTCGACCACAACCGCCGACCGCGAAACTTTGGGGACCTCGAAGCCGCCGATGCGAACGCGGAGGGGTTCAATCCCATGTGCGGCGATCGTCTGACGCTGCGATTGAAACTCGCCGGCGACACCATCAGCGATATCCGTTTCGAGGGCAGCGGCTGCGCCATATCGACGGCCTCGGCTTCCTTGATGACAGAAGCGGTGAAGGGCAAAACACGCGCCGCAGCGCTCGAGCTCTTCGATCGCGTGCATCAACTGCTCACCGACGACTCGGCTCCGCCTGCCGACGAGCTCGGCAAACTTGCCGCGCTGTCGGGCGTCCGTCAATACCCGGCGCGCGTCAAGTGCGCATCACTGTGCTGGCATACCCTGGGCGCGGCGCTGCAATCGAGCGGCATGAAGGCGGTGCCCGCCGTGTCCACCGAATGAGTACTTGAAATGCGCTCGTACGAGAATGAACCCATCGTCGTGCAACGCGAGGTCAAGGCGGTGGCCATACCGGCCGGCGTCGAGGTGACCCTCAAGTTAGGATCGGTCGGCTACATCACCCAAGCGTTGGGCGGCAGCTTTACGGTTTACATAGACGGCAATTTGTTTCGGATTGCCGGTCACGATGCGGATGCCATCGGCAAGACGGCCGCGAAGGCACCCGAGGTTCCGCCCGGCGCCTCCGAGGAAGACATCAAGAACGTCGTGTGGCAGCAGCTGAAGACTTGCTATGACCCCGAGATCCCGGTAAACATTGTCGATCTCGGGCTGGTTTACGAATGCGACGTCAGCAAGAACGAGGATGCGACACGCACCGTCGATATCAAGATGACATTGACCGCTCCGGGCTGCGGCATGGGCGAAGTGCTGGTGCAGGACGTGCGCGAAAAGGTGCAGATAGTCCCAACCGTGTCGCGTGCGAACGTCGAATTGGTCTTTGACCCGCCATGGAACCAAACCATGATGTCGGACGAAGCCCGCTTGCAAACCGGCATGATGTAATTGCGCGCGAGGCGATGATGGCGACCTGGATCGATGCAGGCCTCACTGCGGATTTGAGGGACGGGCATACAAAGTCGATCGCCGTTGGGCAGCGTATTATTGCCGTGGTCCGCAGCGGCGGCGCTTTTTTTGCCATAGAGGATGTGTGCACTCACGACGGCGCGGCACTGACCGGCGGCGAAATCGAGGGCACCGAGATCATTTGTCCGCGCCACGGGGCGCGCTTCTGTCTGCGCACGGGCGAGGCGCTCACGCCGCCGGCCTATGAGCCTGTGCGTGTCTACGAAACCAAGATCGAGCACGAGCATCTGTGGGTACGCGCAGACTGACGCTGCTGCGGCATGGGAAGGCGGAACCCGATGCATCCCCGGAGGATTTCGAGCGCGAGCTCACGCACCGCGGCAACATCGAGGCGCAGAAGATGGCGACGCACCTGGTGCAGCGAAATCTCATACCGGATCTGTTGCTGGTGAGTCCCGCGGAACGCGCATGGGCGACCGCGGAAATCATCGCGGCCGCCTGCGAACTCGATCCCAAACAAATCCAATGTGCCCGCGAATTGTATCTGGGCACGCCCGAGACCACGTGGCGGCTGATAGCGCATCGCCCCGCCTCGCTGCGCCACATCATGATTTGCGGCCACAATCCCGGATTAAGTCAAATAGCGAGCCGCTTCGGACCCAAGCCGCAGCCACGCGAATTGGCAACCGCGGGCATCGCCACTGCGGTCTGGCACAGCGGCGAATGGCAGACGCTGCAGCCAGAGTCGGCGGATAGCTGCGAACTGCTGGATCCGGAGGGCGTGGACGAACTCTGAGCTTAAGGGTGGCTGCAAGTTGCAGTATAGTTCCAGCGCCGATGGCGCCGGTCCGCGACCGCGCGCCTTTGAACCACTAATAATCTTCGGGGGCGACATGCACAACAACCATCCGCAGCTCTGGCGAATCCTCGCCGTCACGATGATCGTCGCGCTCACCTGGCAGCATCCCGCCGAGGCGCGTCACCACCGGCCGCTTCCGCCCGCCATGGGCGCCGCGCAGCAGTCCAGCGTGCGCGCTGCAAGCAGCGCCGAGAGCGCGACGCAGGCGTCCCCTTGGACGCCGCTGAAAAATCAGCCGACCTTTTTACCCTTTGGCGCCAGCACCCCGATGCTGCTAACCGACGGCAGCGTGCTCGTGCAGGACACCTGCGCCACGGATTGGTGGAAGCTGACTCCGGATCAATTCGGCAGCTACGTCAACGGAACCTGGACCCAGGTCGCGTCGCTGCCGGCCGATTACGCTCCGTACAGCAATTCCTCGGCTGTTTTGCGCGACGGCCGGCTCATCATCGAGGGCGGTGAGTACAACTGTTTCATCGACCCGGTGAATCCTGTATGGAGCGCTCAGGGGGCGATTTATGATCCGGTTGCCGATGCCTGGACACCGGTGGCGCCCCCGCCCTCTTTTGACGTCATTGAAATCGTTCCGGGCGTTTTCGGCCAGACCATCGGCGATGCGCCGACCGTGGTGCTTGCGGACGGTACCTACATGCAGGGCGATTGCTGTACCGCCCAGGCCGCATTACTCAATCCCAAGAACTTGACCTGGAGGCCGGTCGGAACGGGGAAGTTCGACAGTAATAACGAGGAGGGCTGGACGCTGCTGCCGAACGGCAAGGTGCTCACGGTTGATGCCTATGTCCCCATCGCTCCTTTAACAAGCTACTTGCCCAAGGGTAAGAACTCGGAACTCTTCGACCCCAAAACAGGACTTTGGACTTCCGCCGGCAGCACGATCGTGCAGCTCTGGGATTCGGCGGCGAAGTGCGGCGGCGAGAATGTAGGTACCTTCGAGGTGGGACCGGCAGTGCTGCGTTCGGATGGGACGGTTTTTTATACCGGCTCGGATACTTGTCCGCACGGCAAGGGAAAGACGGCGATCTACAATTCTTACACAGGCACATGGACGGCGGGTCCGGAGTTTCCTGATGTCGACGGCCTCACCGACCTCAACGTTGCGGATGCCCCCGCCTCATGGGAACCCAACGATAAAGTGTTGGTGCAGGCGAGCCCCGGCTTCGGGAATCCACCTTCCGTGTTCTTCGAATGGGATGGGGTGAATATGACGCAGGTCGCGGGGCCTCCGAATGCGTCGATTGATGGCTCTTATGTCGGGGACATGCTGCTGCTGCCGACCGGACAAATCCTGTTCACGGACGGCACCGACGACATCGAACTGTATACACCGACCATCACGTCGAACGACGCAGAGCGTGAGCATGATATCGCGCCGGTGATTTTCGGCGCACCCCAACTAATCAAAGCAGGAGGTTCTTACCAGGTCTACGGCATCAGGTTCAACGGGGTCACTCAGGGCGCAGCCTTCGGCGATGATGTGCAGGCCGCGACCAACTTTCCATTGGTGCGCATCACCAACCTGAAAACCAATCACGTTTTCTACAGCCGCACGCATGATCACAGCAGCATGGCGGTTGCATCGGATGATCTGGTGTCCACGCATTTCGATGTGCCGAACGCGCAGGAGCGAGGATTCAGCCTTCTGCAGGTGGTCGCAAACGGTATTGCCTCGGATCCGGTGTTCGTTTTCGTCAAGTAGCTCAAGAATGGAGCATCGGCTGCGGCTGGCGTTTCTTGCGGTTTGGGTCCTCGCTTCCTTGTTGGTTTGCCGGCCGGGTCTCGGCTCCGGGTCCGCGGCCGATCTCTGGCCAGTCGAGGCGGCGGTTCGCAAGGCCGACGCGGACTGGGCCGTTGCGGCCAACAGCGCGAGTGTCGATGCGTGGCTGGCTTTCTACACCGCCGATGCAGTCGTGCGACTGCCGAATGACAATCTGGCGAGCGGCAGGGAACTCCTTCGCCAAACCGTGACCCGCCTGCTCGGGCTGCCCCACGCCTCTGTGGCATGGCGCCCCATCAAGGTGGAGGTGGCGCCGTCGGGCGATCAAGCCCTGTTGCTCGACAGCTTCGAACTTCGTTTCAGCGACTTAGGCGGCGCACCCGTATTGGATCGAGGCCGGCGACTCGAGATCTGGAGAAAGCAACCCGACGGTGCCTGGAAATGCGTCGTGGACGCGTGGAACTTGGACGAAGCCATTGCGGCGTCGGACGTGGTCGCGCCGGCAGTGGCCGCGCCGGCGGCTGCGCCACCTTCCGTTGCAGCGCCGGTTGCCGCGCCGCTCGCGCAATCAGCGCCGTCCCCGGCTGCAATTCCAGAGACCGGACCGCCGAAACCGGCGCCGGCCACGAAATACGGCGAGGCGCCCACCTATTACCAGGACACGATCCGCAAGTACTTTCTCAAGCACCTGAAGTATCCGGATTCCATCCAGTACCGGGAGATCACCAATCCGGAACAGGGTTACACCACCGGGGTCACCGGTACCTTGTTGATGCGCGAGACGCATACCTATGGATGGACGGTCAAGGCAACCGTCAACGCAAAAAATTCCCCCGACACCTACGTTGGATTCAAGACCTATACGTTCTTATTCCGCGGCGAGAAAATCGTCGACGCACGCTTGCCCCTGCCCGGGGGCGAGATCGCTGAGCCAACGCCGGATTGAGTCTACTGACGCGCCATCGCCACCCTGAAGCGCTCTTCAGGTGAGATCAGGTGATCGTGACTGTCCTTCTCCAGATCGATCTGCACCCAGTTTACCTCGCCGTTGAACTCGTTGTGTTTCGGGTCATAGTCCGGTGAAACAGCCGAACCGGTTCCTTTGCCGACATCGCAGGTTTCGTCTGCCGAGAAGATCATCGGCACCGTGATTTCCACCCGGCCTTCACCGACCTTCTTACCATCCAAGTAAAGCAATGCGTTGCCGCCCTTGGCCAGGCCACCGCCATCGTATTTGAACTCCATCCGGACCTGGTGCTGACCCGCAGGAATCGTCTTGTCTGAGTCGGCGTAGAACTGTTTGATCCCGAGGAGGTTGTAGCAGTACTTGAGTTTGCCGTCCTTGGTGTACAGGCTCCAGCCGTTGAAGGCACCGCCCTGTGCAACGATGACGCCCTTCGCCCCGGACTTCGGCACGACGATCTCTGCGGTGACCGAGTAGGACTTGTTCTTGATGTTGACGACGGAATTTTCGGTGAGCCGGCCCATGCCGCTGAATAGGATCTGAGTCTGGCCCTTGATGAGCTGGGGCCTCCCCGCAAGGTCCGGATTGAAGCGTTCTGGTCGTCTATCATCGAGGGGAAGAACGCTGTACTTGGTGGCCTCGATCAGAAACAGCCTCTGCAATTCGCGCAGTTTCTGCGGCTGGTCTTTCGCGATGTTGCGCGCCTGCGTCCAGTCCTTGTTCGTGTCGTAGAGCTCCCAGACGTCGTCGTCAAAGGCGGGCAGCGGCTTCGACATATCCCATGGCGTGCTGTGCCGGGTTACCGCAGTCCAGCCCTTGTGGTAGATGCCGCGGTTGCAGAACATCTCGAAATACTGAGTCTGGTGAGCGTCGGCGGCCTTGGCGTTGTCGAAGGCATACCGCATGCTGAATCCTTCCAGGGGTGCTTGCTGCACGCTGTTGACGATTGTGGGTGCCGGCAGGCCCGCAGCTTCCAGAATCGTCGGTGCGACATCGATGACGTGATGGAATTGCGAGCGGATCTCGCCCTTCGCCTTGATTCCGTTTGGCCAGTGCACAATGGTGCCGTTGCGCGTACCGCCCCAATGCGAGGCGACCTGCTTGGTCCACTGATAGGGAGTGTCCATGGCATGCGCCCAGCCGACGGCGTAATGGTTGTACGCCTTCGGTCCACCGAAGTCCTCGATCTTGCTCTTCAGGAACTCGACCGTCTCGACCGCGGCCATGCCGTTCAACATCGCCGCCTCGTTGAAGGTGCCGTTCAGGGATCCTTCGGCCGAGGCGCCGTTGTCGCCGATGATCAACATCACCAGGGTGTCATCGAGTACACCTAAGTCCTTCAACCCATCGACCAGCCGTCCCAAATGGTGGTCGGTGTGCTCGAGGAACGCCGCATAGATCTCCATTTGCCGGGCAAGGATCGGCTTCAGATCTTTGGGCATGTTGTCCCACGCCGGAATCTCCTCAGGCCGCTTGGTGAGCTCGGCATTGCCAGGGATGACTCCGAGTTCCTTCTGGCGGGCGAAGATCTGCTCGCGCAGCTTGTCCCAGCCCTGATCGAACTTGCCC
>DATMRC010000109.1:0-7085 GCA_035567075.1 Steroidobacteraceae bacterium
CGAACCGCATCGCCGGTTTTGAAGTAGCCTTCTGCGTCGAAGGCGTCGGCATTCAGCGCCTCATCCTTGTAGTAGCCACTCATGACCTGCGGACCCTTGATGCGCAGCTCCATGCGATCGCCGGCCGGCACCAGCTTGAGAGTGACGCCGGGTTGCGGCAACCCGAGCAGTCCGGTGCGCGCGGTATTCCAGTACACCGCGACCCCGGTGGCCGTCGTCTCCGTCATTCCCCACCCTGTACCGAAGGGCAGGAGCTCGCCTATTTCCTGCACCGCCAGACGTTGCATGCGCTCCCACGTGGGCTGCGGCAGCAAGGCGCCGCCGTACCCCAACGCCCGCATGTTTTTGAAAAAACTGTGCCGCAGGTCGGCGTCGCGCTCCATCGCCGCCGCCAGCGCGCCGAAGGCCGCGGGCACGCAGCCAAAACTGGTGGGGGAGATCTCCCTCAGGTTTTCGATGGTGGCGTCAAAAAGGCCGGGAACCGGCCGCCCGGTGTCGATGTAGAGCGTCCCCGCCACGGATAGGATGCCGTTGAACTGTGCATTGCCGCCAAAGGCGTGATGCCAGGGAAGCCAATCGACAATGGTATGCGTGCGGTCGGGATCGAACGGCTCGCCCACCAGACGAATCATTTGTACCGAGCCGGCAATGTTGCCGTGGGTGTTGATGACGCCCTTGGGGCGGCCCGTTGATCCCGAGGTCAGCAAAATTTTTGCAATGGTTTCGTCCTTGATCAACAGGCGTCGCGCGGCCACCGCCGCCTCATCGATCTCGCGCAACAGCTCGGAGAAGTCGCCGCCGGAAAGGGTCCGTCGACCATGCCCGTGCGCGTATTCCAGCGCAGCTGAGTATCGCGCCCCATCTTCCGCGTACACCAAGGCCGGTTCGGCCAGATCCAGCGCGTAACCCAATCGCGACAGGTCGCTGCCGAAGGAATAGGTGGGCGACACCGGAATCACCGCCATCCCCGCCCGCATCGCACCCAGGGTGAGCACGGCATGTTGGATGCTGTTCTCCGACAGGATCATGACCGGCGCACTGTCCGGTCCGAAGCCCTGCCGAATCAGCCAGGTGGCAACGGCGGCGGTGTCGCGCGCGGCGGCGGCGTAAGTCAGCCGGCGCCACTGCTTGGAGGCATCGCGCTCGGCGAGGAATGTCGTTTCCGGGCGCAACTCCGCGGCGCGGGCCAGGTAGTCGATCAGCGACGGCAACCCCGGCTCGAATTTCAATCCACAGCGAAGATAGACGACGCCGTCAGCGGCGCGGCGCACCTCGACCTGAGGCGCCGGACGGTTGAGCTCGCGCATCGAATATTCGTGCAAGGGCCGAGTCTGCATGTGCGAAGTTTCGGCTGAACCGCCGCGGAATGGAAGTGGACCGAAGAACTTCGACAACGGCTGCGGCTGCCGTTAGGATCTTAGGTGCGGGGACTTATGTCCACTCGCACAAGGGGAGGACGGGATGAGTTGGACCAAGAGTCAGAAAAATGTCGTGCTCGCCGCATACCTCGGCTGGACGTTGGACGCCTTTGATTTCTTTCTGATGGTGTTCATGTTCAAGGATGTCGCGTCGACCTTTCACGTCGAAATCAAGCAGGTGGTGTTCGCGGTGACGCTCACTTTGGCGGCGCGCCCGATCGGTGCCTTCATCTTTGGCCGCCTTGCGGATCACTACGGCCGCAAGCCCACCCTGATGTGGAACATTCTGGCGTTTTCAGCGCTCGAAGTGGCTTCGGGTTTTGCGCCGACGATCACCACGTTTTTGGCGCTGCGCTTTCTGTTTGGAATCGCGATGGGCGGCGAGTGGGGCATCGGTTCGGCGCTGACCTTCGAGACCATCCCGGCAAACTCGCGCGGCCCCGTTTCCGGCCTGCTGCAGGCGGGCTATCCCAGCGGCTACTTCATAGCCTCCATCGCGATGTACTTCCTGTACGACGCCCTGGGCTGGCGCTACATGTTCGTGCTGGGAGCAATCCCGGCCATCCTGGTGTTCTTCATCCGGATGGGAGTCGATGAATCCCCCGCCTGGACCGAACAGCGCGTCGCGAAACAACGGCATGACTTGATCGAGGTCATGGGGCGGAACTGGAAGCTCGCCATCTATGCGATCGTACTCATGACCGCATTCAATTTTTTCAGTCACGGTTCCCAGGACGCATATCCGAACCTGTTCCTGAAGATTCAACATGGCTTTGACACCCATACTTCGTCGCTGATGACGGCAATCGCCAATATCGGCGCGATCTGTGGGGGCATTGGATTTGGCTGGCTGTCGGAGCGCATCGGCAGACGCCGGGCTATCATGGGCGCGGCATTGCTCGCCCTGCCGGTGATTCCGTTCTGGGCATTCGGCAGCACGCCCCTGATCTTGGGTGTAGGCGCCTTCTTGATGCAGGTCTCGGTGCAGGGTGCGTGGGGCATCATTCCGGTGCACCTGAACGAGCTCTCGCCCTACGAAATCCGTGCGACCTTTCCGGGCGTGGTGTACCAGCTGGGTAATTTCATCGCCTCCGCGAATCTGAACATCCAGGTGATGATCGCCGAAGGGCATGCAAACGACTACGGCCTTGCCATGGCGATCGTGGTCGGCATCGTCGCCGTGGTCATCTCCGTGCTGGTGGCCGTGGGACCCGAGCGCCACGGCATCGCGATGGCGGCTGCACATCGCAAGCCGATCACGGCGATCATTTGAGCGGCGCCGGCCGTGCGTGTGGCGTATGCTCGGGCGGCAGTGGCTCGAGTCCGTAGCCAGCCACCAACAACGCAAGAATTCAACGCCGGGGGTTAAATGGCACCGCAGTCCAGCGCCGCGCAAGCGGCGGTCAGCAGCGATTCGTCTCCCTATCCATCGTCTTTTGCCGCCTGGTACAGCGTCGCCATTCTGATGCTGATGTACATTTTCTCCTTCATCGACAGAACCACGATTTCCCTGCTGGTGGAACCGATGAAACGCGATCTGCACATCAGCGATACGCAGATCGGCATGCTGCAGGGGCTGGCGTTCGCGCTGCTGTATACCTTTCTCGGTCTGCCGATTGCGCGCCTGTCGGACCGTCATAGCCGGCGGGCCATCATCGCGGGGGGCGTGTTCATCTGGTCCATCATGGCGACGCTGTGCGGGCTGGCGCGCAGCGCGGTGCAGCTGTTCATAGCGCGCGTCGGCGTGGGTGTCGGCGAAGCGGCCCTATCGCCCGCGGCCTATTCCATCATCACCGACAGTTTCCCGCGCTCCAAGCTCGGCGGCGCCTTCGGCGTATACAACGTCGGTATCACGATCGGCGCGGGCACCGCGTTGCTGGTTGGCGGCATCGTGGTCGGGGCGGTATCCGGCGCGGGCGCAACCTATACGCTGCCGCTGTTCGGGCCGGTGCATGCATGGCAGATGGTTTTCATCGTGACCGGCGCCCCGGGCATTCTGTTGCCCCTGCTGCTGCTGACATTCCGCGAACCCAAGCGCCGCGGTCTGTTGCTGACAGCGTCGAACAGCGGGCCGGTGGCGGCGCCCAGCAAGCCGCCCCTGACCGAGGTCCTGGCCTACGCATGGCAGAACAGGAAATTCTACGGGCTGCACTTCGTGGCGATGGCGATGCTGGCAATGGCCGGATATGCCACGGCCTCCTGGCTGCCCACCGCCTTGGTCCGCGCGTATGGGGTGAGCCCCGGGCTGGCGGGCAAAATGATTGGCGTTTCCACCATACTGATGAATTCTTCGGGCATGCTATTGGCGGGCGTGCTGTGCGATCGGCTGACAAAGCGCGGCTGGAAGGACGCGCCCATCGTGGTCGCCGCGATTTCGGCCTGCGGGATCGCGGTATTCAGCAGCTTCACGCCGTTCATGCCGACCGTGCCCTTGGTATGGGTGGCGCTATTCGTTGCGGGCATCACGTTCAATGCCTACAACGGCGTGGGGCCGATGGCCGTCAACCAGGTCACGCCTAATCAATATCGGGCGCAGATTTCCGCCCTGTACTTGTTCGTGGTCAATGCGCTGGGGCTGGGGGTGGGCCCGACCTTGGTGCCGTTCATCAACGACCATGTATTCCACGATCCGGTCAAGATCCGCTACAGCATGGTCCTGGTGGTGTTCTGCTCGGCGGCGATTGCCCTGATCCTGCTGCTGAAGGTACGTCCGATCTATCGGCAAAAACAGATCGAAGTGGCTTCCTGGCAATAGTATAATCAACTTATATTAAACACTGTCCGCTTGAGATCAATAATCTAAGATGGGGAGCCACCGATGACATTTTTGCAGCGACCGTTGCGGCACTTGACCCGTGGATTGACCATTCTGTGCGTTTTCGGTGCGGGCTCGGCATCGGCCCAGCAAGCTCACACGCTCCTCGGGGTGAACTGCGCCGCGCCGCCCGCCTACCACTGTCCCGACACGGACTGCCCCGGACCGATGGTGACCCAGCCCGGTGATACCGTGGAGTTGAAATCGCGGCGCACATTTTTTTTGGACTGCCCCGCGGATTACAAGCCCGGCGACAAGATCAACATCGTGCTGAGTCTCCACGGCTACGGCTCGTACGCCAACTGGCAGCGCAATTATTTTCCGGCCCTGGACGTCAAGGACAAGTACAAACTCATCGTCATCACGCCGGGATCGCCGGTTAGGTACTGGAGCGATGCCGACGATGAGTACCTGCACAACATCGTCGATCTGGTTGTGGCGACGGTGGGCAAGGAGAATGTGCAGCACTTCATACTGGCGGGGCACAGCCAGGGCGGTTTGACCTCCAGCCGCCTGGTTTGCACCGATTACTTCAAGGACAAGGTGGACGTTCGCATCAGCCTGTCCGGCGGCCGGGTCGGGCCGGTGACCTATGCAAATCGCGGATTCTTCGGCGGCATCCCCGTGTACAAGAGCGGCGGAAACCCAACGCCGCCGCCGCCGCCGCGCCTGCCGCCCACACCCGCCGGGCCGCCCGGCGGCGCCTGCGACTATTCATTCATCTTTTCGAACGGCGAGTACGAGTCGATACCCGGCGATACTTCACCGCTGGCCGACAAATTCGGCTGCGGCAAGCGCGAGGAACTGCCGGAAGTGGTCGATCCCAAGCCAGGGCTGGTGTGGGACCCGACGCGCCAGGACCCGGGCGCCGATGGCTGGGGTCGATATCCCAAGTCGGGCCGCGCCGTGGTGTATGTGTTCCCGAATTGCAAGGATGGCCGGGTGGTCGCGGACATCGTAAAAATGCAAAAGGGCCACACGGAAGGCTACGAATCCAATGTGACCGACAAGATCATCGAATTGGCGGTCTCCGCCAAGGGCGGCAAGATCGCCACGGGTACGTGGAGTCCGCCACCACCGCCGCCGCCGGCGCGGGGTCCGTTCGGCTAAGCCGCGCTTAAGCTGTGCGGCTTGCGAAGATCCGCAGCTAGCCCTTCGCCCATGAGATCGACGAAATTGTCGCAATAGAAGCGCTCCACGGCTTTGGGCTGGGTGTGCGCGAGCGAGTCGTTGAAGCGCTTCAAGGGATTGCGTCCGCCCTCGACGTGTGGAAAGTCGGAGGAAAACATGCACACCTCCGGGCCGGTGTTGGCGATGATCCAGCCAGCGTCCTCATGCGGATACGGCGTGACGCGAAATTGACGCTGCACGAATTCACTTGGCTTCAAGGACAATTTCTGCAGCCGCGGTTCGTTCTTGATGAAGGCGTTGGCGGCCGAGTCCATGAAGCGCATCCAGCTCGGAACCCACGAAGCACCCAGTTCGATTGCGCCGAACTTCAGGCGCGGATGTCGATCGAGCACGCCGTCGATGATGAGGGCCGCCATGGTGAGCTGCACCGAATGCGGTATCGGCATGAAACTCAAGGAGGTGAAATTCTCCTCGCCGCCGTGAAAATCCTTGACCCGGGGCAGACCGTTCTTGAAGTAATCGGGGGCAAGCTTTTCTTCCCCGCCGACGTGAAATACGATCGGCAATCCCGCTTCCTGCGCCAGCGCCCATAGCGGTTCGAACGCGACATGGCTTGGCGAATGTCCCGGCGGACAGCGTGACGGAATCAGCAGGGCCTTGCAGCCCAATTTGATCGCTTCCTGCGCCGTGGCCAGAGCGCGCTCGAAATCCACCAGCGGCACATAGCCGGTGGCGAGGAAGCGCCGATCGACCGAACAGAAATGGCTCATCATGCGGTTGTGGGCCTGGGCCACCGCGTAGCAGAGATCGATCTGCGGCGATTCATCGAGGCCGAAGTTCCCCAGACACCAGGTGGTGAAAATCAGCTGACTGGTGAAACCCAATTGATTCAGCGCGCGCGGCCGATCCTCGCGGCGAAATGACCCGAGGGCCTCGTAGTTCTTGCGCAGCAGGATGTTCTGGTCGGCGCCGGCGCGAAAATTCGGATCCTCGTGCAGCGTGCGGGCACGCGCCGCGTACTCGGCATTGCGCGGCTGACTCAGGAACTTTGGCAGCGAATCATAGCGCTCGCGATATTTGGCTTCGAGAAACTCATCGAGCGCGTCCGGCAATTCCATCAGATGCGAGTCGGCGTCGTGCACGACGCGATTTTCAACGTACGGCATGGTTCACCCCCATCTACGAAGCGTCAAGGATGACGCGACCCAGCGGTGGCGGTTGCGTCGCGAAGTGGAGCAGAGCCGCCAGCTGCAAATGATACTCGGTCCGCGTTCCCGCATACATTTCGTACCGATTGTAGGAGAATCTCACCTTGAGCGCGAGACACGAATTACAGTAGATTGCCCGAATGTCGATGAAGCAGATGGTCGAAGGAACGACGTGCGTACGCACGCTGCGCCTGAAGGTAAAGGCTAAGCCGGCGCGCTATCCGTCTCTGTGCGATCAGGCACTGAACGCGGCTTTAAGTCCGGGATACGGCCAGCGCACCCGGCCGATTCGGCTGGTCCCCGATAGCGTCACCCACACGTCCCGCATATCCGCTCCGCCGAAAGCGAGGTTGGTGGTCATGGGATCGGCGAACTCGATGAATTCCGTGTTGCCGGCAGCGTCGATGATGCTGATGCCGCCGGCCAGCAGGGTGCACACGCAAACCTTGCCGTCGGCCTGCACCTTCAGGCTGTCGGCGATCGATCGCTCGCGCAGCTTCGCGTGATCGGCTC
>DATMRC010000110.1:0-6445 GCA_035567075.1 Steroidobacteraceae bacterium
GCATCGCACTGCGTGATCTATCGCAGCTGACGGGCGAGGATGCCGACACGGCGGCCAAGCAACGCTTCGCCGGCCGAGATTTGAATCTCTTCCGGGTGATGATGCATCACCCGGAGCTGACGCGGCGCTGGGTTGTGTTTGCCGGCCACGTGCTGCGAAAACAAACGCTGCCGGCACGCGAACGCGAACTGCTCATCCTGCGCATCGGTTGGTTGAACCAGGCCGGCTACGAATGGGCACAGCACGTTGAGATTGCCAAGCGGACGGGCATAAGCGCCGAGGAAATCGAGCGCGTGAAGCTGGGACCTTCAGCCGATTGGAACAGCCAAGATGCGGCGCTGCTGCAGTCGGTCGACGATCTGTATGAGCATTCCGTGGTATCCGACGCGACCTGGGAGGCGTTGGCGGCAAAGTATTCCGTCATGCAAATGATGGATCTGGTGTTCACCATCGGCCAGTACAATCTCGTGTCGTGGGCACTGAATAGCTTTGGCGTTCCGCTCGACGACTTCCTGCCCGGCGCCGAAAAATGAGGCTCGAGGGCAAGGTCGGCATCGTGGTGGGCGCCGGCCAGACGCCGGGCGACACCATCGGCAACGGCCGCGCGGCGGCCGTGCTTTTTGCGCGCGAAGGCGCCAAGGTGCTGCTGGTCGATCGAGATCTACAGCGCGCCGAGCAGAGCGCCGCGGTGATCGCCGCGGAGGGGGGCGCGGCACGGTGTTTCGCGGGCGATTGGACCCGCGCCGCTGACTGCAAGGCCTACGTCACGGCGTGCATCGAGGCGTGGGGCCGCGTCGATTTCCTGCACAATAATGTCGGCATCGGTGCAGGCGATGGGCCGCCGGAGGGACTAACCGAGGACGCCTACGATCGAATCATGCGGGTCAACTTGAAGGGCTGCCTGCTGTCCTGCCAGGCGGTGCTGCCCAGCATGCGAAACCAAGGCTCGGGCAGCATCGTCAATATCTCCTCGATTGCCGCAGTGTCCTACGCTCCCGGATTGACCGCCTACAAGTTATCGAAGATCGGCATGAACATGCTGGGCCAGCAGCTCGCACTGACGAATGCCAAGTTCGGGATTCGAGTGAATACCATCATGCCGGGCTTGATGGACACGCCGATGGCGATCGAAGGTCAAGCCGAGGTGCGCAAAGTTTCGAAGGCTGACCTGCGCGCCGCACGCGACAAGCGGGTACCGCTCAACGGCAAGATGGGGTCCGCCTGGGATGTGGCCCACGCCGCGTTGTTTTTGCATTCGGACGATGCCGCATTCATCACTGGCGTGGCGCTCGCCGTGGACGGCGGCCAGAGCGCCCGTATCGGCTGATCGCTCGCGTCTACAGCGCGGAAACGCCCGCCAGCTCGGTCAGGCTCTGCGCACGGGTCAAGGCAATGAACTCTCTTATATAGGCAGCCTCTGCGCCGGCGCTGGTGGTTGCGGCATACAATTCGCAGCGCAACCCGGACGGTCCGATCGGGCGCGAGACCACATAGCCGCGCTCCAGGTAGTTTCCCACGCTCCAGGAAGGAAGCGCCGCGATACCGCGCCCGCTCGCCACCAACTGCAGGATGGCGACCGTCAATTCGGCGGTGCGCCTCTTGGGATTGACGTTCGCCGGCGTGAGGCAGTGCTTCATCACGTCCAGCATCTCGTCGGGCACGGGGTAGGTGATCAGCGTTTCGGCGGCGAAATCCGCGGCTTCGAGCCAGGGCTTCGCGGCCAAGCGATGCCTCGGGCTCATCAACGCCACGCTTTCGTAGCGGAACAGCGGGCTGAAAGCAACGTTCGGGTGCGCATCGTGCCGGTCATGGATGATGGCAAGTTCGGCCTCGCCATGATCGAGAAGCGGCAGCGGGTCGACTACGAAGCCGGAAATGATGTCCAATTCCACTTCGGGCCAGAGCGTCCGGTAAGCGTCCATCGCCGGCATCAACCAATCGAAGCAATTGTGGCATTGGACGGCGACGCGTAGGGGTCCTGCATGGCCTTGAGCCAGGCGCGCAACATCCCGTCCCGCCTCGGCGATCTGCGGCAGCACCACGCGCGCCAGAGCCAACAATCGGTTGCCGATGGCTGTAAACCGCAGCGGCCGCACGTTCTTTTCCACCAGCGCGGCCCCGTAGTGGCTCTCCAGAGCCTTCAATTGGTGCGATAGGGCGGATTGGGTCAGGAATAGGCGCGCAGCCGCTTTGGATAGGCTGCCGCATTCGGACAACGCCAACAATGTCTCCAGATGGCGTATTTCCAGCGCCGTTGATGACATGAGCCTATTTCATTCCTGGTATTAGAATAATGAGATTGAGTCAAAGCGTAGGCCCTAGCATGCTTATTGTCGAGGTGGTCCCCTTCGGGAATCCCTTCGGGAGCGGGTATGGCCAATCCGGTGGTGTCCTTCGAGTTCTTTCCGCCCGGCGACGCGGCGATGGCGCAGCAACTATGGCAATCCGTATTGCGGCTCGCACCTCTGCGACCGAGTTTCGTCTCGATCACCTACGGTGCTGATGGTTCCACCCGCGAAAGGACGCACGAATTCGTACAAAAAGTGCTGCGCGAGACCGATCTGCGGGTGGCGCCTCATCTGACTTGCGTTGCTGCGTCTCGGCAAGAGGTGCTGGACATCGCCCGAGAGTACTGGCGCCAAGGCGTACGCCATCTGGTCGCGCTGCGCGGCGATGCGCCTGCTGCCAATCAGTCGGCGCAGGGTGGCTATCGACCTCACTCCGGGGGTTTTGCGTACGCGTCCGACTTGGTACGCGGCCTCAAGCAGGTGGGGCGTTTCGAGGTTTCCGTGGCTGCCTATCCTGAAGGGCATCCCGAATCCGGCGGTGTCGATGCGGATTTGGAGAATCTCAGACGCAAGGTCGACGCCGGCGCCAATCGCGCCATCACCCAGTTCTTCTTCGAAACCGATTTATTCCTGCGCTATCGGGATCGCTGCGCTGCAGCCGGCCTGCCGATCAGCATCGTGCCCGGTATTCTGCCCATTACGCGTTTCCCGCAATTGCTGCGATTCGCGGCTCGATGCGGCGCAACCGTGCCCGAATGGCTGCGCAGCCGCTTCGAGGGGCTGGATGAGGATGCGGAGACGCGCCGCATGATCGCCGCGAACGTGGCCATAGAACAGGTGCAGCGTTTGCGCCAGCACGGCGTCGAGGAGTTTCACTTCTATACCTTGAATCGCGGCGAACTCGCCTACGCGATTTGCCATGCCTTGGGGTTGCGGCCGCAGGTCGGCGAAGTGCGGGTGGCGTAATGCAAGCGCCGCCGGCCGCTTCGCGAAGCGATGCCTTTGCGGCGCTGCTCGAGCAGCGCCTGGTGATACTCGATGGCGCCATGGGCACGATGATCCAGCGCCATCGATTGAGCGAGGAGCAATTTCGCGGCGAGCGCTTCGCGAAATGGCCCAACGACCTGCGCGGCAACAATGATTTGCTGGTACTCACTCAGCCGCACCTCATTGCCGACATTCATCGCGAATATCTAGCTGCCGGCTCGGATGTGATTTCCACCAATACCTTCAACTCCACCGCGGTCTCCCAGGCGGATTACGGCATGCAGGCGCTGGTCGGCGAGCTGAACTTGGAAGCCGCACGGCTGGCACGCCAAGTCGCGGACGATGTGTCCGCTAAAACCGGCGTATTGCGGTTCGTCGCCGGCGCGCTGGGTCCCACCAACCGCACGGCGTCGTTGTCTCCCGACGTCAACGATCCCGGGTTTCGCAATATCAGTTTCGATGAGCTGGTTGCCGCGTACTCCGAGGTAACGCGCGCCTTGATCGCGGGCGGCGTCGACATGATCTTGATCGAGACCGTGTTCGATACCTTGAACGCCAAGGCGGCGCTGTTTGCGGTACGCGAAGTCTTCGATGCGCTGGGCACGGAGCTGCCCATCATCGTGTCGGGCACGATTACCGACGCCTCAGGCCGAACCCTCTCGGGACAAACCACTGAAGGCTTTTGGAATTCAATCCGTCACGCAAGACCCACCGTGGTGGGACTCAATTGCGCGCTCGGCGGCAAGCAGCTCCGGCCGTACATCGAGGAGTTGTCACGCATCGCCGACACCTATGTATGCGCCTATCCGAATGCAGGGCTGCCAAATGCCTTCGGCGAGTACGATGAGACGGCGCAGGAGACGGCCGCCACCTTACGCGAGTTTGCGGCGAGCGGGTTTCTCAATATGGTGGGTGGATGTTGCGGCACGACGCCGGAGCATATCGGCAACATAGTGCGCGCCGTCGCGGGCGTCGCGCCGCGCAGCGTGCCGCGCATTGCGCCAGCCTGCCGCTTGAGCGGTCTCGAACCCCTCACCATCGACGCGAACAGCCTGTTCGTCAATGTCGGCGAGCGCACCAACGTCACGGGATCGGCCAAGTTCCGCAAGCTCATCGAAGCGGCAGACTATACCGCTGCGGTCGATCTGGCCCGGCAGCAGGTGGCGAACGGCGCGCAGATCATCGATGTGAACATGGATGAAGGCATGCTCGACTCGCAGGCAGCCATGGCCAAGTTTCTGAGTCTCATTGCCGGCGAGCCGGACATTGCCCGCGTACCGGTGATGATCGATTCTTCGAAGTGGTCCGTGATAGAAGCGGGCTTGAAGTGCGTGCAAGGCAAGGGGATCGTCAATTCGATCAGCCTCAAGGAAGGCGAAGAGAAGTTCCTGGCGCAGGCGCGTTTGTGCTTGCGCTACGGCGCCGCGGTGGTCGTCATGGCGTTCGACGAGCTGGGCCAGGCGGACACCCTCGAGCGCAAGGTGGGGATTTGCGAGCGTGCCTACCGGCTACTGACGGAGCGCATCGGCTTTCCGCCCGAGGACATCATCTTCGACCCGAACATCTTTGCCGTGGCAACCGGCATCGAGGAGCACAACCGCTACAGCCTGGACTTCATCGAGGCAACCGCGGCCATCAAGCTGCGCATGCCCGCGGTGCATATCAGCGGCGGCGTCAGCAATGTGTCGTTTTCGTTTCGCGGCAACCAGCCCGTGCGCGAGGCGATGCACTCGGTGTTTCTGTACCACGCAATTCGCGCCGGTCTCTCCATGGGCATTGTCAACGCCGGCCAGTTGGCGATTTACGAAGATATTGACGCCGATCTGCGCGAGCGGGTGGAGGATGTGATTCTCGCGCGGCGCGCGGACGCCACGGAGCGCCTGCTGGAAATTGCCGAACAATTCAAGGGCGGCGGCGGCGCGACGAAGCGCGGCGATGACCTGGAGTGGCGCAAGCTCCCGGTGGAGCAGCGGCTGCAGCATGCGCTGATCAAGGGACTGGATGAATTCGTTCTCGACGATACCGAAGAGGCGCGCCTGTTGGCGAAGCGGCCTCTGGATGTGATCGAAGGACCCTTGATGGACGGCATGAACGTGGTCGGCGATCTATTCGGCGCCGGCAAGATGTTTCTGCCGCAAGTGGTGAAATCGGCGCGAGTCATGAAAAAAGCCGTGTCGGTATTGATTCCCTACATCGAACAGGAGAAGGACGGCACGAGCCGCTCGAATGGCAAGGTGGTGATCGCCACCGTCAAGGGCGATGTGCACGACATCGGCAAGAATATCGTCAGCGTTGTACTGCAATGCAATAATTTCGAAGTCGTGGATTTGGGCGTCATGGTTTCCTGCGAGAAAATTTTGGAAGCGGCGACTCGCGAAGGCGCCAACTTCATCGGCTTGTCGGGGTTGATCACGCCGTCGCTTGATGAAATGGTGCACGTAGCCAAGGAGATGCAGCGTTTGGGCTACAAGCAGCCGCTGCTCATCGGCGGCGCGACGACTTCGCCTGCGCACACCGCGGTAAAGATCGATCCGCAATACCAAGGTGCGGTGATCTATGTGAAAGACGCGTCGCGCTCGGTCGGGGTCTGCCAGCAGCTGGTAACCAAGGCCACCTTTGATGCGTACGTATCGAACATCAAGGCGGAGCATGAGCGGCGGCGCGAACAGCATCGCAACAAGAGCGCGAAGGCGCCGCAGTTGTCGCTGCCGCAGGCTAGGTTCAAGAAATTCAAGATCGATTGGGCCGGCTATACGCCGCCGGTTCCGACCTTCCTGGGGACGCGGGCATTCGGCGACTACCCGCTGCAGGAGTTGGTTCCCTATATCGACTGGATGCCTTTCTTCAACGCCTGGGAATTCGCCGGCAAGTTTCCCGACATTCTGCAGGACAAAGTAGTCGGCGAGGCGGCCAGCGGCCTGTACGCGGATGCCACGCTCATGCTGCAGAAACTGATACGGGAAAACTGGCTCAAGGCGCGAGCGGTGGTCGGGTTCTTCCCCGCCAACAGCAGCGGCGACGATGACATCAACGTCTTTACCGACGAAACACGCCAGAACATCCAGCTTCGCTTGCATCATTTGCGCCAGCAAAAGGCCAAGCCGCAGGATCAGGCGCAACTGTGCCTGGCGGATTTTGTCGCACCGGTTGCAGCGGGCCGGGCTGATTAC
>DATMRC010000111.1:0-51443 GCA_035567075.1 Steroidobacteraceae bacterium
ATGGCATCACCCGAATCAAGCGTGCCATTATCTTAGCATCGGCGCTTGCGGTCCTCAGCCAACGTGGCTGTGTTTTTCCAATTCCATGACCATGGCGTCATCGTTGCCGAACCAGCAGAGCTTTGCTGTTTCCTCGTCGAGGTGGTGCTTGAGACTTGCCTTGATGAGGCCTGCAATGTGCGTCAGCCGCTTATATTCAGGGGTGCTGGGATCCCTCGTTGCCGCCTCATTTCTCGAGAAATGGGTTGCGCCCGGCAGGTGTTTACGGCAATAGGTTTCCGCGAATCCGGGGATTTGCGAGAAGCCGGGCCCGTATTCATTCACCGGCTCGATGAGGCGTCGGCAGAACTCCACACAGAGGCTCAGTTCCTGTTGTGCCTGCTTGCGCCTGAATTTGCTCGCCTTGTCGATCGTTCGTTCGGCATCGGCGAGCGCTGCCGCGGCCGTCAGCACGATCGAACCCATGGCTTTCTTGAAGTCATTGCGCTGGGTGTGAGTTGCCATGCCTCAACGCTAACAAACGCATCAACCGGCGGTGATGAATGGACTTAACGGTTTCGGGGCGTTAGGGGATTGCACCGATGCCTAAAGCCGCGCGCGCTTTGCGGGCACCCTGAAGCGCCGACGCGGCGAGCGGCGAATTAAGCTTTACTTAACAGCTGGTCAGGAACTCCGTTTGTTGCGCATTGGCGGACGGCGCATTGTGTCGCCTGTTCGATCAATTTAAGCAGTGGAGCACTCTCATGAGCAACAACACCAATCTCTTTGCACGCTTTGGACAGGCGCTTCTGGCGGTCACGGCCACCGGGGCTACCGTGCTGGTACTGCAGTTTGCGATGTTGGCGTAAGCCGATGCAGGCACTTTCAGGCGTCGCGGATGGGGTGGCGCGAAACGGCCGCCGCGAGGGGCGATGGACGCCGATGGTGAGCAAACTCGGCTCCCTGGCGGCGACCTTGGCGGCGGGATCCAAGGGTCTCGCTCCCTATGCGGCGATGGCGCTGGTGGTGCCGGGAGGCTCGCTGCTGGCGCCTCTGCTGTGGTTTTACCGGCGGTATGCGGGTCAGGCAGCGTCCCGCCCCTGACGGGGGTGGGGAGGGATGTCCGGCAAAAAAAAGAGGCCCTATCGGCCGGGAACCATGAACTTTTTCGCCCCTGCGGTGTTTTATGGTCTAGCAATGGGGGGAATGTCGCAATGCAGGACCATGCCGCTTTCCATTTCGACGCGATCCTGAACCGCAATCCAGTGCTGACGGCAATGATGGTGACGTCGCTGATCATCGTCGTGACGGCATCAATCGCCGGCGTTGCAAGTTGGCGGGCGAATACCGCCTGCATGGCCGAGCGGTCGGCCCCCCACCTCGCCCAGGATCTTGACCACGATGCCGGTCGTGGCGGCCTCATGATGCATCAGGCACTGCAGGCAGATTTGGTACTGGGCGTCGGGCAGAGCGCACCCGGCGAGCCGGCGCCCCCGCGCAAGGTGGCCTTGGCGGAGTGTCCTTGCGCCGCATCAAGCGGATGGCATTGGCAACGGATTTAAGGCCGGTCCGGGAGTCCTTCCCCTAGCGTGCCTTAACCTTCAGAGCTTCGGGTCCGGCATCGGCAAGCGGTTCGATGTCGTGAAACCTGCTGTAATCAACATGCAACACGCCGTCCGGCGTCTCCTCGAGAATATCGTGGAAAGTTGCGTTCCATTGGATGTCGCCGCTGGAGTATTCGGCCCGTGCCATCAACATCTGGCCGGTGTTCTCGTCGGTGCCGCTGAGGCTCAAGACAAAAGCCGCCTTGGACTCGCGCAGCGACTCCGCGGTCTCGGAAGCCAGGGGACTTGCATCGTCGATGACGTGCATGATGGTCCAGCCGAGAACGAACATGGGATGCTGGGAGCGCAGCAGGGGCAGGTCGACGATGCGACGAATGCGAAAGCCCTCTTCGGTTATCTCGTCGCGGAGCATGCGCAAGCGCGCCGACGCATCTTGAACGACATTCTGACGCTCATTCGCGGCGCGAAACAGCAATGTCGGCTTACCGGCAATTGGCCGCACGACGGCATTCCGGGTAAACAGGAAGCGCGCCTGGGGACGGGAAAATCGCGCGAACATGAGACCGGTGATGAGTGCCAATGACATGAGGCCGATGAAAATCTCGATCATCGCGACTGTATGTCCATAGAAGGTTTGCGGATGCATTTCCCCATAACCCACTGTGGCAAGCGTTTCGACGCTGAAGAAAAAATCTCCGGCGAAGCCCGGCGGACTCAAATTGGCGATGCATCCCGGGACCAGGTAGTACAGCAAGCCGAACAGCAGATCAAAGACGAGGAAGAACGCCGCCAAGGTGGCAAACAGGCGCGGCCAACTCACCGTCATGAAATGATGGAAGAGGTCGTGGAACAGCGGCCTTGTGATGCCGCCCTCTGAGATGAATTCGCGGGCGCCCACCTTGACCAGCCGGCGTTGCGGAGGCTTGCGTGCGGCGGGGGCCAGGTGACGGTGGGATGGTGCTTTCGATCGCCGTTCGGAGTCGCTCATGAGATGCATCTTAGGCGACGAATGGCGCGTGCCGCCACGTTTCCAACCTGCCGGTAACGATTAGAATGCCGGCACCCAGATTCAGGAGGTCCGATGTTGCCCGCACCCGTCAAAGCGCCGATCGAGCTCGCAGTTCTCGAGCAAGTGGATATCCGGGTAGGCAGGATCGAGTCGGTCGCGCCGATCGTGGATTCGGACAAACTGGTGGCGCTGCGGGTCAATTTTGGGGATCACACGCGGACGATCGTGGCGGGCCTTAGACAAGAGCGTGCAAATCCGCGCGAGATCGAGGGCAGGCAGGCGCTGTTTGTAGTCAACCTGCCGCCGCGCAGGATGCGCGGAGTGGTCTCCGAAGGAATGCTGTTTGACATCGGCTACGCGGATGGCGTCAATCCGGTTCTTGCGGTTCCGGAATCGCCGGTACCGGATGGCACGCGGGCCGGCTGAATTCAAAAATTGCCGGGCACAGATCGGGCGTCAGCGCAGGTCGAGCACCGACAACCAGCGCGCCACGCTGGAAACACGCTCGGCCACGGTGCCGGCGACTTCCAGGACGGGACATTTGAGCGTCGTCCTCTGTTGCTGATACCAGGCGTACTGCTGGTCGCGAAAGGCGGCTTCGCGGCGAGACCCGTCTTGAACAAAGGGAAAGTCCGGCTTGCAGAGAATAACCGCGTCGTATTCGCGGCTGGCGAGTTCCGCCAGCTCCGGTTGAATGCGGCCAAACATCCACAGGCCGTAGCCCGCGGTGGTGAGCGGGGAGGTGTCGCAAAACAGGTAGTGATTCGCGGAGCCCAGGGCATCGTCTTCGCGGCGAATCTGCTCGTGGCCAACCTGCAGCAGATCCGCTTCACTCATGATGCCATTCTGTTGTTCCCACAGTTCCCTGCCGTACTCGTGCACCCAGATCGTTCGGTAGTGTTCCGCCAGCGCGGCCGCCAGGGTGGTTTTGCCGCTGGATTCGCCGCCCAAGAGAACGACGCGGCGCACGAATGCCGCTGCGACCTCCGGCGCCATGAAACGGCGCAGGCCGTATGGATTTTGACGAATCTGCGCGGCACTGACCGGAATCCGAGTGCGCGCTGGGTCCAGGACCAGCGCCGCAACGCGACGCCCGAGCGCTTGGCTCAATACGCTTGCGCAGGCGGGGCCATAGGTCTCGCTGCAAAAAAAAGCATCGGGGGTGCGTTTCAAGACATCCTTCAAAAGCCACGCCAGGAAATTCTGCTGCTCCTCGTCGCCGCAATCATTCAGCGGTATTGGACGCACGGCGATCCCGCGTGCGGCACATAGCGCATGCAGCGAGGCGGAGTCGATGACGAGCGTCTCGTACCGCGGCAATCTGGCGGCGAACCAGCCCCGGCGGTTCGAGGCATTGCAGCGCTCAAACTCCGGATTCGAATAACTCAGAATCAATGAGTGATTGCATTGCAAGGCTGCCTGCTCGATCAGCCATTCGTGCCCCAGATGCAACGGCGAGAACTTGCCGACCACCAGCCCCAGATCAAAGGGTTTTTCCGGAATATTGTTCGAAATCATCAAGGCGCGGTTGCGGCCAGTAGTTGAGTGCGTGCCTTCTGCCAGCGCCACCATCCGTACCAGGCGTTGACCCAGTAGGCGGCGTACAGTGCCGCGGTCAACAACAGGCCGCGCGAAGCAAACAGGCCAACGGAAAGAGTATTGACGCCCAGCCAGAAGGGCCAGGTCTCGAGCTTGCGCTGCATTTGCAGGCATTGAGCGATCACGCTGAGCGCCAGCACGGCGGCGTCCATGTAAGGCATGAAGGCGTTGGTGAATCTGTGCAGCAACCAGCCGTAGCACGCTGTCACGGCGATTCCGGCGAGCACCATCCAGACGATCGTCCGCGGCTTCGATCTCGTGATGGGACGCTCTCCGGTGGAGGTTGGCAATGTTGGATGAAACCATTGCCACCAGCCAATCACGCAGGTCGCAATAAAGAAGAGTTGCAGCGTGGCGTCCGCGTATAACTGATTGCGCAGGAACACAACGCTGAACAGCGCGCACCCGACGATGCCAGTCGGCCAGGTGTAGGCGTGGTTGCGCGCCGCCAGCCAAATGGAGACTGTGATCACCGCATTGGCCGAAATCTCTAGGGTGCTCAAAGGGGCTTTCTAGATATTCGGCGGCGGAATCGATCCCAACGCGCGCTCGAGACTCAAGCCGAGCGTGAGCAGGCTGCGATCGGCATGAGCCGGCGCATCGAACTCAATGCCGACCGGCAGTCCTGCAGCACTCAGTCCGGCCGGCAACACCAGGCCCGGAATTCCGGCGGTGCTGCCGGGCGAAATGTTGCGCGCAATGGCGATATCGAACCGCACCTTGCGGCCTTGGATGTTCACGCTGGCATCCTCGCCGATCGGCGTGGCGGCCGTCATGGTTGCGGGGAACACGATGGCGGCGACGCCGGTGCGCGCAAAGTAGTCCTGATACATGCGGCGCAGCGCCGGCAGATGCGTATCGCGGGCCGCACCATAGGCCGACTCGGAAACGAAATTCGGCGCACCGGGCATGACGTAGTTGCGGAAGGTCTCTTGAATATCGGCGCTTGCCTGCCCCAAGACATCGTCGAGGCTGAGACCGGTGGCGTATTTCTTCAAGTATCGGGCCAGCGCCGTGCGCACGTCGTGCAACTGAACCGCGTTGGTCGTGAGATCGATCAATGACTGCAGGCCCGGCAGGGAAGTCTCGATGATCTTCGCCCCCGCCGCCTGGATTCGCTGCAGGGCGAGCTCGGTGACGCGCTCGACTTCCGGGTCGAGACCTTGGAACCAATAGTCGCGCACCACGCCGAGGCGCACGCCCTGAAGCGGCGTCGGAGCCGGCAGCCGGCGGTCCTTGGATACCACCGAGTCGAACAGCCCCAGATCGGACATGGTGCGGGCGTGCGGCCCGATCTGGTCGAACAGCGGTGAGATGGGTGCGCAGCCACGGGTGGAGTACCGGCCGGTCGTCGGCCTGAAACCGCAGATGCCGCACAACGCCGCCGGGACGCGGATGGAGCCTTGCGTGTCCTCCGCGACGCCGAGCGGCGCCATGCGCGCAGCCACTGCGGCGGCGGTACCGCCGCTGCTGCCGCCCGGAATGTACGCCGGACCGTAGGGGTTGTGCACGGCGCCGAACGCGTGATTGTTACTCGTCCAGCCGAAGGACAACTCGTGCAGATTGGTTTTACCCAGAACCAGGGCGCCCGCAGCCCGCAGCGCCTTCACAACGGGCGCATCTTGCGCCGGGCGAAAGCCGCGCAGCGCCGGTGTGCCGGCGGTGGTCGGGTAATCATGGGTGTTGACGCTATCCTTGATTGGAATCGGCAGGCCAAACAGAGGCCCGGTCTTTGCACCCGCGAGGCGCCGAAGATCGCAGTCGCGCGCGTCTTGCAGCACCTTCTCCGGGTCCAGCGCGATGAAGCTGTTGAGCGCGTGCAGCGACTCGCAGCGAGTGAGCAATGCGCCGGCGTAGCGTTCGGCCGACAGCTCGCCCCGCGACATGCGATGCACCGCTTCGCCGGCACTGAGCTTCTGGAGCCGCGCCGGACTGTCATCGGGCGACCCGGCGAGGGCGCCTGGTGCCGCGCTCATTGCCACGGTTGCCGATGCGCCGAGCACAAAGGTTCGGCGCGACAGATCATGCGAATCGGGCATTTGGACCTCGGTTTTGGTTCGCCATATCATGATCGTACCCAATAATCGGAGCACCCGATGACTTACGAGCTCTACTACTGGCCCAGCGCGCAGGGCCGCGGCGAATTCGTGCGCCTGGCGCTGGAAGAAGCGGGCGCGCAGTACCGGGATGTGGCGCGCGAGTCCGGCAAGGGCGCTGGGACCCTGGCCTTGATGCGGGTGCTGAACGGGGGCGTGGATAAGCCCCCCTTCGCGCCGCCTTTTCTCAAGGCCGGGCGGCTGCTGATCGGCCAGACCGCCAATATTCTGCAGTTCCTGGGTCCGCGGCACGCTCTTGCGCCAAAAGCACTGGCAGGGCGGCTGTGGACGCATCAGCTGCAACTCACGATTATCGATTTTGTGGTCGAGATTCACGATACCCATCATCCCGTGGCGGGCGGCTTGTACTACGAACAGCAGCGAAAAGAGGCGCGCCGCCGCGCCGCGGACTTTGTGAAGAACCGCATGCCGAAGTTCCTGGGTTACTTCGAGGACGTGTTGGCGCAGAGCGGCTCCGGAAAACGCCATCTGCTGGGTGCGCGCCTCACCTACGCGGATCTATCACTGTTTCAGATCATCGCCGGTCTCAATTTTGCATTCCCGCGTGCGATGGCCAGGGCCACGCGCAAGTATCCGCGGCTGCTCACGCTGCATTCAAGAATTCAAGATCGTCCCAAGATAGCGGCGTATCTCGCTTCCCCGCGGCGCATTCCCTTCAACAACGAAGGAATCTTCAGGCACTATCCCGAGTTGGACGCGGCGCGTTGATGTACGCCCCGCAGTGCGGCGTTGAGTTCGCTCCGCCATGATCGTTCATCTCATCGACGGCACCTACGAACTGTTTCGCCACTTTTATGGCCTGCGCCGGTTCACCAAGGACAAGGACCGGCCGCTCGGCGCCGTGGCCGGCGTGCTCAACGGGGTGCTGGAGATGATCGAGGAGGGGGCGACGCATGTCGGCGTTGCGACCGATCATGTGATCGAGTCGTTCCGCAACAAGATGTGGAGCGGCTATAAAACCGGGGAAGGGATCGAGCCGAATCTGTGGGCGCAATTTCATCCGCTGGAAAACGCGCTCCAGGCCATGGGGGTCGTGGTATGGCCGATGGTCGAGCTCGAGGCCGATGACGCGCTGGCTTCCGCGGCTGCGATTGCGGCAAGGGACGAGCGGGTCGACAAGGTTTGCATCTGGACCCCTGACAAGGATCTGGCGCAGTGCGTGCGCGGAGATCGCGTGGTCCAGGTGGATCGGCGGGGGAAGAGCATCCGGGACGCCGATGGCGTGCGCAAGAAATTCGGTGTGATTCCCGAATTGATTCCCGATTATCTGGCGCTCGTCGGCGACTCTGCCGACGGATATCCCGGCATTGCCGGGATCGGGCCCAAGGGCGCCGCCAGCCTGCTGTCGCGCTACGGCCAGATCGAGAAATTTCCCGAGGAGACTTTGGGTGAGGAGCGTCAGAGCGCGCTGCTGTTCAAGAAGCTGGCCACATTGAATGCGGATGCGCCGCTATTCGCCGATGTGCAGGAGCTTGAGTGGCGGGGCCCCACCGCAAGTTTTCCCGACTGGGCCGCGCAGCTTGGCGATCGCCTGATTGCGCGCGCCGGCAAGGCGGCCGCTGTCTAACGCGTTGCAAACAACTGGCCGGCGATGTCCTTGAACGCTTTGAACTCCAGCGCGTTTCCCGTCGGATCAAGAAAAAACATCGTGGCCTGTTCACCCGGTTGATCTTTGAATCGGGTGTAGGGCTCGATGACAAAGGGGATCCCGTGGCCCTTGAGCCGCTCGGCAAGCACATTCCATTGCGCCATTTCCAGAACCACGCCGCAATGGGGTACCGGAACGCCTTGGCCGTCGACGGGATTGTAGTGAGATGCCAGCTTGCCCGACTTGCCGAGCGTGGGGTTCAAGTGACAGACAAATTGATGGCCGAAGAGATTGAAGTCGACCCAGTGCACAGCGCTGCGTCCTTCGCTGCAGCCCAGGATCCCACCATAAAATCCGCGGGCTTCGGCAATATCGCGCACCTGCACCGCGATGTGGAAAGGCGTCAATTGTGTGGCCATCACGATCTCCCACTGCGCCGCAACTGCAGCAGTGCATACACGGCAACGATCATCAACAGCGGCGAGGAATAAAATCCCGGCGCTGGGCGCGAAAACCGCACCGTGGCGACGGTGTGACCCAGAATGGTGGCCACCGTGTGCCCGGTTGCATTGAGCACCCCGGCCACGATGGCAACAAAGAAAAAAATCGGGCGGAACCAGGCCGCGTTGCGAAACGCCGCGGGTGATAGCAGTGCCAATACCATGATTCCTATCGTCAAGTCGGTCAGCCATTCCCGGAATTCAAACGTGGGCATGGGCCAGTAACCCAGCTTCGCTCGCAATGCCAGGACCGTCGGATTGTAAACCGACAGGAATCCGGTGAGCGCTTCGTCGGTGACGTGGATCGCGAGCGCTATCCACATCATGATCCATGCCACTCCCAGCCGGATGCTGTCGCGCATCGGGTCAGGCGCCGGCGGCGGGCTTCATCGCGGCTTGCATCTCGGCGTGCATCGCCGCCATCTCCGCCTGGATTCTTTGCATGAACGCGGGATCCCGATACACCGCGGTTGAGCGCAGAAAATGCTGGATTTCCGTGCTTATCTTGTGAATTTCGGGTTCGCGCGCGGCCAGCCGATTCAACGCGGCGGAGAACATCAAAGTACCTTCGAATCCCTCGGGGCGCACGCCGCGGGTCTGCGGAAACACGAAATCCAGGTTCGCCACTCCCCAGGGTGTGTCAACGACGGGAGTGATCGCGGCAAAGTAGGGCGCTGCCAGTCCGCCCAGAGGATCGGCTTGGCCGCTCCGCGCCGTGAGAAGTTTCTTCAATTCGCAAGCCTCGATGGCGGCAACGCTCATGCCTTGACCGAAAATGGGATTGAAGTGGCATATGGCATCGCCCAGCGGCAGCAGTCCGCGCGGAAAGCTTTCCAGGCGTTCAAAGTGCCGGCGAACGCTCGCCGGAAATGCAAATCGCTCAATATCCCCGATGCGCTCCGCTGAGCGGATGGCGTTGTAGATGGTCGCCGTGCGCAATGTTTGCGCAAGCTGCATATAGCCGGCAGGATCGCCCGGCGGCTTGTCCCCGTGCGCCGCGGCGAGAGTTACCATCCAGCGTCGGCCCTCGAGCGGAAACACGCCGCCGCCGCTGCGATTGCCTCGCGGGTCTCCCATCACAGCCAGCACCTTCCAATCGGAGGGTGCGGAGTCCGGGATCGAAAATTGCGCGGTGGCATAAGTCACGTCAATCCCGATCGCGGTCTCCTGCGGCGGCGCAAGGCCGCAAGCCTTCAAGAATGCGAGCGTCGGCACGCCGCGACCCGATGCGTCGATGATGAGATCGGCGCTCAGAGTCTCGGTTGCCTTGTCTTCATTCTCGATGCGCACTCCCTGAACGACGCTTCCGCTCGACGCCGCGACAATTTCCAGGACCCTGGTCGCAGTCCGAACCGTCACGTTGGATATTTGTGCCAGGCGCCGCCGGACCACGGTTTCGAGCAGCGGCCGCGACATCGCATAGCTGAAGAAACCAAAGTCGCGCTGCGGATAGGGATGAAATCCCGGCTGTTCGACCCGGATGTCTTGTGAGACTCGATAGCGAACGGCGCCGGCAGCCGCGAGGTCATCCCCGCATCCCGGAAACAACTGCTCCAATGCCCGAAGACCTCCGACCAGAAGCAAGTGAGGGTGTCTGCCTTGGGCAACGCCGGGGCGGGGCGTGGGGCCCGCCGGCAATTCGTCGCGCTCCAGGACGATGACGTGCGGGAAGAACTGGGATAGCGCCGCCGCAGCCGAGAGGCCGGCGATGCCTGCGCCGATGACGACCGCTGTCCCGCCAATTGCAATAGCCATTGAGTCTCCCGGCCTTTATGAGTACTGGAATTCTAAGCTGCGGCCTGACCGGCCGCCCAACAATGTGGCAGGGCTGCTCAGTGGAATTGATATTTCAACTGCAGACCGATGGTGAAAGGCAGATCGTCCGCGGAGATTGGCGGGATCAAGATGAAGTTCGCGGCGAATCGCCCGAAGCGGGTAATCGCGGTCGGCGCCAGCAATGGCCCGGTGCGATTGCTTCGCCCCAGACCAATCTGGCCATAGTTGTAGCCGGAAATGATGCCGCCCATTGCGCCCAGCCGCAGCCACCCCCAGTGCGCGAATTCGGGGGTGAATATCGCGCCGCCGTAGAACGATGGCCGGTCCAGGGAATTGCGAAAATAGCCGGCCGCAGCGGCCCACTGCGGAGTGATCGAGCACTCGAGACCGGCGCCGGGATTGAAATCGTCGAAATGCCGATCGGGATGGATGTGGTATGAACCCACCATGACATCCGCCCACCAGCCGCTGGGACAGGATTCGCCCGCCTGCGCGCGCCCGACGCCCGCCGTCACGCTTGCCGTTGCAACGGCGCAGAGAAAGATGACCACGTCAATGCAACGCAGGATGGACCTCGGCGCTTGCTGGCCGCTGTGCGGCCCGGGCAACTACTGGGACAGCAGTATCACGCTATTGGAGTTGTCATCGTTGAAGTAAATTACGTTGCTCTTCGTGTTCATTGTGTTATAGCCGCCCATGGTCGTGATGGTTTTGGGCACCGCGACGATGCCAAAGATCGCGCCCCCCGTCCCGGTGTCGACGTTCTTGGTGGCGACCACGCCGGTGGCCGGTGAAATCTCGATCAGGAGATTCGTGCCGTTGGCATCGAGCGTGTTGCCCACCACGAGATCGCCGTTGACCAGCAGCACGCCGCTGATCGGACCATTGAGCGGCGCGCCGGAGGCGATCACCTTGGCGGAGGCGGCGGAGGCACCGGAAAAATTTGCGCCCGAGACGATGACGCCGTCCGCGCCGATCGCCGAGACATTCATCAGCGCGACCACGCGATTGGCATTGGTATCGACAACGTACAGCGTGTCTGCTGCCGCATCATAGGTGAGGCCCGCCGGCGCCGAGATCGATCCGGGAGCACCCAGATTGGTGCTGAATCCCGAGGCGATCTCGGTGAAGGAGGTCTGCGCATCGCCATTCAGAGCAATGCGGTCAATGGCCCCTGTCATTGCGTTGGAGACATACACGAAGGCGCTGCCGCTGTGGGTTGCGTAGATGGCGCCCCACGGTTCGGCGAACACATCCGTCGAAAAGGGCGTCGAGATCGTGCCGCTGGGCGCGATGAGCAGGGTGGCGTTGGCCTGGCTGGCGGTTGCAACCAGGCTTCCATCCGGAAGGCTCGTCAGTGCAGAGCAGCCCAGCAGTTGTGAGGACTGCGCTATCCGATACGGCATGGATCCGGTTGCGGGATGCAGCCCGATCAGCGTGGTGCCCATGCCCTGCGTGTTGGTCGCGCCGTCATTGAAATTGCATGCGATCAGATCGCCCGCCGTGACCAGCCCTGCGGTCGCAGTGGCCACGGTCAGGCCGTAGGGATTGCCGCCGTGCTCCGTAGGATCCAGGGTCGAGCCGATCGTGGTCATGGTGGCCAGTGTCGGCAGTATCGGGCCCGAGATGGTCGTGTTGGTGGTTGTAACCATGTTGCCGCCGCCCCCGCCATAGCCGCCGCCGCAGGCGGCCAGCAGTGCAAGCAGCGCGATCAGGGTGGCATGGCGCCCCAGGCACCGCGAAAGCAATTGAGTATTCATGGACGTCTCCTGTGTCGATGGCCCGTGTACAAAGAAGGGGCCCGAGAAGCGTCGCAGCGAGCGCGTGTTGTTCGGGTCAGATGTCCGCTCGTTACGGCCTGTCCCAGTGAGTACCGCAGCCGAGGCTTTTGGTTTAGCAGGGCAGAAAAAATCGCTCGTGATTCCGGAGCCGCGTCGTCGGAAAAGCTGCGGCGCAGCAGAACAAGGGCCGCTGGATGGGTGGGGTCAGCTAAGTGCGTCGATGCCAGGTCTGCGAACGGCCAAATAGCGACAGGCCAATGAAACCTCTTACGATCAATTCACTGCCATTCTTTTCCAGATGCATTTTGCAGCGGTACACCGATCCGGAATCGGGATCGAGGATGTCGCCGCCGCTGTAGTCAGGCCCGGTGTTTTTGATGCTTCGAATGATGATCATGCCGATGATGGGCTGATTCTTTCTGTCATCCGTGCAGGCCACACACAGGCTGTTTGCATCGGCGCCGCTGAGAATCTCGGTGATCCGCCCAAACAGCCTTGCATCTTTTTCAAAAATTTCGACGACCGCCGTCGCCTTGCCGGTCTTATCATCGATGGTTTCCCATAGCCCGATGGGAGACGCGGCCGTATCCCGCGCCGGTGCCGATTGTGCAACGGCGGGCAACGGTGCCAAAAACGCCAGGATCAACGCGGCACGTGAGATCCAGTACCTGCCGCTTGAGCTCATGAAATGACCCCGTGCTATTTCTGGCTGGAGTTGATGCGGCGCAGATTCTCCGCCGCGCGCCAGTAATCCTGGCCGGTCTGGCGCAAGCGCTGCTTTTCGAGCTCCGTCACATCGACCGGGCCGTCCCTGGTCTCGCACACCAGACGAATTACCCGTCCGGATTCAAGTGCTTCCAGCTGTTCCTCGACCTCGTGCTGCCGCTTCTCGAAATATTCGACGATGTTCACCATGCACCTCGCTGGGATCCGTTCGCCCTAGTTTATCGCGACGAACGGGTCGGGGCGCAATCGCGTTCGATGCCGAATCGTCACAGAATATTCATCCTCTCGATAAGATCGATCTACGGCGCTGTCATGTTGGCTGCGTAGCCTTTCTCCGGGCCATGGATATTTGGAGGAAGGTATGCTTTTACTCACCCGTAAAGATTGGCTGACGAAAATCACCGCCTGCGGTTCCGCCACCCTGTGGGCGGCCTTCAGCCTAACCGCGTCGATGCCGGCTGCGGCCGATGCCGACAGATCGGTGGATGCGATCAGGACCGCCACGCCAATCAAACACGTCATCATCATAGTCGGCGAAAACCGCAGCTTCGATCACCTATTCGCGACCTACGTCCCGGCTCGCCGGGATGAGAGAGTGCGCAATCTGCTCTCCGAAAGGATCATCAATGCGGATGGGACCCCCGGGCCGAAATTCGCCAGGGCACATCAGTATGAGATCACCTCAGCGCCGAATGGCGGAAAGTATTTCAGCAGTGCGGGCCTGGCCAGCAAGACGCTCTACGGCACGCTGCCGGCACCCGACCTGGGCGGTGTGGGAGCGGTTTCTCCGTACATCGGCATATTGAGCATTCCGGGCGGCGATCCCGGTCTGCCGCCCCAGGATCAGTTTCTTTTCGGCACGGGCGGCACCGGGCTTAGTCTTACGCTGGGCCCGGATACCCGCATCTCGAATGTCAGCGACCTGCCGCCGGGACCGTTTCAGATGACCGGACCCACCATGCCGTTCGACGCCTTTACCGGCGACACCATCCATCAGTATTTCCAGATGGTGCAGCAAGTGGATTGCGCCATTGACGCGGAACATGTGTCACGGAAAAACCCGACTGGCTGCCTGCATGACCTGCAATCTGCGGTCACCACCACCTACAGCACGCCACCCGGCGGCACGCCGCACGATACCGGCCAGACCATGGCGTTCTTCAACATGCAGCAGGGCGACGCGCCGTTATTCAAATCCCTGGCCGATGAGTACACGATGAGCGACAACTACCACCAGCCGGTGTTGGGAGGCACGGGCCCCGACAGCCAGCCTTTGGGCTTTGCCGACCAGGTGTTCTTCAGCGATGGCCACGGCAATCCCGCAACTCCCGCGGCGGCCAACATCTATGACCCCGATCCGCAAGCCGGAACCCTGAATCTCTATACCCATCGCGCGCAGTGGTTCAATTGCTCCGACGCAACCCAGCCCGGCATCGGGGCGGTCACTGACTATCTGAAGTCTTTGCCATATGCCGTGCAAACCAAGTGCGGTCCGGGACAGTACTGGCAGGCGGTCAACGTGAACCCGGCGTTCACGCCGATGGGCCAGGTGCAAGGCGGGCTGGTGGTTCCGCCGACGATGCAGCGGAGCATCGGCGATGTGCTCACCGCGAACAACATACCCTGGAAGTATTATGGCGGCGGGTTCAATGCTGACGGGACCAGCAGCCCGTTCAACGGCAGCTACTGCAACATCTGCAATCCGTTTGAATACGAGGCCAACTATCCCGCCGTGGTCGCGGATCATATGCGGGACGTCACCGATCTCTACGCTGATCTGGCGAATGGAACGCTGCCGGCGGTTTCCTATGTCAAGCCGGACGGCACGATGGATGGGCATCCGGCTTCTTCAAAATGGATTTTGTTCGAGGCCTTCGCTAAAAACATCATCGAACTGGCGAAGAGCAACCCGGAGCAATGGGCGGAAACGGCGATTTTCGTCACCGTCGATGAGGGCGGCGGCTACTATGACTCCGGGTTCATCCAGCCCGTCGATTTCTTCGGCACGGGGCCGCGGATTCCGATGGTTGCCGTGTCGCCGTTCTCAAAGGGAGGCCATGTCAGCCACGTCTACAGCGAGCATTCCTCGTTCGTGAAGTTCATTGAACGCAACTGGGAGCTCTCCGGCACCTTGAGCGCGCGGAGCCGGGACAACCTGCCGAATCCCAGACAGGGCGATGACGACGACTATGTACCGCGAAACATGCCGGCCATAGGCGACTTGTTCGACCTCTTCGACTTTGATGGCCATCATGACCATGATCATGATGGCGGCCGCGACTAGGATCGGAGTGTCCGATCGGCGTGCCGGCAAAGGTCACCTTGCCGGCACGCCCTGGAATCGCGGCGGGGTGAAATCCTGCAAGCGTCCTGCCTCTTGGGCGATAATCAAACCAAGATGGTGCGCGGACACTTGGAGGATGTATGGCGGAATTTGGCGCTGAGTCGACGACGGATGAAGTTCTCGAGGGCGTGAGCTTGGGAGGCAGGCGGATTCTCGTGACCGGCGTGTCGTCCGGCCTCGGCGTGGAGACGGCTCGCGCCTTGGTCGCGCACGGCGCGCTCGTCGTCGGCGCTGCGCGCAATCTCGCCAAGGCGCGTGCGGCCACCGAGCATATTCGCACGCAATCCAAAAGCGGCGGCATGGAGCTGGTGCAGCTCGACTTGAGTTCGCTCGCCAGTGTCCGCGCCTGCGCCGACGCGCTGCTGGCGGATGGCAAAGCATTCGATCTCGTGATCGCCAATGCCGGCATCATGGCGTGTCCCAAGGGTGCAACCGCAGACGGCTTCGAGATGCAATTTGGCACCAACCATCTCGGCCACTTCGTCTTGGTCAACCGGATCGCGCCGCTGCTCAAGCCGGGCTCGCGGCTGGTGAATCTTGCATCCGCAGGCCACCGCTTCGCCGACGTCGATCTCGACGATCCGAACTTTGAGCGCACCCCCTACACGGAGTTCGGCGCGTATGGGCGCTCGAAGACAGCCAACGTGCTGTTCGCCGTCGAGTTCGACCGCAGGCACAAGCAGCGCGGAGTTCGCGCCACCGCCGTGCATCCCGGCGGAATCCAAACCGAACTCGGCCGCTATATGACGGCGGCGGTGAGAGACAGTCTGATCGCCTCGATCAATGCCAGCCAGCCGCCGGGTGTTCCCGCGTTCAAGTGGAAAACCATTCCGCAGGGCGCGGCCACGTCCGTCTGGGCTGGCGTGGTCGCGGCGTCCGAACAAGTGGGCGGCCGTTATTGCGAGGACTGCCACGTGGCGGAGATCACCAACACCGAGGGACTGCGCGGCGGCGTGCGTCCCTACGCGCTCGACCCGCAGCGCGCCAAGGCGCTATGGTCGAAGAGCGAAGAGATGGTGGGCGAGCGGTTTTAGCAGGCTATTTCCCGCGGCGAAACTCTGCCCAGGGCGCATACAATACGCCGGCGACTCGCTGGAGCTCAGCATGAACAAGAAGATCTACGCTCTCGTGCTGCGCGGAGCGGCACAGCCCTGAACGCCGCCCGCGCAAGCCGCCGTCTTTTTCTGCAACGCGCCGCCTATGCCGGTGGCGGCGTATTGGTCGGGGCGGGCGGGGTGAACTTCGTTTCTCCTTTCATCTTTCGCGAACCCCTGCCCGTGGAACCCAACTTGAGCTACTGGGCGCGGAGTCAGCCGCCTCGAAATCCGCGGCTTGAGGAAAATCTGGCGGTCGACGTCGCGATAGTCGGCGGGGGTTTGACGGGACTGTCCGCCGCTTACTTCATTCGCAAGGTCTCACCCGAAAAGAGCGTCGTGGTCCTCGAAGCGCAGGGCTGTGGGAATGGCGCGTCGGGCAGAAACGGCGCCATGGTGCTGACCATGACGGCCGATCGCTTCATGAATTTCAGTTCCGATCCTGAGATGGACAAGAATCTGTACGCGTTGACTGCGGACAACATCCGTTCCCTCTCCGCTTTGAGCGCCGCGACTGGAATCGACTGTGAACTGCGCAGTCAGGGCGCCCTGCAGGTATTTGCCCGCAACGAGGAGGCACGAGCGGCGCAGGAATACGTACGTCGTGCAAGATCGCTGGGAATGCCGGTCGAGTACTGGGATGCGTCGCAAACCGCCGCGGCGATCGGCACCGAGGCCTATGCAGGGGGGTTCTTCGATCCGAGCGGCGGGCACATCCATCCGATGAAACTGGTGCATGTGTTCAAAGCGGCGGCCGAGAATCTGGGTGCGAGAATTCATGAAAACACCCTCGTGCAGGACGTCGAAGCCGGGCGTGAGCACCTGCTGCAACTGAGCGGCGGTCATCACGTCAGGGCCAAGTCGCTGGTGCTCGCGACCAATGCGTTTACCCCGAACCTGGGGTTCTTCCGCAACTCAATCCTGCCGCTGCGCGAAAATGTCGCAATCACGCGCCCGTTGAGCGCGGCGGAGCTCGAGGGTCTTGGCTGGCATTCGCAAGTGCCGTTCAACGACAGCAGAACGCTGGTCTATTATTTCGGCTTGACCGCGGATCGGCGCATTCACATCGGCGGCGGCAGTCCACGCTACAACTTCAACAACGCCGGCGCGATCCGCGATGCCGGCGATGCGCGCCGCCGTGAATTGCAATTGCAGCGGGAACTGCTGCGCGTGTTCCCTAGATTGACCGGTATCGAATTCGAAACCATGTGGGAGGGTGTGATCGACTGGTCATTGGACGCATCTCCATCGGTGGGATGCACCGGCCGGTATCGAAACATCTTCCATGGACTGGGCTACAGCGGTCACGGCGTCAATTTGACGTCGGTGTTCGGCAGGATCATCGCGGATCTACACGCCGGCCGCGAAAGTGCCTGGCATCAGTTTCCCTTCGTCAATGCCAATCTGGACTATGTGCCCAATGAGCCCTTTCGTTGGCTGGCCGCCGAGTCCGCCCTTGCCTGGTACAAGCTGACCGAACCCGGCGCATAAGCGGCAACGTGATCAGGCGGCCGCCACCGGCGCCATGCGCGCTTCCCGGATCGGCAGATTGATGAGCGCGGCCGCCGCCGCCAGGGCCATATCCGCGTACCACATCAAGTGGTAGTCGCCGAATTTAACGAGCACCAGGCCGCCGAGAAAAGCGCCAAGGAAAGCGCCGATCTGGTGCGACAGCAGCGTAAGTCCGAATAGCGTGGACAGGTAGCGGATGCCGAAAAGCTTTCCCACGATGGTGGCGGTGGGCGGAATGGTGGCAAGCCAGGTAAGCCCCAGGCCCACGGCGAAGACATAAAACGTCGCAACGGTTTTTGGCGCGATCAAGTACCCGCCGATCAGCAGCGCGCGCGAGCCGTACATCGCAGCAAGAATATACTTGCTGCGCAGCCGCTGCGTGAACGCGCCGGCCATCAGACTGCCCACGATGTTGGCGAGGCCGATGAGGGCGAGCGACCAGCTGGCGACCGACGGCGGCAGGCCGCAGAGATTGACCTCGCCCGGCAGATGCGTCACCAGGAACGCGACGTGGAATCCGCAGGTGAAGAAGCCGGCATTGAGCAGAAGATAGCTGCGATCGTCCACGGCATCCCACACGGCCTTCCATGGGGTCGACCCCTTGCTGTCGGCACGGTGTGCGGGGCCTCCGGGATTCAACACGCGCACCAGCGGCAGTGCAGCCACGCTGATCAGCGCGAGCGACCACATCGCACCCATCCAACCGAGCAGCTGGATCAGGGCTTGAGCGAGCGGCGCAAACACGAATTGCCCCAGGGACCCGCCGGCGTTGATGATGCCCGCGGCCTTGCCGCGGTTTTCAGGCAGAAGATGTCGGGACGCTGCACCGATCAGCACCGAAAAACTGCCTGCACCGGCCCCGCTTGCCGAGAGGATGCCGATGGATGCGACCAGGCCAAGGCCCGAACCCATGAACGGCGTCAGCGCCGTGCCGGTCGCCATCACCAGCAGCCCCGCGATCAGCACTTTTGCGGGTCCGTAGCGATCCGCCACGGCGCCGGCGATCGGCTGGATGGCGCCCCACATCAGTTGTGCGAAGGCCAATGCCAGGCTGATGGTGCCGATGCTGAGTCCGGTTGAGCTTTTGATGGGTGAGATGAACAAGCCGAGCGTTTGCCTCGCGCCCATGGTGACCATGAGGATCGCGGCCGCCGCCAGTGTGACCACCCATGCGGCGCGTTCGCTGCCTTCGCTATCCGCCGGCATGTCCTGCTACTGCTCCCGGAAATATTGATGCGCCCACAAGGCACGCGAGAATTTGATCGTCGGCCGGTATGATCGGCGGAGTCGGGTGTCGATTCAAGCTCCAGGGCCTTTGAGTCTCTCAGCGGCGCTTTCGATTAGAATCCCCCCGACAATAAAAAAACGGGGGCCGCATGAATCTTTGCTCAAAGCTGTCGATGTCGCTGCTTGTCATTTGCGCCGCATCCGCGGCTCAGGCAACCACCGAATACCGCTACACCATGATTTTCAACGGGCAGGTGGGCGGCGAACACATTACGCGCATCGCCGACGATGGATCGATCGCCACGGTATTCAGCTACCGTACCAACGGCCGCGGACCCGACTACAAGGAGGACATCGCGCTGGCGAAGGACGGCACGCTGCGGCGCTTTGCGATCACCGGCAAGTCGACTTTTGGGTCGCTGGTCGATGAGCGGTTCGAGCGCCGCGGCGATCATGCGGAATGGGGTGGCGTGGTCGATCGCGGCTCCCTGCAGATCAGCGGCCGTGCATTGTACGTGCCGATCGAATCAACCATCGAAGTGGCGGGCGTGATGATGCGCGCCTTGATTCACGAGCCCGGCGCGAAGCTCCCGGGCATTCCCGGCGGCGAGCTCGCGGCGCTGAAACTCACCGAAGCACGCGTCACGAATGGCAAGGAGTCGCGGGCGGTGACGCTTTACGCATTGCGGGGAGCCGAACTTGAGCCGCAGTACCTCTGGATGAGCGCGGATGGCGCGCGCGCGTTCGCACTGATCTATCCCGGCTTTGCCCAATTGATTCTCAAAGGCTGGGAGTCGCAAGCCGCGGATCTCGAGCAGCGGCAGATCGAGGCCCAGGACAATTACCTGCGCGACCTCGCCAAGCGCGATCGCCACGAACTCAAGCAGCCGATTCTGATCAAAAATGCCCGGGTGTTCGATTCCGAGCATGCCTCGCTCGGCCCCCTGCAGGACGTTTATGTGAACCACGGCCGGATCGGCGCGGTGTACGAGGCGGGTTCGCAGGAACTGGGTCCCGGCACGGTGATCGATGCGCAGGGACGCACGCTGCTGCCGGGACTCATCGACATGCATGCGCATGTGTCGCCGAGTGACTACCTGCTGAATCTCGCCGCCGGCATTACCACCGTGCGCGACATGGGGAATGACAACGCGGTTTTAGGGCAGGCGATCGGCCGCCTGGATCGCCACGAGGCGATCGGACCGCACGTGGTTACCGCCGGGTTCATCGAGGGCAAGAGCCCATTCAACGCCAACGGCGGGATCCTGGTGGCAAGTCTTGACGAAGCGAAGCGCGCCGTCGATTTCTACGCGCAGCGCGGCTATCCGCAGATCAAGATTTACAATTCCTTCAAGCCGGAGTGGGTGGCCGAGACCGCGGCCTATGCGCATCAGCGCGGTCTGCGGGTGAGCGGCCATATCCCGGCCTTCATGAAGGCCGAGGACGCGGTCAAGAGCGGCTACGATGAAATTCAGCACATCAACCAGGTGCTGCTGAATTTCTACGTCAAGCCGGACACCGATACGCGTTCTTTGGAGCGATTTACTCTCATTGCCGAGAACGCCCACGCGCTCGATCTGGATGCCCAGCCGTTCCAGGATTTCATCAAGCTCCTGCTCGCACACAAAACCGTGCTCGACCCGACGCTGGGGGCTTTTGAAGCGCAGTTCACCCAGAAGCCGGGGGAACTCAATCCCGTACTTGCCGCGGCGGCCGAACATCTGCCCATTACCTTGCGTCGCGGCTTATATAAGAGTGAAAGCGAGCTGACCGATGAATTAGCGCCGCGCTGGCGGGCGTCGTTCCAGAAGATGCTGGACGCGGTGGCGCGATTTCATCGCGCCGGAGTCCCGATCGTCTCGGGGACCGATAATTTCGCGGGATTCACCCTGCAGCGGGAACTCGAACTCTACGTCCGGGCCGGAATCCCGGCCAACGAAGTCCTGCGCATCGCCACCTGGAACGGTGCGACCTATGCACGCGTGCTCGCCGATCGCGGCTCGATCGAACGGGGCAAGCGCGCCGACTTGATCCTCATCGACGGCGATCCGACGCGCGACATTGCAACGATTCGCAATGTGGCGCTGGTGCTGCAGGATGGCGATGCCTACTACCCGGCCGAGCTGTATGCCGAACTCGGCGTGAAGCCGTTCGCCCCTGCGCTGAAACCGGACTCAAGCGCAGCGGCTAACCCAGGCCGAGGCCGGTAGCTCGATGCAAGGCATCGCCGTCAGAAAGGCGACCATGGAGGATCTCGCCACGCTCAATCTCTTTCAGCAGGGCATCGCGGATGCCGAGCGCGTTTTCGACCCGGCCATCAAGGACGGCGCGGTTCAGTACTACGATATTGCGAGCATGCTGACCGCTGATGACACCCGCTTCGTGATCGCACAAGCCGGGACGCGAATCGTTGGTTGTGGCTATGCGCGGATCGAAGCGGCAAAACATTATTTGAAGCACTCGGTGCACGCCTATCTGGGATTGATGTACGTCGATCCGCAGTATCGGGGCCATTCGGTCAATCTGGCCATCATCGAGGCGCTCAAGGATTGGTCGCTTTCAAGAGGCGTCGGCGAAATGCGCCTGGAGGTGTACCGCGACAACATCGCGGCCATCAAGGCCTACGAGAAGGCGGGGTTTGGCCAGTGGGTGATCGAAATGCGCTGGGCGCAAAATGATGGGGGCGGCCGGCAGAAATTGCTGAAGTGACAGCAGCGAAGTAGGTCCGCCCGGCTCCAATCGGCCAGGATGGCGGCCGCCTACCGGCGGTCCGGCCGGATATCGAGCGACGATCGTCAGCGCATCAGTGCATCCATGTCCGCTTGCATGCGCTCTTTGTATTCGTCCGACCACTGAGCGCCGGGCTTTAGCTTGCTGTTGTTTTGCAGCCGCGGGGTGGGCGAGGTCTTGCTCTCTCGTGGCGACTTTCGCGCGCCGATTTTGAGCTTGAGCGTGGTACGTGATGATGAAGGGCTAGAGGAAGAATTCGAATGGTTCATGCGGTTGTGGGGCACCTACTTGGGTTGTTGCTGATGGGACATCGAGTTTGCATACCGGCTGTATATTAGACATGCGTTGTTACATTTGTACATGGCAATGCATTGCGCGTCGGCTTTGCCGGGAAACTCATTGCAGAGCGATGCTGCCGCCAAATTCGACCTGCAGCTTGAGCCCGGCGATTTCCAGCGTCATTTTGGCCGCAAAGGTTTCTGCGCCGTGGATGGCGCCGGCAGCCATGGCTTTGGCCACTGCCTGTTCGATTTCCCGCTGGGAATTGATGCCGACCGTTTTCAGGAACTTGCGTATGCTCAAGTTCAGCGTCTCTTCGTTCATTGCCATCTCCCTTCCGGCAGCCGCACCCGCCAATCGTGCCACAGGCGCGCCCCCCTCGCACCTGACCCATCTCTCAACTTTTCCGCTGCCCGGCCGACACCTCGAGATGGCAGGGCCTAGGTGAGCCAGGAGGTACAGTTGACGCCGGAAAGCTTGGTCGCGAGTATCGAAGATCTGGTGACGCTCCCCGAAGTTGCGATGCGAATCTCGCGCATGGTCGAGGATCCGACCTCATCGGCGACCGACATCGGACTCGCGATCAGCAATGACGCGGCGCTGACCGCGCGTCTGCTGCGGGTCGCCAACAGCCCGGCATTCGGGCAGCTCGGGAAGATCTCGACGATCAACCGCGCAATCACCGTGTTGGGCGTTCGGCAGGTGCGCGATCTTACGGTGGGACTTACCGCGGTCCGGACCTTCGAGGGCATTGGCAACGAACTGGTGACCATGGAATCCTTCTGGCGGCACAGCGTGCTGTGCGCGGTGGCGGCCGGGCACATCGCGGCCCGGCGCGGCTGCGGCCGCGCAGAAAGTCCGTTCATAGCGGGCCTGTTGCACGATATCGGACAACTGGTGATTTACAGCCGCGCGCCCGATCTCGGGCGCCGGGCGCTGTTGATGTCGGTCGATGCCCCCGAGGATCTCGGCATCAATTCATGCGAACGCGAGGTAATGGGCTTTGATCACGGCGCCGTCGGCGTCGCGCTCGCGCGAAAGTGGGGGCTGCCGCGTTCGCTGCAGGAATGCATCGAATTTCATCACGACCCGCAGCTTGCCAAGGAGTATCCGATCGACGCTGCGATCGTGCACATCGCCAACAGCGTCGCGGTGCTCGCGGAGATCGGCAGCACCGACCTCGGCGACGCTCTGGCCATTCTCCCTGATGCACTGCGCGCCACCAGGCTGGATTCAGCCGGCGTCGTGGAAACCGTCCTCAAGACCATGGAATCGGCGCCGGAAATGCTGGCGGTGCTCGGCGGCGCCGGCGCGGCGCGCACCCCCGCCCCGGCCGTGGCGCAGGCGTTGTGACCGCGTTCGCAACAATGCCAGCCCCGGCTTAAAGGGGCCACCCGGCCGGGCGCCGGACGTAAAGATTCGCCCCGGGATGGCGATATTACTGCAGTGGTGCGCACGGCGCAGGTGATGGGCATGCCCCAAGCGGAGACGGTTTCAGATGGCCAAACGAATTCTTGCGGTCGACGACTCGGCATCCATGCGCCAGATGGTCCTGTTCACCCTGCAAGGAGCGGGTTACGAGGTGCTGCAGGCCTGCGACGGCCTCGAGGCGCTCGGCATGGCGCGCGCTTCCACCGTGGATCTTGTGCTCACCGACGTCCACATGCCCCGCATGGACGGCATCACCCTGGTGCGCGAGCTGCGTACGCTTCCCAATTACAAGTTCGTGCCCATGTTGATACTGACGACCGAATCGAGCCAGCAAAAGAAGATGGACGGTAAATCCGCCGGCGCAACCGGCTGGATCGTAAAGCCGTTCAATCCGCCGCAGCTGCTCGCCACCGTGGCGCGAGTCATATGATGACGCTGGATCCAGAAATGGCGGAAATCGCCAAAGTGTTCTTTCAGGAGAGCCGCGAGGGGCTCGACGTGATGGAGTCGGGACTCCTCAGCCTCGACGCCACCGCCGACACGGAAAACATCAATACTATTTTCCGCGCCGCGCACTCCATCAAGGGCGGCTCAGCGACCTTCGGATTCGTCGAGGTTGCCGATTTCACACACGGTGTGGAGACGCTGCTCGACCAGATGCGCAATGGCGTGCGGCCGGTCACGCCCGAAGCCATCCAGACCTTGCTGCAGGCATGCGACTGCCTGCGTGAAATGGTCGCGGCCACCGAGGCGGAGAAGCCGCTCGATAAGGACCGCATCGCAGCGCTCAATGCCGACATCACCCACATACTCGGCGAACCGGTGCATCAGGCGCCGACTCCCGGTGCGCACCAAGGCGCCTCCGATGCAGGGGCTGTCGACAATGCGCGGCCCGGGATCGCGGCGCTCAACCAGCACAGCGGCTGGCGCATCGCATTCGAACCGGTCGCCGACCTCCTGCGCGTACGCAACGAACCGACGCGGATGTTCGCCGAACTCGAAGGCATGGGAGCCTTCACGGCGCGCGCGGACGTGTCGCGATTGCCGCCGCTCGATGAGCTCGACCCGGAAACCTGCTATCTATCGTGGAATATCGAAATCGCAGGAGAGATTCCCCGCGCCAGGCTCGACGAGGTATTCGATTGGGTGGATTCCCGCTGCCGGCTCGAAATCGTGCCGATCGGGGATTCCGCGGCCGCGGCCGCGGAGCCGGCGGGCAACGCGGCCCCGCACCCGCCGGGCGCAGCGTCCGCCGACGCCAGGAGCGCGGCCGCGGAAGCGCAGCGCGGACCCGCGATTGCCGCCGCTCCGGCGCAAAAAGCGGCCGGCGAATCCGGCTCCATCCGTGTGGCGACCGAAAAGGTCGACAACATCATCAATCTGGTGGGCGAATTGCTCATCACCCAATCCATGCTGAGCGGGTTTGCGGACGGCATCGACCCCGATGATCTCGACCGCCTGCGCCAGGGCCTTTCGCAGCTGGCGCGCAATACGCGCGAGTTGCAGGAAAGCGTTATGCAGATCCGCATGCTGCCGATCAGTTTTGCGTTCAACCGCTTTCCGCGCATCGTGCACGATCTGTCGCGCAAGCTCGGCAAGAAGGTCGAGCTCAAGCTTTCAGGCGAAGGCACTGAACTCGACAAGACCGTGCTCGAGAAGATCAGCGATCCGCTGGTGCATCTGGTGCGCAATGCGCTCGATCACGGCCTGGAATCCCCCGACCGGCGCCTCGCCGCCGGCAAGCAGGAAACCGGCACCATCGAATTGGCGGCATTTCACGAGGGCGGCAACATCATCATCGAAGTACGCGACGATGGCGCCGGACTCAATAAACCGAAGATATTGCAAAAGGCGCGGGAGCGCGCGCTCATTGCGGCGGATATGGACTTGAGCGACGAGCAAATCGACAACCTGATCTTCATGCCCGGTTTTTCAACCGCGGAACAGGTCAGCGACGTCTCCGGACGCGGAGTCGGTATGGACGTGGTACGAAGGAACATCAACGACCTGGGCGGTCATGTGCAGATTTCCTCCAAGGAGGGTCTGGGCAGCACCATTCGCATCCGCCTGCCGCTCACCCTGGCCATTCTCGACGGACAACTGGTCCGGGTCGGCAAAGAGGTGTATGTCATTTCGCTGCTCGCCATCGTCGAGACCATCCAGGTGGGGCGCGAGCGCGTCAATACGCTGGCGGGCCGCACCGAAGTATTCCGGCTGCGCGATGAATATCTTCCCGTCATCAAGCTTTGCGATCAGTTCGGCGTGGAGCCCGACAGTCGCAGCGCCACCGACGGATTGCTGGTGGTCGTGGAAGCGGATGGCAAACGCGCCGGCGTTCTGGTCGACGAGCTGCTTGCTCAGCAACAGGTCGTCATCAAGAGCCTCGAGTCGAACTTCAAGCCGGTGTCGGGCATTGCCGGCGCGACCATCCTGGGCGACGGTACGGTGGCTCTGATCATCGATGTCCCGGACTTCATCCGTGAAGCCGTGAAACGCAGCGGCGCCGTGAACGCGCACGCCGCATGAGAGCGGGGCGGGATGCGCGCGTCGAATTCGAGGCAGGATTTTTTTTGGAGGAATTGAACCGATGAGTACGGCAAAGGCAGCGGCAGCGGATAAGTCCGCGACGGAAACCAGCGAGCAGTATTTGACTTTCATGCTCGCCGGCGAGGAGTACGGCGTGGATATTCTGCGGGTGCAGGAAATCAAGGGCTGGGACAAGGTGACCCGCATCCCGCACACCCCCGACTATGTCCTGGGTGTGATCAATCTGCGCGGCGCGGTGGTGCCGATACTCGATTTACGGCGCCGCTTCGGTCTCGAAACCATCGTTTTCGGGCCCACCACGGTGGTCATCGTCGTGCGCGTCATGAGCGGACTCACCGAGCGCACGGTCGGCATGGTGGTCGACGCGGTGTCGGAGGTCTACAACGTGGACGCGGCCGATACCAAGCCGCCCCCCGACGTTTGCGGCAGTGTCGACACGGTGTTCGTCAAGGCGCTCGCCACCGTCGAGGAGAAGATGCTCATCCTGCTCGACATCGACCGGCTCATCGGCAACAGCATCGCCGACGGACTCGCGCCGGGAGTGGCGGCGGCGTGAGCAGGAAAAAACCGCCGCGCGCCATCAGCCCCAAGCAGAGGCGTCCGGCGTGCGTGGAACTCGACGCCCGGCTCGCCATCGCGCAGGCCGCCGATCTGCACCGTGCGCTGCTCGCGCGCCTCGCGCAAGGCGGTCCTGTCATTGTTGACGGCACCCGGGTCGAGGAGATCGATACCGCGATACTGCAGTTGCTCGCCAGCCTGTGGCGCACCAGCGGCGATCGCGGGATTGACTGCAGGTGGAAGGGCGCCTCCGGGGCGCTGCGCCAGACCGCGACCCTCCTCGGCGTGGCGGAGGTTCTGAACTTTCCAGCCCGCGAGCTCGTGTAGGGCGCATGCTACCTCCCGAATCCACAAGCTGCAGCGGCAGCGGCGGCGCCGCCGGCGCGGCTGGCGAGACGACCGCCAGGCCGGCCGAATCGTCCGGTTTCGCCATGGCGCATTGCCGTGATTGGCTGCAATGGGCTGCCGCCCAGGTTGAGGCCTGCGTGGCCAGCGACAAGCTCGCCATGAATGAGCTGCTCGCAGCGCTTAGCGTTTTGATGGGGTCGGCGCGCTCCGCAACCGCTGCATCTCACCAGGCCGCCGACGGGAAACTGTCGGCCGTCATCATGGCGGTTCAGGCCCACGATCGCGTCATGCAGAGCCTCGTGCACGTGACCGAGTCGCTGCGCGCGCTGCAGGGCCAGCTCGGCGATGCGCGGCATGCGGACTCCGCGGATGCCTGGCGCTTATTGCGCGAGAAGCAGTTCATGTCGTTCAGCATGCCCGAGGAGCGGCAGCTGTTTGCGCGCCTGGTCGCGGGTGAGGAGGAGGTGCGGGGCAATGCCGGCGGGATGGGGGCGGGTTCCGTCGAGCTGTTCGCCAGCAACGATGGCCGTTTCGGGTCATGAACACGCAGCAGGCCGAGAGCGAATTCGAGCTCACCGACTCAGAGTTCAAGCGTCTGCGCGAGCTGGTGCATGAGCGCACCGGAATCGCGCTTTCGGAGGCGAAGCGCGAATTGCTCTATGGCCGGCTGGCGCGGCGTCTGCGCAAGCTCAAACTGACTTCATTCGCCGAGTATTGCCAGTTGGTCGAATGCGATGATTCAGCGGAGCTGCAGGAACTCACCAACGCCATCACCACCAATCTCACCTCGTTCTTCCGCGAGGACTATCATTTCAAGCAGCTTAGCCTAGAGGCGCTGCCGCAGATCGAAGCCAAGCGCGCAGGGTTGCGCCGCATGCGGCTGTGGTCGGCGGGCTGTTCGACCGGCGAGGAACCGTACTCGCTGGCCATCGTCATGCGCGAAGCGCTGGCGCGCCTCGCCGGCTGGGACATCAAGCTGCTCGCCACGGACATCGATTCCAAGGTGGTGGCCACCGCGACCGAGGGCGCGTATGCGGCGGAACGATTCAAGGGCGTTTCGCCCGAGCGCCTCAAACACTGGTTTCGGGAAATTGCCGGGCGACCCGGCTTGTTTGCGGCATCCTCCGAACTCAAGAGCCTCATCACGTTCAAGCAGCTGAACCTGCTCGATTCCTGGCCCATGAAGGGTCCGTTCGATGTGATCTTCTGCCGCAACGTGGTCATTTATTTCGACAAGGCGACCCAGCGCAGCCTGTTCGACCGCATGGCGGATCTGCAGGAGCCCGGCGGCTGGCTGTTCATCGGCCACTCGGAGAATCTCCTCAACGTGACGCGCCGCTACAAGCTCGTGGGCCGCACCGTGTACCGGCGGGTGGAGTGACATGGGTGTCGCCAACCACAGCGCCGCCGCCGCGCCGCAGCTGCCGCCCGCATTGCCGAATTTCGAGCACATCCGCCGCACCTGGGACGCGGATCTCGGCGTGCCGGTTGCCAAATTGCTGCCGGGCGACTACTACGTCACGCGCCACAACGAAGCCATTTTCACCGTGCTCGGTTCGTGCGTGTCGGCCTGCGTGCGTGAGCGCAAACTGGGAATCGGCGGTATGAATCACTTCATGCTGCCGCTCGATCAATCGCGCGGCACCAGTGTCTGGGCGGAGAATCTCATCAGCTCGGCGACCCGCTACGGCAATGTTGCGATGGAGCGGCTGATCAACGACATCATGAGACTCGGCGGCCAGCGCGCAAATCTCGAGTTCAAGGTGATCGGCGGCGGCAAGGTGCTCGACATGGCGCTCGACGTGGGTGCCCGCAATGCGCAGTTCATCCGCGAGTATCTGAAGACCGAGGGGTTCCTGATCACCGCCGAGGATCTGGGCGACTGCTTCGCGCGCAAGCTCTACTACAACCCGGCGACCGGCAAACTGCGCGTCAAGCGCTTGACCGCGACGGTCAACCGCGCGGTGTTCGAACGCGAGCGCCAATTCGAGCCCACCACCGCGCAAGTCGAATCCGGATCCGTGGAATTGTTCTAGAGCAACCGATGAGCAACAAGAAAATCCGAGTGCTGGTGGTGGATGACTCCGCGGTCATGCGCCAGCTGCTGAGCGAGATCTTGCGCACCGATCCGGATATCGAGGTCGTGGGAACCGCCCCGGACCCTTACGTCGCGCGCGAAAAAATCAAGCTGCTCAACCCGGACGTGCTCACCCTGGATGTCGAAATGCCGCGCATGGACGGCCTGGCATTCCTGCGCAATCTGATGCGGCTCCGCCCCATGCCGGTGGTGATGTGCTCCTCGCTTACGCAGAATGGCGCGGCGGTCGCGCTCGATGCTTTGAGCCTGGGTGCCGTCGATTTCATCGCCAAGCCGGTGGTGGACGTCGAGCGCGGCATCCGCGAAGCCAATCAGGAGATCATCTCCAAGGTGAAGATGGCGGCGCAGGCCCGCGTTCGGACCTTGTCGGCGGTCCCTCCCATGGTGGTCGCGGACCGTCACGACGCCAGCGTGGTGCTGCCGAAGCGCAGTGCGCCCAGGCAATTTGCGACGACCGACAAGATCATCGCCATCGGTGCATCGACCGGCGGCACGGAAGCCATCAAGGAGGTCCTGGCCCAGCTGCCCGCCGACATCCCCGGCGTGGTCATCGCCCAGCACATACCGCAGGCCTTCTGCGGCCCGTTCGCAGCCCGCATGAACGCGAATTCGGCGCTCAGCGTGTGCGTCGCGAGCGACGGTCAGCCCATCCTTGCCGGTCACGCCTATATCGCGCCGGGCGATCGCCACCTGCTGGTGGTGCGCAACGGTGCCCGCTACCAATGCCGCCTGAGCGACGGCGAACTGGTCAATCGACATCGACCCTCCGTGGACGTGCTGTTTCGTTCCGTGGCGCAGAGCGCCGGCCGCAATTCCATCGGCGTCATGCTGACCGGCATGGGCCGCGACGGCGCGGAGGGGATGAAGGAAATGCGCGATGCCGGCGCGGCTACCATGGCGCAGGACGAAGCCACCAGCGTGGTCTGGGGTATGCCGGGCGCCGCCTGGCAAATCGGCGCGGCCCAGTCGCTGCATCCGCTGCCGCAGATTGCCGCGCGCATCCTTGCCATGGCCGATGCACCCTTGGCAGCGCTGCAGCGCACGAATTAACCGTTAGGCAATTCCACTAAAGTGTTCAAGATCAGATTGCCACGGCCGATCAAAAGAGCTCACGACCGCCATCTCGCCGCCGTGGTTCATGGGAGTTTCACTAAATGAAGATTCTGATCGTCGACGATTCCACCGCAATGCGCATGATCGTCAAGAAGACGCTGCGTCTCGCCGGTTTCGAAGGACACGAAATCACCGAAGTCGATGACGGCGTCAAGGCTCTGGCCGCGATCAAGGCATCGAAGCCGGACCTCGTGCTCTCCGATTGGAACATGCCGAACATGACGGGGCTGCAGCTGCTGGAGGCGCTGTCCAGCAGCGGCAGCAAGCTGACCTTCGGCTTCATCACCACCGAAGCGACCCCCGACATGCGCGCCAAGGCAATGGGTGCCGGCGCGAAATTTCTCATCTCCAAGCCCTTTACGCCGGAGTCGTTCAAAGAGCATCTCGGCGCCCACATTCGTTGAGCCGCCAGGACCAAACGGAATTGCCATGGCCACAGCCTACCCATTGCCCGACGGCGCCAAGATAGCCCAGCTATTGGGCATTATGTTCGATGGTCTCGACGTCAAGCCCGGAGGCACGTTCGATCAGACGCCCGCCGGCGGCGCGTGGTTCGGCGTGTTCGTCACCGATGACGGCGCACCCGTCGCCCTGTGCGGCGCGGATGCCAATCTTGCGGCGAGTTTTGGCGGCGCCCTGTCCATGCTGCCGGTCGCGGCGGCCAAGGATGCCGCCAAGGCGCGCCAACTCACCGACGTCATGATCGAAAACGTGCGCGAGATCATGAATATCTGCACCCGCCTGGTGATGGATGCCACATCGCCGCATTTGAAGCTGGATCAACTGTACCCCGCCAAGTCTCTTCCGCCCGCGGCGCTGACGCTGCTCGGCGCACCGCAAGGGCGGCGCGAATTCCAGTTGCAGGTGCCGAAATACGGCGGCGGCGTACTCACCGTACTGTCGGCGTGATCCAAGCGCACGCGGCGGCGGCAACCGTTCAAGATCGGCTTCGAATCGCCGATAGGTCGTTGGCACATCACTCCAGGTTTACGGGGACACGCTTAACTTGCGCAGCAGAGGGGTCGTCTCGTGCCGGAGTCGGTGATGAATGATCGACGGGCGACCGGCTAGGTTCGCCTTTGTATAGATACGACAGATGGAGATTGTTATGAATTTCAGAAATTCCGTGGGTGCACGCCTGATGCTGGCCTTTGCCGGCGTGATCATGGTGTTCGGCGTCGCGGTGGCCGTCAGCATTTTCCGGCTCGCCACGTTTAACGCCGCGATTGCGGATATCACGACGCTCCAGTTCAAGAAGGTCGAGACCAGCGATGCCTGGGCTGCCAGTCTCTCGGAGTCGATGCGCCACACGCGCAACATGCTCATCATGGATGACAAGGCGCAGATCCAGGGCGAGATAGCCAAGGTCCAGGCCCTGGCGGAGAAAAGAAAAGAACTTGCGGACACGATGACCATTGTCGTCCAGTCGGCGGCGGGCAAGGCGATGCTGCAGGCGGCCTTGGACGCCAGCAATGCTCTCAAGCCGCTCGATGAAGATTTCCTGCGGGAGGTGCAAGGCGGCGACATCAAGGCGGCGAAGAATACGCTGCTGGAGCGGTCGCGCCCCGCGCAGCTGGCGCTCATCGCGGCGCTGCAGAAGTTGGCTGACCACGAGATTGAGCACATCCATGGCCGCGCGGATGAAATTTCGGCGGCATATCACAGTGCACTGATGTTCCTGATCATGCTGTCCGTGGGCGCGGTGGCGGTTGCCTGCTTACTGGCCTGGTGGATCACGCGCGCCATCAAGAAACCGCTCAAGCATGCGGTCGAGGTGCTGGGCGAGATCGAGAAGGGCAATTACGCCAGCGCGGTCGCGGTCAGTTCGCAGGATGAAATCGGCCAGACCCTCAAAGGGCTGGAGCGCATGCAGAGCGCGCTGCGCGAGCGGACCGAGAAGGAGCATGCAGCGGCGATGAGGAATGCGCGGATCCGCACCGCCCTCGATCGGGTCTCGGTGGGTACGATGCTGTGCGACAACGACGGCAAGGTCATCTACATGAACGATGCGCTGAAGGATGTGTTCCGCAACCGCGCGGCGGAAATTCGCACGCAGGTATCCTCATTCGATACCGAACAGCTGGTCGGCGGCTCCCTCGACATGTTCCACCAGATTCCGGCGCTGCAGCGCCAGCAGCTTGCCTCCCTGACGGCGGGCCATACCTCGGACATCAAAATGGGCGGCGCGAGTTTGCGCATCGTGGCCAATCCCGTTGTCGACGACGCTGGTTCGCGGGTCGGCACCGTGGTGCAATGGCTCGACCGGACTCAGGAAGTGGCCACCGAAGAGGAAGTGCAGGCGATCGTCGCCAAGGCGATCGAAGGCGATTTGACGGTGCGGATTCGCGAGGAGGGCAAGGAGGCATTCTTCAAGACCCTCGCGGGCGGGATGAACCGGCTGCTGGCGAACATGGCCGACGTGGTGCGCAGCATGGCGCGGGCGGCGGCCGAGGTGCGCACCGGATCGGAGGAGATCTCGCGCGGCAATGCGGACTTGAGCCAGCGCACCGAGGAGCAGGCCTCGAGTCTGGAGGAGACGGCCTCCTCGATGGAGGAGATGACTTCCACGGTGAAGAACAATGCGGACAACGCGGCGCAGGCGAATCAGCTCGCCACGGCGGCGCGCGAGCAGGCCGAACGCGGCGGCGCGGTGGTTGGCGCGGCGGTGGCGGCGATGGGCGAGATCAACGCCTCGTCGAAGCGCATCGCCGACATCATCAGCGTCATCGACGAGATCGCGTTCCAGACCAACCTGCTGGCGCTCAACGCCGCGGTGGAGGCTGCCCGCGCCGGCGAGCAGGGACGCGGTTTTGCGGTGGTCGCTTCGGAAGTGAGAAATCTTGCCTCGCGCAGCGCCGAGGCGGCGAAGGAGATCAAGACTCTGATCAAGGATTCGGTGGGCAAGGTGACCGAGGGGACCAAACTGGTGGATGACTCCGGCAAGGTGCTCGCGGAGATCGTGACGCGGGTGAAGAAGGTCACGGATGTGATGGCCGAGATCGCGAGCTCGAGCCGCGAGCAAGCCTCGGGTATCGAGCAGGTCAACAAGGCGATCACGATGATGGACGATGTGACGCAGCAGAACGCGGCACTGGTGGAAGAGGCCTCGGCGGCCGCCCAGGCGCTCACCGAGCAGGCCTCGGGCCTGACGCAATTGATCGCGCGCTATCGGGTCGATGAGACCGGTGCGGGGGAGGCCCCGCATTCAGCCTTGAAGCCCGCGGCCGCCGCTCCCCTGGTCGAGCGCCGCGCCGCCAATCGGCCTCTGACTGGCAAGAAGCGCCCGGCGGCAGCCGAAGCGAGCGCGCCCCCGCGCCGTCCGGCCGCAGGGGCCGCCGCCGAGGAGTGGAAGGACTTCTAAGCACTCTGGTTCACGAAGCGCGGGTCTAGGCGCATTATGGATGGGACTCTAGACATCACACGGGGACGACCGGCATGCTTGCCGGGAGTGCGGATGAACGACAGCAATTCGCTGCATAGGTCAGCTTGACGCGGCGCCTGGTACCGGCGGCCGTCAACTGGACACTGATTGTCTATGCCCTCGTTTTGTGCGCCGGAATCTGGATCTACACCCTGCAGCGGATCCAGAGCGACTATCGCGCAACCCTGGAAACGGAACGCGAGCATCTGCGCAGCGTCAGCGGTACGTTCGAAGCGCAAGTAGAAGCCATGCTCGGCGACGGCGTAGGCGCCGCCCTCGCTGCTGCCAATGAATACGAGAACCCCGGGGATCTTGCCGCTGCCAGCGATGCGCAGCTGGCGGACACGCTCACGCACATGCTCACCGGCGGCCCCTACGTACGATCGCTGTTTCTGGTCAACGGGCGGCGGTTCGTGCGCGTCGGGCGCGCCGCAGCGCCTGACAGTCGAACAGCGCCTCCCGCATGGCTGCTGCCGGCATTGAAAGTAAAATCCGGCGGTACCTGGGCGGGTATGCGAATTCCCGATCCTGAGAACCCGGCCGAGACTGTGATTCCGATGGCACGCCGGTTCGGCACAAACAGCTGGGCGGGAGCGCTGATCGCCTTCGAGCGCCTGGACGGCGTCTACCAGCAGGCTGAATCGGGCAGCGGCATCGGTCTGTTTGCAAGCGATGGCACCGCCCTGCTGCTGATTCCCGAGCGGGAAACGCGCTCGCTGGAAGGCACCAATATCTTCGGCTCGGAGTTGTTTCAGCGGATCACGCACGGGCCCGATTTCGGTATCCTCGAAGGCGTCGGCCCCTTCACCGGCAGGCCGACGATCGTGGCCTTCAACCATGTGAGCGGATACCCGCTGTTGGACGGAGCTTGGCGGCGCCGCGCGGAAACGTTCACGGCCTGGAGTGGGCGGCGCCGCACCACCCTGCTGCTGGCCGGTGGCGTCACATTGCTCATCATAGCGACGACCTGGCTGCTCAACTACATTTTGCGGGCACTGCGGCGGCGCGAACTGCACTACCGCGCACTGTTCAACAATGCCGCCTTCGGCGCCTTCGTTATGGAAGGCGAGCGCATCATCGAGGCCAATCGCACCAGCGCAACCATGTTTGGCATCGGCAACCCGAGCGAGTTGACGGGCAAGCGAATGTGGGACCTCTCGCCCGCGACACAGCCCGACGGCGCGTCCTCCGAAGTGCTCTGTCGGGAGCGGATCGGCCGGGCGGTCGCCACCGGCGCCGATAGTTTCGAGTGGACCCAACAGCGGCTCGACACCGGCGCGCAGCTTTTCGCGGCGGCGGATCTGTCGAGCCTCGACGCCGACGGCAAGACCCTGACGCTCGCGGTCATCCACGACGTCAGCCAACGCAAGCTGATGGACGCGGAGCGCGAGCGCGTGCTCAATGAGCTGCACGAGCTGGCCGCAACGCTGGTGCACATCCAGGATGACGAGCGGCGGCGTATCGGACGCGATCTGCACGACAGCACCGGTCAAACCCTCGCCGCCCTGGAGCTCAGTCTCACCCGTCTGGCGCGCATCATGCGGTCGTCCGCAAATTCTGAGGGCGCGCTGCTCGAGGAATGCGTCGTTCTGGCACGGCAGTGCTCCACCGAGATTCGCCCCGCCTCATATTTACTGCACCCGCCGCTCTTGGATGAAATCGGACTGCTGAGCGCGCTGCGCTGGCTTGCCGATGGTCTGCGTCAGCGCAGCGGCATCAAAATCGACCTGGAATTACCCGAAGCCATGGGCCGCTTTCCGCGGGAACATGAATTGGCCATATTCCGCGTCGCGCAGGAGGCATTGACGAACGTGCATCGACATTCGAAAAGCCCGTCGGTGACGATCCGGCTGTTCGAGCAGGACGGCGCCATAATCCTCGAGGTCGATGACGAGGGCCATGGCATTCTAGCTGGCGGCTCGTCGGGCAGGGCGGTGGATGTCAGTGCCTTGGGAGTCGGCCTGGCAGGTATGCGCGAGCGCATGCGGCAGCTCGGCGGAGCGCTGACCGTGAGCAGCAGCGCGCGGGGAACCTGTGTGCAGGCCAGGCTCGCGCTGTCTTCCGCCGCCGCGGCTCGCGCCGACCAGAGCGCGTCGGCATAGGGTAAAGATGAGCAATATTCGCATTCTCATTGCCGACGATCACGAGCTGATCCGGCGGGGGCTGGTCTCGGCCCTCTCGGACCGGCCTGAGTGGAGCGTCGTGGCGGAGGCGGCCGACGGCCGCCAAGCCAGCGACCTGGCCGCCCGCTTGACCCCCGAGATCGCGGTACTCGATCTGACCATGCCTGAGCTCAACGGGCTCGACGCCACGCGCTTGATCCGCGCCTCGTCGCCCAAAACCCGCATATTGATCGTGACCGCACACGAGTCCGAGCAACTGATTCGCGATGTGCTCGACGCCGGGGCCATGGGGTATGTACTGAAGTCGGACGCTGGACGCGTGCTCGTTCAGGCCATCGAGGCGCTGCTCGATGAGCGGCCGTTTTTCACCTCGAAAGTGGCGCGCGTGGTGCTGGAGGGATATCTTCGTTCCGGGGAGGATTCCGTGCCGCAGGCCGCCCCGGGCCTCTCGCCGCGCGAGCGGCACATTGTGCAGTTGCTCGCTGAGGGCAATAACAACAAGGAAGTGGCGCGGGCCCTGCAGCTCAGCGTCAAGACCGTTGAAACGCACCGCAGTAACATAATGCGCAAGATGGAATTCGGTTCGCTGGCAGACCTCGTACGCTACGCGATCCGCAACAAAATCGTCGACGCCTGAAGTCCGGCGCCGCGGCGCCCAAGTACACACTCTCCCCAGCCCCGCTCGGGTATGTCCCCGATGTCGAGCGCTCGTCAGGACGCATACAGTGCGCCACCTCAAAGCACGGTGAGCACCCTTAAGTATGAGTCCATTAATGCAGATTGGCTGGTCGGCATGAGCGTGAATACGGGCGCCGACCGCGCACGCCGATTGGTGTCCCTTAGCGGCGTTGTCAGAAACGCGTTGCCGGAACTGCGCGCGGCCATTGCGGACACGGCGGTGCTACGCGTCGCGATTGATGCGCTGGCGCCGATGGTGGAGGTCAACCCCACCGCCATCCAGCGCGCGCTGCTCAAATTGGTGCTGAACGCGGCCCAAGCCATCCGACAGCCCCCCGGCGTCATCGAGATCGGCGTTGCCGGCGTGATTGGCTCGGATGGCAAAAGTCGCCCATTCGTGCGGCTCACGGTTGCCGATAACGGCATCGGCATGGACATCGCGACCGTTGGCAACTTGGTGCAGCAAATCGCCCAGCCTGCCGTCTCGTGCGGCGCCGGTTTGGGATTGCGGATTGTCCACCGGGCCGTCTGCGCTCATGGCGGGCGGCTGCAGTTCGACAGCCAGCCAGGCGTTGGCACCACGGTGCGCATCGACCTGCCGGCGGCCTCGCAGCAGTCGGGGATGTGCGCGTCCGGCGTCAGCGAGGACGACGACAGTGACGCGGCCGGGTGCCGGTCAACATGAGCAAGACTGCCGCCGCTTTGTCCGAAGGCCGCCCGCCGATCGCGGCAGCGGACCGATTGGCAGAGCTGCGGCGCCAGTATCGGGTGCTCAGCGCCAGCAACCGCACCTTGATCCACTCGGTCAGCGAACATGAGTTTCTGAAGGACGTCTGCCGCGCGCTGGTGAATATCGGCGGCTACCGGTTCGCTTGGATAGGCTGCTTTGGCGCGCACCCCGACCTTGATCCGGAGCCCACCGCATCGGCCGCCTGGGGCAACGGCGCACTCGAGCCGTCGCAGCTCGGAGCGAAGCACGCGCTTGGCGATCAAACGCCGGCGCTGCGCGCGATGTTCGAACGGGCGCCGCAGATCGTGCATGCGATCGAGGATTGGCGCTGGAGCACGGCCTGGCGCGCCCAGGCGCGACAGCGCGGCCACGCCGCGGCGCTGGCCATGCCACTGCTTACCGATGATCAATGCATGGGCGTGCTCGAAGTCTATACGGACCGAAGCGGTAATTTCGAGATGTCGGAAGTGGTGCTGCTCAACGAGATCGCGGCGGACCTTGCTTTCGGGTTGGTGACCATGCGCACGCGCCGCGAGCACGAGCGCCAAAAGACCGACATCGCGCTGCTGACGCGGGTGCTGAAGATGCAGAGCGCGATCAGTTCTGCGGTGCTGCGCATTCGCGATTCCAACAGTTTGCTGGAAGAAGCCTGCCGCGTCGCCGTCGAAGTCGGCTGCTACAACAGCGCCGTGGTATGGAGCGTCGAACCGGGCACCCGCTTCGCGCGGCCAGGCTACCGCAGCGGCAACCCGGTACCCAATGTCGCGCCGGAACGGCTGCCCATCGGTGTCGGCAACGAGCGCGATACCAGTCTGACGGCCCGCGCCATGCGCACCGGCGAGGTCAGCGTGTGCTGCGATCTGACGCGCAGCGAGCCGCCGTTGATCGGGCGCAAACTGCTGCTCGCGGACGGCGTCCGGCTGGTCGTGGCATTGCCGTTCATGGTCGAGGGTGCACCCGTCGGCGCGCTCACTCTGACTTCCAAGAGCTCGAGTCCGGTGGGCGACGTTGAACTGCTGCTGTTGCAGGATATCGCCACTTCGCTGTCGTTCGCGCTGCGCTCGCAGCAACAGGCCGATGCTGCCCAGTATCTCATGCACTATGATCCCCTCACGGGTCTGGCCAAGCGGTCGTTGTTCTGCCGGCGGCTCGACGAATGGCTGCGTGGCCATTTCGATTCCAAACAGACGCCGACGGTGACGGCGCTCAACATCGACCACCTCAATAATTTCAACCACAGCTTTGGCCGGCGCTTCGGCGATCAGTTGTTGCAGCAGGTGGCCGCGCGCCTGCGAAGCCACGTCGGCAACGATGAGCACGTGGCAGATCTCGGGGGCGGTAACTTCGTGCTGGTTGAGCCGGCCTTTGCCAGCGCGGACCAAGGCTTCGCGTCGTTGCTCGACAAGGAAGTCTTCGCACAAGCCTTTCCGATCGAAGGCCGCAGCGTACGCGTCACCTGCCATTCGGGCCTGGCGCGCTATCCGATCGACGGCGAGGACGCCAACACTCTGGTGCAAAAGGCCGAGGCGGCGCTAAAGCACGCAAAGGAAATCGGCGAGCCGTACTTGCACTACAAACTCGATATGCGCCGGGCCATGGCCGAACGGCTGGTGCTTGAGCACAAGCTGCGGGAGGCGATCGACGCGCAGCAGTTCGAACTCGTCTATCAGCCGCAAGTCAACATAAAAACCGGTCACATCGAATCGCTCGAGGCGCTGTTGCGCTGGAATGATCCCGAGCACGGCTTGGTGATGCCGGCCAGCTTTCTGCCGGTGCTCGAGTCTTCCGGCCTGATCATTCCGGTGGGTCAGTGGGTCGCGATGCGCGCCATGCAGGACTGCGACCGATGGCGGCTTCTCGGGCTGCGCCGCCCGGTGCGCGTGGCGGTCAACGTCTCGGCGGTTCAATTTCGCGGCCGCGCGTTCATCGATTTCATGCTCAATCTGGTCAAGGATTGGGCGGGTGATCCGCAGGGCTTCGGCATCGACCTGGAGATCACCGAGACGGCCTTGCTGCAGGACGTGGACGGCGCCAACCGGCAGCTGCGCGAGCTGCGCGCGGCGGGGATTCGAATTGCGCTGGATGACTTCGGCACCGGCTATTCATCCCTCGGCCTGCTGTCGAAGCTACCCGTGGATTTGCTCAAGATCGACTGCAGCTTCATCAACGGTTTACCCGGCGATCACACCAGCATGACGCTCACCCGCACCATCATCGCTCTGGCGTCGGCATTCGGTTTGCTGACCGTGGCCGAGGGTGTCGAGACGGCCGAGCAGTTCGAGCTTCTGCAAGACTTGAACTGCGATCAATCGCAAGGCTATTTTCACTGCCGGCCGGTTCCCGCCCACGAAATTGACAAGCTGCTGGTGCAAGACCGGTAGCGGCAGAGATTGACTGTGGATGCACGCAACGGCAAAACCGGGTCACCATCGTCGCGACCGCACGCCGCGTGCGCCAAGCGAAGCGAAGCGCGCATCCTCATTGTCGATAAGCATCCCTTGGTGCGCGAGGGATTGCGTCGGATCATCGCGGGCGAGGATGACCTACAGGTGTGCGCGGAGACGGACACCGTGAATGGCGCGCGTGCCGCCATCATGGCGACCTGTCCCCACGTGGTTATCGCCGACCTCAGCCTCAATCAAGGCGATGGCATCGAGCTGGTGCGCGAGGTGCGCGCCCATCATCCGAAACTGCCGATTCTCGTGCTGTCCGTACACGACGAGGCCATTTATGCGGAACGTCTGTTGTCCCTCGGGGCGAACGGCTACTTGACGAAGCAAGCCACGATCGAGCAGATTTTGTACTCCATGCGCCGCGTGATCGACGGCGGCATTTGCGTGTCGGAGACTGTCGCCACCAATTTGATTCGAGGATCCGGCGCCGAAGCGAAACATACACCGGCAGACCCGATCGATCGGCTGAGTAGCCGTGAGCACCAGATCTTGAATTTGATTGGAACGGGAATGAGCACTCGCGAGATCGCGCGCTCTTTCAATCTAAAGGTTAAAACGATCGAGTCGCACCGCCAGCGAATAAAGGCCAAACTCAATCTGCGCAGCGGCACTCAACTCGTGCAGTTCGCCATCAAGTGGGTCATTGGCGAGAATGTCGGCGCAACCTCGTAGGGATCGCCAGGCGTTTTTCGCGGACGCGACCCACCGGTTCAGGCCCTGAGCAATTCCAGCAGCGCGGCGGTTACCTGCCGCGGGCGCTCGAGCGTGGCCAAGTGTCCGCACTCCGGCAGCATCACGAGGCGGGAGCCGGCGATTCCTTGCGCCATCTCCGCGGCGCGGTCAGGCGGCGTCAACTCATCGCCATCGCCGACCAGCACCAGCGTGGGACAACGAATGGTGCTCAAGGTGGGCCGCGAATCGATGCGGTTCATGATTGCCGTCTGTTGCCGGATGAATGCCGCCGCCCCCGTTTCCTCGGCCATCAGGCGCACGATCTCCCGCAGCTGCAGATCATTGTGCCGCTGCGGGTGAACCAGCCGCGGAAACAGCAGCCCGGCCAGCTTGGACATGGGCGTGGTCTTAACAAGGTTGATCTGACTGCGGCGATTCTCGGTCTGCTCCGGAGTATCCGGCCGTGCTGTCGTGTCGAGCAGCGCGAGCTTCGCGACGCGTTCCGGCGCCTGGCGCAGAATTTCGAAGCTCAAGTAGCCTCCCATCGAAAGGCCGATCAACGCGAATCGCGGCGGCGCCGTGGCGAGGATGGAACGCGCTATCGCATTCATGCTGTCGTCCCGGCCGTGCTGGGCGATGGTGACCGGACCCACGGTCCAGAGCTGGGGAATCTGCTCGGCGTAAAGCCGCGGTGAGCACGCAAGGCCGGGAATGCAGATGATCGGGAGCAGGGCGGTCATGGTCAGTGCCAAGTAAGCTGCGGAGCGGCGAGCTTAGCTTGGACGCCGGGGCGATCCAAGCTGCCCGCGTCTCTTGCTTACACCCGTGGCATCGATGAAACTGCCCAAACCAAGGGGGGAGCGTGATGGCGGAGGGCGACGGGATCGGCAGGTCCTCGGACACGGTGTCTGAACCGCCAAGCGCCCCTGCGGCTGCGGCCTCACGGTCGATATTCATCAGTTATGCGGCGAATGATGTTGGAACCGCGAACTCTGCCTGTCGGTATTTGGAGAGTCGTGGCGTTAACTGCTGGATAGCGCCGCGAAATGTGAAGCCAGGCGCTCAGTATGCCGATGCCATCGTCCGCGCAATCAATGAGGCAACGGCGGTGGTGGTGGTGATGTCGGCGAGTGCGATGGCCTCATCGCATGTGCGCAGGGAAGTCGAGCGAGCCGCCGCCAAACACAAGCCGATCATCGCATTTCGCATTGATTCGGCGGCGCCTAATCCGGCACTGGAGTACTTCCTGTCGGAATCGCAGTGGATCGATGTGCCGGCTGTGGGGCTTGAGCCGGCCTTTGAGAAGCTCGCCAGCGCCCTGGGCGAGGCGCCCGCTGCAGCGGCGGCGCCGGCGCTGCCGGTCAGCAAGCGTCCCAGCGGAATCGGCCGCCCCAAATCCGCGCGGCTGAGTAGAACCGCGCTCAGCGTCACCGCCGTAGCGACTGCCGCCGTTCTCGCCGTCGCCGCGTTCCTGGTTTTTGGCCCGCCCCGCAGTGCCGCCAATCACTGGCGCGATCCTCTGGCTGCCGCCAAGGTCATGCGCCTCACGGATTTCACCGGAACGGAACAAGCGGCCGCGATCTCGCGGGACGGCCGATTCGTGGCCTTTCTCGCCGACCGCGACGGTCATCTCGATGCCTGGTTGACGGAGATCGGCAGTAATACCTACCGCAACTTGACTGAGGGCCAAGTTGCGCAAATGAGCAATTCCAACATTCGGCCCGTCGGGTTCTCCCCCGATGGATCCTTGGTGACACTATGGACGCGCAGCGCCGACGGCTCCCGGCCCGAAGACATAAAACTGATCGCCGTTCCAATCGGCGGCGGCCCCATACAGTTGTATATCAAGGAGGCGGCGGAGTTTGACTGGTCTGCCGACGGATCCCGCGTGGTGTTTCACCCCGCGGCACCGGGCGATCCCTTGTTCGTGCGCGAGGCGCAAGAGACCACGGCGCACCAGATCTATATTGCGCCGTCCGGCATTCACTGCCACTTCCCCATCTGGTCGCCCGACGGGAAGTTCATTTATTTCGTACGCGGCGAACCCCCCGGGAATTGGGACGTCTGGCGGCTGCAGCCCTCGGGAACCGGACTCGAGCGCCTCACGTTTCACAATACGCGGGTCACCTATCCCGTCATGCTCGATGCGCGGACGCTGATTTATCTTGCCACGGAGGCCGACGGGTCGGGGCCGTGGCTGTATGCCATGGATGTGTCGAGCAAATTCGAGAGGCGCATCAGCGTCGGGTTGGAACGCTACACGTCGTTGGCGGCGAGTGCGAATGGTTCGCGGCTGGTCGCAACCGTCGCCACCTCTCGGTCAGACCTGTGGACCGTCAAGTTCGACAGCAACGGACCGCCGCAGACCACGGCAGTGCCGGTCGTGCCCGCGATTCAGAGTGCGTCCGCGCCGCGCTTCGGGCCGGGCTACCTCGCGTACGTGTCGACCGCCGGCGGCAGGCGCGGGATTTGGAAACTGGCGAATGGTACGGCCAGCGAACTCTGGAACGACCCCGCTGCGGTTCGGATCGGCGCTCCGGCAATCGCGCCGGATGGCCGGCGCATCGCGTTCACCGTCGAGAGCCAGGACGCGAAGCAGCTCTATGTCATCAACAGCGATGGAGGCCACCCGCGGGTAATCGGCGCCGCGCTGAAGCTTCGCGGCGATCTTAGCTGGGCCCCCGATTCGCAGTCGATCGTCGGTGCGATCGAGCGCAATGGCGAACCGCGACTGGCGAGGGTTTCCCTCGATGACACTCCGCCGCAGCCGCTGGTGTCGGAGTACTCGATCGACCCGGCCTGGTCGCCGGATGGAAAATTCGTGGTGTATTCCGGCGCGGATGTCGCCACGACATTTCCCGTGCGAGCCGCGGGCCCTGACGGCCGACCGTACGCCATGGCGAGTCTGATCCTGACCCGGGGCGCACGCCGGGTTGCGTTTGCGCGCAACTCCGGGTCACTCGTCATCCTGCGCGGCGGTGTCGGCCACAAAAATTTCTGGATGTGGAATCCGCAGACCGGCGCCGAGCGTCAGCTGACCGATCTGCCGTCAAAATTCGAGATCGGCGATTTCGACGTTTCGCCGGATGCGGCGCAAATCGTTTTCGACCGGGTGCAGGATAGTTCGAGCATCGCGCTATTCGAGCGCAGCAAATGAAGGTACCGGTGGATATCGTGCAAAAGCTGGCTGTCGTCGTTTTATTTCTTGCCTCGATCAGCGCGCACGCGGCGGATGCGCCCTTGAACGCGAAGCAGCAGGTGCTGTGGGATCGCCTGAGAGTCGCGGTTGCCGACGTCGAGCAGCATCTCGACGGGGTGCTTGGCGTCGCCATCCTGGATCTGGCCTCGGGACAGCAACTGCTCGTCCATCCGGACGAAGTATTTCCCCAGGCGAGCTCGATCAAGATCGCGGTGCTCGCGGAACTTTATCATCAGGCGGAGCAGTCGGCGCATGGGGTGAACGGCAAGGCGACACTGAAGGATCGCTATGTGGTGCGCGCGGCGGATCTTGTCGCCGACAGCGCCATCCTGGGCGGCCTTACGCCGGGTGTCTCCGCTCTCACCAACCGCGACCTCGCCACCATCATGGTTGCCGTCAGCGACAATTCGGCCACCAATGTGCTCATCGACCGCGTCGGGATGGACAATGTCATGCATTTGACCGAATCGCTGGGTCTGGCGCACACGCAGCTGCGCCGCAAGATGATGGATCTGGAGGCAGCGGCTCGTGGGCGGGAGAATATCTCGACGCCGCGCGAAATGATGCAGCTGCTGGAACAGCTCTATCGGGGCAAGGTGGTCGGGCCGCCGCTGCTCGATGATTTCTTTACGGTGTTGGCGACGGCCAAGGATAGTTTCATACCGCGGGATCTGCCGCCGGATCTCAAGATTGCGAACAAGCCGGGGGAACTCGAAGCGGTGCGCAATGACTCCGGAATCGTGTTTCTCAAGAATCGCCCCTACGTGATTTGCGTCATGACCACGTATCTCGCCAGCGAACGCGCCGGCGAGGAGGCGATCACGCGGATTTCCAGCCTCGCTTACGGGGTATTCGACCGTTTCGCGCGCGCGTCCGACCTGGGCAGGGTGATTTCGCCAGGTAACGGCAGCACGCGCTAGGGATCGAGAAGGCCGACTCCCCGCCAATCATTTGCGTGAACGGCGCACCGGGTTTCGCGCTGCACCCTTGGTTTTTCCTCGCGTCGACCCGCCCTTTTTCTTCTTCTTCTTGGGCGTCGCAGTCGTGGTGCCAAACGGATCGTCGTTTACGATCTTGGGCAGCGCCTTTGCCGCGGCGAGAAACTTTGTCCACGCTTCGGTTTGCGGGGCGGAGGTCAGTACGGCATACAGTTGCGCAAAAGTCGCCCCGGTGCCGAGTTTTACCATCGCGGGAGCAATTTTGTTGATCGCAAACCCCAGGCTCTGGATCCAGGACAGAAACGCCATGCCGCAGCCGGTGCTGATGGCATTTTGATCGGTGTTGTCGGTTTTGTTGACGAAATCCGGCATGCCGCCGTGCGCCCAGCTTGGCGCGGTTGCAAAATCGGCGAGCGCATTGCTGCCCACGATTGCGGCACACCAGCGGGACAGCGCTTCTCCCGTGCTCTGGCCGCAGAGATTCCCGCCCATCGAGCATTCGCTGAGCTCCGCCTCGAATAGCGCCGACTCCCGTGCGGCATTGCCGTACGAGGCGCAAACTTCGATGGCGCCGCCGTTGATGTAGTCGCAGGAGTTGTGGTCCGCGCCGCCGGTGCCGTCGGTCTGCCCGCCCAAGGCGAAGACGATGACGCTGACCGGATCTCCGGAGGTGCCGAATATCGCGTCGTTGTCCGCCGCGACGCGGTCCGCGTCGGCGAGCAGATCCTTGGCATTTTGCAGGGCGGGGGCGCCGAGCGAAGGGTCGACATACACGGTGACCATGGCGACGGCGCTGGTGCCGACGTACTGGGATGTGCCTTTGTAGCTCGGCCACTGCGGCACAGTAATGGCGCGACGAATCGGGTGACTCATAGTCGTTTCATCCTTGAATGGGTCAATCGGAAAATCGTGGAGAAAATATTCCTAAGTAATTAATGAGTCAATTTTTCCAAAGCGCGCGGGTGCTGCGTTGCAATGGCCGGCACATGCGCTAATTGCCCGCGATCACAGCAACATCCTTATTTTCCATGGAGAACTGCTCGAACAAATACCTGTGCATCTCGTTACGGGTGGTTTCGGTAGGAGAAAACTGGCTTTCGAGGAAACTCAAAGTCGCAAGGGCGGTGAGCGTATGTTGACGCGCGGGGGGCATGGCGGGCGGGTACTCGCTGTTTTTGCAGGGAGCAGTCGCAGCGGTCGCATCGACACCCGGCCCCCCGATCAACTCGCCCAGGTTGGGCAATGGCTTGCCGCCGGCCGAGCCTTCCTGCGCCTTTTTCAACCCATACATGAGGCCTGCGCAGCCAAACTTATCAGGATTACTCAGCCAGCGGAAAAGGGCCGGCGCCATGTCGATGAATCCCACATGGCTGCCTGATTGCAGTGCGACCAGCACGCTGTTCTTGTACTTGTTCGGCAGCGGTTCGGCATGTTCTTTATAAGGCACGATGGCATCGGCGGTGCCGGCGATATACATGAAGGGAATGCTGTCGCCCGCGAAATAATCCGGCGTGAAGAACTGCAGGGGACCCGCCATCGATATGGCCGCGCGAATCCTCGGGTCTCTCAGCTTGGGATCAAGTCCCACCAGTTCGCTGGTAAGGCCTCCCAGGGACAACCCGGCGGCGGCGATTCGATCGGCGTCCACCGCGCCATGCAGTATGTTGTCCGGTTGCTTGGAACGCGCCAGCATCTGATCGATGAGGAAGGACAGGTCGCCGGGTTGATTGACGATGTCGGCGACGGTAGCGCCGCCGGGAGCCCCGCCGTTGGAGAGCGGAAAGTCCACGCTCACGGCCACATACCCGTGGCTGGCCAGAAAATCCAGGAGATAATCGCCCTCCTTGTACTGCGACATGTAGCCGTGGCTGTAAACCACCAGCGGATAGGGAGCGCCTTGCTTGTCCGCCGGCATCCAGATGCGGCCCTTTAGTTCCCGCGATGCACTACCCTTGAAGGCGTGATTGGCCATGGTGGGCCGGGAAGTATCCGTCCAGTCGATGGGCTGATAGGAGACCTGATGAGGACCTCGCTTATAAAGCTGAGCGCTGAGCGCTCCCGCCGGTTCGTCCAATGGCGGATTCAACAGAATGTAGACGCCGATGACCACCACCGCGAGCAACGACAGAAGGATTTTCGACAGCGGTTTCATAAATTTGGGCTTCCTGTTGTGCCGTGACTATAACCCCTCCATGAGCATCGCGCGCATGAGCATCACCCTGCTTGACGGTGGAACCGGCCGGGAATTGCTGCGCATGGGCGCTCCATTCCGTCAGCCGGAATGGTCGGCGCTGGCGCTGATGGAGGCGCCGGTTTTTGTGGCGCGTGTGCACGAGGCGTTCATCGACGCCGGCGCCGAGGTGATCACGACCAATAGCTACGCGATTGTGCCCTTTCACATTGGCGCGGAATGTTTCGTGCGTGATGGAGCGAGGCTTGCGGCCCTGGCGGGGCGTCTCGGGCGGGAAGCGGCCGATGCCGGCAAACGCCGCGTTCTGGTCGCTGGCTCCCTGCCGCCCATCTGCGGTTCGTATCGCGCCGAATGGTTCGATCCCAAGTTTGCGCGGCCAATTCTTGCGACGCTGGTCGACGCCCTGCAGCCGTTTGTCGATCACTGGCAGGCCGAGACCATCAGCTGCATCGAGGAAGCCGAGCTGGTACGTGAGGTGATTGGTCGGGATGCGAAACCCTTGTGGCTCGCCTTCACGCTCCGCGACGACGCCGCGGCACGACTCCTGGAGCCGCAGCTTCGCTCGGGTCAGCGCGTCGTCGATGCGGTGGCGGCCGCGATTTCCTTAAGTGCGCAAGCCATACTATTCAATTGCAGCCAACCCGAAGTCATGGGTGCCGCGGTGAGCATCGCCCGGCAACGAATCGAGGAGTCGGCGCAACCGGGCGCCGCGCGCCTGCGCATTGGTGTGTACGCCAATGCGTTTGCGATCGTGCGCAAGCAGGCGCAGGCCAATTCTGAATTGAGCGAGATTCGCAGCGATCTGACGCCGCAAGGGTACTTGGCCTGGGTGAACGACTGGTTCGATCGGGGCGCGGATATCGTCGGCGGCTGTTGCGGCATTGGTCCCGAGCACATACGCGCGATTCGCGAATCGATCTCAGCGCGCTTCGGCCTCCAGGTCTAGTACGACGTCGGTTACGCCAGCCACTCGGCGGGCGTCGAGCTCGGCACGTCGTTTCGTCGCAGGGTCATTGATCCGGCCGGCGAGTTTTACGACGCCGTGATGGACCTCGACGCCAATAATGCCGGCGGGGATATCATCGTCATGCTCGAGCTCACTTTGAACCTCGTGCTGAATCTGCAAGTCATTTTTCATGGTGTGCGGCCTCCGCGTCCGATTTGCATGCCAGCATGCGGTGCTGGATGGGATCCCGATAGCGGAAGACTCTTAGAGCGGCGTAGGACAAAGCCGCGAATTTGGCATTAGACTAAGCGTTCGACGAACAAAACAACCCTGCGATCGTGCGGTGGCGATCCGCTGGTGGAGGGAGATAGTCCTTGAAGACCCGAATCACGCAGCTATTGGGCATTCAACACCCGATCATTCAGGGCGGCATGCACTATGTCGGTCTGGCGGAACTCGCCGCCGCGGTGTCCAATGCCGGAGGGCTCGGCATCATCACCGGCCTCACCCAGCGTACTCCCGCTGCGCTATCCGCGGAAATCGCGCGCTGCCGCGCGCTGACCGACAAGCCGTTTGGCGTGAACCTCACTTTCCTGCCCATGGTCAATCCCCCCGATTATCCCGGCTACATCAAGGCAATCATCGGCGCCGGCATCACCGTGGTCGAGACCGCCGGCAACAACCCGCAGAAATATCTGCCGGCGCTGAAGGAAGCGGGGATCAAGATCATCCACAAATGCACCTCGGTGCGACACTCGCTCAAGGCGCAGGCCATCGGCTGCGACGCGGTGAGCGTGGACGGATTCGAGTGCGGCGGCCACCCGGGCGAGGATGATGTGCCCAATATGATTCTGTTGCCGCGCGCCGCCGAATCGCTGAACATCCCGTTCGTCGCCTCCGGCGGCATGGCGGATGAGCGATCGCTGGTAGCTGCGTTGGCGATGGGAGCGGACGGCATGAACATGGGAACGCGCTTCATTGCAACCCAGGAAGCTCCGGTGCATCCGCATGTGAAGAATGCCATCGTGTCGGCATCGGAACTGGACACGCGCTTGATCATGCGCCCGCTGCGCAATACTGAACGCGTGCTCGCCAACGCCGCGGTGGACCGGTTGCTCGCCAAGGAGCGCGCGCTCGGCGACAAGCTGACCTTTGCCGACATCGCCGAGGAGGTGGCGGGCATCTATCCGCGGGTGATGCAGCAAGGCGACATGGACGCCGGCGGATGGTCCTGCGGCATGGTGGCGGGATTGATCCACGATATTCCCACCTGCAAGCAGCTGATCGATCGAATCATGGCCGGAGCCGAGAGGCTGATCCGCGGCCGGCTGGAAGGAATGCTGGCCGCGGGCTGAACGCTCGGGCCGGGGGGCAATATGGCTGCATTCGACACGGCGATCACGGAGCAGGAGGGCGTTCTCTCGGGACCCTTCCGCAGCCCGAAACAAATGCTGGCGGTGCAAGCCTATGATGGCCACGCCTCGATCCACGACGATGCCACCGCGCAGAAGCTGGGCTTCAAGGGCGGAACCATCGAGGGGCCGACACACTTCAGCCAGTTTGCGCCGCTGGGGTTTGCCGTATGGGGCACACAATTTCTGACTGCCGGCTGCATTTCCGCGCACTACCGCGCGCCGGCATTCGAAGGCGAGGAAGTGAAGGCCTTCCTGCGGACGCCGGCCGGCGGGAGCCGCCAGGCCGACATCTGGATGTTGCGCGCCGACGGCGTCGAGATACTTCGCGGCACGGCATCGGTCGGTCCCGACTTCCCGGTCTCGGCGCTCGATGCGCGGCTCGCGACGCTGGCGCCGCTCGCCGATCCCGTCATTCTCGCCGACGTCAAGGTCGGCATGCGCGCCCCGCGCACGCCGGTCAGAATGGCCATGGATCAACACATGGGCGCGCTCTATCCTTTCAGCCTGGCGCAGAAACTTAGCAAGATCACCGAACCGTCCGCGCTGTACCGCGGCGCCGACAACGGCTGGGGCCGGCCCATCGTGCCGCTGGAGATGATCAGCGTGCTGATGCAATACAGCTCGCACGCCCATGCATTCAAAACACGCGGGCCGGCCGTCGGACTGTTCGCCGACCAGGAAATCCGGCTGCTGGACGGCCCGGTGTTCGTCGACGAGACCTATGAAGTCGAGCGCGAGATCGTTTCCTTGAGCGGCAGCCGCCGCACCGAGAGCATGTGGGTGCGCGCGACGCTGTTCCAGGCGGGCACCAGCCGCCGGGTGGCGCTGATGCTGCTCAACCTCGCGACCATGAAGGAAACGTACGCGCCCTATGCCATCGAATATGCGGCACTTTACGGCTGACCGCCCCGCATGTTTTTTGCGCATTCACGGGGAGTTATTGCACTAGAGGAGCGTTGAGATGTCGAATACAAAAGACCTGACCCGCCGCGAGTTCGTGGCGGGCGCCGGCAAAGCCACGCTGGGCGCAATGGTGGCGGCTGCGCCGCTGATACTGCCGAGCCGCGTGCTCGGGCGCGGCCAGCGCGCCCCCAGCGACACGGTGAACGTCGCCATCGTCGGATTCGGCGGCATGGGAAGCCAGAACGCGCTCATTCTGGCTCAAACCGACCACATTGGCGCGGTCTGCGATGTCGATTTCGCCTACAGCGAAGGCAGGGTGACGGCAAAACTGGCCGACGCGCAAAACAAACCGCGGCCAGAAGGACTGAAACTCAAGGCACAGTTCGACAAAGCGAAGCGCTATGGCGATTTTCGCGAGATGCTGGCGAAAGAGAAGGGCATTGACGGCGTCGTGGTGGCGACCCCCGACCATCTGCACGCGGTGATCGCGAAGGCGGCGATGGACCTGGGCAAGCACGTCTATGTGCAAAAGCCGCTCACCGCCACCGTGCACGAGGCCCGCGTTTTGCGCGAGTGCGCGCTGGCCAATCCCAAGCTGGTCACGCAGATGGGAAATCAGGGGCATTCAAGCGAAGGCGCCCGCCTCATCAACGAATGGATTGGCGCGGGCATCATCGGCCCGGTTCACGAGGTGCACGTCTGGACCAATCGGCCGGTGGTTTACTGGCCGCAGGGAGTGCCGCGTCCGACCGGCATGTCGGCGCCGGAGGTGGCCGGCGCATTCGGCAATCCCTGGACCTTCCGTCATGTACAGGATGTGCTCGCGGGCGCCATGGGCAGCGGCGGCGCGCCGCCGGCGGGTCTCGACTGGAACATGTTTCTCGGGCCGATCGCGGAGAATGTTCCCTATCATCCGATCTACCACCCGTTCAACTGGCGCGGTTGGCTCGATTTCGGCGCAAGCGCGCTGGGTGATATGGGTGCGCATCTCATCGATCATCCGTTTTGGGCATTGGGGCTCACCTATCCGAAGAGCATCGAGGCGACCTCGACGCAGTGGGGCACTTCACCCGTGGCGGCCGATCCCGGCGCCGCACCTGGCGGCCGCCCGCAGCGCAAACCGGTGTCCTATCCGGTATCGACCTGCGTGCACTATCAATTCGCGGCGCGCGGTGCGCAGCCGCCGGTGAAACTATCCTGGTTTGACGGCGGAATTTATCCGCCGCGCCCTGACGTCCTTCCCGATGAGGTCGAGCTGGCGAGCGAGGGCGGCGTGATTTTCATCGGCGAGAAGGGCATTCTCTTGAACGACACCTACGGCGCCAATCCGCGGCTGTATCCGCAGTCGCTCACCGAGGCCGCGGCGCTGGTGCCCAAGAGCATCCCGCGGATCGCGTGGAGTCATGAGCTCAACTGGATCAAGGCGATCCGCGGCGAAGCGAAATCGAGTTCGCCCTTGGAGTATGCGGGGCAGCTCACCGAGACCATGCTGCTGGGATTGGTCGCGCTGCGCACGGGTCAGGGAAAGAAGATCCTGTACGACGGCGAGCACGGACTGATCACCAATAATGCCGACGCCAACCAATACTTGACTCGCGAATATCGCGCCGGATGGGCCATATGAGCAGGGCCTGCATGCGCACGATGCTCGCGGCACTCGGCGTCGCTCTCGCATTGTGTGCACGCGGCGATCCCGCGTTCCCGCCCGGGATCGATGTTGCCGGCATGGATCGGTCGGTTGCTCCGGGAGCGAGTTTCTTTGCCTACGCGAACGGCACTTGGCTGCGCAGCAACGAGATTCCCGCGGATCTGAGTTCCTACGGTTCGTGGGATGTCATCGAGCAGCTCGTCGA
>DATMRC010000112.1:0-72052 GCA_035567075.1 Steroidobacteraceae bacterium
GATCGCCTGTTGCAGCTGCGGCGTCATGGTGAGCTGCTGACCAATGCGAAGCTGCAGACTTGGCTTCAACATAATAGTTCTATCAAACCCACGCCTATAATTTGAAATCCTGACCCAAGTACACCTCACGAACCTGCGGGTTGGCAAGAATCTGATCCGCAGATCCGGAGGCAAGAACGCTACCTTGACTCACGATATAGGCTCTGGTGCAAATACCCAAGGTCTCCCGCACATTATGATCGGTGATCAGAACGCCGATACCCTTGTCTGACAAGTGCTTGATTATTCGTTGGATATCGGCAACCGAGAGGGGATCGACACCTGCAAACGGCTCGTCCAGCAGCATAAACCTTGGATCCGCGGCCAGGGCGCGCGCGATTTCCACCCGGCGGCGCTCCCCGCCCGACAGACTCAAACCCAGGCTGTCGCGGACATGATCGATATGCAACTCGCCGAGCAGCTCTTCCAAGCGGGCGCGGCGTGCCAAGCCGTCCAGCTCCGGCCGGGTTTCGAGGATGGCGGTGACATTGTCCGCCACCGACAGTTTGCGAAACACGGACGGCTCCTGGGGCAGGTACCCCAAACCGAGTTGGGCGCGGCGGTGCATCGCCAGGCGGCTGATGTCGCGATCATCCAGGAAGATCTCGCCATGCTCGCAGCGCACAAGTCCCACGATCATGTAAAAGGCGGTGGTCTTGCCGGCGCCGTTCGGGCCCAATAGGCCGACGACTTCGCCGCTTTCGACCTCCAAGGACAAATCGCGAAGCACCTGTCGTGATTTGTAGCTCTTGGCGAGGCTCAGGGCTCGCAATACGCTCATGGATTGGTCGGGGGCGGCACCGGCTTGGGCTGCGCTGGTTTTGCGGGCGGCGTTTTCGGCGGCGGCGGCGTGATGATGATATGCACGCGCTGCGAACCCTGTTCGGCGGCTTCCGCGGCAACGCTCTGCGCGCGGACATTGTACTTCAGCGATTCACCGTGAATTTCGTTCTGTCCGTCGCTCAAATAAGCATCCTTGGAAAGGCGCACCACACCGTTGCCCACATCGTAATCGATCAAATCGGCCCTGCCTTTGGCCAGTTTGCCGGTTTTGGCGACGACCTGTTCGAACGCGGCCGGCTTGCCATTGGCCACCGCCCTGGTCAGGGCCTTGTTGACAAAGGTTATCTGCGCCTCATCGGCGGTGAGCAGACCCTGATCCATGGTGATTTTGACGTTGCCGCGAAAAATCCAAAGATTATTGTCGAAGTCCAGTGCCGTGGTCTGGGAGGCGTGGCCTTGATCCGCGGTGATCGCTATATTGCCCTGCGAGATCCGCACTTTGTTGAAGACCGCGGTGTTGGTGCGCAGGTCGACCTCGGTGGATTGCGCATCCAGCAAGATCGGCAGCTGCGGATCGCGCGTGACCGCCGCGCTGGCTGGCACCGCCGCACCTAAGAGCGCGAACAGGGCGGCAGTCTTAACGGTGAAAACGGCCATTGACCTTCGATTCTAGGCGCACCGTGCGCTCTTTCAAATTGGCGATGAGACCCCGTGCGGTCAAGATGTGCCCTCCAAAATCGATGCGCACGTCGCTATTGGTGGTCGCGAGGGAGCGGGCCACGTCGTAGCGCATGGTGTCGGTGTGTATCACGGCCGTGCCTTCGGTATCCGAAGCCTCGCCCTGCAGCCGGACGTTGCCGGTCACATCGACGACGTTGCCTCCCGGCAGCACGTGGGCGGTATCGCCAAACATCACCCAGGTCTGGCCGCCCGGGGCGTCATAGTTCACCCGCACGTTGTACAGCTGCACCTCGTTGCCATGCTCGACCTGATCGATGCGCTCGGCCTCGATTCGAATACTGGGCGCGCCCGACTGATCGTAGTCGATGAGCACGGCGTTCTTCAGAAAGTAGCCGGGCAGGGCGGAGGAATTCGTCGCGCGCATATTCGACGGGCGGCGGGCCGGTGAACTCAATATCCAGGTGCTGATCGCCAGCGCCGCGACCGCGAGAACGGTAAATATACGAAAAAACATCAGCTCTGCCCGGCGCGGGCGCGCAGCAGGGTGTCGCACAATTCGCGCACCGCGCCGCGGCCGCCTGCCGAACGGGCGACCCAATGCGCGGCGGCCAACACGATCGGATGCGCGTCCGCGACCGCCGCGCTCAATCCAACCGCGGCCATCAGCGGCAGGTCCGGCGTGTCGTCCACGATGCAGGCACAGTTCAACGGGTCCAATCCGAAACGCTCCGCCAGGGTGTGCAGCGCGGCCAGTTTGTCGCTGCATCCTTGGACCACGGTGGGCACGCGCAGTTCGCGCAAGCGCGCTGCGGCCGCTGCCGAGCGCCGCCCGCTCAAGGCCGCGACGCGCACACCGGCGGCCATGAGCAGTTTGATGCCGTGACCGTCGCGGACGTGGAATACCTTGAGCGCTTCACCGCGATTGCCGAAGTACAAGCGCCCGTCCGTGAGCACGCCGTCAACGTCCAGGATGAGGAGCTGGATGTTCTTGAACGGCGTAGCTTTGCGCGCCTTCAAAAAACACCCGCGCGCAGCAGATCATGCACGTTCAAGGCACCCACGATCTTGCGGTCCGCATCCAGCACCAGCAGCGAGGTGATGCGGTGCGTCTCCATAAGATGCACCGCCTCGGCGGCAAGGGTTCCCGCGCTCACTGACTTGGGATTGGCGGTCATGACCTCGACCATGCGGGTGGCATGCAAATCGGCGGCACGATCCAGCGCACGCCGCAAATCGCCGTCCGTGAATACCCCGAGCACGCGCTCGCCGGCATCCACGATCGCCGTCATGCCCAGCCCCTTGGAAGTGACCTCGAGGAGGCCCTGCGCCAGGGTGGCGTCGGCGGAAACCATGGGCACATGCACGCCGGTGCGCATCACGTCCTTCACGTACAACAGCCGGCGGCCGAGGGCGCCGGCCGGATGCGAACGCGCGAAGTCCTCCTCGGTGAAGCCGCGCGCCTTGAGAAGCGCCACCGCCAGAGCATCGCCCATCGCGAGCGCGGCGGTGGTGCTGGCGGTCGGCGCCAGGTTGAGCGGACAGGCCTCCGCCGGCACGCGGATATCCAGGTGTACCGTTGCCATTTGTCCCAAGGTGGAATCGGGGTTTCCCGTGAAGGCGATGAGCGGCACTCCCAACCGCTTGATCACCGGCAGGATGGTGAGGATTTCGGCGGTTTCACCGGAATTCGACAGCGCCAGCACCGCATCATCGCGCGTGATCATGCCGACATCGCCGTGGCTGGCCTCGCCGGGATGCACGAAGAACGCGGGGGTGCCGGTGCTCGCCAGTGTGGCGGCGATTTTGCCGGCGATATGGCCGGATTTGCCCATTCCCGTCACGACGATGCGGCCGCGGCAGTCAAGACAAATGCGGCAGGCGCGTGCAAAATCCGTCCCCAGACGCGGCAGCTGCGCGCGCAATCCGTCGATCTCGACCTTCAGCGCCTGGCGGCCGAGATCGACGAGGTCCTCGTCGGTATAGTCGAGATGCATTGCTGAATGATACAGCGGATGCAGAATCTCGTACTCCCCAGGCGTAAGCTTGAATTATTTTTGAGGTGTCGGCATGAATCCACAGCAGGTAGCGCAATTGATCGAGGCGGGCTTGGCCGGCGCCCGAGCGCTGGTGAAAAGCGAAGACAACGTGCACTTCGAGGCCGTGGTGATTGCGCCGGCGTTTGCCGGCAAGCGAGCGGTGCAGCGCCACCAATTGGTGTACTCCACCCTAGGGGGAGCGGTGGGCGGCGAGATACATGCGCTGGCGCTGCAGGTCTATACGCCGGATGAATACGCAGGGCAGGCGCGTGGATAAATTACAGATTCACGGCGGCCAGGCCCTTGAGGGCGAGGTCCGAATTTCGGGCGCCAAGAACGCGACGTTGCCGATTTTGGCGGCCTGTCTGCTGGCCGATGGCCCGGTGACCGTCTCGAACGTGCCGCATCTTCAGGATGTCACCACGATGATCGAGTTGCTGGGGCGCATGGGCGTTTCAGTCACCATCGACGAGAAGATGCGCATCGAGGTCGATGCCTCGACCATCAAGGAGTATTTCGCGCCGTACCAGCTCGTGAAGACCATGCGCGCGTCGATTCTGGTTCTGGGTCCGCTGCTGGCGCGGTTCGGCGCCGCGGATGTCTCGCTGCCCGGCGGCTGCGCAATCGGCGCACGCCCGGTCAATATTCATGTCGCCGGGCTGCAGGCCATGGGCGCCGATATTCACATCGAGAATGGATACATCAAGGCCCGCGCCGCACGCCTCAAGGGCGCGCGGCTGGTCTTGGAAACGGTCACCGTCACCGGTACCGAAAACCTCATGATGGCCGCCACTCTGGCCGATGGCGAAACAGTGCTCGAGAATGCCGCGCGCGAGCCGGAAGTGGTGGATCTGGCGAAGTTTCTCTGTGCCATGGGCGCCAAGATCCAAGGTGCGGGAACCGATAGAATTGTCATCGAGGGCGTGGCGCGCTTGAATGGAACCGCCCATGAGGTGCTGCCGGATCGCATCGAAACCGGAACTTACCTGGTCGCGGGCGCCATTACCGGCGGCCACATCCGCGTCAAGAATACCCGTCCGGATCACTTGGACGCCGTCATCGGCAAGCTGCAGGAGGCTGGCGCCAGCGTCGGCGTCGGCGACTCCTGGATCGAGGTCGACATGCGCGGGCGCCGGCCGGTCGCCGTCGACGTGCGCACCGCACCGTACCCGGCCTTCCCAACCGACATGCAAGCGCAGTTCGCGGCGCTCAACACCGTGGCAAACGGCGTTGGCACCATCATCGAAACGGTTTTTGAGAATCGCTTCATGCACATGCTCGAGATGCGTCGCATGGGCGCGGAGATCCGCCTCGAAGGCAATACCGCCATCATCAAGGGGGTCGAGCGGTTGACGGCAGCCCCGGTGATGGCCACTGACCTTCGCGCCTCGGCCAGTCTGGTGCTGGCGGGGCTCGTCGCCGACGGCCGCACGGACATCGAGCGCATTTACCACATTGACCGCGGCTACGCGGCGATCGAGGAAAAACTGCAGCAATTGGGCGCGAAGATCCGGCGCACGCCCTGAACGCGAACCGAACGCCGCGGGCTATTGTTTCTGAACCGGACGCTCGAGTACGGTCAGATGGATTTTGTAGCCCTGGCGCGCGTGGCGGGCTTCGAGTTCGACATCGGCGCCGGGTTTTAGCGAGGAAACGCGTGCCACCAGATCCTGGGCGCTGCGCACCGATTCGCCGCCGAGGGCGATGACCAGATCGCCGGGCCGCATCCCGGCTGCATACGCCGGGCTCTTCGTAAGAATATTCACCACGGTCACTCCGCCTCCCGCCGTGCCGAGCTGCTCGGCTTGTTCGTCGGACAAGTCCTGCGGTTGAAACCCGAGCCAGCCGCGCACCACGCGGCCGTTTTTCAAGATCTGCTCCATGACTCCGCGCACGAGATTGACCGGGATCGCAAAGCCGATGCCTTCCGGCCCGCCATAGCTGCGGTTGAGCATCGCGGTATTGATGCCGACCAAATCGCCGTGCACGTCGATGAGTGCGCCGCCGGAATTGCCGAGGTTGATGGCTGCATCGGTTTGAATGAAGTTCTCGAAGGTGGCCAATCCCAGCTGGCCGCGCCCGGTGGCGCTCACGATGCCCTGCGTGACGGTCTGGCTCAAACCATAAGGATTGCCGATCGCGAGCACGATATCGCCGACCCGCAGCGTATCCGAGCGGCCGAGGGGCATGACGGGTAATTTGCCGATCTTAAGATTGAGAATGGCGAGATCCGTATCCGGATCCTGGCCGACGACGGTTGCATCGGCGATACGGCCGTCGGCGAGCTGCACCCGGATTGAATCCGCCCCGGCGATGACATGCTGGTTCGTGACAATGGTGCCCTTCACATCGACGATCACGCCCGAACCCAAGCTGCGTTCGACACGCTGGCGGTAGCTCGGCCAGTATTCGCCGAACAATTGATTGAAGGGCGCCGTCTGGGTGCGTTCCCTCACCACCCGGGCGGTGTAGATATTCACCACCGCGGGAGCTGCGCGCGCCACCGGATCGGCGAAGCTTTGCATGACGATGGGCGCGCTCGATGCCGCTGCGGCGGGTTGGCTTGCGCTTGGGGAACTCGGCGTTGCGCTGGCCGCCGGCGGTGCGCTGATCGCCGGCGGTGCGCCGGCGGTGTGCGCGCCCAACAGCGTCGGATTCCACCAGACCACGAGAAACGCCACGGCCAGACCGATCACGACCGCTTTGATCAAGAAATTCACGAAGACGCGAGTGTTCTGCAAGGTACCGCTCGTGCCGCCTTAAGGGGCGTGCGCTTATCTGTGTATAATGCGCTCGCAATATTCTTTGGGAAACTCTACCGCCATAGGGGTTTGCGTGAAGATTTGTCAACAATGCGTGGGACGATTGCATGAGTGACCAGGTCGACCACAGTCGGCGCCGCCTATTGACGGCAGCAACGGTCGGCACCGGCGCGATAGGCGTTGCCTTCGCCGCGGTTCCATTTCTCGCTTCATGGCAGCCCAGCGCGCGCGCGAAAGCGCTTGGCGCTCCGGTCGCCGTGGACGCTTCGAAACTCGAGTCAGGACAGATGTTGAAGGTGGTGTGGCGCGGCCAGGCGGTGTTCGTCGTACGGCGCGTCAAGGCAGCCGTCGATCAATTGGGCGGACACGATGCAATGCTGGCGGATCCCAAATCCGATGATTCGCTGCAACCGGACTACATCAAGGCCAGCGGTGCCGCGCGCGCCCGCAACCCCGAATACTGGGTGGGTCTCGCGGTCTGCACCCACCTGGGGTGTTCCCCTTTAGGCGCGTTCGAGCCGAATAATTCCTTCCAGGTCGCCGGCGCCGACCTGGGTGCCAACTGGCCGGGCGGCTTTTATTGTCCCTGCCACGGCTCGAAGTACGATTTGTCGGGCCGCGTGTTCAAGGGCCAGCCGGCGCCCACGAACTTGACGGTTCCCCCCTATACGATCTCGGCCAGCATGCGCATCGACATCGGTGTAAGCGATGCTCCGAAACCCGCTTGAGCCAGGTAAGAGGTAAGCAATGGCCCTAGCTCCCGAGTCCGCCGATACTGCCAAAGGATTGCTTGGCTGGATCGACGCGCGCTTTCCGCTGACGAAATTGTGGAAAGAACAAGTCTCCGAATATTACGCGCCGAAGAATTTCAACTTCTGGTACTACTTCGGCGTTCTCTCATTGGTGGTTCTCGTTATTCAGCTGGTGACGGGAATATTTTTGACGATGAATTACAAGCCGTCCTCCGCCGAGGCGTTCTCATCGATCGAATACATCATGCGCGATGTGGAGTGGGGCTGGCTGATCCGCTACATGCATTCCACCGGTGCATCCGCGTTTTTCATCGTCATTTATCTGCACATGTTTCGCGCGCTGCTGTACGGTTCGCATCGCAAGCCGCGCGAACTGCTGTGGATTTTCGGCTGCTTGATCTTTCTGCTGCTGATGGCCGAAGCGTTCATGGGCTATGTTCTGCCCTGGGGCAACATGAGCTATTGGGGCGCGCAGGTCATCGTGTCCATCTTCAGCAGCGTGCCCATCGTCGGCCAGAGCCTGGTCGAGTGGATCCGCGGCGATTACTACATCGCCGATGCCACCTTGAACCGCTTCTTCGCCCTGCACGTGGCGGCTTTGCCGTTGGCGCTGGTCTTCCTCGTGATTGCGCACCTCATGGCTCTGCATGAAGTCGGGTCCAACAATCCGGACGGCATCGAAATCAAGAAGCACAAGGACGCGAAAGGTCATCCCCTCGACGGTATCCCTTTCCATCCCTACTACACGGTGAAGGATACAGTCGGCGTCGCGGCATTCCTGCTGGTGTTCTGCGCGGTGATTTTCTTTGCGCCGACCTTCGGCGGCTTGTTCCTGGAGGAGCCCAATTTCCAACCCGCCGATCCGCTGCAGACCCCGCCGCATATTGCGCCGGTGTGGTACTTCACGCCGTACTACGCCATGTTGCGCGCCGTACCGTCCTTCGCCGGAACGCAGATCTGGGGGGTGCTGGTGCTGGGCGCAGCGGTGGTCGTGCTTTTCTTCCTACCGTGGCTGGATCGCTCGCCGGTGAACTCGATCCGCTACCGGGGACCGATTTACAAGGTGATGCTGGCCATCTTCGTCGTTTCGTTCATCACCCTGGGTGTGTGCGGCTTGAAACCGCCGTCGGGGATCTACCCGATGCTGGCGCGGGTATGTACGGTTCTATATTTCGCCTTCTTCTTGCTGATGCCCTGGTACACGAAGTACGAAAGCGTGAAGCCGGTGCCGGAAAGGGTCACGGGACATGCTTAAAGCATCGCTTCTGATCACGATCGGGATTTTCTGCGCCGGCACCGCCTGGTGTGAAGAGGGCGAAGTCGCCCTGCTGCAATCCGGGACCGACATCAAGAACATCGAGTCCCTGCAGCGCGGCGCGCGCAATTTCATGAACTACTGTTCCGGCTGCCACTCGCTCAAGTACCTGCGCTACAACCGGCTGGCCGCGGACTTGCAGATTCCCGAGTCCGAATTGCCCAATTTGATGTTCACCTCGTCGAAGTCGTTCGACCACATCGAGTCAGCCATGCCGCCCGATTCCGAAGGTTGGTTCGGCAGGCCGCCGCCGGATCTGTCGTTGATTGCACGAGCCCGCGGCGGCGACTACATATATTCGTTCTTGAAGGGCTTTTACTCCGACAAATCGCGCATTTGGGGCGTCAACAATCTGTATCTCCCCAACGCTGCGATGCCGCATATCCTCTACCCGTTGCAGGGCTCGCAGAAGCCGGTGTTTAAGAACATTCCCGATGGCGGCGGCAGCGCGAGAATGGTGCTGACGGGTGTGGAACCAATGACTCCAGGTGCAATGAAGCCGGAGGAGTATGATCAATTCGTTCGGGACATCACCAACTTTCTGGAATACGCCGCCGAACCCATCAAGGCGAAACGCCAGTCGCTGGGCGTTTTTGTCATGTTATTTCTGCTGGTATTTTTTGTGCTCGCGTACTTGATGAAGAAAGAATACTGGAAGGACGTCCACTGACGCCGCGGGACCGCCCCCGTTAGCCCTATTGCTTGGAGACCGCGTTAGTGGCACGTCGCTCGGTGATGACCCTCTTCTCAGCACCGGCCGATCCGTGGAGTCATCGGACGCGCTTGGTCCTTGCGGAAAAGGGAATCTCGATCGAACTGGTCAATGTCGACCTGAACGATTTGCCCGAAGATTTGCTCGATCTGAACCCCTATCACAGCGTGCCGACACTGGTGGACAGGGATCTGGTGCTGTACGACTCGCGGGTCATCATCGAGTACCTGGACGAACGCTTCCCGCATCCGCCGCTGATGCCGATCGATCCGGTGACACGCGCGCAGTTTCGGGTGGCGCTGTACCGGGTGGAGCGCGACTGGTATGCCCTGGCGCACGACATCGAGCTCGATCCGCGCAGCAAGACGGCGGAACACAGCCGCAAAGTCCTGGCCGAAGCGATCTGCGCGAGCGCGGAAGTCTTCAAGGCCAAGCCGTTTTTCCTCAGCGATGAGTTTTCGCTGGTCGATGCCAGCATTGCGCCGATCCTGTGGCGTTTGCGGGCCTACGGCATCGAGCTCCCGGCGCAGGCTCAGCCCATCATGAAGTACATGCATGCCATCTTTGCGCGCTCCACTTTCCGCGCCTGCCTGACCGACGCCGAAAGGGAAATGCGCGTATGAAACCGCGGCGTCCGTATCTGCTGCGTGCGCTGCACGAGTGGATCACCGACAGCGGCGAGACCCCGCACATCGTGGTGGATGCGGCTGCGGAGGGCGTGACCGTCCCGCGCCAGTACGTGAAGGACGGCAAAATCGTGCTCAACGTGAGCTTCTCGGCAACTCAAATTCTGAAGCTTGGGAATGAGGTCGTGAGCTTCGAGGCCCGATTCGGCGGCGTAGGATTCGCGGTGCAGGTTCCGGTGCGGGCCATCCTCGGGATATATGCCCGCGAGACCGGGCAGGGAATGATTTTCCCCGAGGGTGATGCCGACCCCGATCCCACCGACAGCCCGCCGGCAAGTCCCGGCACGGGAAAGTCCGGCGAGGCCCGTCCCAAGCGGCCGAAATTGCAGGTGGTCAAGTAGCGCGAAAGGCGTCCTTGACCCAGACCAGCCGGTGCACGCCGTCCGGCGGCCCTTCAACGGCGATCACGTCGAAGCGCACCGCGCGGCCGTGCCAATCCGCCTGCCGCAGCAGAAAAAAGCGGGTGGCGCGAATGATCTTGCGCTGCTTGCGCCACGACACTGACTGCAGCGCGCCGCCAAACTGCTGACCGCAGCGCTGACGGACCTCGATGACCGCCAACACCTCCTGGTCGAGGCACACCAGATCGAGTTCGCCGGCCCGGCACCTAAGATTGCGCGCCAGCACCAGAAGACCGCGCGTCTTCAGGTAGTCGGCCGCGAGTTGCTCCGATTGGGTGCCGCGTTGCCGGCGCAGATCCGCCATGTTAAGGACAGCCTGCCGCGGCTAGCTAAGCGACGCACCTCAAATATGCAGCGGGTTCATGGCGATTTCGCTACTGCTTGATGATTTTCCAGGTGCCGGCCGCCACGGGCGGGCTGGACGAGGGTTTCGCGCTCACCGACCACTCGCCGTCACCGCCCTTGGGGTTGAACGTTCCCTTCATATTGATCTGCGTCTGGTCATCTCCCGGAGGATCGTATGCGGCGGTAAATGTATCGCCGGCGAAGGACGCGCTTTTCAGCTTGGCACTGTAGTCCGCGGCCCCGCCGCCGTCGCCGCTGACCGCGATGGTGCCGGTGATGAGCCCGGCGCTGCCGCGCTCCAGGATGAGTTCGAAATGCCCCGACGTATTGTCGCCTTGATACGTGCCGCTCCATTTGCCCAGGTACTGATCGCCGTCGGCGGCTGCCGCCGGGATCGTGTGCGCACCCAGCCAGAGTGTTGCCAGCAGTGCCCACACCAGGCGCGGATGATTTTGGATTTGCATGGATTTTCCCTTCGGTTTCCTTAAAGTGAACTATCGCGCGCCGCGTAGACCTCCACGCCGCCCAGCCAGGTCTTCAGCACATGGGTGTCGCGGATGGCGGCCGGGGCAATCGTCAGCACGTCCTGGCTCAGCAATACCATATCCGCAAGCTTGCCCGGTTCAATCGAGCCTTTTTCGTGCTCCTGAAATTCCGCGTAGGCCGATCCCACCGTGTAGGCGGCGATGGCTTCCTGAATGGAAACCTTCTGTTCGGGAAACCAGCCTTGGCTGTATTTGCCGTCCAGAGTCGCGCGCGTGGTCGCCGCGTACAGAGTCAGCAGCGGATCCAGCGGCGCGATCGGCCAATCGGTGCCAAATGCCAGCCGCACGCCATGATCGATGAACGTGCGGAATGCATAGGTTCTTGAGGCACGATCGTGGCCGATGCGTGCCTCCGCCCAACGGCCGTCGTCGATTGCCTGGTATGGCTGGACCGAGGCGATCACATGCAGTTGCGCAAAGCGCTCGAAATCGCGCGCCGCCATGTGCTGGGCATGCTCGATTCGCCAGCGACGGTCGCGAGGGCCGTTGCGCTTCTCGATCTCCTGATAAAGATCCAGAGTCGTCGAGATCGCGGCATCGCCGATGGCGTGGGTGCACACCTGCAGCTCGCTCGCATCGGCCAGCTGCAGCCGCTGGCGGGTTCGCGATAGCGGCAGCATGTCCTTGAACAGCAATCCTCGATTCTGCGGCTCGTCCGTGAAGGGTTCGAAAAAATAGGCCGTTCGCGAGCCCAGCGAGCCATCGGCGAACATCTTCAACGCGCCAATGCGCAGGCTGTCACTGCCGAACGCATGGCCGATCCCAAGCTTGGCCTGGTCGGAAACTTTTCCGATCGGCGGAGCGCCGTAAAACCGCACGCTGAGTTTCCCTTCCCTGAGCAGCTGCGAATACACCGCCAGGTCGCCGTAATCCAGCGTCATGTCCTGTACGCTGGTCACGCCGTGGGACGCGGCCTCGTGCAGCGCGTTCTCGATGATGCGGCGCCGCTGCGCCGGCGTCGGCACCGGCGTGACGTGATCCACCAATTCTATGGCAGCGTCCTTGAGCGCGCCGGTGGGTTGACCCGAAGCATCGCGCACGATCACGCCGCCGGGCGGATCCAAAGTCTTGGCGGTGATGCCGGCGAGCTTGAGCACCTGAGAATTGACGATGATCATGTGGCCGTCGTAGCGGTCGAGCGACACCGGATTGTTGGGAGTCACGGCGTCGATGTCCTGGCGGGTCGGCAATGCGGCCGGGCTCCACTTGGTCTCATCCCAGTTGCCGGAGCGGATCCACTCGCCCTGCGGCGCATGTACCGCATAGTCGGCAATCCGTTTGACGAAATCCTTGAGGCTGGTGGCATCGTTGAGCTGCACGGCGGTCAATGCCGCGCCGCCGTCGGCGAAATGGACGTGCGCATCGTTGAATCCGGGAAGCAGCCGGTGACCCATGGCATCCACCACTCGCGTCTTCGGTCCTCGCCAGAGCAGCACGCTGGAGTCGGCGCCCACGGCGGTGATGCGGCCGTCGAGAACGGCGACCGCTTCGGCTTGCGGCTGCGCAGGGTTCAGCGTCCAAACGAGCGCATCGCGAATGATGAGATCCGCCGCAGGGTGCGCATCGCCGGGAGCCGACGCAGTCTCGGTCTTGGCCGCAGCCGCCGCGGCCACCGCGACGCCAGCCAGCGCCACTGCGACGGCGGCCGCGAAACGCAACGCGGACCTTCGGCTACAGGTCATAAGGCACTCCCGCTTTGATCTGCGCCCAGGTGAGTTCGCGGCGTATCCTATTGTGATCGTCGATGTGCAGCTTCCCGGTCAGTCCCGAAATCTCGCCGGCATCGCTCGGACTCTTCGAGCGCAGAATGGGCACCAGGCGATAGGAGTCGAAGCCAAACGCGTACAAGCGATTGCGGTCCCCGCGAGAGGTCCGTGAGGGCCAGGCCGCGCGCACGCTGTCGCGAATCTGCGCGGTTACCGGGTCACTGGAGATCATCCAGGGCATGTCGGGGAAGAACATGCCGTCGATTTCCGCATTCGCAGCCGGGTCCGGGTCGAAGCTGCCCGACGTGGAGTACACCGGCACATCCCCGGCGTAGTAGAAATTCAACTGCGGCATGATGAGGCGGGCGGCGCCCGCGGTTCCGACCACGAATACGAAGGTTGCGTCGGTACGATGCGTGGAGGGCTCGCCCTTGACTGTCTTGACCTGCAGTACCTGCTTGATGATGTCGGAGAAATCGGGTTGCGATGGATCGTATTTTTGGCTGTCGAGCAGCGTGCCGCCGAGCGTCTTCAGTTCCTCGGCGAATGCCGCGCCGACGCGGTTGCCCAGTTCACCCGCGGGTACGATTGCGACCCCGGCAAGCCGGCCGTCCGCGACGACGCGCCGTGCAACGATGCGGGCCTCGTCTTCGGGCAGCAACGCAAACTGATAAAAGTTTCTGGCGGGATTTGCCGATTCGGCGAGAAAATTCAGCGCCAGCACCGGAGTGCGACCCTCGCTCAACGGCGCGACCGCGGCAACGTCTTCCTTGGTCAACGGGCCCACGATGAAGCCGGCGCCGTCTGCAACGGCGCGGCTGTAAGCGGTGCCCGCGGATTCGGCCGCGACGTCGTAGATTTTCAATTTAGGCCGGCGCGCCGCATCCTGCTCGAGATAGGCGGCGATGAAGCCGTCGCGCACCGCGACGCCGAATGCCTCGCCTCGGCCTGACAGCGGCAGCAGCAGCGCAATCTGGTTGGGGTACTCGGTGGCGATGGCAATCTGCTGCGGAGCCGTGCCGAGCACGCTGTCGTTCGCCGGATGATTTGGATACTGCCGCTTCCAACTGTCGAGCGCCGCAGCTGCGCGAGCGGGATTGCGTTCGAGCTCGACGGCGACCGGCCCGAGCTCCAGCCAGCCAAGCACGATGGGTTCGGTTTTCGCAGGGGGTTTTAGCGGGGCGCCTTTTTCGGCGGCGGTGCGGACCCTGATGTAGAGTTCATCGCGATTCGCGCGAATCGCGGCAGGGTCGGCGAGATAGCGTTCGCGTTCGACCAGAGCGCGCGTGCCTTCGACCGGATGTCCGGTGAGAAACGCGCTGCGGCCGCGTATCCAATAGTAGTTCTGCGCCTGGTTGGGTGCCGTCGGCACCGGAATTTGATCCAATTCGCGAATCGCGCCGGCCGGATCGTCTTCCGCATAGGCAATTTCGGCTGCCACCAAAGCGCGCTGAGTCGGCATTCTGGTGCGCGCCTCGGACGACACTTGCGCGAAGGCTTGTTTGGCCGCGGCCACATAGCCCGCCGCCACCCATTGTTCCGCGCTCAGCAGTTCATAGTTGTCGGCGTCGGCGGGCAATTGCGTGGCAAGGGTGGCATAGGCGCGCGCTGCCTCCGCGTGCTTGCCGTCGCGCACCAGGCGTGCCGCTTGCTCTTGTTTTTCGCTCGGGCCCACCACCGGGCTGACCAGGCTGCACGCCGCCGCGATCACCGATGCCGCCAATGCCGCGTACAACGCCCGTGGACGTCTTGAGATCGCTGCCATACCCTTGGGCTCCTAGCTCTTCGAAACAGCCGAGAATTATAAGTGACAATTCAACCGATCGGCCCGCCGGCGGCAGGGCGGCTCTACGTCATCGCCACGCCGATCGGCAATTTGGGCGATCTGAGCGCGCGGGCGCGCGATACCCTGCAAAATTGCGCCCTGATTGCGGCGGAGGATACGCGACACACGGGAATGCTGTTGAAGCATTTCGGCATTCAAACCCCGCAGATCTCGCTGCATGATCACAACGAAGCCTCGCGAGCAGTTGAAATAATTGCACGCCTTCGCGACGGCCACTCCATTGCGCTGGTGAGCGATGCCGGCACTCCGGCCATCAGCGATCCTGGATTTGAACTGGTGCGCGCAGTCGCGGCCGCGGGCCTGGAGATTGCCGCAATTCCCGGCCCGTGCGCGGCCATCGCCGCGCTGTCGATCAGCGGGCTGCCCACCGACCGATTTTGTTTCGAGGGATTTTTGCCGGCGCGCGGCAGCGCGCGGCGCGAGCGGCTGAAATTGCTGGGACAGGAGCCGCGCACGCTGGTGCTGTATGAAGCCCCGCATCGCGTGCAGGAAACGCTCGAGGACTGCGTCAACGCTTTCGGCGCAGCGCGGCCGGGCGCGGTCGCGCGCGAAATAACCAAGCTGCATGAAACGACCTATCGCGGCTCGTTGGGCGAACTATCGAGCCTTGCAAGATCGGATGCCGATTTCGTCCGGGGTGAAATCGTGTTGTTGATTGCGGGCGCGACGCTGTCCGCAGCCCCTGCGGATGCCGGCGCGGATGGACATGGCGGCGCGCTGGACAAGGCCCTGGCCGCCCTGCTCAAGGAGCTGCCGCTCAAGCAGGCGGCGCGTCTGGCTGCGCAAATCACCGGAGCTCGCGACAACGAGGCCTACAAGCGCGCTTTGCTGCTCAAAGAGCAACTGGCCTCGCATTAGGGCCCATACTCAGCGTATGGTGCGGGTCGGAGTCGGCCAGACAGTCGCTGTGTGCCTTCAAGCACATGGAGGAAAGTCCGGGCTCCACAGGGCACGGTGCCAGGTAACGCCTGGGAGGCGCGAGCCTACGGAAAGTGCAACAGAAAGATACCGCCTAAGCGCCGCGTAAGCGGCGCCGGTAAGGGTGAAATGGTGCGGTAAGAGCGCACCGCGCGGATGGCAACATCAGCGGCACGGCAAACCCCACCTGGAGCAAGACCAAATAGGGAAGCGAGCGGCTCAAAAGGCCGCTACATGTGGCCCACATGGGCTTCCGGGTAGGTCGCTTGAGCCGCGCGGTGACGCGTGTGCCAGAGGAATGACTGTTCACGACAGAACCCGGCTTATCGGCCGACTCCTTTTTAAGCGCTGAAGCGTGTTGAGCGCCACTTCTACGTGAGGTTGGCGGGAAACCTGCGAGTTCGCAGCATAAACGCCGATTTTAGACGAAGATCCCAGCATCGAGTACCTGTAGTCCAATACAGGAAAACCTCCTAACAGATTGATTCCCCTGACAGGCGTTATCGCAGCGCGGCGCATATCTCCAGAATGTGACCTAAGTCACTGTCGGCACGGGTTTTTTTTAACTTAACCCGTTGACACTGCGAGGCAGCGCTCCCTATAGTGGCATCCGGTGGGAAATTGTGGGAGAGAATGGGTTTAAACGCCCATACAAGAATGTTCCGGGGTGCCAACAAACTAACTCTCGATGTAAAAGGCCGGCTGGTCATGCCGACCCGGTATCGCGAGCGGCTGCAGGAGCGTTGCGGCGGCAATCTGGTGGTCACCGTCGACAAGGACCAATGCCTGCTGATCTATCCCTTGCCGGATTGGGAAGACATCGAGCGAAAACTGACCAAATTGCCCACCTTGGATCCCCGCACACGGGGGCTGCAGCGCTTGATGGTGGGTTACGCCACCGATTTGGAACTGGATGGACACGGGCGTCTGTTATTGCCAGCGAACCTGCGGGAGTTCGGCCATTTGACGCGCGACGCCATGCTGATCGGACAAGGTTTGCGGTTTGAATTGTGGGACGAGGCGAAATGGAATGAGCGGCGCGATGAATGGCTGGCGAGTGGCGAGAGCAGCAATTTGCCGGGCGAACTTGACACGCTGTCGTTCTAGCCGGACGGCGCGGTGCACAGCGGGGGCTTTCACACACCGGTCTTGCTACCACAGGTACTGGCTGCGTTGAACATACAGGCGAGTGGCACTTACATGGATGCCACGTTTGGCCGGGGCGGACATGCAGAGGCGATTTTGCAGAATCTCATCGCGAATGGCCGGCTGCTTTGTCTCGATCGCGATGCCGCGGCGGTGGCGGATGCCCGAGCCCGATTCTCCAAGGATCCGCGAGTGACGGTGTTCCACGCGCGCTTCTCTTCCCTGGCGGCCTGCGCCGACCAGGTGCAGCCCGGACTCAGGTTGGATGGCATCCTGCTCGACCTCGGCGTGTCGTCGCCGCAGATCGACGATGCGGCGCGCGGCTTCAGTTTCATGCAGGACGGCCCGCTCGACATGCGCATGACGGCAGGCGAGGGAGTGAGCGCCGCCGATGTGGTGAATCACGCGTCGCTCGATGAACTGATTCGAATCTTCCGCGAGTATGGCGAAGAGCGTTTGGCGCCGCGCATCGCGCGCGCCATCGTGGCGGACCGCCAGGTCAAGCCCTTCGAGCGCACCGTCGAACTCGCGCAGATGATCGCCAGAGTCGCTCGCAGCCGCGAGCGCCACAAGCATCCGGCCACCCGCGTATTCCAGGCTCTGCGCATCCATGTCAACGCGGAGCTGCAGGAACTCAAGACTGCGCTCGAGGCTGCGCTGCAGCGATTGGCCCCTGGCGGGCGGCTCGCAGCGATCAGCTTTCATTCACTGGAAGATCGCATGGTCAAACAGTTCATGCGCCGCCACTCGCTGGCCGATCCCATGTATGCCGGCCTGCCGCACATCCCGGCACACGCCCGCCCGAAGCTGAAGATCGTCGGCAAATCGGTCGAGCCGGATGCGGACGAGTGCAGCAGCAATCCACGCGCCCGCAGTGCGCGCCTGCGCGTGGCCGTTCGTCTCGATGAAGGAATCGCCGCATGAATCAGAGCCGCTGGCTGAGCTTGTTGTTGCCGTTGTTGTGGCTGGCGGTGCTCGGCTCCGCCGTGCAGGTGATCTACGCGCGCCACACGGCGCGCGACACCTTCGTGCGCTTGGAGAAGCTCAACGTCGAACGCGACGCGCTGGACATGGAATGGGGACGTTTGCAGCTGGAGCAAAGCTTCTGGTCCTCGAATGCCTTTGTCGAACGCGTCGCGAACGCCAAAATGAAAATGAGCCTGCCGCAAACCAAAGATGTGCGGATCGTGCGGCCGTGAAATCACGCAGCGGCGAAAGCGATACACAGGCGAAGGCATATCGCTGGCGCTCGGCGGTGGTCTTAAGTCTGGTCGTGCTGGGCGCGATCGGGCTGGCCGCGCGCGCGGTTGAGCTGCAGTTGCTGGATCACGGGTTTCTCGCCAAAGAGGGCGCCGAGCGCTCGATGCGGGTGGTCAAGATTGCCGCGCATCGCGGCGCCATCACGGATCGCTACGGCGAGCCGCTGGCGATCAGCACACCGGTGGACAGCATCTGGGTCAATCCCCAGGAACTCAACGACAATATCGACCAGCTGCCAAAGCTTGCGCGTGCGCTGAAGGAGGATCAGCAGACCCTCGCGCGGCGCATCACCAGCAATCTCGACCGCGAATTTCTCTATCTGCTGCGTCACATGCCGCCCGATCAGGCGGCGCGCATCAAGGCATTGGGAATTCCCGGCGTGTACCTGCTGCGCGAATACCAGCGCTACTACCCCGCCGGCGAAGTGGCCGGACATGTGGTCGGATTTACAACCATCGATGATCTCGGTCAGGAAGGTCTGGAACTGGGATTCGATCAATTGCTCAATGGCGCGGACGGCGCGAAACGCGTCATCCAGGATTCTCTCGGCCGTTACGTGGAGAACGTCGAAAGCATCCGCGCGCCGCGGCCCGGCCGCGACCTCGTCACCAGCATCGACATGCGCATTCAATATCTGGCTTACCGTGAACTCAAGTCTGCGATGCAGGAGTATCGCGCGCGCGCCGGTTCGGTGATCGTGCTCGACGTCGACACGGGCGAAGTGCTGGCGATGGTGAATCAACCCTCATATAACCCGAACGACCGCGAGCAACTCAAGCCGGGTCTGTATCGCAACCGCGCCGCCACCGACATCTTCGAGCCCGGCTCCAGCATCAAGCCCTTCATCATGGCCGCCGCGCTCGCCTCCGGGCAGTACCGTCCCGACAGCGTGGTGGATACATCTCCCGGGTTCATAAAAGTTGGTACCAAGGTGTTCGAGGATGAACACAATCTGGGCGCCGTCGATCTGGCGACGATCCTGGCAAAGTCCAGCAACGTCGGCACCGCGAAGGTGGCGCTGTCTCTGCAGCCCGAACATATTTGGCGCACGCTGACGGCGTTGGGATTTGGCCAGGTGACCGGCAGCAGTTATCCGGGTGAGTCGGCCGGCATGCTGAGCAATTACTCGCATTGGCGTCCCATCGGCATCGCAACGATGTCGCATGGCTACGGCCTCTCGGTGACCCCCCTGCAATTGGCGCATGCCTACGCCACGATCGGTGCGGGCGGGGTGAAGCGTCCCATCTCGTTCGAGCGCGTTTCCGGTCCGGTGGCCGGAGAGCGTGTCATGGATCCCAAAGTGGCGCGTGAACTCGTGCAGCTGATGGAACAGGTGGTCGAGAAGGGCGGCACCGCCACGCGCGCGTCCCTCATCGGTTACCAGGTATCCGGAAAGACGGGTACCGCCTTCAAATCGATTGCGGGCGGTTATTCCACCGACCGGATCATGGCGGTATTTGCCGGGTTGGTGCCGGCGTCGCACCCGAAACTGGCCACGGTGGTGGTGATCGACGAGCCGAGCCGCGACCTGCAGCAGGGCGGCACGTTGGCCCAGGGAGGCTCGGTTGCCGCGCCGGTGTTCTCCAGCGTCATGTCCGGCACGCTGCGCCTGATGGACATCGCTCCCGATGACTTGCAAAACGTGCCGGCGGCGGCGCTGGTACAGGCGAACGAAAACCCATGAGCAGCGCCCTCATGTGGTTGCTGGATGGAATCGCGAGCATTCCTCACAGCGAATCGAGAGTCAGCGATTTGACGCTCGACAGCCGCGACGTGCGCGCCGGCAGCCTGTTCTTCGCATTGCCCGGCCGCAACGCGCATGGACTGGAGTTTGCGGCCGAGGCGGCAGCGCGCGGCGCCAGCGTGGTGCTGTGGGAGCCGCGCGCCGACCTGCCGGCCCCATCGCTGCCGGCAAGCGTGTTCGCGGCGGCGGTACCCAACCTGAAAAACCTGGTGGGCCGCATTGCCGACCGGTTCTTCAGCTGGCCATCCTCCGGCTTGCGCATCACGGGGATCACCGGCACTAATGGCAAGACCACCTGCGCTTACTTGCTGGCGCAATGCCTGGAGCGATTGGGATTGCCTGCCGCGTACATCGGCACCATCGGCTGGGGACTGCCCAAAGCGCTGGCACAGCCCACGCATACGACCCCCGATGTGGTGACGGTGCACCGCGAACTTGCGCAGCTGCGCGCCTCCGGAGTGCGTGAAGTGGCGATGGAGGTTTCCTCGCATGCACTCGATCAGGGCCGGGTGGACGGCGTGCGCTTCCACGTGGCGGCGTTCACGAATCTGACCCGTGATCATCTGGATTACCACGAATCAATGGCCGCCTATGGCGCCGCCAAAGCGCGTTTGTTTCAAATGCCGGATCTCAAGCACATCGTGCTCAACATCGGCGATGAATTCGGCCGCGGTTTGGCGCAGACCTACAACGGCGATGCGTCGCTGACGGCAGTGTGGGTGGGAGCGGGCGATTCGGGCTGGTTGGCCGATCGGGCGCTGCACGCCACGGAAGTGCGGGTTGCGCCGCGGGGCATTTCCATGCAACTGGACGGCAGCTTCGGCAAGCTCGCAGTCAACACGCAGCTGATGGGCCGGTTCAACGCCGAGAATTCGTTGGTGGTGATCGCCTGCTTGCTGTCCCTGGGGATTCCAATCAGCGAGGCGGCCAGCGCGCTGGCCGACGCCGCGCCTGCTCCCGGACGGATGGAAGTGCTCAAGAGCGGCGCTCGCGACAAGGCGACCGCAGTGGTCGATTACGCGCACACGCCCGATGCGCTGGCAAAGGCTTTGGGCGCGGCGCGCGAGCATTGCGCGGGAGCGCTGTGGTGCGTGTTCGGCTGCGGCGGCGACCGCGATCCCGGCAAGCGCCCCATCATGGGCGCCATCGCCGCCGATCTCGCCGATCAGATCATCGTCACCGACGACAATCCGCGTTCCGAAAATCCCCAGGCCATCACCGCGGCCATCGTGGGCGACATCAAATCACGCAAGGTCAGGGTGATTCACGACCGCGGCGAGGCGATCGCCACCGCGCTCAACGAAGCGCAGCCGGTCGACCTCGTGTTGATCGCCGGCAAAGGCCATGAGGACTATCAGATTTACGGCGATACGCGCCGCGATTTCAGCGATCGACGCGAAGCGCTTCGCTACCTGGGAGCCGCCGCATGAAACGAACACTGCGCGACGCCGCGCGAATCACCGGCGGGCAATTGCTCGGCGAGGATCGTCCGTACGGCGCAGTGTCGACCGACAGCCGCACCTTGAGTCCCGGGGCGCTGTTCGTGGCGCTGCGCGGTCCGAACTTCGACGGCGCTGCTTTCGTTGCGGCGGCCGCGGCGCGTGGCGCCATCGGCGCGCTGGTCGAACGCGCCGTGACCTCAAACCTGCCGCAGGTGATCGTGCCGGATTCGCTGCGCGCGCTGCAGGAGCTCTCGAAGGCGTGGCGCGCAGATTTCAATCTGCCGGTGGTGGTGGTCGCGGGCAGCAACGGCAAGACCACGGTCAAGGAAATGACTGCGGCAATTTTATCGCGCATGGGCCTTTGCATGGCGACCCACGGCAATCTGAACAATCACATCGGCGTGCCGGTCACGCTCATGCGCCTGGAGGCCGCGCATCGCAGCGCGGTGATTGAAATTGGCGCGAATCGCGTCGGCGATGTCGCCGGGCTCATGCAGCTGGCCCAGCCCACCGTCGGGCTCATTACCAACGCCGGCGCCGAACATCTGGAGGGATTCGGTAACCTCGATGGCGTGGCAAAGGGCGAGGGCGAAGCGGTGTCCTGTCTTCAAGCGCACGGCACCGCGGTGATCAACGCCGATGATGCGTACGCCGGCTACTGGCGCGGCGTGAGTGGCGCGCAAACCATCGTTACATTCGGAGTGCATAAAGGTGCGGACTTCGCCGCGAAGCATGTCATTCAAGCGATTGAACGCGGCGAGTTCGCGACGCGCTTTACGCTGATCTCTCGCCTCGGCGAGCGGCAGATCATGCTGAAGGCGGGCGGCGCGCACAACATCGGCAACGCATTGGCGGCAGCCGCCGCGGCCAGCGCCGCCGGCGCCTCGCTCGAGGACATTGGCCTGGGGTTGGCCGACTTTCGCGCGGTCTCCGGACGCCTGCAGCTGAAAGCCGGCGCCCGCGACAGCTGGATCATCGACGATTCCTACAATGCCAATCCGAGCTCGGTGCGCGCCGGGTTGGAGGTGTTGCGTTCGCTCGCAGGCGTGACCTGGCTGGTGCTCGGGGACATGGCGGAACTTGGCGAATCCGCCGAGGACAGTCACGCCCACATGGGCGCTTACGCGCGCGAGTGCGGCATCAAGCGCCTGTTTGCACTCGGACCCTTGAGCTCGAGAGCGGTGGAGACCTTCGGATCCGGCGGCGAATGGTTCGTCGACGCCGACTCCTTGATCCGCCGCCTGCAGGCGGAGCTGTCTCCGGGCGTGACGGTGCTGATCAAGGGCTCGCGCATCAATCGCTTGGAACGGGTCGTACAAGCGCTGACCGGCGGCGGCGCTGGTTCCGGACCCATGATGAGGGCGAGCTAGACCATGCTGCTTCTATTGACCGAATATCTGGCGCGATTCTACAGCGGCTTTCACGTCTTCCAATATCTCACGCTGCGCGGAATCCTCGCGGCGATGACCGCGCTCATCATGGCGCTGTTCATCGGGCCGCTGATGATTTCGCTCCTGAACCGCTATCAGATCGGCCAGCGGGTGCGCAGCGACGGCCCGCAAACGCATCTGCAAAAATCCGGCACGCCGACCATGGGCGGCGGTCTGATCCTGGTGGCCATGGCGATCGGCACGCTGCTGTGGGCAGACCTGTCCAGCCGCTTCGTATGGATCCTGCTGGGAACGACCCTGGCCTTCGGAGCGATCGGCTTTTATGACGACTATCTGAAGCTGGTGGTGGGCAACTCCAAGGGCTTGGCCGCGCGCTACAAGTATCTGGCGCAATCGGCGGCGGGACTCACGGTTGCGCTGGCGCTGCATGGCTTGCATCAGGCGCCGGCGGAAACCTCCTTGTACGTGCCGTTCTTCAAGACCGTTGCCGTGCCCATGTCGACCATCGGATTCGTGGCGCTGGCCTACTTCGTCATCGTCGGCAGCAGCAATGCGGTGAATCTGACCGACGGCCTCGACGGATTGGCGATCATGCCGGCGGTGATGATCGCGGCGGCGCTCGGCGTATTCGCCTATGTCACGGGCAACATCAAGTTCGCCGGCTATTTGCAGATTCCCTACATCAACGGCGTCGGCGAGGTGCTCATATTCAGCGCGACCCTGGTGGGCGCCGGCTTGGGATTCCTGTGGTTCAACTCCTATCCCGCGCAAGTGTTCATGGGCGACGTGGGCGCGCTCGCGGTGGGCGCATCGCTCGGCACCATTGCCACCATCGTGCGCCAGGAAATCGTGTTTTTCGTGATGAGCGGCGTGTTCGTGCTCGAGACCGTCTCGGTGATCCTGCAGGTCGCATCCTTCCGGCTCACCGGCAAACGAATATTCCGCATGGCGCCGATCCATCACCATTTTGAACTCAAAGGCTGGGCCGAACCAAAGGTCATCGTGCGATTCTGGATCATCAGCTTCGTGCTGGTGCTGGCGGGCCTTGCAACCCTGAAGATCCGCTGATGAGAAGCGTCGTCGTTGGTCTCGGCAAAACCGGCGCCTCGTGCGTGCGTTACCTCGCGAAGCGCGGCGACCGCGTGAGCGCCACCGATACCCGGCGCGCGCCGCCCGGCCTCGCCGAGCTCGGCGGCCTTGCGAAGTCGATCGATTTGCGTCTCGGCGGCTTCGATCTATCGCTGCTCGATGGCGCGTCGCAGGTGCTGATGTCCCCGGGCGTATCACTCGATGAGCCCATTGCAAAAGAGGCGCGCGCCCGCGGCATCGAATTGCTCGGCGATGTCGAGCTGTTCGCGCGCGCGGTACGCGGGCCGGTGATCGGAATCACCGGCACCAACGGCAAGAGCACGGTCACCACCCTGGTGGCGCGCATGGCCGCCGCGGCAGGCCGCAGGGTACTGGCCGGCGGCAATCTGGGCGAGCCCGCGCTCGATCTGCTCGAGGAACCGGCGGCGGATCTCTACGTGCTCGAGCTGTCGAGTTTTCAGCTGGAAAGCACATCGTCGTTGGCGCTCGAGGCTGCGGTGGTGCTCAACGTCACAGCCGATCACCTGGATCGATATCCCACGCTGGCGGCGTATGCGAATGCCAAGCAAAGAATTTTTGCCAATGCCGCCACGGTGGTGCTGAACGCGGACGACCCGTGGGTGGCCGCGATGCAGGACCGGCGGTTTCGCAATCCCGCTGCCCGCACCGTCACTTTTTCCATCGCGCGCGCGGACACCGATTTTTCGCTGGCGCGCCATGGTGCGCAGATTTACCTCACGCGCCGCGGCGAGCCATTGCTCGATACGGCGCGCATGAAAATCTCCGGTCTGCACAACGCCGCCAACGCGCTCGCGGCGCTGGCGCTCGGCGAGGCGGTGGGTTTGCCCACGGCAAAGATGCTCGAGGCGCTCGAATCCTTTCCCGGTTTGTCGCACCGCTCGTCATGGGTCGCCGATATCAACGGCGTTCGCTACATCGACGATTCCAAGGGTACCAATGTGGGGGCGACCAGCGCCGCGGTCGCGGGCTTAGCCGGACCGTTGCTCATCATCGCCGGAGGCGAGGGCAAGGGGCAGGACTTCGCGCCGCTCGCCGCAGCGTTTCGCGGCAAGGTGCGCAGCGCCCTGCTGATCGGCAGGGATGCGCCGGCGCTCGCCGCCGCGCTCGAGGGAGTGTGCCCGACGAAGATCGTGGCATCGATGGAGGCGGCGGTGCTGGCCGCACATCGTGCCGCCGCGCCCGGAGACACCGTGCTGCTGTCGCCGGCCTGCGCGAGTTTCGACATGTTCCGCGACTACGGACATCGGGGCGATGTATTCGCCGCGGCGGTGCGCCAGCTGGAAGTCCTGCAATGACGGTCGCCACGATGTCCTACGGAGTCCGTGCGCGCGAGCGCATGCCGTTCGCCTGGGATCCCATCACCGTGGGTTTGACCGCCGCGCTATTGCTGGTGGGCCTGATCATGGTCACCTCGGCATCCATGTCGATTGCGGCGCGCAACATGGGCGATCCCTTTTACTTCCTCGAGCGGCAATTCATTTTTACGATGGCGGGACTGCTGCTGGCGTGGGTGGTGACCCGCGTGCCGGTTCAGCTGTGGGACAAATACAGCCTGGCGCTGCTGTTGATTGCGCTGCTGTTGCTGACGTTGGTGCTGATCCCGGGCCTGGGCGCGCGGGTCAACGGCGCCCGCCGCTGGCTGCGGATCGGCGTACTCAATTTTCAGGTGTCCGAGCTCGCCAAGGTGCTGGTGTTGACCTGGGTCTGCAGCTACTGCGTGCGCAAGCGCGCCGAACTGGAGAGCACTCTGCCGGGTTTGGTGAAGCCCGTGTCGCTGCTGGCGCTGACCGGATTGCTGCTGCTGATCGAACCGGACTTCGGCGCCGCGACCGTGCTGTTCGCCACCGGCTTTGCCGTGCTGTTCGTGGCCGGCGCGCGCCTGCGCTACGTGGCGCTGTTGGTTTCCGCCGCGGTCCTGGTATTCGTGTTGCTGGCGCTGGCATCTCCCTATCGCCTGAAGCGCCTGTTGATTTTCTTGCATCCGTTCGACGATCCGTTCAACGGCGGCTTCCAACTCGCCCAATCGCTGATCGCGATCGGACGAGGCGCCTGGTTCGGCGTGGGTTTGGGCAGCAGCGTTCAAAAGCTGTTCTATCTGCCGGAAGCGCACACCGACTTCGTGTTCGCGGTGCTGGCTGAGGAACTGGGACTGGTCGGCGTGTTGGGCGTGATCGCCCTGTTTGTCGCGCTGGTGTGGCGCGCCTTCGGCATTTCACGCATGGCCGCGCAGGCGGGATTGCGCTTTCAAGCCTATCTGGCGATGGCCTTCGGCGTGTGGCTCGGGCTTCAGGCCATCGTGAACATCGGCGTCAACATGGGCGTGCTGCCGACCAAGGGATTGACGCTGCCGCTCTTGAGCTACGGGCGCAGCTCACTGCTCGTCTGTCTAGCCTGGCTCGGGGCGCTGCTGCGCATCTACCACGAGGTCAAATGCAGCTCGCGCTCCGCCGTGACCCGGCTGCCTGGAGGGACGCGATGAGCGGCGCTCTCACAGGCCTCACAGGCCGCACGGGCGATGGCGGGCCGGTGCTCATCATGGCCGGGGGAACCGGCGGGCATGTTTTCCCGGCACTGGCGGTGGCCGATGTGTTGCGCGCGCGCGGCGTCGCGGTGGTGTGGCTCGGCGTTCCCGGCAGCATGGAATCGCGCCTGGTGCCGGCGCATGGTTTTCCCATCGAGTGGGTCCGCGTCGCGGGAATTCGCGGCAAGGGCATGTTGACCTGGATGCTCGCGCCGCTGCGCATCTTGAGCGCCGTGGCGCAATCGATGGGCGTACTGCGTCGCGTTCGGCCGCGTTCCGTGCTGGGCGCCGGCGGCTATGTCAGCGGGCCCGGCGGCATCGCCGCGTGGCTGCTGCGCATACCCTTGCTCATCCACGAACAAAACGCAATCGCCGGCTTGACCAATCGATGGCTGGCGCGACTGGCCACCCAGGTGTGGGAAGCATTTCCCAAAAGCTTCGCGCCTTCCGCGCATGCCCGCACGATCGGCAATCCGGTGCGCGCGGACATCGCGGCACTGCCGCCGCCGGCACAGCGATTCGCGGGACGCGAATCCCAGGCCCGCCTGTTGGTATTCGGTGGCAGCCAGGGCGCGCAGCGCCTGAACGCGGCGCTGCCTGATGCGCTGGCACGCCTCGCTCCCGAGCAACGTCCGCTGGTGCGCCATCAGACCGGCGAACGGGGCCTCCGAGATACCCGCGCACGCTACGCCCAAGCGCAGGTCGAAGCCGACGTGGTGCCGTTCATCGACGACATGGCCAAGGCGTATGCATGGGCCGATCTTGCGGTGTGCCGCGCCGGGGCCATGACCGTCGCCGAACTGCAGGCCGCCGGCCTCGGCGCAATCTTCGTGCCGTTGAGTCTAGCCGCCGACGATCATCAGACCAAAAATGCCGCGGTGATGGTGACAGCCGGCGCTGCGCGCATCATCCCGGAACATCATCTTACGCCGGAGCGTTTGAGCGCGGTGATTGCCGAGCTGACCGGCAATCGCGCGTCGCTGCTGAAGATGGCCGACGCCGCCCGCGCACAGCGCGTCATCGATGCGGCGACGCGGCTTGCGGATCAGTGCATCGCCGCCGGAGCGCGCGCATGACCGAACGCAGGCGCACATCCGAACGCCGGCGCATGAGTGATCGCATGGGGCGCATTCAGTGCGTTCACCTGGTCGGCATCGGCGGCAGCGGCATGGGGGGAATTGCCGAGGTGCTGCTCAATCTCGGCTACAAGGTTCAGGGATCGGATCTCAAGGCCAACGCGGTGACCGAGCGCCTGGCGCGGCTGGGCGCGACAATTTTCATCGGCCACAGCGAATCGAATCTCGGCGCGGCGGACGTCGTGGTGGTATCGAGCGCAGTCGGCCGCGCCAACCCCGAGGTCGCAAGCGCCCTGGCGAAGCGCATCCCCGTGGTCGCGCGCGCGGAAATGCTGGGCGAATTGATGCGCTTTCGCTATTCGATCGCGGTGGCGGGAACGCACGGCAAGACCACGACCACGAGCCTGGTGGCCAGCGTGCTCGCCGAGGCCGGACTCGATCCGACATTCGTCATCGGCGGGCGTCTGAAGAGCGCCGACAGCAATGCACGGCTCGGCGCTGGCCGATATCTGGTGGCCGAGGCCGACGAAAGCGACGCCTCGTTCATGCATCTGCAGCCGATGATTGCCATCGTCACGAATATCGACAACGATCATCTGGCCACCCACGACGGCGATTTCGCCCGCCTCAAGCAAAGTTTCGTTGATTTCCTGCACAACCTGCCGTTCTACGGGCTCGCGGTGCTGTGCGCGGAGGACGAGCATGTCCGCGGCATTCTGGAGAGCGTCGCCAGACCCTTTGTGACTTACGGATTCGGCGAGGGCGCGGACATACGCGCGGTCAACGTCCAGCGCATGGGACTCAAGTCCCGCTACGAGGCGCTGCGCAGCGGCCGCGAGCCGCTCAAGGTGACCATCAATCTGCCGGGCCGCCACAACGTTCTGAACTCACTGGCGGCGCTGGCCGTGGCCACCGAACTCGATGTGCCCGACGCGGCGATCCAGCGCGCGCTTGCCAATTTCCAAGGCATCGACCGGCGGTTGCAGCAGCTGGGTGAGATTCACTGGGCGGGCGGCAGCGCGCTGATCGTCGATGACTACGGCCATCATCCCACCGAAGTGGCCGCGACCCTCGAAGCGGTGCGTCAAGCGTGGCCGAAGCGGCGCCTGCTGCTGGCCTTTCAGCCGCATCGATACACGCGCACCCGGGATTTGCTGGACGACTTCGGCCGGACCTTAAGCGAATGCGATGTGCTGCTGGTCACCGAAGTCTACGCAGCCGGAGAAGCGCCGATTGCCGGCGCCGATGGACGCGCCATCTGCCGCGCGGTGCGCACGCGCGGGCTCACCGAGCCGGTGTTCGTCGAGCGCGTCGAAGACCTCGCCGAATCGCTGCGCGGCGTATTGCGTGACGGCGACGTGGTGCTGACCATGGGCGCCGGCAACATCGGCACAGTGGCCCAGGAACTGAAAAGCCGCTTCGCGGCGGGGGCCGCGGCATGAGCGCGCAGCGTTTCGTGGAGCTGGCACCGGAATTCAGCGCCCGGGTGCTGCGCGACGTGTCCATGGCCAAGCACACTTCCTGGCACGCGGGAGGCCCGGCCGATCTTCTTTTCACGCCCCGCGACATCATGGATCTCGCCTCCTTCATGCGCCAGTTGCCCGCGGTGGTGCCGGTGCTGTGGATCGGCCTCGGCAGCAATCTGCTGGTGCGTGATGGTGGAATCCGCGGCGCGGTGGTGTCCACGCATGGCGCGCTGGGAGCGCTCGAGCGCCACAGCGCCAGCCGCATCCGCGCCGAAGCCGGCGTGCCCTGTGCGCGCGTCGCCCGCCAGTGCGTGAAATGGGGTTTGGGGCCGGCGGAATTCTTTGCCGGCATCCCCGGTACCCTTGGCGGCGCACTGGCGATGAATGCCGGTGCCTGGGGCGGCGAAACCTGGCGGCACGTGGTCGAGGTGGAAGTGATCGATCGGCGCGGCCTGCGCCACACCCGCACCCCGGCCGAATACACGATCGGCTATCGGCGCGTGGAAGGCCCCGCCGACGAATGGTTCATCGGCGCGCGGCTGGAGTTCGAACGCAAGCCGGGCGTCAACAGCGACGCCATTCGCGAGCTGCTCGACAAGCGCCGCGAGACGCAGCCCATCGGTGAGTGGAGCTGCGGATCGGTGTTCACCAATCCGCCCAATGAGCACGCGGCGCGATTGATCGAGAGCGCGGGCCTGAAGGGCTTTCGCATCGGCGATGCCTCGGTGTCGGAGAAGCACGCCAACTTCATCATCAATCATGGCTCGGCGCGCGCCGCCGACATCGAAGCATTGATCGTGCACGTGCAAAAAACGGTCGCAAAATTGAGCGGCATCGAGCTCGCCACCGAAGTGCGCATCGTCGGAGACCCGGCATGAGCCTGCTTGCCACGCAATCGGGCCTGCGCCGCGCCGCCACTCCCGCGGACTTCGGCAAGACCGCGGTGTTGCTCGGCGGAGATTCGAGCGAGCGCGAAATTTCGCTGCTGAGCGGCAACGCAGTGCTGGCCGCGCTCAAGCGCCGCGGCATCGATGCGCATGCATTCGATCCCCTGCAGCGCCCGGTGCAGGCCCTGGTCAGCGAGGGATTCGCGCGCGTCTGGATCGCATTGCACGGCCCGGGGGGTGAGGATGGCGCCATGCAGGGCGCGCTCGAATGGCTGGGCGTGCCTTACTCCGGCAGCGGCGTGCTGGCCTGCGCGTTGACCATGGATAAGCTCAAGACCAAGCGCGTGGTGGTGGGTGCAGGCCATGCCGCTCCGGAATACGCCGTGCTCGCGGAGCCTAAGGATCTCGAGGCCGCGCTCAAGCGCATTGGTCTGCCGATGATGGTGAAGCCGGCCTCGCAAGGCTCGAGCGTCGGCATGACCAAGGTCAAATCCGCCGCCGAACTGCCGGGCGCCTACGCCGAGGCTCGCGCCGTCGACCCGGTTGTGTTCGCGGAACGCTTCATTGCCGGCGATGAATTCACCGTGAGCATATTGCAAGACATCGCTCTGCCCTCGATCCGGATTCAGCCGGCGACCGAGTTCTATGATTATCAGGCGAAGTATTTCCGCGACGACACGCAGTATTTCTGCCCCGGGGGCTTGAGCGACACGGATGAAGCCGCGCTCAAAGCCGCGGCGCTCGCGGCATTCACGGTCACCGATTGCTACGGTTGGGGACGCGTGGACTTCATGCGCGACCGCGCCAGCGGAAAATTCTACTTCATCGAGATCAACACCGTGCCGGGCATGACGAGCCATAGTTTGGTGCCGATGGCGGCGCGCCAGGCCGGCTACGACTTCGAGGAGCTGGTGTGGCGGGTGCTCGAAACCAGTTTCTCAAGGGAGCGCAAATGAGCTTGAGCATTCGCCGCAATCGATTCAAGAACCCACCGGCTGCGAGGAGTCCGCGCACCTGGCCGAAGTTCGTGACCGAGTGGCGCATCCACGTAAGGCGTGGCGCGCTGCTGCTTCTGTTGACGGGAGCCTTGAGCATTCTGATCTGGGCGCTCGACCGTCCAGTGCGGGTGATATCGATGGATGGCAGCTTTCAGCGGGTTTCCCCCGGTCAGATCGAGAAGGCGGTGGCTGCGTACGCTCACGCCGGATTCATGTCCGCGAACCTAGGCGACATTCAGCGCGCCGTCGAGGCCTTGCCCTGGGTGGACCATGCGCGCATCGCACGTCGCTGGCCGAACAGTTTGCATGTTGCGGTGACCGAACAGACCGCGGCGGCGCGCTGGGGCGAGTCCGGTCTCTTGAACACCCGCGGCGAGTTGTTCGTGAGGTCCGCAGCGCATGTGCCCGCGGAGTTGCCGCGCCTGAACGGACCTGAAGGCTCGGAGGCGCAGGTGGCGCAGCGCTATTTGTCTGCTCAGGGGCGGATGCTCGAAGCCGGCATGCGAATCGCGGCGCTGCGCCTGGATGAACGCGGCGCCTGGGAAATGGATCTGGACAGCGGCGTCACGGTGCGCTTGGGAAGGCGCGAGGTGGACGAGCGCATCGAGCGCTTCATCCGCACCGCATCCCAGGTCATCGCGCATCGCATGACGGAGATCAATTACGTGGACATGCGCTACTCCAACGGCTTCGCCATTGGTTGGCGCAACCCCGGGTCGAGCGCTCCGGGTGCCCTCAAACATTCCGACGACACCGACGCCTAGAGGAAACCTTCAAGATCATGGCCAAGCGTTCTGATCGGCATTTATTGGTGGGCCTGGACATCGGCACCAGCAAAGTGGTCGCCATCGTCGGCGAAATCAAGGCCGACGGAGCGCTCGAGATCATCGGCATCGGCAGCCATCCGTCGCGCGGCCTGAAGAAGGGCGTGGTGGTGAACATCGAATCCACGGTGCAGTCGATTCAACGCGCGGTGGAGGAGGCGGAGTTGATGGCCGGTTGCGAAATTCATTCGGTGTATGCCGGCATCGCCGGCAGCCACGTGCGCAGCCTCAACTCACACGGCATCGTCGCAATCAAGGACAAAGAGGTGGTGCAGGGTGATGTCGAACGCGTGATCGACGCCGCCAAAGCGGTCGCCATCCCGGCCGATCAGAAGATCCTGCACGTGCTGCCGCAGGAATACATCATCGATTCGCAGGAGGGCATCCGCGATCCCATCGGCATGTCGGGCGTGCGGCTGGAGGCGAAAGTCCACATCGTCACCGGTGCCGACAGCGCGGCGCAGAACATCGTCAAGTGCGTGCAGCGCTGCGGACTCAGCGTGGACGACATCGTGCTCGAGCAGCTGGCCTCGAGTTACGCCGTGCTCACCGAGGATGAAAAGGATCTCGGCGTGTGCGTGGTCGACATCGGCGGCGGCACCACCGACATCGCCGTCTTCGGCGGCGGCGCGATCCGCCACACCGCGGTGATACCGATTGCCGGCGATCAGATCACCAACGACATCGCCGTGTCCATGCGCACCCCCACGCAATACGCGGAGGACATCAAGATCAAGTACGCCTGTGCCTTGTCGCAGCTGGCGAATCCCGACGAAACCATCGAGGTGCCGAGCGTCGGCGACCGGCCGCCGCGCCGCCTCGCGCGCCAGACGCTCGCCGAGATCGTGGAGCCTAGGTACGAGGAATTGTTCGGGCTGATCCGCGATGAGATTCGCCGCGCCGGATTGGAGGAGCAGGTGGCCACCGGCATCGTGCTCACCGGCGGCAGCGCAAAAATGGAGGGCGCCATCGAACTCGCCGAAGAAGTGTTTCACATGCCGGTGAGGCTCGGCGTGCCGCAATACGTGAGCGGACTCGCCGAGGTGGTGAGCAATCCCATTCATGCCACCGGCGTCGGCCTGCTGCTGTACGCGAAGAGCAATCTCGAAGTTGAGCGCACCGGCGCACCGCTGCTCGCGGGCGGCGTGAAGAGTGTGTTTGAGCGGATGAAGGCTTGGTTCCAAGGCAATTTTTGACAGCTGATTTGCAATAACTAATTGAAGGAGTACTGGAATGTTCGAACTCATGGACTCGTATAGCCAAAGCGCCATCATCAAGGTGCTGGGCGTGGGCGGCGGCGGCGGTAATGCCGTCTCGCACATGGTCCAGGCCGGACTCGAGGGCGTGGATTTCATATGTATCAACACCGACGCGCAGGCGCTGAAGCACTCCAAGGTGCGCACCGCGCTGCAGATCGGCTGCAACATCACCAAGGGTTTGGGCGCGGGCGCCGATCCCGAAGTGGGCCGCCAGGCGGCGATGGAGGATCGTGATCGCATCATCGAACTCATCGAAGGATGCGACATGCTGTTCATCACCGCCGGCATGGGCGGCGGCACCGGCACCGGCGCGGCGCCGGTGGTGGCGCAGGTTGCCAAGGAACTGGGGATACTAACCGTCGCGGTGGTGACCAAGCCCTTCGAGATGGAAGGCAACAAGCGCTCGCGCGTGGCCGATCAGGGCATGCTGGAATTATCCAAGTACGTGGACTCGCTGATCACGATCCCGAATCAAAAACTGCTGTCGGTGTTGGGCAGCAGCACCACGCTGCTCGATGCCTTCAAGGCGGCGAACACCGTGTTGCAAGGTGCGGTACAGGGGATCGCGGAACTGATCACCCGGCCGGGACTGATCAATGTCGATTTTGCCGATGTGCGCACCGTGATGTCGGAAACCGGCATGGCCATGATGGGTTCGGGCACCGCCTCCGGCGACGATCGGGCGCGCGAAGCGGCCGAGGCGGCGATTTCCAGCCCGCTGCTCGAGGACATCAATCTCTCGGGCGCGCAGGGCATCTTGGTGAATGTCACCGCCGGCATGGATTTGTCGATCGGCGAATTCCAGGAGGTGGGCAATGTCATCAAGCAATTTGCCTCGGACGATGCCACGGTGGTGGTCGGCACGGTGATCGATCCGGAGATGACCAGTCAGATCAGGGTCACCGTGGTTGCGACGGGTCTCGGCAAGCCCCTGGCGCGCGTGGCTCCGCAGCCGGTGGCCGCCGCCTCCATCGCACCTCCGCTCACCATGCGCATGGTGCGACCCAAATCATCGATGGGGCCCACCGACTATGCCATGCTCGATAAGCCGACTGTGCAGAGGCAGCGTGCCGTAGGCGATGGTCTGCGGGCCGAATCGGGAAGCGAGGATTTGCTCGATATACCAGCCTTTTTGCGGAGACAGGCGGATTAACCAGCGGTTCGACATTCCAGACATTGGCGCCCTTGAGTCAAGAAATCTTAAGGGCGCCGGTTTTGGGTTGTGGAATAGCCACACCGGTCTTAAAGGTGCCAACCGAGGCGCGACGCTGTGGTACCTTTGGCACCTGACTTTAGTCCGGTTAACTTAATGCTGAATCAGAGAACACTTAAGAATTCGATCCGAGCCACGGGAGTGGGGCTGCACACGGGCAAGAAGGTCCTCATGACCCTGCGGCCGGCGTTGCCCGATACCGGCATCGTCTTTCGCCGCACGGATTTGGATCAGCCGATCGACATTCGAGCGCACGCCGAGAATGTCGGCGACACCATGATGGGCACCACCCTGCACAAGGGCGAGGTCAAGGTTTCCACCGTCGAGCATCTGCTCTCCGCCCTCGCGGGATTGGGCATTGACAATGCGCTGGTGGAAGTCACTTCCGGCGAAGTGCCGATCATGGATGGCAGCGCCGGACCGTTCGTGTTCCTGCTGCAATCGGCTGGAATCGAGGAGCAAAAGGCACCCAAGCGTTTTATTCGCATTCTCGAAAGCCTGCAGGTCGAGGACGGCGACAAATGGGCGCGCTTTGATCCCTATGACGGCTTCAAAGTGAATTTCGAAATTGTGTTCAATCACCCGACCTTCAAGAAGCATTCGCAAGTCGCGTCCATGGATTTCTCCACCACGTCATTTTTGCGCGAAATCAGCCGCGCGCGCACCTTTGGATTCATGCGCGAGCTGGAGAGTCTGCGCGCGCGCAATCTGGCGCTCGGCGGCAATATGGACAATGCCATCGTGCTCGATGATTACCGGGTCCTGAATGAAGATGGCTTGCGCTACGAAGATGAATTCGTGAAGCACAAGATTCTGGATGCCATCGGCGACTTGTACCTTTTAGGGCACAGCCTGATCGGCGAATTCAGCGGCTTCAAATCGGGACATGCGCTCAACAACAAATTGCTGCGCAGCCTCATCAACACGCAGAGCGCATGGCAGGAAGTGACTTTCGAAAGTTTGGCCGACGCGCCGATTTCCTATGTGGCGGCCGCCGCCGCGCACGCCTGATTGCCCACCGGCTAGTCCTTGTCCGGGGGCGGGACGACCCGTATGCGGATCGTCTGAATTGCAGTTCCTGAGGAGCCCGCCAGCCGCGTGCGGATGACTTCGGTCGAGTAGCGCAGCCGTGACGCCCATTGGGCTCCCACGACGCCGATGGTCAAGCGGCCCTGCTCCAAGCCCGCGCTCACCACCGCATCTTGAAGCTTCGGAGGAAGGGCCGCGCGAACCTGCGCCAGCACCTGCGATCGTTCGGAAGAGCGTACATTAAGTAATGAAAGCCGCTTGCCACCTCTTGCTAGTAACTCGCTGAGACTCTTAGGTTTTTGCATTGCAGCAGCCATTTAGGGCTCGGATTGACATGGGAAAACCGTGCGGAAATCCTTGTTTTGAGTAAGTTTTCTGCATAGTCTACCCTTACCGCTCCGGGGCATACTCGATATACAGGGATGACGCTTAGTACGCGCAGGCCACCGGTTCTTAGCATGATGAAAGCGTTGGAAGTTCAAGCTGTATGAATGTCATTCTTGTCGGCCGCAAGTCGGGCCGGGTGAAACAATTTGACCTGCACCACCCGGTAGTCCTATCGGTGGCTGCTCTCTTGGTACTTGGAATCCTCGGCACTGCGTTCTCCATCGGCATGGGACTTGGCGCCCGCCATGTTGCCAATCCCATTGATCAGCTGGGTAATTGGTCGGCTGAACTCATCAAGCAGAAAGGCCAGATCGAGGACACCAAGCGCGTCCTGCAGGAAAAGGTCAACGCGCTGGCCATGCGAGTCGGGCAGATGAACGCCAATGTGATTCGCCTGGACGCCCTCGGTAAGCGCTTGACCCGTATGGCAAATTTGGATGACGGGGAGTTCGATTTCGGCCATCCGCCGGCCATTGGCGGCGCCGAGAACGCGGACGGCCAGCCCGCCCAGATTCCAGACCTTACGGCCATGGTCGACGATTTACAGTCACAGCTCTCGAGCCGCGAGCAGCAATTGGGCGTGCTCGAAAACATGATCCTGAGCCGCGAATTGAATAAACAGGTCTACCCCGAGGGGCGGCCCGTTCAGGAGGGCTGGATCTCCTCGTATTTCGGCCGCCGGGCGGACCCGTTCACCGGCTATTCGGCGGTACATAAGGGTCTGGACTTCGCGGGACCCGAAGGCACCAAGGTCACGGCCGTGGCGGCGGGCCTTGTGACCTATGCCGGCGATCGCTCGGGTTATGGGGTGATGGTTGAAATCAACCATGGCAACGGCTTATCCACCCGCTACTGCCACAACGAGCAGCTGTTGGTAAAGTCGGGCGACATGGTGCGCAAGGGCCAGGACCTGGCGCTGATGGGATCCACCGGACGATCCACCGGTCCCCACTTGCACTTCGAAGTCTTGAAAAACGGCGTTCAGGTCGACCCCCTGCGCTTCGTCGGCGAGGATCGTTAGTCCGCTAGGTTCCGCCGTGGGCAGGCCTCACGGCGAAACGATTTCCCGCGATTCCGGTCTATCCGTACAATACCCAGTTTTCTCAAGGACTCCCTCGCGTGTGGAAGCTTCTGACGCAGATATTTGGCAGCCGCAATCAGCGTCTCATCAAAGAGCTGAGCCGCACCGTTGCGGCCGTAAACAACTTGGAAGCAAGCGTCGGCGCGCTCACCGACGAGCAATTTCCCGAGAAGACCCAGGAACTCAAAGCCCGCTTTGCAGCCGGCACGCCCCTTGACGATCTGATTCCGGAGGCCTTTGCCCTGGTGCGCGAAGCTTCGCGCCGCAAGCTGGGGCTGCGCCATTTCGACGTGCAGCTGATCGGCGGCTTGGCGTTGAATGCCGGCAAGATCTCGGAGATGCGCACCGGCGAGGGCAAGACCCTGATGGCCACCCTGCCGGCGTATTTGAACGCCCTCACCGGGGAAGGCGTGCATGTCGTCACCGTGAACGAATACCTGGCGCAGCGCGACTCGGATTGGATGGGGCCGGTATTCCGGTTTCTCGGTCTCGAAGTCGGCGTCATCAAGAATGCGCAGACGCCGGATGAGAAGCGCGCGGCTTATGCCTGCGACATCACCTACGGCACGAACAACGAATTCGGTTTCGACTACTTGCGCGACAACCTCGCCTTCAGGCTCGAGGATCGCGTGCAGCGCAAGCTGTCATTCGCGATCGTCGACGAGGTCGACTCGATCTTGATCGATGAGGCGCGCACGCCCTTGATCATTTCGGGGCCGGCCGAGGAGAGCACCGAGCTCTACATCAAGATCAACGCCTTGATTCCGCGCCTGGTGCGGCAAAAAGTCGAAGACGGCCCCGGCGACTACGCGGTCGACGAGAAAACCAAGCAGGCCACCCTGACCGAGGACGGTCATGAGAAGGTCGAACATCTGATGGCGGAGATCGGACTGCTGCGCGACGGCGAGAGCCTGTACGACGCGACCAATATCCGCTTGATGCATCACCTGAATGCCGCGCTGCGGGCGCACTCGCTGTACAAGCGCGATGTCGAGTACATCGTGCGCCAGGGCGAGGTGATCATCGTCGATGAGTTCACCGGCCGCACCATGCAGGGACGGCGCTGGTCCGATGGACTGCACCAAGCGGTCGAGGCCAAGGAGGGCGTCAAGGTCCGGGAGGAAAACCAGACCGTCGCCTCGATAACCTTCCAGAATTATTTCCGGCTGTATTCGAAGCTTTCGGGAATGACGGGAACCGCGGACACCGAGGCATTCGAATTCCAGCAGATCTATGGTTTGGAGGTGGTGGTGATCCCCACCCACAAGCCGATGATCCGCGACGATCGCTCGGATCTTGTGTTTCTCTCTGAACAGGACAAGTTCCAGGCCATCCTCGAGGATATCCAGGACTGCGTGAAGCGCGGCCAGCCGGTACTGGTGGGCACAACCTCGATCGAGGCTTCCGAACGGCTGGCGAAACTCCTGCAGGGCGCGAAGATCCCCCATGAAGTGCTCAATGCCAAGCAGCATGAGCGCGAGGCGCACATCGTGGCCGAAGCCGGCCGGCCCGGCGCCATCACGATTGCGACCAACATGGCGGGCCGCGGCACCGACATCGTTCTCGGCGGCAGCCCGCAAACGCAGATCGACCTGATCGAGAATCCCAATGAGGCGGAGCTGAAGGGGATTCACGAGGCATGGCGGGCGCGACACGAGCAGGTGGTGGCCGCCGGCGGTCTGCACATCGTCGGCACCGAGCGCCATGAGTCGCGGCGTATCGACAACCAGTTGCGCGGCCGGTCCGGGCGACAAGGCGATCCCGGATCGAGCCGTTTCTATCTATCGCTCGAAGATAATTTGATGCGGATTTTTGGCGATCCCACCCGCATGAAGGCGCTCATGACCCGGGTCGGCATGAAAGCCGGGGAGGCCATCGAAAGCGGCATGCTGACGCGTCAAATCGAGCGCGCGCAGCGGCGCGTCGAGCAGCACAACTTCGATGCGCGCAAGCAACTGTTGGAATATGACGATGTGGCGAATGATCAACGCCGCGTGATCTATCAGCAGCGTACCGACTTGATGAGCGCCGAGGATGTTGCCGAGGCGATAAAAGGCATGCGCGAAGATGTGGTGGCGCAGTTGGTGGACCAGTACATTCCGGCGGGCGCCCCCGAGGAGCAGTGGAACGCCAAGGGTCTGGAGCAGGCGATCGAACGCGATTTCGGCGCGGCGCTGCCCATCGTGGATTGGGTGAAGGCGGAGGAAGCGGGAGACGGCTCCGATCTGCGCAATAAAATCGAGTCGGCTCTGGAACAGGCGTACAGCCACAAGGAAAGCAATGTCGGCACGCAGGTGATGCGCTACATCGAAAAAGAAGTGACGCTGCGCACCCTCGATCAACTGTGGCGCGAACATCTCGCCGCCATGGACTACATGCGCCAGGGTATTTACCTGCGCAGCTATGCGCAGAAGAATCCGAAGCAGGAATACAAGCGCGAGGCCTTTGAATTGTTCTCGGGAATGCTGGATCGCATCAAATTCGACACCGTGACCACGGTGTCGAAGATCCAGGTGCGCAGCCAGGCCGAGATCGAGCGCGAGGAACTGGAGCGGCATCAGCGCCTGGCGCGCGCGCTGCAAGCCCAGCACGCCGAAGCCGTCTCGCCGATTCAGTCCTCCCTTACGCCGGAGGGGCAGGGCTCGCCGGCCCCGGGGACGGGAGGGTCCGGCAATGTCATGGAATTGGAGCCGCGCGCGGCGGCGCCCGCCGCCACTCCGTTCGTGCGGGCCGTGCCCAAGGTGGGACGCAATGAGCCCTGTCCTTGCGGGTCCGGCCGCAAGTACAAGCACTGCCACGGCACTTTGCAGCAAGCGAGCGGTTGAGTTCCGACAGTTCGAGTTCGGCCGTTCATGTCGTCGCCGGCGCGGTGATCGACGCGGCCGAGCGGGTGCTGATTGCGCAGCGTCCACCCGGCAAGCATCTGGCGGGAGGATGGGAATTCCCAGGCGGCAAATTGCGCTCAGGCGAAGATCGCCGGGCGGCTCTTGCGCGCGAGCTGCGCGAAGAAATCGGGATTGAGATAAGCACACCCCGGCCGTTGCTGCGATTGCGCCACACGTACCCGTTTGGCGAGGTGCTGCTGGATGTGTGGGTGGTGCGCCGTTACCTGGGTGAGCCGCAAGCGCTCGACGGTCAAGCGCTGCGCTGGTGCACGCAAACCCAGCTGGAGTCGACCGAGCTTCTGCCCGCAGACAAACCGATTGTGACCGCGCTGCGCTTGCCGGAGCGGCTCACCATGGCGTCAACGTCCCAATACGTGGTCGCCGAATCGTCCGATCCAACAGCTGATGGACGGCTACGCGGCGCCTTTTGCACCAATCTGCGCGAGGCCCAGACGCAAGTTGCAGCCGGTGCGGATTTCCTGGTGTTGCGCGGCGCGGCCTCAGGCAACGAGATCGCGGCGCTGTGCGACGCGGTTTTTGTCCCCGTGTATGTGCGAAGCCCCGGCTTGGAGGACGCGTGGGCGCTCGGCGCCAGCGGCATCGGCGAGATTGGCGATTGACGTTGCCGCCAGGCCCTCAGCGCTATAAGTTCTCGTCGAAGAACCGCTTGATCATTTTGTACGCATGGCGCCCGTCATGTTGCCGCGTGAGTCCGTGTTTCGCGCCGGGATAGACCATCACATCGAAGGGCTTGTCGAGGTCCTGCAGGGTACGAAATAGTTTGGTGCTGTTCAGGAACAGCACGTTGTCATCGGCCATGCCGTGCATGATCAGGAGCTTGCCTTTTAGATTCTTGGCATAGGGCAGCACCGAACTCGCCGCATAGCCCGCGGCATTGTCCTGAGGACGATCGAGGTAGCGCTCGGTGTAGTGCGTGTCGTAGAGCGCGAAGTCGGTGACCGGCGCGCCCGCTACGCCGGCACGAAATACATCGGGTGCCTTGAACATCAGCATCAGGGTCATGTAGCCGCCGTAGCTCCAACCCCAGACGCCGATGCGCTTGGGATCCACAAACGTCTGGGACCCCAGCCAGCGCGCGCCCTGCACCTGATCGGTAACCTCGACATCGCCCATCTTGTCGTGAATGGGCGCTTGAAATGCCGTACCCCGGAAAGCACTGCCGCGATTGTCGAGCTGGAATACCACGAACCCTGCGCGGGTGAGGATCTGCGTGAAGGAGCCACCGCTCCAAGTGTCGAGAATCACTTGAACGCCCGGGCCTCCGTACACCTCCACGATGGCGGGATAGCGTTTGCTGGAATCGAAATGCGGCGGCTTGAACAATCGATAGTACAAAGTCTGACCGTCGGCAGCGGTCAAGGTCCCGATTTCCGCAAGGGAATTGTCCGCCAGATAGGGCGCGTCCGGGTGCTGCGAGTCCAGGCGATTTTCCAGCAGCGGCGCCACGAGGGCGCCGTCTGCCGAGTGCAAACTGACCTGCGGCGGCTGGCTGCGGCTGACGAAATTATCCACATAGAAGCGCGCATCGCGCGCCATCGTGATGCCATGCACGCCGTTTTCCACGGAGATACGATGAATGCTGTGCGGATCCGACGTGTCGAGGGAAGTGCTGTACAGCTGCCGCTCGGTGGGATTTTTTTCAGTGGCCGTGAAATAGATCAAACGATGCTTCTCATCGATGCCCTTGATGGCGCGCGTGCGGAGTGCATCGACGTTCCAATCCCCGGCCGTGAGCTGCCGGATCAGCAGACCCGCGTAGTCGTAGAGATACAAATGCTGATGGCCGTCTCTGCTGCTGGCCCAGATGAATTCACGCGAATTCTTCAAGAATGACAGCTCGTCGTTAAGATCAATCCAGGTCTTGCTGGTTTCGGTCAATACCAGCCGGCTTTGGCCGGTGGCGATGTCGGCAAAGAGCAAATCCAGGGTGCGCTGGTCGCGGCTTTGGCGCTGAATCGCCAGCGTTTTGCCGTCCGGGAGCCAGTCCACTCGCGCAAGATAGATGTCCTGCTCGTTCCCCAAGTCGATCCAGGTGATCGCACCGCTCGCCACATCGACGACACCCAGCTTCACCAGCACATTGGCGCCGCCGGCGGCGGGATAGCGTTGCGCGAAGGTCGCGACATTGTCGGCCGCGATCTCGAATCGCTGGGTCAGCGTGACCGGGGATTCATCGACGCGTGCGAACGCAATATGCTTGTCGTCCGGCGCCCACCAGTAGCCCGTGCTGCGGTCCATCTCTTCCTGGGCGACGAACTCGGCCATGCCGTTTTTGACGGCACCGCTGCCATCGCTCGTCAACGCCGTCGTTTGTTTGTCTAAGATGTGATACGCGTAAAGATTCTGATCGCGAATGTAGGCGATGTGTGCGCCGAGCGGCGAAACGGAAGCATCCGTCGCGAAACCGCGCGTATCAATGCGTTCCACCTGAGGTTTAATCTTGGCCTGCGCCAGCCGATAGTAGTAAAGCTCCCCGCCCAGGGGAAACAGCAGCGCATCGCCGGCCGGGGCGAATGTGTATTCCACGATGCCGGACAAAGCCGCGGTTCTCTGCCGCTCGCGGCGGCCGAGTTCCTCGTCGGAGAGCTTGACCTTATCGGCTGCCAGGGTCTTGGAATCAACCAAGATGCGGGCCACACGATCATGAATGTTGTATTCCCAGAGATCGAGCCGATCCTTGTCGTCGGGTTTGCCCTTCAAATAGGTCACCCGCGAGCCGTCGGGAGAGATCTTTAAGCCCACGATGGTGGGTCCGGCGAGGGCCGGCGCGTCGAACAGACGATCGATGGTGAGTTCCGCGGCGTTCGCCCCCGCCGCCACGGCGCACACCACCAGGGCGGGCGCCAGATAGCGGCCCGAGTTACGCGAGTCAGTCATGAATGTCAGCCTATTCTACGTCGGTTGTTGAGAGGGCAGTCTATTACAATCGCGTGAGTTGGTAGCAAACCTCGTGCAGCTCGGTGAGCCCGCGCGAGCGCAGCCTCGCCTCGCTCGCCAAGACATCATGCCGGCCGAGCTGTGTTATTTCATGATCTGCCGCATACAGCCGGGCGACTTCATCGGCGCCAACCGAGAACGGCGGCCCGCTCATCTGCTCCTGCTGGTATTCGACGGTGATCAACAGCGTCTTGGCACCGGGACTTGTCAGCGCGTTCAGTTGCGCGACGTAGCGCTCGCGCAAGTCCTTGGTCCAGGAAATGAGTGCCGCGCGATCGTAGACCGCGGCAACGGGCCCCAGCAGCTGCTGCGTCAACGCGAAAAAATCGCCGCGCAGCAGCTTGAATCCCTCGGCCTCGTACACATCGAAGTCGCGGAGCGAACGGCGCCGGGCAGGAATGCCGTTTTCCATGCAAAACGATTCCAAGGCTACTGCCGAGAGTTCCACGCCTACGACGCTGTGTCCGCGATCGCGCAGCCACTTAAGATCGAGACTCTTGCCGCACAGGGGTACGAGTACGGGGCTTGCGGCGGCCAATTTGAACTCAGGCCAGTACGCGGTCAGATTGGGATCCACCCCGGGTTTATGAAACCCGAGCTGGCCGGTGCGCCAGCGGTCGTGCCAGAACTCAGGCTGCACTACTCTAAAGATTCCTTTGGCGAGTCCGGATGCAGGGGGTCTTCCGCCGCAGCCTCGTCCGGAATCCTGTGCTGTTCGGTGAGCCACGCACCCATGTCGACGAGCCGGCAGCGATCACTGCAGAAGGGCCGGTACTGCGAGCCCTCAGACCATTCCACGTCGCGCCGGCAGGTGGGACATTTGACTATCGTGGCCACAACCGGTGCGCCTTTCGGATTCACGCGCAGCAGGTCAGGAGAAACGGCACATCCACATCGACGTGCACCGGCCGCGCCGTGACATCCAGCCAGTTCAAGAAGCGAATCGTGCAGCGATGCTGATTGGCGCTCATCTCCGGAAACAGCTGCAGCTCGGGGGGCAGAGTGACGCGAACCAGCTGACAGGGATTCTCACGATCGAATTGCAATTGATAGATGCCGCCGACCGCGACTTCCGCTTTGCGCTTGGTGTTCTGACGCGTGAGCCACAAGAGCTCGGCGATGCTGTCGCACAGGGGCCGAACCAAAGCCATCCAGCCGCTGAATTCGGCAGCGCGAATCTCTGCGGGACGATTCAACCAGTACGAGTAATCCGGCAAATCGAAATCACAGGTGCCTCCCGGAATGGCGCTGCGGTGCTTGACAGCGCTCAGGAACTCCGAATCGCGCAGCGGCGCCATGTAATTCCCGCCAATGGCGGACAGATCATTGCGCAATTTGATCAGGTTTGACATCACCGACTTGAGCCGGCCGGGATCGACGCCGGATTTGGTCTGATATTCTTTGAGAACGTTGACTTGACGTTCCAGTTCCTTGACCACGTCGCTGCGCGAATCGCCGCGCGCAGTGATGGCGAGGATCTCGAGCAGACTGGAGACTGCCGCGCGCGAGTTCCAGGGGTTGGGCGACTCGCTGTGATAGGTGGCTTGAATGTAGAGAAACTCGAGACGCAGGAAGGTGCGCATGCGCTCATTGAGCGGCTGCTCATAGACGACCGGTGCGGCCTCGGGCTCGGCTTGGGCGGAAATATCGGGATGAGCGTTCATCGGCGTATTGTGAGCCAACCCATACCTTAGGGTAAACCTTAGGTGAAGGTTAAATTCACCGCTTCGCGGCGGGAGCTTGCGCCATTTTCAGATAGCGCTCGTGCAGGCGATCGACGGACTGACGCAATTCCGCGACGGTTCCGGCGTTTTCCAGCACATCGTCAGCCGCGGCCAAGCGGGTCGACCGGCTGGCCTGGGATCCCAAAATTGCTCGGGCTTGCTCCATCGAGATGTCATCGCGCGCCTGAACTCGTAGGAGCTGCGTGGCTTCATCGGCGTCCACCACCAGGACGCGATCGACGCGATCGCGTGCGCCGCCGCCTTCGATGAGCAAGGGGATGGACATGACGATATAAGGGCCTACCGCGGCGGCGGCCTCAAGTTCCATGTGGGCGCGGATCAGCGGATGCAGGATGGCATCCAGATCGCGCCGCGAATCGGGATTGCTGAATATCAGATTTCGCAGCGCCCGGCGATCGAGTTCACCGCTGGCGTCGAGAATTCCCCGGCCGAACCGCTGCACCACTTGCTGAAGCCCGGGTGAACCGGGGAGAACGACCGCGCGTGCCGCCACGTCGGCATCGATCACCGGGACGCCCAGTTCGACGAATCGCTGGCTGACCGTGCTCTTGCCGCTCGCGATACCGCCGGTAAGGCCGATTCGCAGGCGCGGGCGCATCTTAGTACTTGAGACCCGATACCCGTAAATAGCCCTCGACCAGCGACCCGCCATACATCATGGCGAGCCAGCCCGCCGCGGCTAGATAGGGCCCAAAAGGCATCGGAGCGCTGCGGTCGCGGCCGCGCAGCAGGATCATCGCGATTCCGAGCAACGCGCCGGTGGCGGCGGCCAGCAGAATGATCACGGGCAGCAGCTTCCAGCCCAGCCACGCGCCCAAGGCGGCAAACAGCTTGAAATCCCCGTAACCCATGCCTTCCTTACCCGTTATCAACCGAAACACGTGGAATACCAGCCAGAGGCTCACATATCCCGCCATCGCGCCGATGAGCGCGTCCTGCGCCGACACCGGCAGGGTGCTCCCCACCTTGGGACCCACGAGGACAGCCGCCAGCAAACCGGCCCAGAGCAGCGGTAGCGTAATACTGTCGGGCAGTAGTTGATGATCCAAGTCGATGCCGGTGAGCGCAATCAAGGCCCAAGTGATCAGTAATGCGCAGGCCGCCGGAACGCCGAAGCCAAAATGCCAGGCCGCCCAGGCTGAAAAAATGCCCGTGGCCAGTTCCACGGCTGGGTATCGCGCGGAGATCCCGTGCTTGCAGGATGCGCAACGCCCTCGCAGCATCAGCCAGCTCACAACCGGAATGTTCTGCCAGGGCCTGATGGGCGCCTTACAATTCGGGCAGGCGGAACCGGGGGTGATTAAGCTGAAACGCGGAGGAGCTGGGGTGTGTACCGTGGCCGGAGCGGTGCCGGCGAGCACGTCCGCCGCCTGAGACCGCCATTCACGCTCCAGCATGATGGGTAGTCGATAGATGACCACATTGAGGAAACTGCCGACAACGAGCCCTAGAAGAAAAACCGACCCCGCGAACAGCACAGAGTCGGTGGTGTAGAGCGCAGCGACATCGTTCAGCATCGGCTAAACAACGACTGGCGGATTCTTAGGCACCCAAGCTAGATCGCGGAACCTAGCTTGAATATGGGCAGGTACATGGCGATCACCATGCCGCCGACCAGCACGCCCAAGACCGCCATGATCATGGGTTCGAGCAGCGCGGACATGCTGTCCACCGCGTTGTCGACCTCGGATTCGTAGAATTCGGCAACCTTGCCCGACATGGTGTCGAGCGAGCCCGATTCCTCACCCACCGCGATCATTTGCACCACCATATTCGGAAATAAACCCGTGTTCTCCATGGCGCGCTGCAGGCGCTGGCCGGTGGCGACTTCGTCCTTCATGCGCAAAGTGGCTTCTTCGTAGACGATGTTACCGGTGGCGCCGGCCACCGATTGCATCGCCTCGACCAAGGGCACACCCGCGGCAAACATCGTCGACAGCGTGCGCGCGAATCGGGCAATCGCCGCCTTGGTCAAAATCGCGCCAATTATCGGAAACTTCAGCATGGCCCGGTCAATGGCGCGGCGCATGTTTCTCGAGCGCTTATAGAAATGCAAGAACGCCCAGGCACCGCCGCCAATCACTACCGCTGGTATCCAGCCTTGATGCTGCATGAACCGCGACAGGTTGACGACCATCTGCGTGAACGCCGGCAGGTCTGCGCCAAAGCCCTTGAAGAGTGATTCGAATTGGGGAATGACGAAAATTAACAATATACATGACACTATGACAGCTACAATTAATACGGCAGCGGGATAAAACAACGCTTTCTTGATCTTCTTTTTGAGCGCTTCCGTTTTTTCCTTGTAGGTCGCGATTTTGTCGAGCAAAGTTTCAAGAGCACCGGCGTGTTCGCCGGCTTCAACGAGATTCACAAACAGATCATCGAAATAGAGCGGATGCTTCGCCAGCGACTCGTGCAGCGTGCTGCCGCCTTCGATGGTCGACTTTACGTCGAGCACCAGCTTCTGCATGGAGGGTTTTTCGTGGCCGTTGCCGATGATTTCGAAAGCTTGCACCATGGGAATGCCGGCCGACATCATCGTCGCTAACTGGCGGGCGAACACCGCGATATCCTGCGGCTGAACCTTGCCGCCGCCTTTGAATGAACTTTGCGTTTTCACGCGCGTGGCAGCCACCCCTTGGCGTCTTAAGTCCGCGCGCAGCGCCGCCTCGTTCGCGGCAAGCGACTTGCCGCGCACCTTGTGGCCGCGCTTGTCCTTGCCCTCCCATTGGAACTGGGTTTCTCTCTTGCTTGCCGTAGCCGATATCGCCATAAATCAATCCTCGCGTTAACTCGCTAATCGATGGTCACGCTGTTCACTTCTTCCAAACTCGTCACGCCTTCCTTCACCTTGTGCAGGCCGGAGCGGCGCAGATTCCATACGCCGTCTCTGACCGCCTGATCGTTGATGTTCATTGCGCCGCCGCCTTCCATGATGATGCGGCCTATGGTCTCGGTGACCGGCATGACCTGGTAAATGCCCATGCGTCCCTTGTAGCCATCGGTGCACTGGCTGCAGCCGACCGCCCTGAAAACCTTGATTCCGGCTTCTATATCTGCTTTCTCGAAGCCTTCCTTTTTTGCGGCTTCGGCCGGAAGCTCGATGGGCTGTTTGCAGTTGCTGCACAATTTACGGGCCAGCCGCTGCGCAATGATCAGGCTCACTGAGGTGGCAATCGCATAGGGTTTGACGCCCATGTCGACCAACCGGGTCAAGGTTTGCGGCGCGTCATTGGTGTGCAGCGTCGAGAGCACCAAGTGCCCGGTCTGGGCTGCCTTGATCGCAATTTCCGCGGTTTCCAGATCGCGGATTTCGCCGACCATGATGACGTCGGGGTCCTGGCGCAGGAAGGCGCGCAAGGCGGAGGCAAATGTCAGGCCCACCTTGTTATTCACGTTAACCTGGTTGATGCCGGGCAAATTGATTTCCGCCGGATCCTCGGCCGTCGAGATATTGCAGTCCTCGGTATTCAAGATATTGAGGCCCGTGTACAGCGACACGGTCTTGCCGCTGCCGGTGGGGCCGGTCACCAAAATCATGCCCTGCGGCTTGGCCAGATATTTCAAGTACAGCTCGCGCTGGAAGGGCTCATATCCCAACGCATCGATGCCGAGCATCGCGCTCGAAGGGTCCAAAATACGCGTGACGACCTTTTCGCCGAACAGGGTGGGGCAGGTGCTGACGCGGAAATCGATGGCGCGATTCTTCGACAGGCGCATTTTGATGCGGCCGTCCTGCGGTACGCGGCGCTCGGCGATATCGAGGCGAGACATGACTTTGAGCCGCGCCACGATTTTTACCGCCAATTGCACCGGGGGCATGGCCACTTCTTTAAGCACGCCATCCAATCGCGTGCGAATCCGAAAGATCTTTTCATAGGGCTCGAAGTGAATGTCCGAGGCGCCTTTTTTGATGGCGTCGAGCAGAATCTTGTTGACGAACCGGACAATCGGCGCGTCTTCGACATCGTCGCGACCCAGCGCATCCGCACTGGGGTCTTCGTCGCCGCCCGTGACTTCGAGATTCTCCAGATCGAAGTCATCGTCGGTCAGGCTCGGCATGATGGCTTCGGCCTGATCCTGCACCTTGCTGACCGCCGCCTGCAGTTTGTCGTCCTCGACCACCACGAACTCGATGCTCATGGAGGTCTGGAAGCGGATCTCATCGAGGGCATGCAGATTGGTGGGATCGGCAACGGCCAGGAACAAGCGCTTGCCGCGCTTCATCAGAGGTAGTACCCGATGCTTCTGCAGGAGCTTTTCGCTCACAGCGCGAACGGCGTCCGGATCGGGAGCCACCGCGTCCAAATCCAGGAGCGGCACGCCAAACTCGTTAGACGCGGAAATGGCGATGTCGCGCGCGGTCGCGAGATTCGATGACACAAGATGCGTCACCAGATTGATGCGCCTCTCCTTGGCCTTGGCGAGGGCGTCCTGCATGGCCGGCTCTTCGAGCAGGCCGTCTTGCACCAATCGCTGGGCAAGCCCTCCCAATGCCACCCGACCGGTGCCGCCAACTGCCGCTATTGCATTATCATTCATGGACTTAGGGCAAATCCCACGCGTATTTCTCTAGTCTACTATTGGTAGCCAGATGATCAATTGTCAAATCCTTGTGGATACTCGCACATCGGGACGGCCCGACTCGTGACATTGATCGCAAAATGGGCCACGTTGACTCGTTTTGGCATCCACAAGGCCCCAAAAGAACGGACCCACCGCAGGGGGGAGGGGGAGGGCTTCGCTACGTTTCCATCAAGAAACAGTCGGGCTGCTACTTGCACTGCGAGGGCGCAAAGCGCGCCAGGACAGTACCCGCAGTCGCCACCGTCATCGCAGGAACGGTATTCAGCGCGGTAGTGTTATTAAGGGAACTGCACGCCCAGTCAATGGCGCCCGTGTTGGTGCCGACGGCGGGCAAAAGCGCGTACGCACCGCCAACGTTGATCTGCGGCGTCAAGGTGATCGTGGTGCCGTTCAGCTGCGGCGTATTCGCGCCAAACAAAACCGTGATCAAGCCATTCGCAGCGCTAATGGTTATATTCGACACGTACTTGGTCGGGGTAAAGGAGGTAAAGCCGGCGGATGCTGCAGCGACCCCATTGATCCCGTTGGACTGAAAGCCTTCGGCCACAAACGTCTTGGCAGAATCCGCGAGCCCGAGACCTTCCGTTACCTTCGCGCGAACCGCGTAGTCTTGGTAGGCGGGAATGGCGATAGCCGCCAAGATGCCGATGATGGCCACTACGATCATCAATTCGATAAGCGTGAAGCCCTTTTGCGCTTTCTGGAACATCTGGACTATGGTCGCATGCCGCTGTCGCTGGCCTCGTGACCGTGATCGCAAAATGACCGACAGCGATGATTTGCCATCCGCGAGGCCCAAAAAAAAGAAGCCCCTCCGAGGAGGGGCTTCGCTACACGTTTCTTACAGCGAAACGCTTGTAGGCTTACTTACACTGCGTCGGCGCATAGCGCGGAGGAGTGTTACCAGCGGTCGCGACTTGCATCGGCGGAGCGGTGTTTGTCGCAGTAACGTTACTACCAGAAGCGCACGCCCAGTCGATGGCGCCCGTGTTGGTGCCGACGAGGGGCAGCAATACATAAGCACCGGCAACGTTGACCTGCGGCGTCATGGTGATCGTAGTGTTGTTCAGTTGCGGAGTATTCGCACCATACGTAATCGTGATCAAGCCATTCGCAGCGCTAATGGTTAAGTTCGACACGTACTTGGTCGGGGTAAAGGAGGTAAACGCAGCAGACGCCGCAGCGACCCCATTGATACCGTTGGACTGGAAGCCTTCCGCGACGGACGTCTTCGCCGAATCCGCGAGACCGAGACCTTCCGTTACCTTCGCGCGAACCGTGTAGTCTTGGTAGGCGGGAATGGCGATGGCCGCCAAGATGCCGATGATGGCCACCACGATCATCAATTCGATGAGCGTGAAGCCTTTTTGGATATTCTTGAACATTAAATGACTCCTGATGATGAAAATACGGTCGTATTTCGAACTACGGCCCACGCCGGTGATCTGAAATGAGCAAGCGCTATGCCAATCATCTCGACTGGCACTTAAGTATATGAATTTTAAGAAAAATAAGCCGCAACCCGGCGGATTACTTAACATAGAAACGTCGTCTCTCGGCGTCAGATCAGGCGCTTTGCGTCACACAGTGACAATTCTTGTCAGCATTTGCTTTGCGGGTGGCGAGGCGTGAATTGCTCGGTGCGCCATCTGTCTCTAGGATCGCGACCGATGGTGGTCTGCGACGATTATGCCGCTGACGGCAAAGGCCGCGTATGAACGCTATTCACGCCGCCAAGCGGAGCATTACGCGGGGTCTTTACGCTCTCGTGCGCGCCTTCGCACCTGTGGCCTACGCACAGGACGGTCTGATCAGCGTGCATTCGCATGCCTTCATGAACGACCCTGCCTTCCTCAAGGCGTACTCGCGTGGTGTGAAGGCACTGGGCGGGTCCGACGCGTACCGGTGGCACTGGCGGATCCACATCGGCCTTTGGGCGGCCAGGGTGGCATCGCGGCTAGAAGGCGATTTCGTGGAGTGCGGCGTCAACAAGGGGTTCCTCAGCAGCGCCATCATGGAATACCTCGACTGGAATTCGCGTGACCGAGATTTCTATCTGCTCGACACCTATGCCGGCCTCGATGAGCGGTACACGTCCAACGCCGAGCGCAAGGCGGGTGCATTGCAAAAGAACGCGGAGAATCTTCGCAGCGGCTTCTATGTCGCACGGGTTGATGAGGTTCGCGCCAATTTCGCGCAGTGGCCGCGCGCGCGCATCGTAGTGGGGGCTATCCCCGAGACCCTTGAACAAGTCACGGCGAAGCGCATCGCCTACCTGCATATCGATATGAACTGCGCTCCGCCGGAGGTTGCGGCCCTCGAGTATTTCTGGGAGCGGCTCGTCGCCGGCGCGCCGGTGCTCCTCGATGACTATGCTTATCTGGGTTATAACGAACAGAAACTGGCGATGGATGACTTCGCGCAGGGCCACGGAGTGACCGTCTGCTCGCTGCCAACCGGTCAGGGATTGATCATCAAGCCCGCCCAATCGATCAGCCCTGAGCGCAAACCGTAACCCGCGCCGCGGAGCCGAAGAGCGCTGATCGACGGTCTCCCGCTGCAGCCCGCAATTTGGGAACTGAGAGAAGCCAACGAGATTTCTTGCGCGCGGCGCTGTATAGGGTTTGGTTCGCTGGACGTAAACGCGAAGCAAACAGCAGAAGATAGTCCACATGGATTCGAGTGCACTTAAAGCCTCAAGGTCCCAGATTTACGGGAGCGATCGTTCCGAAGGGGTTGCCAGATTCAACTCCCGAGTGAGAGGCGACATTGAAGGGCTGCGTGCGTTGGCCGTCTTGTCGGTTGTCGTATATCACGCTTTTCCGTCGGCGCTATCCGGAGGATTCGCCGGCGTCGATATCTTTTTTGTGATCTCCGGATATCTCATCGGCAGACATCTGCTCTTGGATATTGAGGCTGGACGATTCAGCATATTGGAATTTTATAGTAGGCGCGCGAGACGCATATTCCCGGCGCTCTTGGTCATGCTGATTTCAATGTTGGGCGTTGGTTGGATTGCCTTTTCCGCTCCCGAATTTGCGGCTCTAGGCAGGCAAATTGCGGCTGCGGCCCTTTTCGCAAACAACATTCTACTTTGGTCGCAAAGCGGCTACTTCGACGTGGCGGCAATCGACAAGCCGCTGCTGCATCTTTGGTCGCTTGGCATCGAAGAGCAATTCTACCTGCTGGTCCCGGTGATCCTCTGGGTAAGTACGGCGCGCAGCAAAGGGTCGATACGCTGGGTCGCGCGGCTCGGGGTGGTGTCGCTGCTCACCACAATCTTTGTGGGTAATCTCGAATACGCTGCAACGTTTTATCTTTTACACACGCGCTTTTGGGAACTGGCTGCCGGCGCCGTGCTGGCTCAGGTCGAGTTGCGTGCAAACACGCTGTCGCAACAAATCCACGGCTCCTCTTCACAGCGCCATACTCGCGAATTCCTGGTTTACTCGATCGCGATCATATTTTTGGCGATTCTGCAATTCGGGTTGGCCGGTGCGCAGGCGGTTAGGAATGCATTTCTTACGTATTGCGGGTCCATTTTTGTATTGGTAGTTGGCGCCGCCGCAGCCTTACTAGCGGACGCGTATGCACGCCCCGACGCCTGGAGTCGATTGCGAACCTGGGCGTTGCAATATCGAACGCGTCTTGCGGCTGCGGGTTCAATCGCGGGCATGCTGCTGATGTGCACTTCATTTGTTGCGTTCAATTCGGCAGCCTGGCCAGGTGCTCTGACGCTCATTCCCGTGCTTGGCGCAGCTTGTGTGATAGCCGCGGGGCCCAGCTCGCTCCCCAATAGATTCCTTGGGGCCAAACCGCTGGCGTTCATTGGCGGAATCAGCTACCCGCTGTACTTGTGGCATTGGCCCGCGATTGTCATCTGGAGGCTTCTGAATCCCAATGGCGGAGCCCTCGGGATGGGCGGGCCACTGGCGGCCACGTTGTTGCTTGCGTGGTTGACCAAGGTCTTGGTGGAGGATCCCATAAGATTCGGCAAGCTGGGTTGGGTCAGATTGGCGCGACCGCCGCTGTGGCCGGTGGTATCGGGATTGGCGGTCGCAGGGCTTCTTGGCTTATTCGTCGTTGCATCCGGCGGCCTATCCGCGCGATTTCCGCCCAAACTGCGCGCGATTGCCGAGTGGTCGGAGGTCAATCCGGACAGCGACTGGAGAATTGGCCGCTGTTATTTCTATACGAACACCAGCAGCGAGTTTGCGAGCGAATGCACGCCCGTCAAACGCATCGGCGTCCCATTGGTTCTACTGTGGGGAGATTCGCACGCCGCGCATCTTTATCCAGGACTGGCCAGCATTCAATCGAGCGTGAACCTGGACATCGTGCAGTGGACTGCGGCCGGATGTCCGCCAACGAGCAAGCCGCTGTCCGGCGAAAGCCGATTTTGTCCGCAACGGCGTGCGACTGCGATGAACCAGCTGAAGCAAAACAATCCCGACGTTGTACTGCTCGGCGGCGCATGGGAGCGCTACCAGGAATTGGGTCGATCACCGGATCAGATGCTCGGCTTGGTCGCCGAAACTATTCGGTATCTCAAAGCCGACGGCATTCCCCGCATCGTTGTCTTTGGGCCGGGGCCCCTCTGGAGTACGTCGCTGCCGGTGGATGTTTTCAGATACATGATCAAAACGGGGTCGGATCGAATACCTGAGCGAATCGGCAGAGTTCCGGATGCACTCTGGCAGCTCGACGCCGCCATGGCGGCTCGAGCCGCAGATGCAAGGGTGGAGTATGTGTCGGTTCTTCGTGATTTTTGCGACCAATCTGGCTGTTTGACGGTTGGTGATAGGTCATTGCCGCGACCCGATCTGTTGTTTCGCGACCGCGACCATCTCACGGTGACGGGATCTCGGGTTTTGATCGAGCATTCGACGCGCCAATTGTTCGGCGGAAATTAACCTTTCCGTGGCAGACGGTGGCGGCCAGCGCCGCTGATCTTCCGCAAGGGCGTCACACCTGTCCCAGGCTGATGCAAACCACGCCCACCGTGACCAGGATGATGCCCGCCCACTGCAGCGTTGAGAGCGTCTCGCCGTAGATCAACCAGGCAGACAGCGCCATCAGAATATAAAACCCCGCGCCGATGCTGGCGGTGGCAACACCGAGCTTTTCGCGCGAGACCACCAGCATCCACAACACATAGCCGAGAACCTGCAGGGTAACCGAGGCGTAGATCCACGGGGACAGTGCCGCATTGCCAATGAAGCGCGGCAACTCCGACAGACCAGACGGGCTGCCAAGCTGGTTCAGCGCACGCCGCAACAGCAACTGACTGATAACCGCATTGACGGTCACAGCGAGGAACAGGAGTTTCAGCGGCATGTGTTATCGGAAAAACGTGATGGCATAGTTCGGCCTGTTTGCATTGAATAGATTGGTGTCCTCGCGGCGCAGTGGACCAAGCGTTTCGTCAAAGAGGCGCACGACCTGCGCGCGCGAAATCGGACTCACATGCAGATCACCCGTTATATAGCGGTCCGACCAGTATCCGAGCAGTGCGCGCCATGAACCGGGCTCCACATCCTTGACAATGATGCGCAGCATCGGCGCGCGCTCGAGAAGCGACTTGACGGAATCGAGGAAGCCCGCACGCGCGCTCTCGGGGATGTGATGCATCACGTCGGCAATCAGGATCGCATCAGGGTCCGCTTTAACCTTGGCAAGATATTCTGCCAGGCTGGTGCGTGGCAGGCGCGTCACTCGACTATCGAAACGGGGCTCGACCCACTGGCCGGCGACCGGTCCGGGGTCTATGGTCGTAATGCTGAGATCGGGACGCAGGGCCAGAAGATAATTGAGGGGCTCGCCGTCGCCGCCGCCGATATCAAGAAGATGAGTGCCACTGGGCAGTGCCGAGGCGATTGCAGCCGCCTCCTTGGCCAGATCGACGAAAATCGCCCGGTACCAACCGGCAGTGCGGCGTGCCCAGCGCGCGCCCAGCATGCGGCGAATTGCCGACCCTAGCGCCATGCAGACTCCCCAAGTTGGTCGGGCAGCCCGCTCACAGGCGCACCCGCACGATAAAGCCAAAACTCAGCAGCGGGAACAGCCATTCGAGTCCGTTGACGACACGTTGCACCGCGCGCACCGCCAGCGCCCGGATACCCGAATGGCGTTCCTGCATCTCGGTGAATCGCGAGAAATAAGGAATGATTTCAAAATGAGAAAAGCCGGCGCGCGTGCACAAGGTGGAAAGTGTCTTGTAGGACAGGATGCACAGGTGATCGTGATGCGTAGATTCGCGCCGCGCGAAGCCGATCAAGACATTATGCAGGGCAGTGGCGTTGGGCGTGGAGAGCAGTAGTGTCTTGCCGGAGAGCCGCTCGATGGCAGCAAACCGTTTGAGAAACTGCAGGGGATTCTCCAGATGCTCGAGCACCTCGCCGGCGACGACGACATCGGGGCTGTCCGCGAGCGCAACCACGATGCCATCGGGATTGGTGATATCGCCGCGCCGGATGATCGAGTTCGGTGCGGTGCGTAGACCCTCGACGGGGACCAATGCGGAGTTGTCGATGCCATCGACGTGCAACGCGGTCCGGTCGATCTCCTCGTGCAGCCAGGTGCCCCGACCTCGTTTGGCAGTCCAAGCAGTTTCATCCATGGCGCCCAGGTCGAGCACGCGAAGTCCCGAGCAGGCGCGCGAAATGAATTCTATCCGGTCCACCGGTCGCACCACTTCGAGGCGCTCAAGCGGCGTGTATTTCAGCTGCGGAACGCGAGTAATCGACGACGATGGATCCATAAACCTCATGGTCCTTCTTTCGCTTCCAGCAGGTGCACAAAATAGTGGCCGTTACGCCGGCCGCAGGCAAGCGGTGGAGCTGACTTAGCCCACGCGCTCTCGCGTCCGATGTAAACCAGCGGCTCGGCGGCAATCGAATTGTGAAACTTGACCCAGCCGTGGCTGACCCATGCCGTCAAATCGGTGTTCATGTAAAGACGCCGCCAGCCGTCGCCGTAGGGCTCGGACGGCGGACGGCGCGGCTGGAAGAGTTGCGGACAGGCGTCTTCCAGTTGGTCGAGCACGAGATCGGCGGCTTGCTGGCTGGCCACCCGCAGGGACCGGTCGGTGTCGTCAGGAACAAGGTGGCAGCTCACAAGATAGGTCGTGTCGCGAGATTGCGGCACGACTGGTTCTGATCGCATGAGTGTGGCCTCCAAGGGCGGAGGCAGACCGTACACGGTTATCGTCGCGCAGTCGCTCGCCTCGACGCGCAGCCCAAAACGCTGTAGGGCCGCATCGACGTTTGAACGCAGCGGTTCACGCCGTTCGACGTCCTCGTACAGGCGCGCGCCGGTCACCAGAACTCGCACATGGGGCGAGTATCGGTTGATCAGCGCCGCGATGCGCGACCCATTCGCGCCGCCCGGGCCAAGCGCATAGCCTCCTGAGAAGTTGATCAAGCCTGATCCCCTCGGGAGAAATGCAGCCATGAAGGAGTGCGACTGTGCGCCCATGGTCAGGTACAGATTGGACGCTGTCGACAGCTTTTCGGGTACCGCAATCCGGAACCACTGACCGTCCCATGGCACAGGATTCCAGCGATAATCTGTGCCCATCCATAACTGGATTGCTTGGACACCGAAAATGGCCGCCAGCACGTAGTTGCGTACCTTCGGTCGACCGGCGAACACTCGAAACAGCAGCGCGACGATCACGACGGCAGCGACACTGGCCATGGGCAGGAAGTAGCGGCTGTTGCCCGAACCGCTCAGCCATAGCACCCAGTCCACGCCGAGTCCACAGCCAAGCGCCCACAGCACGCGCGTTGACAAATCGGGTTTTGCACGCCGCGAAGGAATTGAGCCACTTGCGAGGCGTCGCCACAGCCAGCGAAACAAAAGCCAGACCATCAGCAGTACGAGCACCGCATAGCGCAGATCCGGCGCGCGTAATTCCGCATGCACCATGGTTATCGGATCGGCCATGGCGAACGGGCGCCACAGAGCTTCGGCAAAGGTCCCCGGAATGAAGCGGAAGTGACGCAGCGGCTCGGTTGTGAATTCCGGCGAGCGGAACAGACCATTCATGAGCGGAAACAGCGGATTGCCGAACATCCGCTCGAGGCGATACGACCATGGAGCCGCAACGATCGCAAACCCGACTCCAAGTGCAATCACGTAACCGAGCCCTCGCCGGATTCGCTCCTGCAGCGTAAGCGGCAGCATGATCACGAGCGAAATGCCGGCCAATGCATGGACGGCGTTTGTTAGCTTTAGCGCGGTTGCGACGCCGAGCAGAAGTGCGGCGCCCACGATGCGCGCGGCGCGGGGCGTTCGGACAGCACCGGCAAGCAGGAGCCATCCGGCAAGCACCAGTTCCGCCGTCGTTATATCGGCAAAGGTGTTGCCGATCTGCTGCATCAAGATCGGGTTGATAAACGCCAGGCCAATGGCCCAAACACCCATCGTCATCCGCATGTGAGGGTCGTTCGACGGACACACGCAGACGGCGAGTTCGAAAGTCAGCCAGAGAATGATGCTATGTGCAATCGCCAGCACCGAGGCAATCGCTAGCGCCGGCAGTCCGGCGCTGACCATCGCGTAGAAAGGCACGTAGGCAAAGGGATTGAAGTAGGACGGCGGCCCGGCCGCAAAATAATCGTGGACGAAACGGTCGTTAACCGCGCTGAACCCGGAGTACAGATGGTAGTTCAACAGGTCCCACGACATGTCCTTGCCCAGCAGGTAGTTGCTGACGAGTGCGAGCACGGTGCACGCGATGTAGACCAGCGGCCGATTGGCCACGGCGGGGACGCTGACGCCGACGCGCGGCGTACTCAGCGGCAGCGTGTGCTGCGCCGCGCTCCCGGGCGGACTCATGAATCGCCCGCGCTGGTCGCGCGGACATCGATAAATCCAAGCAGGAACGACGCGAAAATGATTTCTGCGCCCGCAAGCATCAAGGTCACAGAAGGGATCGCCACGCGCATCATGGTCGCCGGGTCGAGCGCCGCCAGACGCGCATGCGCCCAGCTCTCGACCGAGTAAGCCGCGAGACCCAAACCGGCAAGGCCGAGCGATAGGCCGAGTAGAATCCCGCGCTCGAGGCTAAAGATGCGCAGAAATCGCGCCAGGGGAGGGGACATCGGCAAGAGATTCTTCAGTACGCCGATGGTGCGCGCTAATAAAGAGAACAGCACCAGCTGTACTCCCAGAATGGTTACGCCGGCGGCATACAGCATGGTGTGGATGTCGAATCCGACACCGCCGATGACGACCGGACCATGCAGGATCACGAGTTCAGCCGCGGCACCGATCCCGATCAGGCACGCGCCTGGATACAGCATCAACCAGCGGGGGCTCATCATCAGCAAAAAGCGCAGGTGACGCCACCCATCCTGCCAGCTGCGCAGATGCGGCGGCCGCGTGCGGCCGTCCGGCGACAGAACGGTGGGCACCTCGGCAATACGCCAACGGGCGAGGGTCGCCTTGACTATCATCTCACTTGCGAACTCCATACCCGGGGCACGCAGCCCCAATTGCAGCGCCGCCGCGCGATCGAAGCCGCGTAGACCGCAATGAAAGTCACCTATCCTGGAGGAGAAGAACAGGCGCCCGACGAAACTCAACACTGGATTGCCAATGTAACGATGCATCAGCGGCATGGCGCCCGGCCTGATGCCACCACGAAAACGATGGCCGATGACCATCGTGTTGCCGGCCCGCAATGCATCGACAAACGGATCGAGCTGCGAAAAATCATAGCTGTCGTCGGCATCGGCCATGATCACGAATCGCCCACGGGCAGCGTCAATTCCGCCGATCAGCGCGCTGCCATAGCCTTTGCGCGCAATGCGCACCACGCGGGCACCCGCCGCGTCGGCAAGTTCAGGCGACCCGTCGGTCGACCCATTATCGGCGACCAGCACCTCACCCTCGATGCCGGTTCGCTCAAGAAAGCCGCGCGCCTTGCGTACGCATGTCGCGACAGTCTCCGCCTCGTTGAGGCAGGGCATGAGAATGGTCAGTTCCAGGGAGGCGCGACTCGCTGGTCTGGCTGCCATCAAGTCGCTCGGCCTGATCATGATAGCGACCGATTCTAAACCTCGACACACAAAGCACAACCTTCAACTGCGTGACCTGGGTCGCGATTTGGATGGCGATGTGGGTACCGCCAACATTTGAGTCAATCTCGCAGCGCTAACAACGGACCGATGAACTTCTCGTAGTTTCGCCAACGTCCCACGGAACCCTCAAAGATGGGTTGCTTTACTTGCCAAAAGCTTGCGGTTGCCACAAGACGGCTGGTCGCATTGAAATCCAGACACTGTTCATTCCACTCGAGACCCAGGAATTCCAGAATTTTTCGGGTCCATAACTCCTGATGGGCAACCAACTCGGCATAGGGCACGTCCAGAATCGTTCCCGGCGGAAGCAGGGCCCGCCAATGCGCCATGACGCGCTGGTGTTGCTTGTAAAAGTGCGCCAGGTCGATTAATTCCGAGGCAAAGTCCATTTCCGCACTGAACTTTTGGAAATAACACGACAAACAAGTATCAACCGGGTCTCGCTGCATGTAGATGATGCGAGCCTTCGGGAAAACTGAATGAATGATGCCCAGATTGTCGAAATTGAGGGGTGTTTTGTCGACGATCCGCGGAGAATCACCGCACCGAGCCTCCAGGGCGCGCAGATAGGCATCGGCCAGTTTCTTCTTCGTTGATAGGTCGAGCAGCCCTTGCCGCACGGCGGCTCCATGTTCCTGTAGTGCGCGGCTCCAAAATCCTAATTCTCCGGCTCCTTTCACAGAGGGATGAGAGGCGATGATTTGTTCGACGAGCGATGTTCCCGAGCGCGGCATGCCGACCACGAAGATTGGCTTCATCGAATCAGACGCCGGCGACACGTTTGACATGGACTCGCGCGTATAGACGCGCATCAAGTCGTCGACAAATTGGGTACGCGCGAGTGGCTGATAGGCCGCGGCAGCGGTCTTCTGCAACTCGTTGGCGTCCTTGTAGCTCTTAAACGCCTGCGTGAAATCCTCTACGTCATCGTAATACTTTCCAATCGCAAAGCGCAGATCGGCCTCCTCCAGTGGCGAGATCCCGCTCGCGGCGATTTGCTGCGCACGCTCCAGCCAGGCGCCATCAGAAGGCGTCATCTTGCGTAAGCCGGCCATGCTCGCCCAAGCGCTCGCCATTCGAGGATTGGCGTGCAGCGCGCGATTAAACATTGCCTTTGCTTCATCAAAGCGGCCTTCTATTGCCGCCACGTGCCCCATCCCAAACAACGCGCCCGCATTCTGTGGGGCGAGCTTGAGCGACTTCTTGAATTGATTCGTCGCATCGCCAAGCCGGCCAAGAAAAACGAAGGTCAGTCCAAGATTGTTCCGTGCGTCAGTATGCTTCGGGTTTAGCTTAACGGCTCGTCGCAGCCAATTCTCCGCGTCTTGAAATTGCCCCTGTATTCGAAGCACTTCCCCAAGATTACTATGCGCAGAGGCGAAATCCGGGTGCAATCGCGTAGCTTCACGAAAGTGTTCCTCCGCCTCCGCGTACAGGCCAATTTTGACCAGTGCCGCCCCAAGATTATTCAGCGCATCAGGATCGCGCGGATTGCGCTGAAGCAATTTCTGATAAATAGAAATTGCATCGGAATATGCGCCTTCAAACATGCACTTATTGCCATCGGTCAAGAGCTGGCGGACGGAGCGGGTCCGATCCGCATCCCCCGCCGCTGATTCGCCCACCAATGCCGAAGCGGCCTTGTTGCGGGCCAGATGCACCAGCACTCTCTCGGTCACCTCATCGGCAACCTCCTTTTTTAATCCGTTTTCGAGCAACCGCCACTTGAACGAGTTGGCAAACTTTGCCTTCTTGTAGAAGTTCAGCTTAAGATTGTTTGAATCGGCCCGATCGAGAATCTGCTGCAATACATCGATCGGTTGATTGCGTACGCCTTTCTTGTTAGGGAGCGCAGCAGAACTCGAATGCACACTGCGGGTAAATTGATCCGCCAAGGCAGTGCCGAATTCGGTTGCTTCGCGCGCGTCGAACCAGTTACTCATCGCTGTTGGGTTTCCAAATAACATGACCCGAAGCCTGAGTCTAACCTACATGTTTATGGTCCCGGGACCTCTGGGATACCGGAATATGGCAAATTTCCCAAATTTGAGAGAGTGCTCACTCTTCGTGCGCGACTGCCCTACTCGATTCCCAGCTTCTTGATCCGATACCTTAGCGCGCGAAATGACATACCCAATACTTTGGCGGCTGCCGTCTTGTTGTATCGAGTCTGTTCGAGTGCCTTGAGGATGGCGTCGCGTTCGATTTCCTCGAGATGATCGCCGAGGGCTCCTTCGCCTTGAGCATTTGCCGCCGGCGCGGCCGCCGGATTCGGCCGCAATTGAATGTCGCCCAGGCGGATCTCACCGCCGGTACTCAAAGTGATCGCGCGTTCCAGGATGTTCTCGAGTTCGCGGACGTTGCCGGGAAATGCATAGGACTCCAGCGCTGTTAATGCGTCTTTGGCGAGCATTGGCGGTGTCACCTTCATCCGCCGTCCCAACCGCCGCAGTACCGCTTCGGCCAGTTCCTGCACGTCTTCGGGACGTTCGCGCAGCGACGGCACTCGCAGCTCGATGACATTGATGCGATAGAACAGGTCTTCCCGGAATCTTCCTTCGGCAACCAGCTGGGAAAGAACCTTGTGAGTCGCGGACAAAAACCGCACATCGAGGCCCACCTCGAACTGCTCGCCCACCGGACGCACCGACTTCTCTTGGATGACCCGCAACAGCTTGACCTGCATATGCAGCGGCAAGTCCGCGATTTCGTCGAGAAACAAAGTCCCGCCTTCTGCGGATTGAATTAGCCCCTTTTTGTCGCTGACCGCGCCGGTGAAACTGCCGCGCTTATGGCCGAAAAGTTCACTTTCCATCAGCTCGGTCGGAATCGCGCCGCAATTGACCGGCACAAACGGGCCGTCGCGGCGCGGCCCGGATTCGTGGATGAGCTTTGCCACCAACTCCTTCCCCGTGCCGGACTCGCCAAAGATATGTACAGGTGCCTGGCTGCGCGCAACTCTCGCGATCATATCGCGCATGTTTTGCATGGCCGGCGAGGCGCCGAGCAAACGCGGGCCGAATACGCTCGTGTCGCCGTCGCTGGTACCCGATAACTTGATTGCCGTGGCCACCAATTTGCGCAGGCCAATGAGATCCAAGGGCTTGGAGACGAAATCGAAGGCCCCGAGTTTGAGCGCGCGTACGGCGGTCTCCACATTGCCGTGTGCCGTTATCACTGCCACCGGTACGCTCGGCGTGTATTGCTGCATCCATTCGGCCAGTTCCAAACCGTCGCCGTCTGGAAGCTGCATGTCGGTCAAGCACAAATCGAAGCGCTCGGCCTTTAACAAGCGCTGCGCCTCCGCCACTGTGTTCGCCGTTCGCGGAGCAAGGTCCATCCGCTGCAGGGTGATGGACAGTAATTCGCAAATATCCGGTTCATCATCGACAACCAAGACAGCGGCTTTGGGCATGGGTGTATTGTAGCGTGAGTCCCCGTGGCAGGGCATGGTGCGCGCTATGCTAGGATCACGACACCGCGGCAACGTAGGCTTTTGAGACCAAATCAGGTGGACCACACGTTTGCGATTCCGGTATATCGCGCAGCACCGAACCTCGCCGCGCTGATCGAATCGCTGCTGGCCCAGACGCCAAGTCGCAGCGATATCTTTCTGGCGACCTCTACCCCAACGGCGGAACTGGCGGCGCTTGCAAAGCGGTACACCCTTCCGCTGCATGTCAATCCGTTGCGCAGCGACATTGCGGCCGACTGGAATTTTGCATTTGCACAGGCCAAGAGTGCATTTGTCACCCTGGCCCATCAGGACGATCTTTACGCGCCGTCCTATGTTGCCGAAATTGGTGGCGCGCTGCGTCGTCATCCCGATGCACTCCTCGCCTTTTGCGATTTCTCCGAGCACACGTCGCGCGGCCGACGCCCAACCAACATCAACGTGCACATCAAGCGCACTTTGCGCCGCCGCGCCTTCGGTGCACGCGAATGTATTGCCGACGAGCTGGATAAGGTGCGCCTGCTGTCTCTCGGCAACCCCATCTGCTGCCCGAGTGTGATGCTCAATCGCAGGATGCTGACTGAATTCCGGTTTCCGGACGGGTTTAAGACCAACCTGGATTGGTCGGCCTGGCTGGAGTTGGCGCGCCGGCCCGGCGGATTTGCTTACGTGCGCGAATGCTTGGTTTCCAAGGGCGTCCACGCCGGGAGCGAGACCACGGCGACAATCGCCAATCGAGCACGCGAGCGCGAGGATCGCGCCATCTTTGACACCCTCTGGCCTCGGCCAGTCGCCGCCACGCTGGCAACGATCTACAAGCTCGGCTATCGAGCCAACCGCTCCTAACGCTAACGCGTCACGTGCGCGCCGGGCACCGGTGAGCCCGCTGCGCCGGATTCAGGTGAGTTCCTCGATTTCTTCGTGATAGCCATCTTCCGCGTTGATGCGCCAGATGTCCGCCTTGCCGCGGCCGCCATCGAGTATCGAGCTGACTGCGCTCATCGCCGCCAACATGGAGTGGTCTTGATTGTTGTAGCGGTGCATGCCATTTCTGCCGATGGGATAAAGATTCGCAAACCCGTCCAAATAGGCGCGAATTGCGCCGAAGTGGCGGTACGCGCCGAAGTAAGCGGGGTAGGCCTTCGGCACGCGAACCAGAGTGCCGTCGATGACCTCGCCGCGATCGATGAGGCCGATTTTCTCCAGTTCCGCGGCGGCAAAATCAATGAACCGGCCGTTGTCCATGGACCATAGGTCATCGCCCTCGCGGCAGAAGTATTCGAGCCCGAGCCAGATGGTGCCGGCATCGGCAACCAGCGCCGGGCTCCAATTGTTGAAGACCTGCAGACGGCCGATTCGCACGTCGGGTTCTTGGATGTAGATCCAGTTGTCCGGCGGCATGCCATTGTCCTGCCGTGTGCCAAGATCCTCCGGCACGCGATGCCCGGTATTGCGCGAGCCGGCAGGGGAGTTCATCCGGCGCAGCAGCAATCCGGCGGTCATGAAATCGCGATAGGGCAAGGCATCCGCTATCCGCGAAATTTGCGCATCTTCGGGTCGCAAGCATTCAACCAGGCCGCGAACCGGCATGGAGGAGAGCAGATAATCGCAAGGCACGCGCCGCACCGAATCAGTCGCGATATCGAGCACGTTCACGGCCGTCACGCAGTGGCCGTCGCGTTCGATGCCGACTATGCGATTCTTAAGATAGATGTCTCCGCCGCGCGCCCGCACCTGCCTCTCGACCTCCTCCCACATCTGGCCGGGTCCAAACTTGGGATACAGAAACCTCTCGATGAGGCTGGTCTGCGTGTGTTTTTGCGAAATCTGCGCCGGGCTGCGCCATGGCCGCGCAATCGCATGCGCGATCGCCTTGGCCACCGACAATCCCTTGATTCGCTGCGCTCCCCACTCGGCGGAAATATCCCGGCACGGGACGCCCCAAACCTTTTCGGTATAGTCCTTGAAGAAGGTGCGGTACAGGCGGTTGCCAAATCGATTGATAAAGAAATCCTCGAGCGAGCTTTCCGGCGACCTCCTGAGCAGTTGCGCTCTACCGTAACTCAAGCCGATCTGCATCGCTTCGATGACGCCGAGATTCTTCAAGGTGGCGGTGTTGAGCGTCAGCGGGTAGTCGAAAAAGCGCCGCCGATAAAAGATCCGGGATAGGCGCTGACGAACCAACATGACGGCGTCAGGGGAGCTGGGTGCCGCGGCTTCAGGTGCCCAATCCCGCGATTGGCGCTGGTAGTTGATGCGAAGCGGTGCATCGAATGCCCGTTGGACGGCTGCGACCGGTAGTATTTCCTGCCACCAGCGCATCACCCAGTCCGATTTCGAAAAAAATCGATGGCCGCCGAGATCCATTCGATTGCCGCGGTAATTTATGGTCTTCGAGATGCCGCCGACCTGAGTGTCTGACTCGAATACGATGGGTTTGATGCTTGAGCGGCGCAGCAATTCGAGCGCGGCTGTCAGTCCCGCAGGCCCGGCACCGGCGATGACCGCGATCTTTTCAGGGTTTTTGTCGGGTTTGCCGGCAGTCATAAAGATTCCAATCCTTCCAAGCGCCCTCGCGGGTATGGCGAAGCGCGGCGAATCCGACATGTTCCGGAGAGATGACAAAACCAAGTTTGGGATCGCCGCACACCTCGATTAACGAGGCCGCAGTGAGAGGGCGGGTGGGAGGCGCATCCTCCTTGAGTTTGGCGGCGTGCCGGCGGATCCCGGATAAGATCTTCCAGGTCGGTTGCGTCAGGGGCAGCAACACCTCTGATCTGCGGCGGATCTCGAGCGCGGTCGCGCGCGAGAAGACCACTCCGGCCGATTGGTCCAGTGCCAGATAATTCGGGCGTCTCAAGCTAAACCATACGAACGATCCGACGTCGCGCGCCGGCGCGACGAACACAGTGCTGTCCGCAGGAATTGCATCTGACCAGTCTGAGAATTCCTTGGCGTCGGAGCCCAGAGTGCGCGCCTGCGTGAACGAGGCGGGAACGATGAATATCGACGCCACGAGCAGCGCCGCGGACACGATCAATGGCGCGCGCGGACGCACGGCGCCGCGCAGCCACCACCACAGAAGCGCGAATAGCGCAGCAGCGGCGACTTGCGCTGCCAGTATGCCGCCAATCCTGTTCAAGGCCACGGAGCCATGGCCCACCGAAGCGCTGATGATCCACGCCAGGAGCACGAAGGCGCCGAGCAGGGCCATCCAGCGAAAATACTCAACCGTGCGGGCACCCACGCGCATACGCTGCGTCCAGAGAATCAGTGCCAACAGAACGCAGCCTGTGCCGCCGAGGGCTGAAACCACCCATCCACCGAGCAACAACACGGCGCAAAGCCGCCCACAGGGTTCATCGCGCCAAATGCGCAACAGCGTGGCGGGCAATAGGAGAACGCTCAAAAAACAGGCTATCCACTCCCAGCGCCAAGCCTGACCTTGCACCAACACGGCGATCGGTCCAATCAGACACCCGATGAGCGCCACCGCAAATCCGCAGCCGCCGACGATCAGGCCGGCGAGGCAGACTCGGCGTATTGGCGCTTCCTTTATGGCCGTTGCAATGAATGTTAAATAAATCAGCGGACGCAAGCTGATGTCCCAGTCGCGCAGCGACCAGAGCTGCAAGAAAAGAAATTGCGATCGTTCGCGGACCACATCGAGCCAGTCGGCGTCCATGACGGTCAAGACCTGCGCGGCTGCCGGCAGGCTCACCGCGGCAAGCGCGGCGCCAAGTGCGGCAAAAACTCCCACGATTGCGCCGATAAGGCTCAAGCGGACGGGAAGCGACAGGCAAATCAACAGCAGAATCCCGGGCAATGCCATGAGGGGATGAACGAACAGCGCCGCAATCGCCAACGCAAAGCCGAGAATCCTCCTTCCATGGCAATAGAAAGCCATTGCAGTAACGACCAGGGCCTCGGCGGGCAGCCGCGCAGTCAAGAAAGAATCGGAAATTCGGAACACGCCTGCGGCACCGTAGTCGCCCGCGGCGATCACGAGAAAGGCTGCTCCCAACCACGCGGCGCCGTTCGCCTCGGCGTCGCTTGCGCCGCCGCTTTCAATTGTGCCGACGGCCACCATCCATGCCGCTGCAATTAGCCACGCCGTGAAAAAAAGCGTCAGCAGCCGAGCTGCGCTCTCCAAGCCGATACAGCGTATGAACCAGGCATAGAACGGTGAAAACACCGTGTACTGGTCCTGTGAGGTATTCGAGAGATAGAGATCCGTCGATAGCCCTAGGTGGATCCTTGCCAATGCTTGAAAAGCATAGATTTGCGCATCGCCGGCAAAACCCTGATAGCCGCGCATCAGCACCCACAGCACGAACAGCAGCAGCGCTAGGCTCGAGGCGACCAGAATTTTCTGTAACGGAGGGCGCATCGAGTGCATTGGTATATCTGATGTGTAAACATGTAATTATGACGGAAACCAGGGCCATCGGTCAGCGCGTCATTTGGGCGGGGATGGTGCTCTCGGTGATGTGCCTTGCATATTTTTATATGCTCGATCACATCTTGTTCTTCAGCGTGGGCTTTTCGCCGATTTTCCGATTTCTACTGATGCCGGACCTGAAGGCGGCATGGATATCTGTGGCGATATGCTGCCTGGCTGCGTTGTGGAATCGGCCGGCGCCGGTATTGCGGCTTGTAGAGGTTCTGGAAGAACGCGCGGTTTGGGTGGCCGTGGCGAGCATCGCACTATTCGCGCTCGGGGCCGTCGCCGTCTACCACAACTACCCGCTGTCCATGGACGAATACGCAGCTGTGTTTCAAGCGAAGATATTCGCTGCCGGGCATCTTTCCGCGCAGCTGCCGCCAAGCTACATCGATTGGCTCGTGGTGCGCGGCTTCAACGGCGAATTTCTCGTCGCGTCGCCCGAAACCGGCAGGGTCATTGAAGAATATTGGCCCGGGTTTGCCCTGCTGCTGGCGCCCTTCGAATATCTTCAGGCGCAGTGGCTGTGCAATGCCTGCCTCGCTGGGCTGGCATTGCTGCTCATGCATCGGATAACCAAGGAGATCACACATGAACGCCTGGCCGCGGGATGGGCATTGCTGTTCGCGCTGGCCTCCGCTGCCTTCGCAGCGAACGCCATTTCATACTATTCGTTGCAGTCGCATCTGACTGCGAATCTGCTTTTCGCAGCGCTGCTGCAGCGGCCGAATGGGTACCGGGCATTCTGCGCGGGTCTCACGGGTTCGCTGGCCCTGATCCTGCACAATCCGCTTCCGCACACGCTGTTCGCAATTCCATGGCTGCTTGCCATGGTGCTCGACCGCGGGCAGCGGCGTCTTTGCCTGCCATTGATTCTCGGCTATCTGCCGGGAATCGGTTTTGGATTGGGGTGGCTGTGGTTGCGGGCCGATATCGGATCCGCGGGCCAAACACTGTCCGGCACAAGCGGTCTGGTCCACGGCGTTTTTACCTGGCCAACGCTAGCCGTACTCAATACGCGTGCAGCTTCCTTCGTAAAAATGTGGGTGTGGGCGGTGCCCTGCCTGTTCGTATTCGCAATCATTGGCTGCATTCGCTACCGCGAAAACTCCAAGGTGCGCCTGCTGACGGCTTCCGCGGTCCTTACATTCCTGGGATATCTATTTGTCACCTTCGATCAAGGGCACGGCTGGGGCTATCGTTATTTTCATTCAGCTTGGGGGGTGATCCCGATCCTGGCTGGCTGTGCAATGACCAATAGACCAGTCGCGAATCCAAAAACTGCTTCGTTTGCGGGGGCGTGTGCGATTTTGAGCCTGGTGATCATGGTTCCATTCCAATTGAACGAGATCCAGCAGTTCATTTCCCAGCACTTGGCGCAACTCGGTGCTCCGAAGCGCCCGGGCAACAATGTCTACTTCATTCGCCCGAGGCGTGGTTTCTATGTGGCGGACATGGTGCAGATGGACCCTTATTTGAGGGATGCCGACTTATACCTCGCCAGCCGCGGAGGGGAGCTGGACGAGAAGATGGTACTCACGAATTGGCCCGCCGCCCGGCGGGTAAGCACCGGCCCCGCTTACGAACAATGGTACTTGGGTCCTTCGGATCAGCGCCGCGCGAGGCCCGGCGAGCGCTACCCGCGATTCGAGTTGATTGCCGAAGCTGCTACTCCTCCCAGCGCTGCGGATCGCTGAAGACGATTCTAAATATGCTGCCGTCGCCTTCCCGAGGCTCGTACAGCAGTATGGCGTGATTCAATTCGCACAATTCGCGAGCGATGAAAAGCCCCAGGCCGGTACCGCCTTTACGACCCGCAAAGAAGGGCTCAAAAATGCGATCGACCGCCTGCGGCTCGATGCCGGGGCCACGATCGGCGACGTCAAGATACGGCCGGTTGCTGGAACTCATCCGGCCGAGCTTGATCTCGACGTTGATTCCGTCGCGAGTCTCGCCGTATTTCAGGGCGTTGTCGCACAAATTCCAGACCACCTGGTGCAGCTGGCTGGGATCGAAAAGCACTTCGAGATCATCGGACTCTTCGTCAATTGCGATCTGCGATTTGCGGGTCTGCATGGTTTCACAGAATTCGGCCAAGAATTCTTCAAACCAATCGCCCAGACTCAGGCGCGACGGCTTCGTTGCATCGCGCCGCGACAACTGCAGGATATTGTTGACGATGGTGCTGACACGGTTGGAGTTGTTGCGAATGATGTCGGTCAATCTGCGCTCATCGGGTCCGATGGCGGCGCTTTCGGCCAGCAGTTGCCCGGCATGGCTCATGGCGCCGACCGGGTTGCGAATCTCGTGGGCGATGCTCGCGGACAGCCTGCCGAGCGAGGCAAGCTTGCCTTGCTGCACGCGCTCGGCCATGAGGCTCGTGTCTTCGAGAAAGATCAGCGTGGGTCCGGGCATGCTTCCGAGCGGCGCGAAATGCGGCTGAATCACGCGCGCACCGTCGGCCGCCACGAAGGTCGACGGAGTATTCTCGCTTTGATCGCGCTGCCGCCATGTGGACAACGAATACAGCAAGCGTGGCGACACCTCGCCCACCAGCGCTCCCGGGACGGCATGATTGTCGCCTAGAATTTCCGCCGCCGACTCATTGATGAGTCGAATCTTATCGGCGCCGTCGACTACCAGCAGGCTCTCGCGCAGATGCTGCACGATGTATTGGGATAGCTCGGCCATGTTCGCCAGATCGAGGTCCTTCTGACGGACCAAATCCTCGCTCTCGCGCATGCGGCCAGCGGCGACGCTCGCGGCGGCTGCGACAACAAACAACATCACGCCAAGCAAACCCGCCGTGGCATAGGAATTGGTGTCGGATATGCCGCCCAACTGCTGCCAAATCGTGTCGGCAAGCACGGCGATCGCGGCAACGGCTGCAAGGAACAGGGCGCTGCGCGGCGGCAGCAGGAAGGCCAGCCCTCCAACCGGCACCAGGAACAGCAAACCTAAGCCGCTGGCCACCCCGCCGCAGGTATGCAAAAGCACGACCAGTACCAGCATGTCGACCGTTGCCTGCAGGATGGTCTGCACGTTGGCGCTTTCCACCCTTCGTCGCACCAAAATGACGCTGCCCAGGCCGAAACACAGATAAAATATCGTGGCACCGAAGAACAGCCGCGCGGAATAAACCGCAAAGCCGCGCGCGCCGCCCAACGAATACAGGCCGAGCAGCAGCAGCGGCACCAAGACTCGAAACAAATTGAGGACACCGAGCACGCGCCAATTGGGCGCTGGACTTAAGTCGTTGCGTTCGATCTGGCGGTTCAAGTTGTTGCGACTGCCTGTTTTGCGCTCGCCTTAAGCTTAATTCAGAATAGCGCGCCTTACGCGATCTGTTGAACCGAAGGAGCTTCATGAACCTGCACGAGTATCAGTCGAAGGCGCTATTTGCCCAATACGCCATCCCGGTCCCGAAAGGACAGGTGGCGGACTCGCCGGAAGCTGCAGAAGCCGCGGCCAAGGGGTTGGGCGGCTCTCTGTGGGTGGTCAAGGCCCAGGTGCACGCAGGCGGCCGCGGTAAGGCCGGGGGAGTCAAAGTCGCCAAGGATCTGCCAGCAGTTCGCGCGGCTGCACAGGCGATGCTGGGCACGAGGCTGGTTACGCACCAGACCGGCCCGGAAGGATTGCCGGTGCACCAGGTGTACGTGGAGCTGGGTTCGAAGATCGCACGGGAGATTTACTTCAGCCTGGTGCTGAATCGCGATGCCGGCCGCCTTGCGTTTGTCGCCTCGGCGGCGGGCGGGATGGACATCGAAGAAGTGGCCGAACACACCCCGGAAAAGATCATTCGCATCAATGTGCATCCGGCAGCCGGGCTGCAGGACTTTCAATGCCGGCAACTGGCTTATGGCTTGGGACTTGGTGGCGCGCAGGTCGCGCAATTCGGAAAAATCGCGCACGCCATCTACAAGCTGTACTTGGAGCGCGATGCCAGCCTGGTGGAGGTCAATCCATTGATCGTGACTGCGGACGGGGAACTCCTTGCCCTGGACGCGAAGATCAACATCGAAGATAACGCCCTGTTTCGCCAGGGATCTCTGGCCAAAATGCGCGATGATTCGCAAGAAGATCCCATGGAGCGCAAGGCCGCGGAGCACGAGCTCAATTATGTGTCGCTGGACGGTAATATTGCCTGCATGGTCAATGGCGCGGGTCTCGCCATGGCAACCATGGACCTCATACAGCTGCATGGCGGAAAGCCTGCCAACTTCCTGGACGTGGGCGGAGGCGCCACCAAGGAGCGCGTCTCGACGGCGTTCAAATTGATTCTGTCCAACCCCAAGGTGACCGCGATCCTGATCAATATTTTCGGCGGCATCGTCCGCTGCGACATGATTGCGGAGGGCATCATCGCCGCCGTCAAAGAGGTGGGGGTGAGCATCCCGGTCATCGTGCGCCTCGAGGGCACCAACGCGCCGCTGGCGCGCTCGCTGCTGGCGAGCAGCGGCCTTGCCATCACGCCGGCGAGCGATCTCACGGATGCGGCCGTCAAAGCGGTCAGCCTAGCGGAGCCCGGCAAATGAGCATTCTGGTCAACAAGAATACCAAGGTGATTTGCCAGGGTTTTACCGGCAAACAGGGTACGTTTCATTCCGAGCAATGCCTGGCGTATGGCACCAAGCTGGTGGGCGGCGTCACGCCCGGGCGTGGCGGCGAAAAGCACCTCGGCCTGCCGGTGTTCGATACCGCCAGGGAGGCGATGGCGAAAACCGGCGCCACCGTGAGCATGATTTATGTGCCGGCGCCATATGCGGCGGATGCCATCCTGGAAGCGGCGGATGCGGGTGCGGAGCTGATCGTCTGCATCACCGAGGGCATCCCGGTCAATGACATGGTGCGCGTCAAGGCGACCCTCGCCAGCTACGCGACCCGGCTCATCGGCCCGAACTGTCCCGGCATCATCACCCCGAATGAATGCAAGATCGGCATCATGCCGGGATTCATTCATAAGAAAGGGCGCGTGGGCATCGTTTCCCGCTCCGGCACGCTGACCTACGAGGCCGTGTTTCAAACCACCAACAACGGTTTGGGCCAAAGCACCTGTGTGGGCATCGGCGGTGATCCGGTGCGCGGCATGAATTTCATTGATGTCCTGGATTTATTCGAAAAGGACCCAAGAACCGAGGGAATCCTCATGGTGGGCGAGATCGGCGGCAGCGACGAGGAAGCCGCAGCGGCCTTCATTCACAAGAATGTCAGCAAACCGGTGGTCGCCTATATCGCCGGCGTCGCGGCGCCTCCGGGCAAGCGCATGGGGCACGCTGGCGCCATCGTCGCAGGCGGCAAGGGTACGGCGGCGGCAAAGTTCGCGGCGCTCGAAGCGGCCGGCATCACTACGGTGCGCTCGCCGGCGGAAATGGGCGCCGCGATCGCGAAGCGGCTCAGCCGCGTGCGCGCTACACCTAAGCTGGCTGCCAGGGCGCTGAGGCCTGCCGCCAAGAAGGTTGCTAAGGCGGCCCGGCGGGGCCCCCGGCGCCCGAAGTAAGGAGCAGAACCTTGAGCGAGTCGTGGCAGC
>DATMRC010000113.1:0-3884 GCA_035567075.1 Steroidobacteraceae bacterium
ATAGCGCTGACAGCCAACGAGAACCACCTGGCGAGGTCCGGACGATCTCCCAAGCCCAGCACCACCACGCCGCCAATCACCGGCAGCCAGATCAACACCGACAATAGATGGCCGCCGAACATCAGGTTCGCCATATCAGCCACATCAGCAGGGAGGCCAACCCCAAGATCATCGCGAATGCGTAGTGATACAGGTATCCCGACTGCGCGTAGCGCATGACGGAGCCCAGCCAGCCGATGCTGCGCGCACTGCCGTTGACCAGCCCGTCATCGATGACGAGCTGATCCCCGAAACGCCACAGCCCCCCGCCCAACGATCGAGCACAAGGCACGATCACATGTTCGTTGAACCAGTCGAAGCCGAATTTATCGACCAATACGCTGTACAACCACTTGAAGGAGCGCTGTGCCGAATCGGCCAGCGCCGGACGCCACAAATAAAACACGTACGCGACGAGCACGCCGATTCCCGCGATCCAGACCGGCCACTCGGACAGCGCCGACCAGACAAAAGCGCCTGAGCCGTGGAATTCCTCACCGATGCGTTGCAGCACATTGTTTGCGGGAGCGACGTGGATCGCGCCTGCGAAGAAATTTCCAAACAAGACCGGTTTGACGGTGAACCAGCCGATGAACGCCGACGGGATTGCCAACAGAATCAAGGGCACGGTCACTACCCAGGGACTTTCGTGAAGATGCTCCTCGGTATGCGGATCCATCCGCCCCTTGCCCAAAAAGGTCATGATGAACATGCGGAAGGTGTAGAGCGCGGTGATAAAGACGCCGCTGAGCACGCAGAAATAGGCGTAGCCGGCGCCGGCCCGATGCGAGGCCGCCACCGCCTCGATCAAAGAATCTTTGGAAAAGAACCCCGCACTGCCGGGAAAGCCGATGAGCGCCAGGCTGCCCACCAAAAACGTCCAGTATGTGATGGGCATGTATTTTCTCAAACCGCCCATCTTGCGCATGTCCTGCTCATGATGCATGGCGATGATCACCGAGCCGGCCGCCAGAAACAGCAGGGCCTTGAAGAAGGCATGGGTCATGAGATGGAAAATTCCGGCGCCGTAGGCCGACACCCCCAAGGCAACCGTCATATAGCCCAGCTGCGACAGAGTGGAGTACGCGATGACGCGCTTGATGTCGTTGCTCACGATGCCGATCAGGCCCATGAAGAATGCCGTGGTTGCGCCGATGATCAACACGAACGACAGCGCGGTTTCCGACAGCTCGAACAGCGGCGACATGCGCGCCACCATGAATACGCCGGCCGTCACCATGGTGGCGGCGTGAATGAGCGCCGAGATCGGCGTCGGGCCCTCCATCGAATCCGGCAGCCACACATGCAGCGGCACTTGGGCGGACTTGGCCATGGCGCCTATGAACAAGCAAATGCAGGTGAAGGTGATCGCCGGCCATGCGAGCGTGCCGCTGATGTGAATCTGTGCCGCCGCGATTTGGCCGGCGTGTGCAAACACGGTCGCGTAGTCCAGAGATCCGGTGTAGCGCAGCACCGCTGCAATGCCGAGCACAAAGCCGAAGTCCCCGACCCGATTGACCAGGAATGCCTTGAGGCTGGCGAAAATGGCGGTGGGCCGTGTGTACCAAAATCCGATCAAGAGATAGGAGACGACACCCACGGCCTCCCAACCGAAGAACAACTGCATGAAATTGTTCGACATCACCAGCATCAGCATCGAAAAGGTGAACAACGAGATGTAGCTGAAGAAACGCTGATATCCGTCGTCATCATGCATGTAGCCGATGGTATAGATGTGCACCATCAGCGATACGAAGGTCACCACCGCCATCATCAATGCGGAGAGACGATCAACGAGAAATCCCACCTCCATGTGCAGGCCATCGGAGAGCATCCAGGTATACACGATGCCGTTGAAGGGCGCCATTTGTTCGAACAACATTTTATAAAGCACTTCAAACGACAGGGCGCAGGAGATCGCAACGCCCAATATGGTGATGCTGTGCGCACCGACCCTGCCGATGGTTTTACCGAACAACCCGGCAATGATGCACGCCACCAGGGGCGCGAGCGCGATCGTAAGATAAGTCGACTCCATTGCGGCCTCAGCCCTGCAGCGAGTCGAGATCTTCGACGTCGATGCTGCGGCGTTCGCGGAACAGCACCACCAGAATCGCCAGGCCGATCGCCGCCTCGGCGGCCGCGACCGTCAAAATGAAGAATACGAATATCTGACCGCTGATGTCGCCGCGATAGCGGGAAAAAGCCACGAAATTGAAATTGACCGCCAGCAGCATGAGTTCAATACACATCAGCAAAATGATGATGTTCTTGCGATTCAAGAACACGCCGGCAACCGCGATGGAAAATAGGATTCCGGACAATGCCAACACATAGGTGAGCGTAATCATGGTTTCTTCTCGGCAGCCATTTTGACGATTCGAACACGGTCCTTCGCCCGCACCGCAACCTGCTTGGCGATGTCCTGCGGTTTGTGCCCGACGCGTTGACGCAGTGTCAATACGATGGCGGCGATGCTGGCCACCAGCAGAATAATCGCCGCCACCTGCGCCGGATAGGCGTAGCGGGTGAACAATTGGACGCCGAGAGCGCGCGTATTGGAGTAGTCGGCAGCGAGCAGCGGCGCAGTTTGCAATTCGATGCCGCCCAGATGCCGCACGACGATGACATTGATCATCGCGAACATGACGAAGCCGGCGACGGCCACTGCCAAAGGCCAGTAGCCGACGAACTCTCTGCGCAGCTGTTCGAGGTTGATGTCGAGCATCATCACCACGAACAGGAACAGCACCATGACGGCGCCGACGTACACCAAGACCAGAACTATCCCCAGGAACTCGGCATCCAGCATCACCCAAATGACAGCGCTGTTGAAAAAGCACAGCACCAGCAGCAGCGCCGAGTACACCGGGTTTCGCGACAGGATCACCCCCAGCGCCGCGCCGACCAGCACCGCGGCGAACAAGAAGAACAGTAGCGTCGGAAACATCAGCGGTACCGCGCGTCGGCGGCGCGGTCCGCCGCAATCATGGCTTCATAGCGCTCGCCGATACCGAGCAGCTTGTCCTTGCTCATGATGTTCTCGCCGCGATTCTCCATATGGTATTCGTGCAGCCGCGTTTCCACGATCGCGTCCACGGGGCATGCCTCTTCGCAGAAGCCGCAGTAGATGCACTTGAAGAGATCGATGTCGTAGCGGGTGGTGCGGCGTGTGCCGTCGCTGCTCACGTCCGACTCGATGGTGATGGCAAGTGCCGGGCAAACCGCCTCGCACAATTTACAGGCAATGCAGCGCTCCTCGCCATTGGGGTAGCGGCGCAAAGCGTGCAGGCCCCGGAAGCGATTGCTCTGCGGCGCCTTCTCCTCCGGATAATTCAGGGTGATTTTGGGCTTGAACATGGTCTTTAGTGTCACCACCAGACCAAGCAACAGCTCCCAGAGCAGAAAGGTTTTGAAGAAGCTGCGAATGCCTGCCATTACAGATGCCCCTTCCAGGGACCCACATGGAAATAAACCATGAGGCCCTCGACCAATAGCCACACCAGCGTGACCGGAATCAACGCCTTCCAGCCCAGGCGCATGATTTGATCGTAGCGATAGCGCGGGAAAGTCGCTCTTAACCACAGGAACATGAACATCGGGCCCAGAGTCTTCAGTCCGAACCAAAAGAAACTCGGAGCGGCCAGCCACGAATCCTGAGGCAACCAGCCGTCGAACGGCGACAGCCACCCGCCGAAAAAGAAAATTACGGTCAACGCCGAAATCAAAATCATGTTGCAGTATTCGGCGATATAGAAGAGCGCGAATGCCATGCCCGAATAGTCCACGTGAAAACCCGCGACGATTTCCGACTCGCCCTCGGCGACATCGAAAGGCGCGCGGTT